>NZ_JADABR010000011.1:0-88045 GCF_015672585.1 Enterobacter sp. Res13-Sevr-PEC09-46 | reverse complement strand
GCTCAGCGTTATTGATGGTGGGGACTCTGTCCAGCTTCCCGGCCTGGCTTGATCTCTATCAGTTCAACGTGGCGAACTATAATGACGCCATGATTTTCTATATGTTCCGCCACTTTTTAATGGCGGTGCTGATAATCATCTCGGCATTGCTGTATACCCTGCGTACGTCCGCTCTCTCACGAAGCACCCACATCGGTATCGTTGTCGGCGCCTCGCTCTTTACGGGCAGTATGCTTGGGCTGGCATTGTTCTATTCCAGCCATTCAACCCTGCTCACACTGGACCTGGTAGACAATGAAACCCGACAGTTTATGGTTCTCTGGAGCCAGGCGATTAATATTATTTTGATCGTCCTTTGGGTAGTAACGTTAATCACCCTGATGGCCATTACCCGCGTGAGGAATTTGTTTTGGGTCGGCGGCAATTTTTTATGCGTCTGTTATATCGTCACCCTGCTCATGCTATTGTTAGGCGGACACGCTGAAGATATTTCATGGTACCGGGCACGGTTATTCGAAACTGTCGCTACATTAATCATTATCTTCATCTTACTTTCCGATGTATTTAATTTGTATCGTGACTCGCATGTAAAATATCAGGAGTCTTATCAAAACTCGATCCGCGATCCCCTCACCCGTCTGTATAATCGTAGCTATTTCTATGATTCATTAAACCACGCGCTGAGTACAGCAACCCTGGCGCACCCGGTATCGGTGATCGTGAGCGATCTTGACCGTTTCAAACGCATTAACGACTGCTACGGCCATTTGCAGGGGGATAAGGTTTTACAGTTTGTCTCAAACCTGTTGACCGATTCAGTGCGACCGCAGGATATCGCAGCGCGGATCGGCGGCGAAGAATTTGTGCTCATGCTGACAAATACCCCTTCCGATCTTGCGCAACAGGTTGCCGAACGCATACGTCTCAAATTGAGCGGTTTCGACAACGTTAGCAGCGGCGGTTATCTCCCGGAACCGATAACTATCAGTATGGGGGTATTCACCGCCACCTCGCCGGAGACCAGCGCTGAAACCTGTGTGGAAAGCGCGGATAAAGCCATGTACGAGGCAAAAGAGACGGGCCGCAACCGGGTGGTGGTGTTCAGAACATGACAGAGGCCTTGCACCAGCAAGGCCTGTAAACAACGTCAGTCGCGCGACTGTAAATCGTGGATGTTTTGCTCAAGACGGGCGATGAGTCCGATCAGCATTTCCAGCTCAGCGGGGGAAATACCGGCCAGGATCTCCCCTCGCGTTTTACTGATGACGGTTTCCATCTCAGTGATAATCGGGGCCGCTTTTTCCGTCAATTTGATCCGCTTGGCGCGACGGTCGCTGGCGCAGGTTTGTCGGGAGATGAGTCCCTTCTCTTCCAGCTGGTCAAGGGTACGCACCAGAGACGGCTGCTCAATTCCAATCGCTTTTGCCAGTTGGATCTGTGACTGATCGGGCGGGAGCTGATGAATGTTATGCAGCGTAACCCAGTGCGTCTGCGTAAGTTCCAGAGGTTTCAGGCGATGGTCAATCAGAGCACGCCAGATGCGTACCAACCTTGCCAGATCAGAACCTAATGGCGATTCCAATTTCATCTCCTTATAATTAGCTTGCTAAGTGATTATAGTGATTTTAGAATAGTTTGCAGTATTTGTATTGCCAAAACAAATGCAATCACGGTATTCATCATTCCTTAAAGGATGATTTACACTGAATGGTAATGCGCCATCGCATTGAAATCTGCCAATGTGGCCCTCATTCCACCGCAAAGGATCGCTGCTTGTGACGTTGTTTTCCTTCTCCGCAGGGTTGCCCCTCCAGGATTTGATTGTTGGCGCATCGGTCTACTTTCCGCCACTGTTTAAAGCCGTGATGGTCGGTTTTGTAATCTGGCTCATTGCGCATCGTCTGCTGCGCGACTGGATGTATTCTGGTGAAATCTGGCACCCGATGTTAATGGATCTCTCCCTGTTTACCCTCTCCGTCTGTCTTGGCCTTGCCGTGTTAACCGTGTGGTGAGAATAGCATTGAAAACGTTAAAATATTTTTCCACTCTTTTCGTTTTAGCGCTGGCGGTGATGGCCGGCTGGTGGCTCTGGAATTATTACATGCAGTCGCCCTGGACGCGTGACGGCAAGATCCGCGCGGAACAGGTCAGCATCACGCCGCAGGTGTCCGGCAGTATCAGCGCGCTGCTGGTGAAGGACAACCAGTACGTTCATGCGGGCGATGTGCTATTCCGCATCGACGAGACCCCTTTCCACATTGCGGTGCTTAATGCCCAGGCGCAGCTCGCAAAAGCTCAATCAGATCTGGCAAAAGCCAATAACGAAGCCGAACGCCGCCGCCATCTGTCGAGAAATTACATCTCTGCGGAGGATCTCGATACCGCCAATATCAATGTAAAAGCCATGCAGGCCAGCCTGAAGGTTGCAGAGGCAACGCTGAAACAGGCCGAGTGGCAACTGACCCAGACCGTGGTCAAAGCCCCGGTGGATGGATGGATCACGAGCCTGTCTACCCGTGTGGGTGATTACGCCACCACAGGCCAGCCGGTCTTCGCCCTGGTCGATAGCCACTCTTTCTATGTTGTAGGTTATTTTGAAGAGACCAAGCTGCGCCATATCCGCGAGGGAGCGCCTGCCCGGATCACGCTTTACAGCGGCGCAGAAACGTTACAGGGTCACGTTAGCAGCATAGGTCGGGCAATATACGATCAGAGCGTGGAAACCGATTCTGGCCTGGTGCCTGACATTAAACCCAACGTCCCGTGGGTGCGCCTGGCTCAGCGGGTGCCTGTTCGCGTCGAGTTTGATCAACTGCCGAAAGACATTACCCTGGTCTCTGGCACAACCTGCACCGTCGCCATCGGATCGCGATGATGAACCTGGGGGCTTTCTCCTGGCGCAATACGCCGTGGATAAAAGCGACACGGCCGCAGTGGCGTTACGCGCTGCGCAACGGCATCGCCATGTGCCTTGCGCTTACGGTTGCCTATTATCTGAATCTGGATGAGCCTTACTGGGCGATGACCTCTGCGGCGGTCGTCAGCTTCCCTACCGTCGGGGGCGTTATCAGTAAAAGCCTCGGGCGCGTGGCGGGTAGCCTGCTGGGGGCAACCGCCGCACTGCTTCTTGCCGGCCATACCCTGAACGATCCCTGGCTCTTTCTGTTAGGCATGTCGGCATGGCTGGGGCTGTGTACCTGGGCCTGCGCCCATTTTACCAATAACGTTGCCTATGCGTTTCAGCTGGCGGGTTACACCGCGGCCATTATCGCCTTTCCGGTCGTCAACGTGCTGGATACCACCGAGCTGTGGGATATCGCCCAGGCACGCGTGTGTGAAGTGATGGTCGGCATTCTGTGCGGAGGCGTCATGATGATGATCCTGCCCAGTACCTCAGATGGCACTACGCTTATCACCGCCCTTAAAACGATGCACGCACGTTTGCTGGAACATGCCAGCCTGCTCTGGCAGCCTGACAGCAGCGATGACATCCGCCTCGCGCACGAAAAGGTCATCGGCCAGATCCTGACCATGAACCTGTTGCGCATCCAGGCTTTCTGGAGCCACTACCGTTTTCGTCGCCAGAACACGCTTCTGAACTATTTACTGCACCAGCAATTGCGGATGACGAGCGCGATCTCGAGCCTTCGCCGGATGTTGCTGAACTGGCCTGCACCGCCAGCCCATACCCGGGAGATTATCGAGGCGCTGCTCGCCGCTCTTGCGCGTCCGGATGCCGATATCTATACCGTGGCCCGCATTATCGCGCCGCTCGCCCCAACGGATGAATATGACTACAGGCATCGTGCCTTCTGGCAGCGTCTGAACTATTTCTGCCGCCTGTATCTGCGTAGCAGCCGCTGGTTAAAAGCCGTCGAAAATGCCACGCCCGTCACCGAATTTTCCGTTCCCGGTAGTCCTGCTCTGGCGCGCCATACCGACGCAATGGAGGCGCTGTGGAGCGGTTTTCGTACGTTTTGTGCGTTGACGGCCGTGGGCGCATGGGCCATCACCACGCAATGGGATGCGGGCAGTGCGGCCCTGACGCTTGCGGCAATCAGCTGCGTGCTCTATTCCGTCGCCGCTTCCCCCTTTAATTCCCTTACGCTTCTGCTGCGTACGCTGGTACTGCTGTCGCTATTCAGCTTCGTGGTGAAATTTGGTTTGATGGTGCAGATAACCGACCTCTGGCAATTTCTGCTGTTTCTCTTCCCGCTATTAACCACCATGCAGTTGCTCAAACTGCAAATGCCTAAACTGGCCGGTCTGTGGGGTCAGTTGATTGTTTTTATGGGCTCATTTATCTCTGTAACGAATCCACCGGTTTACGATTACGCTGATTTTCTCAACGACAACCTGGCGAAGATCCTCGGCGTGGGGCTGGCGTGGCTGGCTTTCGCTGTGCTACGCCCGGGCTCGGACGCGCGTAAAAGCCGCAGGCATATTCGGGAGTTGCGCAGGGGTTTTGTCGATCAGCTGAGCCGCAGGCCACATCTGCGCGAAAGCGAGTATGAATCGCTGGTTTACCATCATGTCAGCCAGCTGAACAACAGCCAGGATTCACTCTCCCGTCGCTGGCTGCTGCGCTGGGGCGTGGTGCTGTTAAACTGTTCGCACGTGGTGTGGCAACTGCGCGCCTGGGAGACGCGTTCCGATCCGCTGTCGCAGGTCCGTGATAACTGTATTTCCATGCTCCGAGATGTGATGAGCGAGCGCGGGGTGCAGCAGCGCCCCCTGAGCGTCACGCTCGCCGAGCTTCAGCGTATTTGCGACGCGCTGGCGCACCATCATCAGCCTGCGGCCCGCGATCTGGCGTCCATTATCTGGCGGCTGCACTGCTCCCTGTCACAGCTGGAACAGGCGCCGCCACCCGGAACGATTGGCGATCAGATCACCCCGCAGGCATAGCGCGCCCCGCCGCCGCCAAGCGGTTTAGGCTGATCGGACATGTTATCGCCGCCCACGTGGACCATCAGCGCCTTGCCTTTGACCTCGTCAAGCTTTTTGAGTCGTGGCGCCACAACCGGATCGGTGGCTTTACCATCGTTATTTACCACCAGCACCGGCAGATCGCCGAGGTGCCCCATCCCTTCCGGGCCTTCATGCTTACCGGAGTTGTGCGGGTCGAGATGCCCCCCTGCGGCTTCCGCAGCTGTTGGTTTCCCCTCTTTCATTGCGGGTTGACAGCTGCCTTTGGCATGAACGTGAAAACCATGTTCGCCGGGTGGAAGAGCCTTGAGATCGGGAGCAAATTCCAGCCCTTTATCGGTTTCGGTGATTTTCACCGTCCCGATGGACTGGCCTACCCCCTGAGAAGTGACGAGATTCATTTCAACGTCCTCGCTGGCTGCCTGCGCACCTGCACAAACAACCAGCGTGACCATTGCCAGAGCAAAACGCTTCATAAGACCTCCACGGGTTATTTTTTGCACCTTAAGTCTATACCAGCGGCGCAGATTTCACCGGAAAGTCAGGTACAGGCGTGCTCAGGGTACGTCGTAGCCCAGCGCCGCCTTGCGGATGCGGAACCACTGCTGACGCGTCATATCCAGCTCCTCAGCCACAAGCGCAGCGCGGACGCGCTCAATTTTGCCGGAGCCAATAATTGGCAGCGGTTTAGACGGCAGGCACAGGATCCAGGCGTAAACCACCTGCTCGATACTCTCCGCATTCAGTTCGCGCGCCACCGTTTCAAGCTCGTTACGCAGCGGCTGGAATGCCTCATCGTTAAACAGGCGGCCGCCTCCCAGACAGGACCATGCCATTGGACGGATGCGCAGCTGTTGCAGTTGGTCGAGCGTGCCATCCAGCAGCAGCGGCTGATGAACAGGCGAGATCTCCACCTGATTCGTCGCCAGCGTAAACGGCAGGCGAGACTGCAATAGCGCAAACTGTGCCGGGGTGAAGTTAGACACGCCAAAATGGCGCACTTTGCCGCTCTGGTGCAGCGTCAGGAAGGCTTCCGCGACCTCATCCGCATCCATCAACGGATCGGGTCGGTGGATCAGCAGCAGGTCGATACGATCGGTGGCCAGGTTAATCAGTGACTGCTCGGCGCTTTTAACGATATGCGCGCTGTCAGTGATGTAATGCCCAAGCGCATGCTCCGGTTTTGCTGTGGTGGCAATACCGCATTTGGTCACAATCTCCATACGTTCACGCAGCGCCGGCGCACGCTTCAGCGCTTCGCCAAAGGCAGCCTCGCACTGATAGCCGCCATAAATATCAGCGTGATCGACGGTGGTGATCCCGAGATCGAGATGCTCTTCTATAAAGTCCGCCAGCTGGACCGGAGACATATTCCAGTCCATAAGGCGCCAGTAGCCCATAACAAATCGGGAGAATTCCGGGCCCTGCGGGGCAAGGGTAATACGCTGAACCATAACATTTTCCTCAAGGAAGTCATGTCACCAGTATACGCAATTACCCTGCTAAAACAGTGAAGGTTGCTGAGGTTCTACGCTTTCAACCGCTTTGTTTGCACGAATTTTACGCAGCAGACGCTGTCGACAGAGCCGTAAGACCTCCTGCTTTTGCGCGTCGCTGAAATTTTGCCAGTTAAAACGTTCATCGCGCGTGCGCATGCAGCCACGACAGTATCCTCGTTCATCTACCTGGCAAATACCCCGGCACGGGCTCTGGACAGGGAAAAACTCCAGTTGCTCTGCCACACCTACCTCCAGAACGTCATTATTCCCTACAGTGAAGACCCTAAATGGCTTGCATGCAAGGATGTCCGCCACAAACAGAGCATTAAGGTTTCGCTAATCTTCCCTTCTTATACTCGCCGCATTGATATAACGAATGGTCTGGTCATCATGTGGTTCACTAAAAAGTTACACTGTAACGATATAAAATTTACTCTGGGCTGTGCACTTTTCTTCACCGTACTGAATGCACTGTTTATCCAGCGCAGCTGGTCAATCATTGCGCCTGCGCATCTGCACGATCTCCTGTTTGCTGCCAGCGTGCCGCTGGTGCTGTTCTGCGGCTGGGTGATTGTCTTCAGCCTGCTGAATATTCCCTTTGTTCGCAAGCCGCTCATGATTGTCCTGACCCTGGGATGCGCCGCCGCAACCTGGTTTATGTATACCTATGGCACGGTTATCGATCAGAACATGATTGTTAACGTGTTCGAAACTAATTCCCAGGAAGCGACTGCCCTGGTGACGCCGCAGATGATCCTGTGGCTGGTCGTTGCGGGTCTGGTTCCATCGATTATTTTAGCCCTGACGCGCATTCGCACCGGAAAATGGTGGTATGCCCTCCTGACGCGTGTCGCCGCTATGCTGGGTGCGCTGCTGGTGATCATCCTGGTCGCGGCGGTGTTTTATAAAGACTATGCTTCGCTGTTCCGCAATAACAAAAGCATCGTCAAAATGGTCACCCCGGCGAATTACGTGAGCGCCGTGGTGAAATACAGCAAAATGCGCTGGTTTGCCGGCGACCAGACGCTGGTCCGCATTGGCGAGGATGCTCATAAAGGCGCGCTGATTTCCAGCCAACGCAAGAAAACCGTGCTGATTGTGGTGGTGGGCGAAGCCTCCCGCGCCGCAAACTACTCGTTAAATGGTTACCCGCGTGAAACCAACCCCGAGCTGAAAAAGCAGGATGTCATCAACTTCCCCCAGGCCTCCTCCTGTGGCACGGAAACCGCCGTTTCCGTCCCCTGCATGTTCTCCGGCATGACGCGGAAAAAATATGACGCGGACCTCGCCCATCACCAGGAAGGTCTGCTCGATGTACTTAACCATGCCGGTTTCAACCTGCTGTGGCGCGACAACGACGGCGGGTGTAAAGGCGCCTGCGACCGCGTGCCGCACACGGACATGACCCAGTGGAAACTGGATCAGTTCTGTAAGGACAAATCCTGTATCGACGACGTCAACCTCTACCGTCTGGACAACGTACTGGATGGAATAAAGCAGGATACGGTTCTGGTTATTCATCTGATGGGCAGCCACGGTCCGGCCTACTACAACCGTTATCCGGACAGCTTTCGCAAGTTCACCCCAACCTGCGATACCAATGAAATTCAGGATTGCGATCATCAGTCGCTGATCAATACCTATGACAACTCGATTTTGTATACCGACAGCGTGGTCAGCCGAACCATCGACGCGCTAAAAGCCCGGCAGGCCAACATGAACACGGCGCTCATTTACCTCTCCGATCACGGTGAATCGCTGGGCGAAAGCGGAATTTACCTGCACGGTACGCCGTATATGCTGGCCCCGGAGCAGCAAACGCATATTCCGTTTATGTTCTGGCTCTCCCCGGATTATGCGAAAAACTTCGGCGTAAACACGGATTGCCTGCGTGACCATGCCGCAAAAGAGGCGGTTTCACAGGACAATTTATTCGCCACCGTTCTGGGCATGATGGACGTGAAATCAGCGGTTTATCAACCGCAGCTGGATATTCTGTCGCAATGTCGTCGCTAAGCGGGCTTGCATTAGACCGAACGGTCTATTAGAGTAAGGGCATGAGCAGACACACTGAACACGATACACGAGAACATTTGCTGGCTACCGGCGAGCGCCTTTGCATGCATCGCGGGTTTACCGGTATGGGGCTGAGCGAGTTGTTAAAAACCGCTGAAGTACCTAAGGGATCGTTTTATCACTATTTTCGATCCAAAGAGGCGTTTGGCGTTGCCATGCTGGAGCGGCACTACGCCAGCTACCATCAGCGCCTGGCAACCCACTTCGCCAGCGGTGAAGGTGACTACCGGGATCGTGTTCTGAACTACTATCAGGAAACGCTGACGCAGTTCTGTCAGCAGGGCATCATCAGCGGCTGCCTGACGGTAAAACTGTCTGCCGAAGTGTGCGATCTCTCCGAAGATATGCGCACCGCAATGGATAAAGGGGCCAGCGGCGTTATTGCCCTGTTGGCTCAGGCGCTGGAGAGCGGGCGCAATGAAAAAACGCTCTCCTTCTCCGGCGATCCGCTCACGCAGGCACAGGTGCTCTATTCCCTCTGGTTAGGCGCCAACCTGCAAGCAAAAATGTCTCGCAGCGCCGTGCCGCTCGAAAGCGCGCTGGCGCATGTGAAAAACTGTATTACCGCGCCTGGCGTGTAGCCGGCGTTTTTATTTACCCTTTTACTAGTCGACTGGTCTACTCAGGAGCCGTTATGTCCGCTGAAAAGCTGTTTACCCCACTGAAAGTGGGTGCCGTTACTGCCCCAAACCGCGTGTTTATGGCCCCACTTACCCGTCTGCGCAGCATCGAGCCGGGCGATATCCCAACGCCATTGATGGGTGAGTATTACCGTCAGCGCGCCAGCTCGGGCCTGATTATCTCCGAAGCCACGCAGATTTCTGCCCAGGCAAAAGGCTACGCCGGTGCACCGGGTCTGCACAGCCCGGAACAGATCGCCGCGTGGAAAAAAATCACCGCAGGCGTGCATGCTGAAGATGGCCGTATTGCGGTTCAGCTGTGGCACACCGGTCGTATCTCACACAGCAGCATCCAGCCTGGCGGTCAGGCGCCGGTTTCTGCCTCTGCCCTGAACGCCAATACCCGCACTTCCCTGCGCGATGAAAACGGTAATGCGATCCGCGTCGACACCACCACGCCACGCGCGCTGGAGCTGGACGAGATCCCGGGTATCGTGAATGATTTCCGTCAGGCCGTCGCCAACGCCCGGGAAGCGGGCTTCGACCTGGTTGAGCTTCACTCTGCGCACGGTTACCTGCTGCATCAGTTCCTGTCCCCGTCTTCCAACCAGCGTACCGACCAGTACGGCGGCAGCGTTGAAAACCGCGCGCGTCTGGTGCTTGAAGTGGTGGATGCTGTCTGTAATGAGTGGAGCGCAGACCGCATTGGTATTCGTGTCTCCCCGATCGGTACTTTCCAGAACGTCGACAACGGTCCGAACGAAGAAGCAGACGCGCTGTATCTGATTGAAGAGCTGGCGAAACGCGGTATCGCCTATCTGCACATGTCCGAGCCGGACTGGGCAGGCGGCAAGCCTTACAGTGAAGCCTTCCGTCAGAAAGTGCGCGAGCGCTTCCACGGCGTGATTATCGGGGCGGGTGCGTATACGGCAGAGAAAGCCGAGGATTTGATCGGTAAAGGCCTGATCGACGCCGTGGCCTTTGGCCGTGACTACATTGCTAACCCGGATCTGGTTGCCCGTTTGCAGAAAAAAGCCGAACTGAACCCGCAGCGTCCTGAAAGCTTCTATGGCGGCGGCGCGGAAGGTTATACCGACTACCCTTCACTGTAATCCCGCTTTGTACATTGATAGCGGCGACCTTTCGCCGCTATACTAAAACATCGTTTCTGTTCAAAAAGATAATCCATTCCACTGGTTAATGAGGAAATTATGCGCCTACTTCACACCATGCTGCGCGTTGGCGACCTGCAACGTTCCATCGATTTCTACACTAACGTTCTGGGCATGAAGCTGCTGCGCACCAGCGAAAATCCGGAATATAAATACTCTCTGGCGTTTGTCGGTTACGGCCCGGAATCTGATGAAGCGGTCATCGAGCTGACCTACAACTGGGGCGTGGACAGCTACGAGCTGGGTACAGCTTACGGCCACATCGCGCTGAAAGTGGATAACGCCGCCGAAGCCTGCGAACGTATCCGCAGCAATGGCGGTAACGTCACCCGTGAAGCCGGTCCGGTTAAAGGCGGTACCACCGTAATTGCGTTTGTGGAAGATCCGGACGGTTATAAAATCGAACTGATCGAAGCCAAAGACGCTGGTCGCGGCCTGGGCAATTGATCCCGCAGGGCGCACTATGCGCCCGTTGTTTTGCTGCATCCCCTCTCAAAATTTGCCATAATGCGCACTGCTTTTTCCCCCTTGTAAGAGACCCTGATGTCCGATAACGCTCAATTTACCGGTCTGTGCGACCGTTTTCGTGGTTTTTATCCCGTTGTCATTGATGTTGAAACAGCCGGATTTAACGCTAAAACCGATGCGCTGCTTGAGATTGCCGCCATCACGCTGAAGATGGATGAACAGGGCTGGCTTGTACCGGACACCACGCTGCATTTCCACGTTGAACCCTTTGAAGGGGCAAACTTACAGCCAGAGGCGCTGGCCTTTAACGGTATCGATCCGACAAACCCGCTGCGCGGGGCGGTAAGCGAATACGAGGCGCTGCACGCCATTTTCAAAATGGTGCGCAAAGGCATGAAAGAGAATGACTGTAGCCGCGCCATCATGGTGGCCCACAATGCCACCTTTGATCACAGCTTCACTATGGCTGCCGCCGAGCGTGCCTCGCTCAAGCGTAATCCATTCCATCCGTTTGTGACCTTCGACACCGCCGCGCTGAGCGGCCTGGCGCTGGGGCAAACCGTGCTCTCTAAAGCCTGCATCACGGCGGGTATTGCGTTTGACGGCACCCAGGCGCATTCCGCGTTATACGACACCGAGCGTACGGCGGAGCTGTTCTGTGAGATCGTCAACCGCTGGAAACGTCTCGGCGGCTGGCCGCTGCCGATGGGCGACGAGGCCGATCTTCAATCGTAGGTTGGGTAATCAACAGTCCCACAGGCAAAAAAAAGCGACCAACATAATGTGGTCGCTTTTTTATATCCGCAGAAAACTTACTCTGCGTCCGGCTCTTCGGTTTTATACTTCGCCGCAGTCTCTTTGATCAGCTGTTGCAGTTCGCCGCGCTGATACATTTCAATCAGGATGTCGCATCCGCCGACCAGTTCACCATCAACCCACAGCTGTGGGAAGGTCGGCCAGTTGGCATATTTTGGCAGTTCAGCGCGAATGTCCGGGTTTTGCAGGATATCAACGTAAGCAAAACGCTCACCACAGGCGGACAGCGCCTGAACCGCTTGCGCGGAGAAGCCGCAGCTTGGCAGCTTCGGAGAACCTTTCATGTACAGGAGAATCGGGTTTTCAGCGATCTGGCGCTGAATTTTTTCAATAGTGGTGCTCATGTCTTGCTTCCTTTAACTTCTGTTACGGCATCAGTCTGACATTGTAGCGGGTCAGGCCGACATCGGAAAATAACATTTTTGTCACGTCTAATTATATTATCGCTTATCGCATAAAGTTGCATTGCTAATGTCGTTTATCCCCAGACGAGGTGCGGTTTTGCTTAAGGAGCGAACAGGAGTGCGTCAGAATGATGAATTTTTTTGCACTTGCTAACGAAACATAATTTTTGAATGAAAAATGCTATTAACTTCTTCTGAATTTATGGATTAGAATCGACAGGTTTTGTAAATCTCACGCGGGTATGCATTGTGGCCTGCATTTATCAGGGGACTGCCCAGTGGCGCGGATAACTAAAATCTCGATGACGCTCTGTGCTTTACTGTTTACCACACTCTCATTTACGCCAGCGGCGAACGCCTCTGAACAGGCGCGGCATTCTGCTGTACAAAAATCGCATCTGGCAAAAACCACAGAACGTAAGAAAAAAACCACCAGTAAAACAGTAAAGAAGAAAACCACCGCTCAGACCAAAAAGACCGCCTCCAGTAAACCCAAAACTCTCCGTTCCGGCACGCACAAAACCACCCGCACGACCGCCAGCCTGGTGAATGAAAAATGCACCGTGCGCAAAGGCCATAAAACGAAATGCGCAAAAGTGACGAAGCTGGCTGACGTGCATAAAGCGCGTATGCAGAAAGCGCAAAAAACGGCGATGAACAAACTGATGGGGCAAATAGGTAAACCGTATCGCTGGGGTGGCACCTCTCCGCGCACCGGTTTTGACTGTAGTGGGCTGGTTTATTATGCCTATAAAGATCTGGTGAAGTTTCGCATTCCGCGCACCGCCAATGAGATGTACCATCTGCGCGACGCCGCGCCTGTAAACCGTGGCGAATTGCAAAATGGCGACCTGGTGTTCTTCCGCACCCAGGGACGCGGTACGGCCGATCACGTTGGGGTGTATGTGGGTAACGGTAAATTTATCCAGTCACCGCGCAGCGGTCAGGACATTCAGATCACCTCCCTCAGCGAAGATTACTGGGTGCGCCACTATGTGGGTGCACGCCGCGTGATGACGCCAAAAACCATTCGCTAAACCCTGCCCTGCCGCCTCTGTGGCAGGGTAAGTTCCTCTTTTGCATACCCTTTCAATTTGCTATTCTGTCCTTGTTGTCTGTAGGGTTATTGGCAACGTATAAAACTATAAGGAGAGAAGCAATGTCGTTCGAATTACCTGCACTACCGTATGCAAAAGACGCCCTGGCTCCGCACATTTCCGCGGAAACCCTGGAGTACCATTACGGCAAGCATCACCAGACCTATGTCACCAACCTGAATAACCTGATCAAGGGCACCGATTTTGAAGGCAAAACGCTGGAAGAGATCGTGCGCAGTTCAGACGGTGGCGTATTTAACAACGCCGCTCAGGTGTGGAACCACACCTTCTACTGGCACTGCCTGGCCCCCAACGCAGGCGGAGAACCTGCCGGTGAGCTGGCGGCAGCGATTAACGCCGCGTTCGGCAGTTTCGCGGATTTTAAAGCGAAGTTTACTGACGCAGCCGTTAAAAACTTTGGCTCCGGCTGGACCTGGCTGGTAAAAGAGGCTGATGGCAAACTGGCTATCGTTTCCACCTCTAATGCGGGTACCCCTCTGACCACCAGCGCCACGCCGCTGATGACCGTGGACGTATGGGAACACGCCTATTACATTGATTACCGTAATGCGCGCCCGAACTACCTGGAACACTTCTGGGCACTGGTTAACTGGGAATTTGTTGCGAAGAACTTCGCCGCGTAAGAGACACGCAGAAGGGGCAGCCCTTCTGCGTTTTTGTTTATTCCGCCGTACACACCGCTTCAGGCTGTTTACGACCAGACATCATCACCAGCAGCAGGCCGAGTGCGGCAATGATCGCCCCCATCACCGGCACAAAGCTGTAACCCAAACCACCGGAGATCACCGCCCCGCCCGCTGCGGCCCCCAGCGCATTGCCCAGGTTAAACGCACCGATATTCACCGACGAAGAGAGCCCCGGCGCTTCGTGCGCAACGCGCATTACGCGCATCTGCAACGGTGGCACCACGGCAAAGGTTGCGGCGCCCCACACCACCATGGCAATCGCGGCACCCACTTCGTTACGCGCCAGCCACGGGATCGCCACCATGATGACAATCAGCAGCGTTAAAAAACCTTTCAGCGTCCCGCTGACGGAGCGGTCGGCAAATTTCCCGCCGAGATAGTTGCCAATCGAGAACCCGACACCAATCAGCACCAGCATCGCGGTAACAAAGAGTGGCGTTGCGTGGGTAATGTCGTGCAACACCGGGGAGATATAGGTGTAGAGCGTAAACATCGCCCCCGCCCCCAGCACCGTGGTGAGCAGCGCGGACAACACCTGAGGACGCATCAGCACCGCCAGCTCTTTACGTACTTCCGGACGTTCTCCCGCACTTCCTTTCGGCAGTGAGAAGAACAGCGCAACCATCGCGACCACGCCCAGTCCGGCGGTTGCGAGGAAAGACATACGCCAGCCGATGGCTTCTCCCAGCCAGGTGGCAGCGGGAACGCCGCCGATATTAGCGATGGTGAGGCCCATGAACATAGTGGCTACCGCGCTGGCCTGCTTATGTTTTGGCACCACGCTGGCGGCAACAACCGAGCCCAGTCCGAAGAAGGCGCCATGGTTGAGGCTGGTCAGAATGCGCGAAAGCATCAGAGTGGTGTAATCGGGCGAAATCGCGGAAAGCACATTTCCGAGAGTGAAAATCGCCATCAGGAAAATCAGCGCATTGCGGCGAGCGCGGTGGGAAAGCAGCAGCGTCATCAGCGGCGCGCCCACCATCACGCCAATCGCGTAGGCGCTAATTAACATACCGGCCGCAGGAATTGAGACGTCCACACCCCGGGCGATAACAGGCAATAACCCCATAGGGGAGAATTCAGTGGTGCCAATCCCAAAGGCGCCAATCGCTAGGGCCAGCAGGGGAAAATTGATTTTCATGAAGAGACTCCGGATACCGTGCCATAACCCGGCACAGAACTAAGAAGTCAAAAGCATGACATCAATCACAAAAAATGAGAAGTTAACATTTTGGCAAAAGATTTTTGCCGGAGAGGTAACAATAGCGGCAAGAGAGGGAGAAGGTTCTCCCCCCTCCTGAATCAGTGCAGCGCAGCGGTTAAACCACCCGCAACAATCAGGGCAAGAACAACAATGGTGGTAAACAGCGAAAACTTCAGATCGGTACTCATCAATTTTTCTCCTTTTATTCACCCTACGAAAAGTGAGCTTGCTCATTTTTACACAGTTCAGGTCAAAAATCTTCCAGGATTTAAGCGGATATCCACTTTACCTCTTCCCCTTTTCATCAAGATAGGACAAAATTCCACGCTAAATTTATTAGCGTACCGGCCACTGACCCCCTCCTGACGTCCTGTGTCGTTTTCCCGGCGTGTCGCAACTCATGTTTGCGTGATAAGGGTGAGAGAAGGCAAACGTTTACCTTCAATTTTTTCAGGAGCTTAGGATATGGTCTGGAGTGACATTTAATGGCAACAATTAAAGACGTAGCAAAACGCGCAAACGTTTCCACTACAACCGTATCACATGTTATTAACAAAACGCGTTTCGTCGCTGAAGAGACGCGTAATGCCGTCTGGGCGGCAATCAAAGAACTGCACTACTCGCCAAGTGCCGTCGCCCGCAGCCTGAAGGTTAATCACACCAAATCGATTGGCCTGCTGGCCACCAGCAGTGAAGCGGCCTACTTTGCTGAAATCATCGAAGCCGTTGAAAAAAACTGCTTCCAGAAAGGCTATACCCTGATTCTGGGCAACGCGTGGAACAACATTGAAAAACAGCGCGCTTACCTGTCAATGATGGCGCAAAAGCGCGTCGACGGCCTGCTGGTTATGTGTTCTGAATACCCTGAGTCGGTCCTTTCCATGCTGGAAGAGTATCGCCACATTCCGATGGTGGTCATGGACTGGGGCGAAGCGCGCGCAGACTTCACCGACTCTGTTATTGATAACGCCTTTGAAGGCGGCTACATGGCGGGGCGTTATCTGGTAGAACGCGGTCATCGTGAAATTGGCGTGATCCCGGGACCGCTGGAGCGTAACACCGGAGCTGGCCGTCTGGCCGGTTTCATGAAAGCGATGGAAGAGGCGCTGATCACCGTGCCGGAAAACTGGATTGTTCAGGGCGACTTCGAGCCGGAGTCGGGCTATCGCGCCATGCAGCAGATCGTCTCCCAGCCGCATCGCCCTACCGCGGTGTTCTGCGGCGGCGACATCATGGCGATGGGCGCGCTCTGCGCGGCGGATGAACTCGGCCTGCGCGTCCCGCAGGATATCTCGGTGATCGGCTATGACAACGTGCGCAACGCCCGCTTCTTTACCCCGGCGCTGACCACCATTCACCAGCCGAAAGATTCGCTGGGTGAAACGGCCTTCAATATGCTGCTGGACAGGATCGTCAACAAGCGTGAACAGTCCCAGTCCATTGAAGTCCACCCGCGCCTGATTGAACGCCGTTCCGTTGCGGACGGTCCGTTCCGCGACTACCGTCGTTAATATCATTACGGGGCCAGCTATGCTGGTTCCCGCAACCACTCCCGGTTCAGCGTTTCGCTGTCGCCCAGATAATCCAGCAGCCAGGCCATGGCGGGCGAGACGTCGTTTTGCTGCCACGTCAGACAGCACGCGGCATCCGGGAAGGGGTTTTCCAGCGTCAAGGCCACCCACTCTCCCGCATCGATGCGCGGGCGCGCAAAATGCACCGGCACCATGCCAACGCACAGCCCCGCGCTCAGACAGGTGGCCGACGACTCCCAGTCCGGCGCGACCACGCGGCGCTGATTATCCAGCAGCCAGGTAATGCGCTTGGGCAGCGAGCGGGAGGTATCTTCCAGCACCAGCGAGGGCCAGTTGCGTAAGGTGTCATCGCTCAGCGGACCTTCCAGCGCCGCCAGCGGGTGATCGCGTGCGACCACGCAGGTCCAGCTCAGCATGCCCATGTCGCGAAACGCGTAGCGCCCCCCAACCGGGATCGCCTGGGTTGCACCAATCGCCATCTCCGCCCTGCCGTCCGCCAGCGCATCCCAGACGCCGTTGAACACTTCCTGCGAAACACGCAGTTCGACGTCGGAAAAATGACGATAGAAATCGACGATCATCTGCCGGGTCCGCTCCGGCTTAACGATGTTATCCACCGCGATAGCGAGATGCCCGCGCCAGCCGTTGGCGATCTGCTGGCACTGCTCACGGGTGATCTGCATTTTTTTGATAACAGACCGCCCTTCCTTCAAAAACCACGCTCCGGCAGGCGTGAGCTCCACGTCGCGATGGCGCCGCTCGAACAGCGGGACCGCCAGCCACGCTTCCAGCTGGCGCACCGTATAGCTGATAGCCGAGGGAACGCGATGCAGCTCCTGGGCGGCACCGGTAAAGCTGCCGTTACGCGCCACGGCATCAACCACTTCAAGGGAATAATCTGACCACATATTTAGCCTGCAAAATTTTTGAATGCACCCGCCAAATATTAGCGTTTCACAAGCCGCTTTGCACTCCCTACACTCTGCGCCAACGTACACCTGCCTCCTCAGGAGAAAAAACAGTGCAACCCAGGAAAGGATTTTTAGTCTGGCTCGGCGGCTTAAGCGTGCTGGGCTTTTTGGCGACCGATATGTATCTGCCCGCGTTCGCCGCGATGCAGGAAGATTTGCAAACCCCTGCCGCCGCCATCAGCGCCAGTTTAAGTTTGTTCCTCGCCGGCTTTGCTTTTGCGCAATTGCTGTGGGGGCCGCTCTCGGATCGTTTCGGCCGTAAGCCCGTCCTGTTGTTGGGTCTGGCGATTTTTGCCGTAGGCTGTCTGGGCATGCTGTGGGTCCGCGATGCCGCCTGGCTGCTGGCGCTGCGCTTTATTCAGGCGGTCGGCGTCTGCGCCGCAGCGGTGACCTGGCAGGCGCTGGTGACCGATTACTACCCCGCCTCGCGCACTAACCGCATATTCGCCACTATTATGCCGCTGGTCGGCCTGTCGCCGGCGCTTGCCCCGTTACTGGGCAGCTGGATCCTCGCGCATTTCGACTGGCAGGCTATTTTCGCCACGCTCTTTGCTATTACGCTGGTCCTGATGCTGCCTGCTTTCGGGCTTAAACCTGCGCATAAAAAAGAGACGCATCCGGACGCAAAGCCCATCACCTTTACCTCTTTACTGCGGTCGAAAGCCTATCGCGGTAACGTGCTGATTTATGCTGCCTGCTCTGCCAGCTTCTTTGCCTGGCTGACCGGTTCGCCGTTCATTCTGCATGACATGGGCTACAGCCCGGCGGCTATCGGCCTGAGCTATGTACCACAGACCATCGCCTTCCTGGTGGGTGGCTATGGCTGTCGCGCCGCGCTGCAAAAATGGGAAGGCCAACAGATGCTGCCCTGGCTGCTGGTTTTGTATGCGCTAAGCGTGATTGCGACCTGGGCTGTCGGCTTTATTCCCGGCGCCGGGCTTGCAGAAATTTTGATTCCGTTCTGCGTCATGGCGATCGCTAACGGGGCCATCTACCCTATTGTTGTAGCCCAGGCGTTGCGTCCATTTCCGCAGGCGACAGGCCGCGCTGCCGCGCTGCAAAATACCCTGCAACTTGGCCTGTGCTTCCTGGCAAGTCTCGTGGTCTCTGCGTTGATTGCAACCCCGCTGCTCACCACTACCAGCGTGATGCTGGTCACCGTTGCGCTGGCGGGTTTGGGCTATCGCATGCAGTCCTCAGCCCATCGCGAGCAGAGTGAAAACGCGCATACAGAAACGTCGCACGCCTGATTGCGCGGGAAACTATGTTAAATACCAGTGATTAGGTTGCTAACAATTTTCTGTTGAATCACCAAATTTTGCGGCCTATACTAAATTTGGTTCGATTAAATACGATAAATATTAAGTGTTAACGGGAGCCGGAGCGCTCCCGTTTTACCATTGAAGGCATTTCGGCAAGGGTTATCTCCCTTCCTCTGTTCTACGTCGGATATTAGCCTCGCGGGCATTTACCGTGAGATTTCTCACAAACCAAAAAAGCGTCTACGCTGTTTTAAGGTTCTGATCACAGCAAGGTGATGGAGAAGCTATGAGTTCATCGTGTATAGAAGAAGTCAGCGTTCCGGACGATAACTGGTCCCGGATCGTCAGTGAACTGTTGGGACGTGCGGGCATTACGATTAATGGCTCATCCCCCTCCGATCCCCAGATAAAGCATCCCGATTTTTTCAAACGCGTGTTACAGGAGGGGTCGTTAGGGCTGGGTGAAAGCTATATGGACGGCTGGTGGGAGTGTGAGCGGCTGGATATGTTCTTCTCCAGCGTATTACGCGCCGGTCTTGAAAAACAGCTCCCTCGTCATTTCAAAGATACCTTACGCATTGCCTCCGCCCGCCTGTTCAATCTGCAAAGTAAAAAACGGGCGTGGATCGTCGGTAAAGAGCATTACGACCTGGGCAACGATCTGTTCAGCCGTATGCTCGATCCTTTAATGCAGTACTCCTGCGGATACTGGAAAAAAGCGACGACCCTGGAAGAGGCGCAGCAGGACAAGCTGCAACTGATCTGCGATAAATTGCAGTTACAGCCCGGTATGCGTGTGCTGGACATCGGCTGTGGCTGGGGTGGTCTTGCCTGGTTTATGGCGAAAAATTACGGCGTCAGCGTAGTCGGCGTCACGATTTCCGCTGAACAGCAGAAGATGGCGCAGGAACGCTGTCTGGGTCTGGATGTTGATATTCGGCTTCAGGACTACCGCGACCTGAACGAGCAGTTCGATCGCATTGTTTCCGTAGGTATGTTCGAGCACGTGGGGCCGAAGAACTACAAGACTTACTTCGAGGTCGCCGATCGTAACCTGAAGCCTGAGGGAATTTTCCTGCTACACACCATCGGCTCTAAACGCACCGATAACAATGTGGATCCCTGGATCAACAAATATATCTTCCCGAATGGCTGTTTACCCTCTGTTCGCCAGATTGCGAACGCCAGCGAACCGCATTTTATTGTGGAAGACTGGCATAACTTCGGCGCAGATTACGACACCACCCTGATGGCCTGGCATGAACGTTTCCAGGCTGCATGGCCTGAAATCGCCGACAACTATTCGGAACGATTCAAACGGATGTTTAGCTATTATCTGAATGCCTGTGCGGGCGCGTTCCGTGCGCGGGATATACAGCTTTGGCAGGTGGTGTTTAGTCGTGGGATTGAGCACGGTTTGCGTGTGGCTCGCTGAAAAAATAACCCCGGTTAACCGGGGTTATTTTTTATTCTTCTTCCATGGTTTTAATTATCGCCGCCTCTTTCGCCGCCAGTACGCGCTCAACGGTATCCACGACCGCCTGGGTCTGGGGATCAATTTCGATATTTACGCGCTGCCCTAGTTTTTTTGCGCCAAGCGTAGTACGTTGCAGCGTTTCAGGAATTAAATGCACGCAAAAACGCGTTGGCGTCACTTCACCGACGGTCAGACTAATCCCATCGATGCCAATAAATCCTTTATAAAGGATGTATTTCATTAATGACGGATCCTGCACCTTAAACCAGATTTGACGGTTATTTTCCGAGGTCACGATTTTCGCCACTTCTGCGGTGGTCATAATATGGCCCGACATCAGATGCCCGCCAATCTCATCGCTGAATTTCGCCGCGCGTTCCACGTTGACGATATCTCCCACCACCAGCTCACCCAGGTTAGTGATACGCAGCGTCTCTTTCATTAAATCAAAGCTAATCTGGTTATCGTTAATTTCGGTCACCGTCAGGCAGCAGCCGTTATGCGCTATCGACGCCCCGGTTTCAATGCCGTCGAGCATATATTCAGGCAGCTCAACTACGTGAGTGCGGAAATTCGGTTTTTCATCAATGGACACCACTTTGGCAGTGCCCTGCACAATACCAGTAAACATGCTTACAGCTCCTGTTCATTCCGAACGGCGATGACACCGTATAATCCCACCACAATAACAGTTGAAAAAACAGGTTGCCAGTGATGCGCAATTTCTGGCGATTTTTTCACTAGATAATTAGTTAAACCCCGCTACAATAGCTGGCATCCCTCTGTTTTTTCTTCTTGCTGCCAGTAACGGCGGCCTTTTTAGTCTCTCAAATAACTACAATACAAAGGTGTTCACGTGCAGAAGTATATGATCGAAGCGCGTCAGTTATTGGCACTGGCCATACCGGTGATCGTCGCGCAGGTAGCCCAAACCGCAATGGGATTTGTGGATACGGTAATGGCCGGTGGTTACAGCGCCACCGATATGGCCGCCGTGGCGATCGGAACCTCAATCTGGCTTCCGGCCATTCTTTTTGGTCACGGCCTGCTGCTGGCGCTGACGCCCGTTATCGCGCAGCTTAACGGCTCCGGTCGACGCGACCGCGTGGCCCATCAGGTGCGCCAGGGCTTCTGGCTGGCCGGGGGTGTCTCCGTCCTGATTATGATCGTCCTGTGGAACGCCGGGTATATTATTCGCGCCATGCATAATATCGACCCGGCGCTGGCGGATAAGGCGGTCGGTTATCTGCGCGCCCTGCTCTGGGGCGCGCCCGGCTATCTGTTCTTCCAGGTGGCACGTAACCAGTGTGAAGGGCTGGCAAAAACCAAGCCGGGCATGGTGATGGGCTTTATCGGCTTGCTGGTGAACATTCCCGTGAACTATATCTTCATTTACGGTCATTTTGGCATGCCGGAACTCGGCGGCGTGGGCTGCGGCGTGGCAACGGCTGCGGTGTACTGGGTGATGTTCGGCTGTATGCTCACCTACATTAAACATGCGCGATCCATGCGTGACATTCGTAACGACACCTCGTTCAGCGCACCTGACTGGACGCTCATGACCCGTCTCATTCAGCTGGGGTTACCCATTGCGCTGGCGCTGTTCTTCGAAGTGACGCTGTTTGCCGTCGTCGCCCTGCTGGTCTCGCCGTTAGGGATTATTGATGTCGCAGGACACCAGATCGCCCTGAACTTCAGCTCTTTGATGTTCGTCCTGCCGATGTCCCTGGCTGCCGCGGTGACGATTCGCGTGGGCTTCCGTCTGGGGCAAGGCTCGACGCTGGACGCGCAAACGGCAGCCCGCACCGGCCTCGGCGTCGGCGTCTGCATGGCAGTCTGTACCGCGCTCTTTACCGTGCTGTTGCGTGAGCAAATTGCCCTGCTCTATAACGACAACCCGGAGGTAGTGACCCTGGCCTCGCATCTGATGCTGCTGGCGGCCATTTATCAGATCTCTGACTCCATCCAGGTGATTGGCAGCGGCGTGCTGCGTGGGTATAAAGATACGCGTTCCATCTTCTTCATCACCTTTATCGCTTACTGGGTGCTGGGTCTGCCGTGCGGGTACATTCTGGCGCTCACGGATCTGGTGGTGGATCGCATGGGGCCAGCCGGATTCTGGATGGGCTTTATCATCGGCTTAACGTCTGCGGCCATTATGATGATGCTGCGTATGCGCTTCCTGCAACGTCAGCCGTCTGCGGTAATTTTGCAGCGCGCTGCACGTTAATGACACAGTAGCCGCCGGCTGGCGGCTACTTTCTCTTCACTTTGCGCGGTAATGAAGCAATCGCGTGAAATCAGAGAGAAAAATGCATTTTCCCTCTTGCCACCTTGGGGCTGTGCCGCTAATATTCGTCCCCGTTGTCACCGACAACACAATGCGTTCATAGCTCAGTTGGTTAGAGCACCACCTTGACATGGTGGGGGTCGTTGGTTCGAGTCCAATTGAACGCACCATTTTGCGTCTGTAGCTCAGTTGGTTAGAGCACCACCTTGACATGGTGGGGGTCGATGGTTCGAGTCCATTCAGACGCACCAATCTGTTTTCTCGCACATTTCATTCCCGTTCAGCCTCATGCAGAGGCAGCAAACCTTTTAAGCACATCGAAAGTGACCTCCAGCCCGCGCGTGCAGCGAAAGAGCGGAATGGCATAAGCCCCATCAGGTTAGCAAAACGCCCGGCGTTTGCCGGGCGTGAAAACAACGTAAGTCAATGATTACGGCTTATGTTCAATCGCCGGGTTGTTGTTGATGGCGATGCGCTGCGGTTTCTCTTCTTCCGGGATATCCTGGTGTAATTCAATCGCCAGCAAGCCGTTTTCCAGCGAAGCGCCGGTTACTTTCACATGCTCCGGCAGACTATAGCTGGCCCGGAAGTCGCTGCGGCTGATACCCCGATGGATCCACCCTTCTTCGCCGTTTTCGGTTTTCTCTTCTTCACGTTTACCGCTGATATTCAGCTGACCGCCAACGGTTTCAATTTCCAGTTCGCTCTCTTTCCAGCCCGGCACGCTGAGCGTCAGTTCATAGCGGTTATCACCCACCCGCCGGATATTGTAAGAAGGCGTGGAGGGCAACGGCGTACTGCCGGTTAGCTGGCTAAAAAGGCGATCGATACGGTTAAAACGGTCCGCAAACAGAGAGTCGGAGAGATCGTTCAACATGGGAAAAGCTCTCAGAGTCATCATGTACCTCCTGAACAGTAAAAAAGAATATTCAAAAAGTTCATGTCTTACGGGCAGATATTCCTTACCCGCTTTCTATATGAGGTTACCGCACAATCTTTCAACCTCAGGAGCCTGCAAAATGTAGCTGGAACCTAAAAAAAGCAACGGGCCGTTAAGCCCGTTGTTCGTTACTTCATCGCAATTCTATCACTCTCGCCCGCTCAGCCTGCTTTCGGTAGTGATCATATCGCTCCCGGAACCATGCCTGCTGTTCATTACTCATATTGCCGGTCACGGCATCGATATCAACTGGCTGACCCAGGACGTACATACGGGCAAAACTGCGTGCCAGAAAATCAAAATTCTTTAATGCGTTTATATCTTGTCGCTTCATTAGCATATCCCTCCAGTCATTGTGATTACTGTTCAAGGTCATATGCTTTTCTGATCTCAGTATCCGCCTGAAAAAGATCGTTTTTTGAGCGATGCGTGCGCATCCATCTGCCAGTGTTCACATTTCAGGAACGACAAAACTCTTCAGCCCTGGTCATGATTTTCCCTCCCTTTTATCACTCATGCAGAAAGCATAAACGCCAGCCATGCAGTAAGTTCGCCATGTAGCCGGAAGGTGCGAACGGCATGCTTTAATGCCAGACGCTGTAACAGGTCGCCCAGCGCGTTCAGGTGGGTTTCCACCTGCAAGCGTCTTATCAGTTCGAATAACAGACAAAGAACGTTTACACTGGCGGATTAATACTGATTTCCTGAACAAACGGGTAAATGGGTGAATCCGGGCTTGTTGGCCATATAGAGAAGGGCGCATGTAGGTTGCCGCGGTTGTGTATCGAACTGCGCATTGTTTTCTCCAACACGCTGCTCCTGGCCTTTCACGGCTGTTTTCTTTTTCGTCTGCGCTTGCCTGGCGGAGGGGGAGGGTTTTACCTGCCGGGGCAGTTCGGAGGCACCATAACATGAACAGAATCGCTTCGACTGGCTCAGACTTCCGTCATTGCAGACAAAACGACCATCCGATGTACAGTGTGCTATGCCATCTTTTGAGCCCGAGCAGGGCTGTCTTCCACGGGCGGCATCAGCCTGCATGTTAAAAAGTACACTGACCGTAAGATGGAGAATTCTCCTGATAAAATCAGCTGGTTCTCCTCACTGACGCTGTGCAGGTCAAGCCCGCCGGCGAAGTTACCGTACTTTTTAACCCCCATCACATACAGATAATCGTTAAACCTGGGACCAAACAGTCTTTCCTTTCAGAAATCAGGCAGAATCATATCTAATCAGCCAGGGTCAATTGAATTGACCTTCCCATAAGTTCAGGAAGGGGCGCAACATCCCCTCTTCAAAACGTCTTAATTTTTTCCTTCATTGAATGATTTAACCTTTCTCCTGCTACGCTTATTTTATGGTTCAGAAATGCAGGAACGCTTTCGATGAAAAAAATCGCCATTATCGGCTCAGGTCCAACAGGGATTTATACCTTTTACTCACTTCTTAACAACGCAGCACCGCTTTCGATCACCGTGTTCGAAAAGGCAGACCAACCCGGTGTCGGGATGCCCTACAGCGACGAGGATAATTCCCGGCTGATGCTGGCGAACATCGCCAGTATCGAAATTCCGCCCATTTTTATTACCTATCTCGACTGGCTCAAACAGCAGAGTGCGGCCCATCTTGCCCGCTATAACGTCGACAGTGAGAAACTGCACGACCGGCAATTCCTGCCGCGTATTCTGTTGGGTGAATATTTTCACGATCGGTTTCTTGCCGTCGTTGCTGAGGCGAAAAAGTCGGGCTTTCATGTCGAGGTGCACCCCAACGCAGAAGTCACGGATATTAAGGCTGATGCAGACGGCGTGGCCCTTTCAGTGAACGATGCCCCTTTCTCAAGGCGGTTTGATCTTGCGGTTGTTGCCACCGGCCACGTCTGGCCTGATGAAGATGAAACCACCCGCGCATATTTCCCAAGCCCATGGTCAGGGCTGATGGACGCGGAGGTCCGAGCCTGTGAGGTGGGGATCATGGGTACCTCCCTCAGCGGGCTGGACGCTGCAATGGCGGTTGTGATGCAGCATGGCCGGTTTAGCGGGGAGCAGTTCGTTGTCAATAAAGGCAGCGAAGGGTTAAATATCACCCTGATGTCCCGCACGGGCGTTCTGCCGGAGGCCGACTTCTACTGCCCTATCCCTTATGAACCGCTGTCCGTGTTAACGGAGTCTGTGGCGGAGAGCGAAATCGCCAAAGGCCCGGAAGGGCTGCTTGACCGCATCTTTGCGCTGATGGTGAAAGAGCTCGAGCTGGCCGATCCGCGCTGGTGCCAGGCGATATCGCTCGGTACGCTGAATGCCGACACGCTTCGTGATGTCTGGTTTGAGGATCGTAAAAAGCATGGCCCTTTCACCTGGGCCGAAGCGAATCTGAAAGAAGTGGAGCGCAACAAGCGCGAAAAACGCACCGTTGACTGGCGCTATACCGTGCTTCGTCTGCATGAAGTGGTTCAGGCCATCGTCCCTTCACTCAGTGAGCATGACAGAGAGCGGTTTAAATCCGGGCTGGAGCGTGTGTTTATCGATAATTATGCCGCCATTCCACCGCAGTCTATCCGCCGTTTACTGGCGCTGCGCGAGGCAGGGATCATTAGCGTGGTCGCACTCGGTGATAATTACGACCTGGATATCGGCAGCGATCAGACCGTCATCACCACGGCAGAAAAGCGTTACCGCTTCGACGTGTTTATTGATGCGCGCGGGCAAAAGCCACTCAGAAACAAGGACATTCCCTTCCCCACCCTGCGTAAACAGCTTGCGGAAACCGGCGATGACGTCCCGGACGTGGGGGAAGACTATACGTTGCTGGCGCCTGCATCACTGCGGGGGCGCATCGCTTTTGGGGCGATCCCCTGGCTGATGCACGATCATCCCTTTGTTCAGGGTTTGTCTGAGTGCGCTGAAATTGGTAAAGCGATGGCGAAAGCGGCTGGAAAACCTGCGTCGGGCGTGCGAAGGAAGTTACCATTCATGGAATTTTAACAGAGCTTCCCTGCCCTGCGGGGTCGGGTTACTCGAAGAAGACGTCCGGGTTTTCCGACAGCGACACGAACGATTTAGTGTTCTTGTCCAGGGCAAGGATTTTGCCGCTTTCGATGTCATATACCCAGCCGTGCAGGCGAATGGCGTTGTTGCGCAGGCCTACCGCCACCGACGGATGGGTCTTGATATTGCTCAACTGCGCAAAGACGTTCTCCTGCACCATCGCATTCACCTTATCGATTGGCTTATCCCATGTTTTCTTCTCAACCACCGCTTTTGCCGCATCAGAATAGCGCAGCCAGTGGGAAACGGCCGGCATCGGCTCCAGATCGGCGTTGTCAGCAATCGCCTTCATTGCGCCGCAGTTGGAGTGGCCGCAAATAACGATATCGGTCACGCCCAGGGCAACAACAGCATATTCGATGGTCGCAGAGACACCGCCAGGCTCCGGCCCGAACGGAGGCACAATGTTGCCCGCGTTTCGAATGACAAAGAGCTGTCCTGGCTCCTGTTGCGTAACCAGTTCCGGAACCAGACGGCTGTCGGAGCAGGAGATGAACAGCGCTTTGGGATTCTGACTGGACGCTAAACTACGAAAAAGCTCTTTACGTTGCGGGAAAATCTCTTTTTGAAAGCTGAGAAAACCTTCAATGATATGTTGCATAGCCATTTCTCTTTTATCTGTTTTAGTTTAGGTATGATCGCGATCACACTCGTAAAATTTAACCACCGCGCCTTAGCCGAGACAAGCAATATATTTCTGGCCCGACCGCTGCACGATCTCATCCGCGTTCGCGGGGATGTTCTGCCCTTCAAAGGCCCCGTACAGGCGCTGGTACGTTTTCCCTGTCAGTCGACCAATCACCGACTCAACGGTGCGGGCAGGCAGCGGCAGCATATTCGGATAACTCCACATAAACGACACGGCGTCCTTACCGGGCGTAACCTGCAAAATATCACCGGCCAGCAGCACGCCGTCGCCAGACTGCCAGTGCAGCACCGTGCCGCCTGCAAAATGCCCGCCCAGCCGCAGAAGAGTCACCAAAGGCATAATCTCCAGGGCGTCCTCCTCCCAGAAGCGTATCGCCGGGCTGTCACGCATCACCCACTGCCGATCGCTGGCGTGCAGGTAGATCGGTGCGTTAAACGCCGCGGCCCACTCCTGCATGGTGGTGTAGTAATGCGGGTGCGAAATCGCGATCGCGCTGATCCCCCCGAGCGCGTCAACTAACGCTCTGGTCGCCGGGTCAAGATTGGCGATGCAGTCCCACAGAACATTGCCCTGTGGCGTACGCAGCAGAAGCGCCCGCTGGTTGATGGCAAAAGAGGGAACAGTTTTGATGCTGAACAGCTGCGGCTCCAGCTGTTGCCATTTGTTGGTGTGCGTGGTCGTAAGGCTGTCGAAGTCCGTCCATGTCTGGCCCGTCACCGGGACATACTGGCGCTCATCGTCGCAAATCGGGCAGTTTTTGGGCTGTTCATCGTAAGCGGTACCGCAGGTTTTACAGAGTGTAATCATCGGCTTTCCTCAGCAATAAATCACTGAGTATGGCAGGGATTATCCATATGTGCTGAGGGGTGCCTGGCCCGCTTTTTTTGACTTATACTATGCCAGTATCAAAAACTGAATAACGCAGGTGGCACATGGAAATTGATCTCGATAACTTAGTCTTTAACGGGCTGGATGAAGCAGAAGAGCGCAACGCGGAACGTCTCGACGATGCGGATAAAAAAGCCCAGGCGATTGTCGCCGATGACGACTGCGGCGATGCCTGCAAGATCTGAAGAAAAAGCACCGGGCTCCCCGGTGCTTTTTTTTTATGAATGCCTTTTGCTACCCGCTATCAGATCTCCGGCGTTTTGCTAAACCCGGTCAGCATCAGGATCAGGCTTTGGGGAGATGACCCCGTCTCAAACTGATAGTGATTTCCCTGACGATCGCCGCCGATATACCACGAAATGTCGGTTTTCCCTTCTGCCAGCGCCTTGCGCACCGCTTTATCCACGTCCACCATCCGGTATTCCCGGGAGTGGTTCAGGTACAGCACCGCATCCGAGCGATAGTTGCAGGACGGTCGTGACTGCCAGCTCACGGTGGCCGGTTCCCAGTCGTTACTCGCCGGATAGAAGAAGATTTGATCCGCGCCGTCAGTTTCCACTTTCCCGCCATAAATTCTCACGCGGTATTTAAACTTGGCAGGATCCTGTCCGACAGGCAGCGGAGGGATGTTGAACTTCACCAGCGACAATGTTTCGCTGTTTTTCGTGCGTCCACCGTTCTTCCAGTTATCCTGCACCAGTAAGACCTGGGGATCGGGCTGTGAAAGTGCCGGTTCCATGCTGCTGAGCCAGACGTTAGCCTTCGCTTTTGAATAACCATACGGCACGGTGGTGCCGCAATCCATTCCCCGGTTCATGCACAGGTCGGTCATAAATCGCGCGGCATCTTCCGTCCAGCCGTTCATGAAGTCAGCATGCGCCGTATACAGGCTCCCCCACCGCTCTTCACGCTCACTGCCATGCATGATGGGGTCGAGGGAAAGCTGGACTTTGCTGGTATCCAGAGAGCTAATTGTCGGAAGCACGTACGCAATATTCATGTTCACCGTCGGGATCTTCACCGGGAAGGCGGACGGACACTGTCCTTTCGTATCGTAGGTGGCGTTAGCCAGGCCGTGGGCGGGCTTCAGGTTGACCCCGTCCCAGCAGTTCGGGAACTGAATGCCGATATTAAACTGCACGGCATCCTTCGCCTTGCGTAAGCCGCAGACTTCACCCGTTCTGGTGGTGTAGCCCTTGCCATTGGCGCATAAAAAGGTGATATGCGGATTTGGCGCGGTGCCGCGGTGATCGCCCGCCAGCAGCGACAGCCCCGCCGGGAACGGATGAAGCGGCCAGGCGTCAACGTTCGATGCCTGATAATAGGTTTTTTGATAGGCGGGTTTGACCACCGTTCCGTCCGGCAATTTTAGCGACGGAGCCCAGTAGGCCGAGCTGTCTGCTTTGTTATCGCAGGTGGTCTTTTCCTGGGTACGCAGAGATTCACGGCTGGAGTAAGCATCCGCGTGCACGTTACCAAAAAAATCGTGCAGCATAGCCTCATTGGGCATGCCGAACATCATAATGGCATCATCGCCGAGGGTGTGGGAATAACTGCATACAACATGCGCCTGTGGACCAGCGTGTGCCGCCTGCATGGTAAGCAGAAGTGCGGAGGCAGAAAGCGCGGGGGTTAATACTGTCCGTTTCATTATTATCTCCATCTGTGAAAGGAGATAGTGGTAACAAAACGGCCATCATATACCGAGGATTAGCCTGGGTATTATTCCCTTCATCCTCGCTTTACAGACACCACGCACAGCTCATCCCAGTACATTTCGCGCGTCCGGCGCAGTTCAGCGTGACGTTTTATCATGGAACCACTCCGGGTCGATGTTGGCTACGTCCACGCCATACAGGCTGGCGACAGGCAGTATTGACTCAAGAACACGTTGCGCGCTGTTCTCCGCATTCACTGGTCGGGGCGCAAAAAACCGCCGTAACGTGCTTATCCATTTTTTCATCGTCATTACCCTTCTCGCTTAACCTGTCCTCAGTTAAACACCCAAATTGCGCCCGGGGAAATATCAAAATCCACTGTCGATGTGCAGGATCTGCAAATAGCGCCCCGCCGTCTGCTCTCTTCTTTAACACCTTGTTCACTCATGCTTTTTTTCTCATAGCAAAGAACGATTTCTTATTTGGCGATAGCTTTCCCTTATGGGAGCGTAACGGGGTAAAACAAAAACAACGGGATGGCGTATGACTATGGCTGCAAAAATGAAAGGGTTTAAAAAACGGGCGCAGGTTCTGGGATTAGTGGCAGCCTGGGGCCTGGTTTCAGCGCAGGCGCAGGCCGATCGGCTGGCGGATATCAAGGCAGCAGGCGTGGTGAAAGTGGCCACGTTTGATGCCAATCCACCCTTTGGCTCGATTGATGCCAAAACGCATGAGATCGTGGGTTACGACGTGGACTTCGCCAAAGCGCTGGCGAAATCGCTCGGCGTCAAGCTTGAACTGGTCGCCACTAATCCGGCTAACCGTATACCGCTGCTACAGTCCGGTAAAGCGGATCTCATCGTGGCGGATATCACGATCACTCCGGAACGCGCACAGGTCATTGATTTCTCAACGCCTTACTTTGTCACCGGCCAGCAGTTCCTGGTTCCGGCAAAATCACCGGACAAGCTTGATGACTATAGCCGGGCACGCATTGGCGCCGTAAAAGGTACGACGGGTGAACAGGCGCTGCACCAGCGTTTTCCGCAGTCCCGCGTCCTCTCTTATGATGATATTCCGCTGGCGCTGACGGCACTGCGCAATGGCAACGTGCAGGCCATTACCCAGGACAGCACCATTCTGGCCGGTCTGCTGGCGCAGGCGCCGGATAAAGCCGACTTCAAAATCCTGCCCGACCTGCTCAGTAAAGAAGAGATTGGCGTGGGGGTGAAAAAGGGTGAAACGGCGCTGCTGAAAGCCGTTAACGATGAACTGGTAACCCTGGAGAAAAACGGCCAGGCGGCAAAAATCTATGACGTCTGGTTCGGTCCGGGCACCCCAGCTCCACAGCCTCGTAACTTTAAAATAGAAGCCCGGTAATATGCTCTCAGGTTTATTTTCACGCTCCGCGGCCAATGCCGCGGATTTTTCACTTCTGGAACAGGCCAGCGTTGAGTTTCGCCATGTGGACAAACGCTACGGCGATCATCCGGTTTTAACCGACATTAACCTCACCATCATGCCGGGTGAAGTGGTTGCCATTCTCGGCCCTTCGGGTTCCGGAAAATCGACCCTGATTCGGCTTATCAACCAGCTTGAGAGCCTGAGCGGCGGGGAGATTCTGATCGACCACAAGCCGACCGGACAGCTTTCCGGCAGCAGGCTACGTCAGTTACGCAGCCGCGTCGGGTTTGTGTTCCAGCAGTTCAATCTCTATGCCCACCTTACCGCCAGTCAGAACATCACCCTGGCACTGGAGCACGTTCACGGCTGGAAACCCCTGCCTGCCCAGGAGCGCGCGCTGGCGCTGCTGGAGAAGGTCGGCATGCTGGAGAAGGCGCACCGCTTCCCCGCTGAACTTTCCGGCGGACAGCAGCAGCGCGTGGCGATTGCCCGTGCTCTGGCCTCGTCGCCGCAAATCATTCTCTTTGACGAGCCGACGTCGGCACTCGACCCGGAAATGATTGGCGAAGTGCTGTTTGTGATGAAAACCCTCGCGCACAGCGGGATCACCATGATTGTCGTTACCCATGAGATGCAGTTCGCCCGGGAAATTGCCGATCGAATCGTCTTTATCGACGGCGGAAAAATTCTGGAAACCGCGCCCCCGGCGCAATTTTTCAATCAACCGTCGCATCCCCGTGCGAGGCGTTTCCTGCAAAAAGTGCTGGATCCGCTGCATCAGGAGCAACTGTAATGCCCGCTCTGGACTGGCAGGGGGTGCTGGCCGGACAGCCCCTGCACTGGATCCTCTCCGGATTTCTCACCACTCTGTGGGTGACGCTGGCGGGGATTATGCTGGCCAGCCTGCTCGCCTTGTTCTTTATGCTTTTGCGGCTTTCCGGGGGACGTTTCGGGACATTGATCGTCAGCTGCTGGGTATCGCTGTTTCGCAATACGCCGCTGCTGGTACAGCTGCTGTTCTGGTATTTCGCCGCCTGGAACGGGTTGCCGCAGGGGCTGCGTGACGCGGTGAACGCAGACCACAGCTGGTCCATTTTACCCGGTGACGTCTGGTGGTTTACGCCAGAGTTTTTATGCTCCGCCTGGGGGTTAGGCGTCTTTACCTCGGCGTTTTTAATTGAAGAAGTGGAATCGGGGCTGCGTTCCGTACCTGCCGGGCAACGGGAGGCGGCGCTCGCTCAGGGATTTTCCTCATGGCGTCTGTTTCGCTACATTCTTCTGCCACAGGGGCTCGCTAACGCGTGGCAGCCCGTCGTTGGCCAGTACCTTAACCTGATGAAGCTCTCCTCGCTCGCGAGCGGGATTGGCTTCGCCGAACTGACCTACCAGGTCCGCCAGATAGAAAGTTACAACGCCCATGCACTGGAAGCCTTCACCTTCGGTACGGTGCTCTACTTGCTTACCGGGATGGTGACGGGAAGCGTGCTGGTGCGCCTCGGCCCCCATTCAGGGAGGAAAAATCATGATCCCCGGATTTAACGTTATTGTCGAAAACCTGGATTATCTGCTTTGGGGACGTGCGGCTGCGGGAGAACCCGGCGGCGTACTGCTCTCACTGCTGATGGCCGCAGGCGCCGCCGCGCTTGCCCTGCCCGGCGGGATTGTGCTGGCTTGCGTCGCCTGGCGCTATCCCGGCGTGGTGCGCAGTGCGCTGTTTGCATGGGCAGAGTTGATTCGCGGGATCCCCCTGATCTTCGTGATATTCTGGATGTGGTATCTGCTGCCACTGATAACCGGCAGGGATCTCCCGGGCGCGACGACCGTCACGCTGGCGCTGGCCTGGTTTACCGCGGCTGCGGTGATGCATTCGGTGTTAGCCGGACTGAGAGCCCTGCCGTCGGGCCAGAATGAGGCCGCGCTTTCTCAAGGGTTCAGTACGCAGCAAACGCTGTGGCGCGTGCTGCTGCCGCAGGCGCTGAGAAATATTCTGCCGTCGCTGGTGGGGATTTTTATCAGCCTGCTGAAGGATACGTCGCTGGCGTTTATCGTGAACGTTCCTGAACTGACCACGGTGGCGGGACAGATCAACAACCGGGTGCAAATTTACCCGGCGGCCATTTTTATCTTCACGGGTGTGATCTATTACCTGCTCTGCTGCTCGCTTGAGCTGCTCGCGAAGCGCTGGCGAGTTAGCCGGCCAGCGCTTTAACCACCGTTTCCATCGCTTTGGTGGTCAACTCACTGCGCTTAACGCGCTGGTTCGCCAGCGCGGTACGCAGAACGCCCGCAATGACAATATGTTTCGGCTCCTGCCCTAAATCACGCATTTCGAGAACGACCTTGCCTACCACCCGACACATCTCCTGGTACAGCGCTTCGTCTTTGGTCACATTGCCCATTGCCATCACTCCGTTGCCCTAAACCGTCAGCTTAAATCATTCGTCGGCTGGATACAAAAAAGAAGCCCGGCGTGTAGTTCGCCGGGCTTCGTCTGGAAAATCAGGAGATTAGTTGTTTACCGGGATGACTGCGCCTTTGTATTTGGTGCGGATCCAGTCCTGAATCTCTTTGGAGTGCAGCACGTTCACCAGCGCGACGATATCCTTCTTCTTCTCGTCACCGCGATGAACGGTAATGATGTTGGCGTACGGGTTATTCTCACCGCTTTCAACCGCAATGGGATCGTGCACCGGATCCAGACCGGCATCAATTGCGTAGTTGGCGTTGATCACCACCGCAGCACCTTCGTCGTTGTTGTACATCTGCGGCAGCAGAGATGCCTCAACGTTAGGGGTGAATTGCAGCTTTTTCGGGTTCTCCACGATATCGCTGATGCGCGCGGTCACTTTATCGATGCCTGGCTTCAGCTTGATCACGCCCTCTTTTTCGAAGATGGAGAGAATACGCCCTTCCTCGGAAACCGCATCACGCATGATGATTTTGCCGCCTTCCGGCAGATCCTTCAGCGATTTGTATTTTTTCGAATAGATACCGATCGGCTCAATGTGGATTGCGCCCGCACTGACAAAATCATAATCCTTATCGCCCGCGTGATCTTTCAGGACGCTGTTCAGGTAAGGGATGTGCTGGAAATAGTTGGCGTCAATGTCATGCCCCGCCAGCGCCGTGTTTGGCAGAATGTAGTCCTGGAATGGTTTAATCTCCAGATCGATCCCCTGCTTCGCCAGAATCGGCTTAGCCTGCTCCAGAATTTCCGCGTGCGGGGTGTTGGACGCCCCCACGGTGAGCGTGTCCGCCCAGGAGGCAAAGCTCAGGGCGCTCAGGGTTGCGGCGGCGATCAGTGTCAGTGTCTTTTTCATGATGTGGTTCCTGTGTGTATTTATTAGCGTTTATCTAACAGTGAAGTAATGGCATCGCCGCAGAACTGGATAATGAACACGATGATCAGAATGGTCACCGTTGCCACCAGCGTGACGTCACCATGGTTGCGCTGGAATCCTTCCAGATAAGCCAGATTTCCCAAACCGCCGGCACCTATCACCCCTGCCATTGCGCTGTAGCTCACCAGCGCAATCAGCGTCACCGTCATACCTGAAACCAGTGCGGGTGAAGATTCCGGCAATAAAACCCGAAACACTAACGTGCTCAGCCGCGCGCCCATCGAGCGCGTGGCCTCAATGACTCCTTTGTCCACTTCTCGCAGGGCAATCTCGACCAGACGGGCGTAGAACGGCGCCGCGCCCACAATCAGGGCGGGCAGCGCAGCGTTAGCGCCAAGAATGGTCCCCACAACGGTCTTGGTGAACGGGATCAGCAGAACGATAAGAATGATGAACGGAATCGAGCGGAACACGTTCACCACAATCGACATCACGCTGTAGACCGTGCGGTTGTGGAATAACCCGCCGCGGGCGGTTAAAAACAGCGCCAGACCGAGCGCGATCCCCAGGACAAACGTCGCCACGCCGGAAAGCGCGGTCATGTAAAGCGTCTCCTGGGTTGCAGCCCAAAGCTGATCCCACTTCAGGTGCGGAAAGAGTTCTTCAGCCATGCTTGATTACCTCGCCTTCAATATCGCTTTGCTTCAGGTCGGCGAGGATATTGTTCAGTTGTTCGTCCGATGCCACCACGTGCACCCAGAGCTGCCCGAAAACACCGTGGGCGGTTTGCGTCATTTTGCCGTGCAGGATGTTAAACGGCAGGCCGTAGCGCAGGGTCAGTTCACCGACGATCGGCCTGTGCGTGCTGTGCCCGGTGAAGGTCAGCCTGATCACCGTGCCTTCCAGATCGTTTGCCAGTTCGGTATTGAAGGTCTCTTCCTCCGCGTACTGGCTCACCTGGCGGACAAACTGCCGGGTGATCGGCTGCTGCGGATGCGTAAACACGCTCAGCACGTCCCCCTCTTCCACCACCTTGCCGTTTTCCATCACCGCCACGCGGTCGCAGATTTTGCGCACCACGTGCATCTCATGCGTAATGAGTACGATGGTCAGGTTAAAGCGACGGTTAATGTCCAGGAGCAGATCGAGGATCTGATCGGTGGTCTGCGGATCCAGCGCCGAGGTGGCTTCGTCACACAGCAGTACGTCCGGATGATTGGCCAGCGCGCGGGCAATGCCCACACGTTGTTTTTGCCCGCCGCTCAGCTGGGATGGGTAGGCATTCTCGCGCCCCTTCAGGCCGACCAGCTCCACCAGCTCGGCAACGCGAGCCTGAATTTGCGCTTTTGGCACACCGGCAATTTGCATTGAAAAGGCGATGTTTTCCTTCACCGTGCGCGACCAAAGCAGATTAAAGTGCTGGAACACCATGCTGATTTTCAGGCGTGCCTGACGCAGCGCTTCTCCCTTCGCGGCGGAGATATCCTGACCGTTAATGGTGACGCTGCCGGCGCTGGGCTTTTCCAGACCGTTCAGCAGACGGATCAGCGTACTTTTCCCGGCCCCGCTGTAACCGATGATCCCGTAAATCTTTCCCTGCTCTATCGTCAGGTTGACGTTATCTACGGCTGTCAGCGCCTGTTTCCCGTTGTCAAAAACCTTCGAAATATTGCTGAGTACAATCATTCTTATTCGTTATCCGTTTCGCATATAGCGGTTTAGCAGTATGGATGTCCAAAAGATAGTAAACAGCCGTTATCAGCTTTTAAATGACCAAAAAAGAATTTCTTATAATGCTCAGGAATAAGTAGCGAACTGGCGGGTGAAAAGCATTTAGATGAATATCAGCAATAATTATCTGCCATTTGCATATCAGGTCTTACTCACCCGACGAAATCGGCTAATTTTGCAGCACTTTATGCGGATATAGCCATCCTCACATCCGGACAACTTTACGTCTTGCTGTCTTTCCATCTGAAAACACAAGGATTATTCCTTTCCGTTCTAAAACTCAGTGAAAAGTTCTTTATTGAGAAAATTTCATGGTTCTATCATCCGGTCATCACCTCTTCACAGGACATGACCATGACGCTTTACCACTCCGTCACCGAACTGATTGGCCGTACGCCGCTCATCCAGCTGCACAAGCTGGACACCGGCCCCTGCTCGCTGTTTCTGAAGCTGGAAAACCAGAATCCCGGCGGCTCGATTAAAGACCGCGTCGCGTTGTCGATGATTAATGAAGCCGAGCGTACGGGCCAGCTACGGCCCGGCGGCACCATTATTGAAGCCACGGCGGGGAACACCGGCCTGGGGCTGGCGTTGATTGCGGCGCAGAAGGGCTACTCGCTGATCCTGGTGGTACCGGACAAAATGAGCCGCGAGAAGATTTTCCACCTGCGCGCGTTAGGGGCGCAGGTCGTGCTGACCCGTTCAGATGTGAATAAAGGGCATCCGGCCTACTACCAGGATTATGCCCGGCGGCTGGCGAACGAACTGCCAGGCGCGTTTTATATTGATCAGTTCAATAACGCGGCCAATCCGCTGGCGCACCGCACCACTACCGCACCGGAACTGTTTGAACAGCTTGACGGCCAGATCGATGCCATCGTCGTCGGCGTGGGGTCCGGCGGTACGCTGGGTGGCTTACAGGCGTGGTTTGCAGAACATTCGCCGCAGACGGAATTTGTGCTTGCCGATCCGGCCGGGTCGGTGCTGGCGGACCAGGTTGAAAACGGACGCCATCAGGATGCCGGATCGTGGCTGGTTGAGGGGATTGGCGAAGACTTTATCCCTCCGCTGGCGCACATCGAAGGGGTTAACCGCGCCTGGCGCATTACCGATCGCGAGGCGTTCACCACCGCCCGCGATCTGCTAAAAACGGAAGGGATCCTGGCAGGCTCCTCCACCGGCACGCTGCTGGCGGCGGCGCTGAAATATTGCCAGGCGCAGACTACGCCAAAACGTGTGGTCACCTTCGCCTGCGACAGCGGCAATAAATACCTCTCGAAGATGTTCAACGACGACTGGATGCGCCAGCAGGGGCTGATTTCGCGTCCGCAGGCAGGCGATCTCTCGGACTATATTGCCCTGCGCCACGATGAAGGCGCGACGGTGACTGCCGCCCCGGACGACACGCTTTCCACCGTGCTGGCCCGCATGCGCCTGTACGACATCTCCCAGCTGCCGGTGCTCGATAACGACAAGGTCGTCGGCATCATCGACGAGTGGGACCTGCTGCGACACATCGGGGGAGATGCCGATCGCTTCTCTCTCCCCGTGACGGCGGCCATGACGCGTCAGGTCGAATATCTGGATAAGCAGGCCCCGGAGAGCGCCCTGTACGCCATCTTTGACCGTGGCCTGGTGGCGATTATTTATGACGAAGATCGCTTTCTGGGTCTGATCACACGCAGTGATGTACTCACCGCCTGGCGTAACCGCCTGACAAAATAAAAGGAGCAAAAGATGAAAAACCTGGCCACCCTCAGCGTTCACAGCGGTGAGTATCACGACCCGCACGGCGCCGTGATGCCGCCAATTTACGCCACGTCGACGTTTGCGCAACCGGCACCGGGTGAACATACCGGCTACGAATACTCCCGGAGCGGCAATCCAACCCGCCACGCGCTGGAGACCGCCATCGCCGAACTGGAAGGCGGCACGCGCGGGTACGCTTTCGCGTCAGGGCTGGCAGCCATTTCCACCGTGCTCGAACTGCTGGATAAAGACAGCCATATCGTCGCCATTGACGACGTGTATGGCGGTACGTATCGCCTGATCGAAAACGTGCGCAAGCGCAGCACCGGGTTACAGGTGAGCTGGGTTAAGCCGGACGATGTAGCCGGGCTTGAGGCCGCCATTCGCCCGGACACGCGCATGATCTGGGTGGAAACGCCAACGAACCCGCTGCTGAAACTGGCCGACCTGGAGGCCATCGCGGACATTGCCCGGCGCCATAATGCGATCAGCGTGGCGGATAATACCTTCGCCTCCCCGGTCATTCACCGGCCGCTGGAGGCGGGGTTCGATATAGTGGTCCACTCCGCCACTAAATATCTCAACGGTCATTCAGACGTGGTTGCCGGGCTGGCTGTTGTCGGGGCAAATAAGGATCTCGCGGAACGTCTGGGCTATCTGCAAAACGCGGTTGGCGGCGTTCTGGACCCGTTCAGCAGTTTCCTGACGCTGCGGGGGATTCGCACCCTCTCACTGCGCGTTGAGAAGCACAGCGCCAACGCACTGGCAATTGCGCAATGGCTGGAGCAGCATCCGCAGGTAGACCGCGTGTTCTATCCCGGGCTGGCGTCACATCCCCAGTATGCGCTGGCCCGCAGACAAATGGCGCTGCCGGGCGGCATGATCTCCGTTGTGATTAAAGGCGATGCGCAACACGCGACAGAGGTGATCCGTCACCTAAAGCTCTTTACCCTGGCGGAAAGTCTGGGCGGTGTGGAGAGTCTGGTGAGCCAGCCCTACAGCATGACCCACGCCTCCATACCACTGGCGCAGCGTCTTGCAAACGGCATTGTGCCGCAGCTTATCCGCCTGTCGGTGGGGATTGAGGATGCGAAGGATCTGATCGCCGACCTTCAGCAGGCGCTGGAAAAGTGAGCAAAAAACGGCGGGCGTTGCGCCTGCCGTCATAAGATGACATTAGACCTTAACGCCTTGATAACAAACTTATGTGAATCTGCACAGATTGTTTTGAAACGCTGTTTCCATTTTCCTTTTTACTGTAAATCAGCGTATAATGCGCGCCAAATCCCTGGTGAATGGTTTCAGCGCTTGGAATACAAAAAACAACGTACAACTTCTCCTCTCCTTCGTTGGGCTGGCACTCAGGCACACTTTCTTCTGCACGCTCATTTGATGTCACCTATTCTTAGTGCGTGTCATATACTCTTTCGCAACACAGGTTTGACTCCGCGGCGGTGCGCCCCCGGAGCGAGATTTCCATATCCTTCCCAACTTAAAGACTAAGACTGTCATGAAAAAGACGAAAATTGTTTGTACTATCGGCCCGAAAACCGAATCCGAAGAGATGCTGAGCAAAATGCTGGATGCCGGCATGAACGTGATGCGTCTGAACTTCTCCCACGGCGACTATGCTGAACACGGTCAGCGTATCCAGAACTTGCGCAACGTGATGAGCAAGACCGGGAAAAAAGCGGCAATCCTGCTCGACACCAAAGGTCCTGAAATCCGCACCATCAAACTGGAAGGCGGTAACGACGTTTCCCTGAAAGCGGGCCAGACCTTCACCTTCACCACCGACAAATCCGTTGTAGGTAATAACGAAATCGTTGCCGTGACCTACGAAGGCTTCACCAGCGATCTGTCCGTTGGCAACACCGTGCTGGTGGATGACGGCCTGATCGGCATGGAAGTGACGGCGATCGAAGGTAACAAGGTTATCTGTAAAGTGCTGAACAACGGCGATCTGGGCGAAAACAAAGGCGTTAACCTGCCGGGTGTGTCCATTGCTCTGCCAGCGCTGGCTGAAAAAGACAAACAAGACCTGATCTTCGGCTGCGAACAAGGCGTGGACTTCGTTGCTGCCTCCTTTATCCGTAAACGTTCTGACGTGGTTGAGATCCGTGAGCACCTGAAAGCGCACGGCGGCGAGAACATTCAGATCATCTCCAAGATCGAAAACCAGGAAGGCCTGAACAACTTCGACGAAATCCTCGAAGCGTCTGACGGTATCATGGTAGCGCGTGGCGACCTGGGCGTTGAAATCCCGGTTGAAGAAGTGATCTTCGCGCAGAAGATGATGATCGAGAAATGTGTTCGCGCGCGTAAAGTGGTTATCACCGCAACGCAGATGCTGGACTCCATGATCAAAAACCCACGCCCTACCCGCGCTGAAGCAGGCGACGTAGCAAACGCCATCCTCGACGGTACCGATGCCGTTATGCTGTCTGGCGAATCTGCAAAAGGGAAATACCCTCTGGAAGCGGTCGGCATCATGGCGACCATCTGTGAGCGTACCGACCGCGTGATGAAAAGCCGTCTGGATTACAACAACGACAGCCGTAAACTGCGCATCACCGAAGCCGTGTGCCGTGGTGCGGTAGAAACCGCTGAGAAACTGGAAGCCCCACTGATTGTCGTGGCGACCCAGGGCGGTAAATCTGCGCGTGCCGTGCGTAAATACTTCCCGGATGCGACCATTCTGGCGCTGACCACCAACGAAACTACCGCGCGTCAGCTGGTGCTGAGCAAAGGCGTGATCCCACACCTGGTGAAAGAGATTGCCTCTACCGATGATTTCTATCGTCTGGGTAAAGAAGTGGCTCTGGAACTGGTTGATTGTGGCCTGGCCCAGAAAGGCGACGTGGTGGTTATGGTTTCTGGCGCGCTGGTTCCAAGCGGCACCACCAACACTGCATCTGTCCACGTGCTGTAATATTTCACGAACAAATTATTGTTTTGTTAAAAAGCGTCCTTCGGGGCGCTTTTTTTATTCCCGCCTTTAACCAGAACTATTCAAAAAGCAAATCGGGTTTTTCTATTTAATCGCGATTTATCTAAGATGAATCCGATGAAAAATGCCTTTTTTAACATAGCTTTTTCGTCAAAATTGCCGATTTCGTTGCTTCTTTGAGCGAACGATCAAAAATAGGCGTAATCCCATCAAAAAAATATTCTCAACCCAAAAAACTTTGTGTAATACTTGTAACGCTACATGGAGATTAACTCAATCTAGAGGGTATTAATAATGAATCGTACTAAACTGGTACTGGGCGCGGTAATCCTGGGTTCTACTCTGCTGGCAGGTTGCTCCAGCAACGCTAAAATCGATCAGCTGTCTTCTGACGTTCAGACTCTGAACGCTAAAGTTGACCAGCTGAGCAACGACGTGAACGCAATGCGTTCCGACGTTCAGGCTGCTAAAGACGACGCAGCTCGCGCTAACCAGCGTCTGGACAACCAGGCTACTAAATACCGTAAGTAATAGTACCTGTTAATAAAATGGCGCACATTGTGCGCCATTTTTTTTGCCTTCGTCAAACCTCTACTGAAGCGCTTTCTCTCCCTCGCCTTCCGCCACCGCCGCTGAGACACGACTGTTCTGTACCGACAGGACAGAATTGCTGGCTGAAGAACCACTGCCTGCTGACACGGCAACCGGGATCCCCGCTCTGCGCGCCAGGGCCTTGTCGATTTGCGTTTTATCGCTACCTGACTCCGCTGCAAAGGCGGTAAACGCCGCCGAGTGCGTGAACGGCACCGTCTGTGGGTTTTCGCCCTCAGCCTGCGCCAGCGGCCTGTGCACCTCGATATAACGTTTGCCGTCCGGCTCGACGGAGAACTTCACCGGCTCATTGATGATCTGCACCCGCGTGCCGACGCGCACTTGCTCAAACAACGCTTTGATATCGGGCGCGTTCATCCGCATACAACCCGAGCTGACCCGCAGCCCTACGCTGTCCGGCGCGCTGGTGCCGTGAATAAGATATTCCCCATTCCCGATACCCAGACGAAGCGCAAAGCGCCCCAGCGGGTTATTTGGCCCTGCGGGTACCACAGGCGGCAGTTTAATGCCCTGGGCCAGTGAGCGCGCTCTGATGCCCGCTGTGGGGGTCCAGGTAGGGTTAGGGATTTTCTGACTCACACGGGTGGTGCTGACCGGTGTTTCCAGCCCAAGCTGACCAATACCCAGCGGATAGACCTGCACGATATTTTCGCCAGGCGGATAGAAGTAAAGACGCAGCTCCGCCAGATTCACCACAATGCCCTCACGCTCGGTGTCCGGCAGTAGCATCTGGGAAGGGATGGTAATGACCGTTCCTGGCGCAGGGTTCACCGGAGCAATGGTATTATTGGTTTCAAGGATCAGCTGTGCGGCGGTATTAAAGCGACGAGCGATAGACTGAAGTTTATTGTCACCTTCCTGAATGGTGTATGTCTGGTTTTGCCCAATCAGGCGGCTGCCTGCGGGCGGTAAAGGATAATCAACCGCCCAGGCTGAATTAACAGCACTGAGCGAACCAAGGAGTAATAGAGTTATTAGAGATGCGCGCTTCATGCTGAGATTCCTTATTCACTGACCAAACGTCAGAAAGCTGAAAAACCAGCGAGGTGGAAACCACCTCGCGAAACAGAATGAATGCTGTTCTGTCAGTTTAGCTAAGGATTGCGGCTTTGGCGCGTATGGCGCGGATCATCGCTTCCAGTCCCTGGGATCGGGACGGGGTGAGGTGCTGGGTTAAGGCCATTTTTTCAAACCACGGGCGAACGTCAAAGGCGACAATATCCTGCGCCGACATCTGGTGATAAAGAATAAATACGACGGCAATAAGCCCCTTCACAATGGCGGCATCGCTGTCACCCTGTAATTGAATTACGCCTTCGTCCGTCTGCTGCATCAGGATCCAGACCTGGCTCTGGCAGCCCTGAATGATGTTGTCCGGGTTATGCGCCTCTTCGCTGAGCGGCGGCAGGCGCTGACCCAGCTCGATGATATAAAGGTATTTCTCTTCCCAGTTTGCGCAACGCCCAAAGTTGCGCAGCAATTTATCTCTGTCCGGCAAATCTGCCATCTCTCGCCTCTCCGTTAGCCAAGCAGCTGGTGAATACGTTTTAGTCCCGCCACCAGTCTGTCGACCTCTTCCGTTGTGTTGTACATCACCAGCGATGCGCGGCACATAGCCGGTACCTGATAATACGCCATCAGCGGCATCGCGCAGTGATGCCCGGTACGCACGGCGACGCCGTAATTATCAAGGAAACTGCCCACATCATAGGCGTGATGCTTGCCGAGGTTGAAGGCTATCACACCCAGACGGTCAGCAGGGCCATATAAGGTCAGTTCCGGGACGCTGGCCAGCTCCTGCAAGGCATAATGCATCAGCTGCTGTTCGTACTCCTGAATCGCCGCCAGCCCCGTTTCAGTGACGTAGCTAATGGCCGCGCCCAGCCCGATGATCCCGCCCGTGTTGGGCGTACCCGCCTCGAAGCGCCAGGGCGCACGGGCGTAGGTTGTGCCGTCCGTCAGGCTGACGGTGGCGATCATTGACCCGCCCCCTTCCCACGGCGGCATGGCCTGGAGAATGTCCTCTTTCACATACAACACGCCGATGCCCGTCGGGCCATACAGCTTGTGCCCGGAGAAGACGTAGAAATCGCAGTCCAGGGCCTGAACGTCAACCGCATGGTGCATCACCGCCTGGGCGCCATCAATCAACACTTTCGCACCAACCTGATGGGCTTTGTCGACGATCAGCGCCACCGGATTTTCCGTTCCCAGCACGTTTGAAACGTGGGTCACCGCCACCAGCCGCGTTCTGTCGTCCAGCAGGGCGTCCAGCTTTTCCAGCTGGAGCGTGCCGTCTTCATTCAGGGGGATCACCCGCAGTTGCGCCCCCACACGCTCACAGAGCATCTGCCAGGGCACGATGTTGGCGTGGTGCTCCATCTGGGTGATGATGATGTTATCCCCCGCGTGCACCTGCGCATTGCCCCAGCTGTTAGCCACCAGGTTGATCCCTTCGGTGGTGCCGCGCACGAATACCAGCTCTTCCGGCGAACGCGCGTTGAGGAAGGCAGCAACCTGCGTGCGCACGTTTTCCATGCGCTGGGTCGCCTCGGCGCTCAGGGTGTGGATCCCGCGATGTACCGCCGCATAACCGTGGCGGTAAAACTCGGCTTCCGCATCCACCACCTGATTTGGTTTTTGCGCGCTGGCCGCACTGTCGAGATAGGCCAGCGGCAGACCGTTCACTTCACGGGTCAGTACCGGAAAATCTGCCCGGACTTTCTCTACGGGAAATGTCATGCTTCGCCTCCAGGCAGCCGCTGACCGATACGGGCCAGCACCTGCTGTTTAAGTCCGCCATCGGGCAGCGCTTCCGTCAGCTCAGCCGCAAAGGCGTAAATAATCATCTTTTGCGCGGCCTGCTGGTCTATCCCGCGCGAGCGCAGGTAGAACATCTGCTCATCGTCAATACGCCCGACCGTCGCGCCGTGGCTGCATTTCACGTCGTCCGCATAGATTTCCAGCTGTGGTTTGGTGTCCACCTCTGCCAGACGTCCCAGCAAGAGGTTGTTGTTGGTCATCTGCCCGTCAGTTTTGATGGCGTGCTGCGCCACGTTTATCAGGCCGTTAAACACCGCACGTCCTTTGTCGCTGACGATGGTTTTGTGCAGCTGACGGCTGTTGCAGTAGCCTTTGTTATGCTCAAGCCAGGTGCGCGTGTCGCACACTTCTGACTTCACCGGCATCGCCAGGCTGTTAATACGCAGCGTAGTGTTTTCACCGTTCAGCTGGGTGCTGGTATTGTGGCGCAGCACCGCGCCGCCAAGCAGGAAGCTATGGCTGTACGCCGCGGCATCCTGGCCCAGCAGAATATCGTTGTGGGCGAAGTGGTGACTGAGCGGATTCTCAAACGCCAGCTTGATGTGGTGCAGCTGGGCATTGGCCGCCACGTTCATCGTCAGACGCGAACCGGTAAAATGACGGGTGTCGTTAAGGCTGACGTAATGCTCGATCACCGTCGCCTCCGCCCCTTCTGCCAGCTCAAGATGGTGGCGATAGTGGGCGGTGTTAATCTCATCACCCTCAACGCCCTGGGTAATATGCATCAGCAGCAGCGGTTTCGCCGGACGCTGGTTACGCTTAACGCGAATATGGGTGACAGATTGCGACAGGCTCTCTGTCAGGTGCAGGAAGACTTCAGGCTGAACGGGCGCGTTCAGCGACTGACGTTCATCGTTAATGACGATATCGAACCCGCTCTCCTGCACGCTGTCGCTCAGCTCCGCACGGAACAGACCGTCGACAAACACCAGACGCACGGCATCCACGCTCAGCGCCAGCATGTCGCGCTGATCGGGGCTGACCTGCGCCAGACGGGTGACAAACTCGCCGTTCAGCAGGCCATCCAGCGGGGTATATTTCCAGTTCTCATGTTTACGCGTCGGTAAACCGAGACGCAGCATCTGCTGGAGATGGTGCTGAGCCTGTTCAGAGCGCGCTCCACCCTGCGTTTCAAACAGCCGGTGCCACTGCTGAAGTGCATTACTGCTGTTCGGTAAGCCAGCCATAACCCTGCTCCTCCAGTTGTTTAACCAGCGTAAAGTCACCGGATTTCACAATGCGTCCCTGGTAAAGCACATGGACATAGTCCGGTTTGATGTAGTCAAGTATTCGCTGGTAGTGAGTCACGATGATAAATGAGCGGTTGCCGTCACGCAGGGAGTTCACCCCGTCGGCAACGATCTTCAGGGCATCGATATCCAGCCCTGAATCGGTCTCATCGAGAATGCACAGCGCCGGTTCCAGAACCGCCATTTGCAGAATATCGTTACGTTTCTTCTCACCGCCGGAGAAACCCACGTTTACCGAGCGGGTCAACAGATCTTCCGGCATTTTCAGCAGCTTGATCTTCTCTTCCATCAGATCCTGGAAGTCAAAGCGATCCAGCGCCTCAAGGCCGCGATACTTGCGCACCGCGTTCAGCGCGGTTTGCAGGAAGAACTGGTTGCTGACGCCCGGAATTTCCACCGGATACTGGAAGGCCATAAAGATGCCCTCGCCGGCACGCTCTTCCGGCGACATCTCCAGCAGATCTTTGCCGTTAAACTCAACGGAGCCGCTGGTAACTTCATAATCTTCGCGTCCTGCCAGCGTCGCTGAAAGCGTACTTTTCCCGGAGCCGTTTGGCCCCATGATGGCGTGAACTTCACCCGGTTTGACGTCAAAATTGAGGCCACGCAGGATCTCTTTCTCTTCCACGCTAACCTGTAAATCTTTAATGCTTAACATGTGCTTTCCTTAACCGACGCTGTGTTCAAGACTAATGGCGAGGAGTTTCTGGGCTTCAACGGCAAATTCCAGCGGCAGTTCAGAGAACACGTCCTTACAGAAGCCGTTAACGATCATTGAAATCGCATCTTCTTCACTGATCCCGCGTTGCAGGCAGTAGAAAAGCTGATCTTCACCAATACGTGACGTAGTTGCCTCATGCTCAAGCTGGGCGCTGTTATTGCGGCATTCGACATACGGGAAGGTATGCGCCCCGCAGTCCGCGCCAATCAGCATGGAGTCACACTGGGTGAAGTTACGCGCGTTGGTTGCCGTCGGCATGATTTTCACCAGCCCGCGATAGCTGTTCTGGCTGTGACCGGCAGAGATCCCTTTGGAGATGATGGTCGATTTGGTGTTTTTACCGATGTGGATCATCTTGGTGCCGGTATCGGCCTGCTGATGACCGCTGGTCAGCGCCACGGAGTAAAACTCACCGATGGAGTTGTCGCCGCGCAGAATACAGCTCGGGTATTTCCAGGTAATGGCGGAGCCGGTTTCTGACTGCGTCCAGGACATTTTGCTGTTTTCGCCTTCACACAGCGCGCGTTTGGTGACGAAGTTCAGAATACCGCCGGTGTTGCCGTCGCCCGGGAACCAGTTCTGTACCGTGGAATATTTCACCTCGGCATCTTTGTGGATGATGACCTCCACCACTGCCGCGTGCAGCTGGTAGCTGTCGCGCACCGGCGCCGAACAGCCTTCGATATAGCTGACGTAGCTGCCTTCATCGGCCACCAGGATGGTGCGTTCAAACTGGCCGGTTTTTTCCGCGTTGATGCGGAAATAGGTCGAGAGCTCCATCGGGCAGCGCACGCCTTTCGGCACGTAGATAAAAGTACCGTCTGACGCCACCGCCGCATTCAGTGCCGCGAAGAAGTTATCGTTACTCGGCACCACGGTACCAATATACTTTTTCACCAGCTCGGGGTGATCGTGAATGGCTTCACCAAAGGAACAGAAAATGATCCCCTGCTCCGCCAGTTTTTCACGGTAGGTGGTTGCCACCGAGACGGAGTCAAAAATGGCGTCTACCGCCACCTCTTTGCCTTCGCGCACGGGCACGCCGAGCTGATTAAACGCCTCTTCCACCTCTTTACTCAGGAAGCTGTTCTCCGCGCCGGTTTGCTGAACCGCGCCGGGTTGCGAGGCACAGGTATCATCACAGCTGCCGCAGGAGGGCGCGGAGTAGTAGCTATAATCCTGATAGTTCAGCTTATCGTAATGCGCTTTCAGCCAGTGGGGTTCTTCCATCTCCAGCCACGCGCGGAATGCGCTCAGGCGAAACTCCAGCATCCACTCCGGCTCGTTACGTTTCGCCGAAATGGCGCGCACGACCTCTTCGTTGATGCCTTTCGCCAGCTCATCGGTTTGCAGCTGCGTAAAGAAACCCTCTTTATAGTTGAGGTGTCCGCCGCTCCAGGTGTTTACATCACTCGTTGCTTCAGTATTACGAGACATAGTACCGCCTATACCCCAAAGCTTTCGCCGCAGCCGCATTCGTTCTGGGCTTTCGGGTTATGAAATTTGAATAACTGGTTTAAACCTTCCCGAACGTAGTCGACTTCGGTTCCATCGATAAACGGCATCGCCTGTAGCGCGACGTATAACTTTGCACCGTCGGTTTCAAAGACCAGATCGTCCTTTTCAGGTTCGGTTACGGTATCCAGCACGTAGCCAAATCCCGCGCAGCCAGTCTGCTTAACGCCTAAGCGTACGCCGAGGATGTCGGGATTTTTTGCCACCAGCTCATGAATATGCGCCGCCGCCGCGGGCGTCAGCGTTAAGCCACGCCAGGCAAAATCGGCCGGATTGAAGGTTTCTGAATGCAGTTCCATAGGTCCACCTCATCTGATAAGCCACCAGGGCATAACACCATGTTAGTGATAACGATTATCACTTCAACCCCCTGCGAGCAGGGGCTTTGGGCTAAACCGCCCTTTTTGGCTACTTTCATTAAGCATAGACCCTGTGACGGGATGCGGATGGGATGGTTAGATTTGTTCAATGTATTGATAAATAATGCATTTCATAAGAAAGGCGGTAAGGTGACGGGCAATGATAAAAATTGTATTGGAAATACCTATTTTTAAGATAGCTAAAGTACGCGCAGGCACCATATACATTTTTTACGTATGCCTCCCCCTTAAGCCAGGTTCTTTTTAATCCTTTTTTGCCTTACCTGGGCGCGCATAAAGACTTTTGATGGATAAGTTAACCATTATTTATCAGTCTGATAGTGGTTAAATTCCGATCATGATTAATTACATAAACTCATCCCTTTTCGGCGTAATGTTTCCCTTGTTAACCATTTATTCAATAAGGGATTAAATTATGTGGAGTGCCCATAAAGCCGCAGTTCATGCTCGCCAGCATGCAGGTCAGTATAGCCAGAAAAGATGTGCAGAATTTGTTTCGAAATCCATTCGCGCCGGCGGTGCTAATCTACAGAACACACATTATGCTAAGGATATGAAAAGCAATTTAATTCTGGCGGGTTTCCACCAGGTTTACGGTGAGCCTGTTGAGGGCGATGTGGCGGTGATCCAGCCCACTGCGCACCACCCATATGGCCACGCTTGCATCTATGGTGGGAACGGCGTCTGGTACTCTGATTTTGTTCAGCGAACAATGTATCCGGGAAAGGAATACCGGGAATTAAAGCCAGCATATGCAATTTACAGGCATGACTGACATGAAAAAAATAATTCTGGCGATCCTGCTTCTGCCCACTCTCGCATCCGCTGCACAGAAGTTCCCCCCTGAGGTATCCGCTGCCCTTCAGTTTAATAAATGGTACATCTCGCAAATTATTATCGGGAAAGAGCCCCTGAAAAACTATGAAGCGCTGAGGCCATATGTAACCCGCGAAACTATCAGCAAACTCAAAGCCATGGATAAGCTGGATCCAGATGAATATGACGTGCCTGACGTCGATATGTTCATCAAGGCTCAGGGATATGAAGATGACTGGGGCATCGTCAGTGCGCGGGCGCTGGATTACGATGCCGCCTGTATGCAGGTTTATATCTCATTCGGCAAAAAGCGGGATCACACCGTGATTGACTGCATGGTCAAGGAAGATGGCGTGTGGAAAGTTGAATCCGTGGCCAGTATGAATATTTCAGACAACCTGATGATGGAATAAACCGACGATATGACAGGGGTACTGATGCTATGCATCTTCGCGGATACCCCTGTCGTATCGCCAGAAGGCAAAATCCCGCACTGGCGGTTTACCGTTGGCCCCCTTAACATCAGTGATGGAACGAAACGGCGAAACCCTGTTCACGCCAGTGGTCGAGCTGCTCCTGTTGACGAGGCGTAGGCGCTTTACCGGTCCAGACGAAGATTTTTTGCCCGGGGAAGAGTTCAGGACGTGGAGAATCAATCGGCTCAGCCAGCACGTCGATATGCCAGCCTTTGTAGGCAAGACGGGCCGCTTCCAGCCACAAATGCGTACGGTCGTCGCACTCCCACCCAATCAGCAGCGCATCCTTACCTGCTTTTTTTCGCGACTCACCCAGGCTTGCAACGGCAAACTCAATCAGGACACCGTCCAGCAGGCTCGCCATGTGGCGCACCGTATTCTGGTCCTGGTTCATTCGCTGCCGCACAGGGGTGATGATGTTATCTATCAGAACATCCATCGCATGGTCACGGCGGAATTCGCCGATTTTGGCGCGCAGTTTTGCCGGACTGGCATAGCGCAGAACGGTTAACATCTCTTCCTGAAAAGATGCCCAGTTCCCCTGAGTCATTACTTCTGTATTTTCAAGAAGCGCTTTTACTTTACCGACCGAAACACCCGTTTTCATCAGGCGTTTGATCTCTTCGATACGCAGGATATCTTCATCGTCAAACTGACGATGACCCCCTTCGCTTCGCTGCGGCTTCAACAATCCATAACGGCGCTGCCAGGCACGCAGCGTAACGGGGTTGATACCGCATCGTTCGGCCACTTCGCCGATACTGTAATAGGCCATTAACTCCCTCACGCACAATACTTCCATACCTAACCAAACCAACCTTATCAGATTGTACAAATCATTTGTATAACTAACTCCTCGTTCTGAGACAAGTGAATGGCTCAACGAACCACTCACTCGTTAATGTATTGTTGTATAAATTTAGCCGTACGTACAGGTCACTTTTAAGAGTTACGTACAGGTTTTTATAAATCGTACTTTTTCTCGGGCCAGGCAATCGCCGGTATGCCCCCCAGGCGCGGGCTGGCGAAAAGGTGTCCCTGGAACTGAGAAATCCCGGCAGATTCCAGCCACATCCACTCTTCAGCCAACTCTACGCCTACCGCACAGAACAGAATTTCCAGGGACGCGCAGCATTTAATAATTGACTGAATGATCGCCTGACGCGGGCCGCTCTTGTGCACGTTGGCAATCAAATCACGGTTGATCTTGATTCTGTCCGGCTGAAACTGGGCCAGCAGTTGCAGACCGGCGAATCCCGCGCCAAAGTGATCGATGGCCACGCTGATCCCGGCGCTTTTAAGCTGTCTGACCGCGCTGGTGAACTCTTCGAAGCGCGAGATCGCCTCGCTCTCGGTGAACTCGACCACAATTTGCTCCGGCACAAAACCGTTCGCCTCAATTGCCGTCAGTAAAAAATCGACGGCGCCAGGAACATTGACCAGCGTCATCGGCAGTAGATTGATGGACAACGTTTGAGTCTGTAGGCCCAGCGCGCTGGCCATCGACAAAGCCACCTGCTTACTCTTCAGATCCGATTCGTACAGCGCCTCACGCGACAGGTTGGCAAAATAGCTTTCCGGGGAGTCACCGGACGGCGTGCGGATCAGGGCTTCCCAGGAAACCACCTGCTGCATAAACGGATCGACGATAGGTTGAAATGCGAAACTACAGTCCGCGCCCTTTGCCACTACCGTTGGCTGGGAGGATAACGGCGTGTTTTCGGTGACAAACTCCCAGGCGTCAGCCGGAGGCAGCTCAAAGTAGTTGGCTTTTTCAGTGGCCTCAACGAAGGTGCGGAAAAATTGCAGGGCGCGATCGTTATAGGTCAGCTGATAGCGGGTTGTGCCTTTATCAAGAACCTGTTGCAGCACTTCGTCGGTGTCGTACTGACGAAGGTCAAAGAGCTCCATACCCACATTGCCAAAACGTCTTGAAGGCCCGTGATCGCACAACAATTCGACCACGTTGTGATGCCGTGGGTCACGGCAGATGAGCTCATAGATCTCCTTAACGTTATCAGCGGGCCCTTCAAGTAACTGAAAAAAGTGTGTGCCGTTAAACAGCAAAATCCCCGTCACATCGAACTGGCGATTTCTACAATTTGCAGCAGCGACCATGTCTTCCAGCGCTTTCACTGGAACGTCCTCGCAGATATGACTGCGGTAAATGATGGTTGTGAGCATGCTAATCCTGAAGATTGAGGGGGTGACCACGAAAACACGTGGGGAAAACTCTGTTATAGCACATTAATTGCCCAACAAATAATTTACATCTCAACGATTTACACGGCTTTTTTGCGTCATTTACGGGCTTGTACAACTCTGCGACGCCGCTTCGGATTGTACAATATATCTTGTGAATACCGCAGTAAATCGTATAAGAATAAGCATCTGATAAATAATGATTTTATAAAATATATTATAAAATATTTAAAAAATTGTACATTTTAAATGTACAGATTTGAAAATTATGTATACCTTAAATGTAACGTTACTGATTACGAAAATTTACAGGAGCGAAACATGCAGCAGAACGGACACCTCGCAGACTCGGCAACAGCGATTGCGCAGTATTTCGAAAAAGCCGCGCTTCCAACCCAACAGGAAACATTGGGTCAGGTTGTTGTTGAAATCCTTAGCGACGGGCGAAATCTGAATCGCAAATCGCTCTGCACAAAACTGTTGAGTCGCCTTGAAAAGGCCAATGGCCCGGAAGAGGAACATCATTATCACATGCTTCTTGGCCTGCTCTTCGAACGTTAATGTCATGAACAGCAGTGATGCGGACAGACTGATCGACAAGCTTATTGGAGAAGCCGCTCTTTCACTTTTGAAGGAGCGCGGTCCCGTGACGACCGAGGGATTGGTTCAGCGTCTGCGTAACATGCAAGCATATGAAACGGATCCCCAGCGGCGGGAGACATTAGCGCGAGTGATAGCTGACATCAGCTCTGGCACGGTCGCTTTTAAAGGTCGCAGAACCGCACAAGGACGAATACAGAGAGAGGGATCTCTCAAAAATAACCGAGACAATGTAGTGCCGTTATTTGGAAATGGAAAACCGTCCGATCCTAAAAAGATACATTGACTACAACTTTACAGCTACGGTGAGAACAAATGAGACAAAATATTCAGCTTCAACCCGAATACCACTCCGCCTTTTTAGATAGCGCGTTGTCGGAGTATTTCCGTCACGCAGGCGATCGCTTTGCTGAAGAGTCTGCCATTTTTTCGACTGCGGTTCGTTGTGTTCTTGCTTCCGAAGGTCATTTGACCAACAAAGCGATCATTCTCTGGCTAATCCAGACGCTGGAATCCACCGACGATGTCGTTAAGGCGGATGTGATCCGCAAGACGCTGGAAATTGTCGTCGGTTACACCATGGACGATCTTTAACGCCTCCCCCATCCCTGCGGATAGCGTGTCATCGTCAATTGTGACGAACATACTGACGATGACACACCCTCTCTCCACAAACGCCCTGTTAATCAAGAACGCTGAATGTGGCATGGATCCTGCTTAGTCCGCTAAGGGACTGGGCTTTCCAGTAAACATTGCTTCATTTCTTAACAGGTCTGTTATTGATGAAAAAAATCGCCAGCGTCTGCCCCTACTGCGGTGCAGGCTGCAAACTAAACCTCGTCGTAAAAAATAACCGCATTATCCGTGCCGAAGCCGCTGATGGCGTAACCAATCAGGGCACGCTTTGCCTGAAAGGTTTCTACGGCTGGGACTTTCTTAACGACACACGGCTGCTTACCCCCCGTCTGACGCAGCCCATGATCCGCTACAGCAAAGGCGAGGCCTTTACCCCTGTTACCTGGGAAGAGGCCATTCGTTATACCGCTCACAGGCTTAAAAGCATCAAAGAACAGTATGGCCCTCGGTCCATTATGACCACGGGTTCCTCACGGGGAACGGGCAATGAGACCAACTATGTGATGCAAAAATTTGCCCGTGCGGTGCTGAATACTAACAACGTCGACTGCTGCGCCCGCGTCTGTCACGGTCCGTCCGTTGCCGGTTTACAGGAGACCCTCGGCAACGGCGCCATGAGCAATTCCATTAACGATATTGAAAACTCAAAATGCCTGCTGGTATTCGGCTATAACTGCGCCGACTCTCACCCCATCGTCGCCCGACGCGTGCTTAAAGCACGTGAAAATGGCGCTAAAATCATCGTCTGCGATCCGCGTCATATTGAAACGGCACGCATTGCCGATCTTCATCTTCAGCTAAAAAATGGCAGTAACATGGCGCTGGTCAATGCCTTTGGCTATGTCCTGCTGGAAGAGGAACTGTACGACAAAAACTACGTTGCCCGCTTTACAGAAGGGCTTGAGGCGTACCGGCTGACGGTAAAAGATTACGCCCCCGAGCAGGTTGAACATCTGACGGGGATCCGCGCGCGGGATGTTCGTCAGGCAATGCGCATGTTCGCAGCGGCGCCTTCAGCAACGGTGATGTGGGGAATGGGCGTCACGCAGTTTGGTCAGGCGGTCGATGTGGTGAAAGGTCTCTCCAGCCTGGCGCTGCTGACCGGCAACCTGGGCCGCCCTGCCGTCGGCGTGGGTCCGGTTCGCGGGCAAAATAACGTTCAGGGTGCCTGCGATATGGGCGTTCTGCCCAATATGTTCCCCGGCTACCAGGACGTCACTGACCCGGCGGTCAGACTGAAATTTGCCGATGCGTGGAAAATCAATGTCAACCGGATGGACGATCGCGTCGGGACGCGTATCACCGAAGTGCCACATCTCGCGCTGGAAGGAAAGATCAAAGCGTATTACATCATGGGGGAAGATCCGCTTCAGACAGAAGCCGATCTGGGACTGGTCCGCCGCGGCTTTGAGGCGCTCGATTTTGTGGTGGTTCAGGACATCTTTATGACCAAAACGGCAGAGGTGGCTGACGTGCTGCTCCCTGCCACCTCATGGGGAGAGCACGCCGGCGTGTTCACCTGTGCCGATCGCGGCTTCCAGCGTTTCGGCAAAGCCATTGAGGCCAGCGGCAACGTGAAGCGCGACTGGGAGATCATCAGCCTGCTGGCCACGGAGATGGGTTATCCCATGCATTACGAGGATAACCAGCAGATCTGGGACGAAATGCGCGAGCTGTGCCCCCTCTTCTACGGCGTGACCTACGAAAAAATGGGCGAGATGGGCCATGTGCAGTGGCCTTGCCCATCCCTCGATCATCCCGGCACCCCCTACCTGTACAAGGATAATCAGTTCGACACCCCTACTGGCAAAGGACAGCTATTTGCCGCCCCCTGGCGCGCCCCGGCGGAGACACCGGATGCGGATTACCCGCTGGTACTGTGCACGGTGCGCGAAGTGGGTCACTACTCCTGTCGCTCAATGACCGGGAACTGCGCGGCGCTGCAAAGCCTGGCCGACGAGCCGGGCCGGGTGCAGATCAACCCGGCCGACGCGGATGAACGGGGGATTGCCGAGGGCCAACTGGTCTGGGTACGTTCACGCCGGGGTAAAGTGATCACGCGCGCCAGCATCAGCGAGCGCATCAATGCGGGAGCAATCTATATGACCTACCAGTGGTGGATTGGCGCCTGTAATGAGCTGACGCAGGATAATCTCGACCCGATCTCCAGAACGCCGGAAACGAAATATTGCGCCGTGCAGCTGGAGGCGATCGAGGACCAGCGCTGGGCGGAGGATTTTGCGGCTTCCGCGTACCAGACCATGAAGACGCGTTTGATCGCTGCGGTTAACGTTTAAATGCATTGCCGGGTGGCGGCTATCGCTGCCCGGCCCGCTATCCGCTGCTGTTTTACGTTATCTGTTGTGCATAATTATTTTCCAGGTAATCGCGAAGCAGGTTCGGACGGCTCTTTTTCTCCATCAGCCTTCTCAACAGTACGATCAGCTCGTAATCGCTTCGCAGATTAAATTTCTGCATCATCATATATTTATGGGTAAAGACCGTTTTTTCGCTCATCTTCAACGCGTTCGCGGTCTGCACCACCGACAGCCCCCGGTAAAAATTGACCATAATACGAATCTGTTGCCGGGATAACCCTTTATGCTGGCAGTCGAAACAGGTCTTTTTATTCAACGTGTAACCTGGTAATTGCGTCCTGAACCACGCGATAAACAGAACGCCGCTAATACGATCAAGCGACGCCCGGCGCGGAAGAAAAATAATGTCCTGAAAGCAGGAAGGCAGCGCCGAAAAACGCAGCTCATCGTCGACGAGACCTATCACAATTCCTTTTTGCCGGGCCAGTAACTCCGGAAAACAGGTCAGCGTTTCCCCCTGACATAATGAAAGAACAATAATATCGGCCTGGCTGACGTTTTCATTGGTCAGCGCCAGGTGAAATGTGATGGAGCGATGAAAGTTATGCTTAAAAAAATCGTCGAAAAAGCTCTGTAGCCCAGCCTGAAAAAACAGATCCGTTTCCTGAATCAGAATATTTAACATAGTTCACACCAACGTCTTTAAAAAAGGCTTATCACCGGCATTTAGTTGTACTGCATCGTCATTACCACAACCGCGCTGATGCTTCCCGGCGTGGCGCCTCCCGGCATGGATTTTACCGAGGCCAGCATAGCCAATGTCGCGGTTCTGTCCGCGGCAATGGTCTGGGTCATACTGGTGCCTGTTCCTTTAAGCGCGCCGGTTTGGGCATCGCGCATGGCTATCGCCACGTGCGTGGCCGAACCGCTGTTCATGAAATAGTCCGCTCCCGCCTCGGGATCGGGGCTGCCGGTGAAAGCGACGGTCACACTCTGCGTTCCCGTTGGGCACTGGGTAAACAGCAGACTGAAAGGCACCGGATCCGATGTTGAGCCCGGCGTCGCCATATTGGTTGCCTGAATATTGCCCAGGTTGACATCGAGGCTGTTACTGCCGCCATTAAATATGCACGGCGACGCAACGATATTTCCCGTCACACCGATGTTGACGCTATCAGCGGAGCATACCTTCCCGCTGAGTAAGGCAAGTAAAAGCAGTGTCCTGCATCTTATTTTCATCTTCTTACCTGCTACTGGTAGGTCAAATTAAGGGTGGCGGAGGCATTCGCTGAACCTGACTCCACGCGGGTTAACGTCTGGTAATACCGGGCCGTTAATGGCAACGTCTCTTGCCCCCCGGCAGACTGCCGCAAGAATAGTCGGCTGTTCATCACCAGCGGTGCACCGTTATAGATAAGCTGCACCCCCACCCCTTTCGCAGTGCCGGCATTTCCCTGCCCGGTTAAGGCCATTACGCTGGTATTGGCGCTGTCCGGGTTCTGTATTCCACTGAGCGAGACCGTAATATTGGTTCCGGCGGCGCAGGTCAGGCCCAGGTTTTGCGTGTTCTGTGCTCCCGCTGGCGTGGTGCCCACCGTGGAGCCGAACGCCGAGGCGGGAATATCCCCTATCGGAAACGTCAGCTGGGCCGTATTCACCGTGCACGCCAGCGCATTGATGGTGCCGGAGGTGAGCTGCGTGGTCAGACCGTCACGGTAGAGGCCATCGCTTCCCTGAAGCGTCACGACGCCGATCGTCCCCGGCGTTAATGCCCCCGATGAGACCGGCCCCGTCACCACCAGCTCAATCCTCCCGCCGTACCAGTCCACATAGGAGGTCTGCGCATTGTACGAGAACGTATTGCTCGGGTTTTCAAAATAGCCGTTGGAAGAAAAGCGTATCCCTATCCCGCTGACGTTCGTGTTGTAAACATGGTTGCCGTAGCTGCTCAACGTGGCGCCGTTGTAGCGCAGGCTGAATCCCAGCATCAGCGGATTCGTACACCCGGTAAGATAGGAGCCTGTGGCTGACGCCGCGCCAGAAAATACCACCGTGCCGACAGGCGCATCGCGCTGCACGTTGATCGTCCCCACGGACAGGGTGGAAAGCTGCGGGGTGATGGTGGTGCAGGTACCGGCACGAGCCATATTTGCCGCCGCGAGCAAACAGAGCAGCAGCATCGCGTTAAGACATTTCATGTTAGCGTTCCTGACGGCAGGTGGCGTGCATATCAGCGATCCCACCGTACGTTGAGTGATTCGGCAGCGTGAAATCAGCGCGGCATTGCTGACTGGATTGACTTCCCCATGTAGCGACTAACGTTCCCTGCTCGCGCATCCCGGTTAAATAGACCTGACCGCGATCGCCGACAATAAAACTGCCGCTGTCATCACCCACAAGGGTGACCACCGCCCCAAACGGAACGGCGCGATTGTTGTCGGTCAGGGTCATCAGCACCCGGCGACCTGACTTCGGCAGATAATCGGCTCTCACCACCGCTCCCCGCGTCGGCGTCACCGTGCGGGTGTTGATCTCCAGCTCGACATCGTCCGGCATCGTTTCCGGGTCGAGGGTGAGATCGTTTTTCCGGTAGACAGAAAGGTTGCTCACGACCGTATATCCGCGAAAATCTGTCCGTACACCGGGCTGATTGCGGATATCCACGTCGTGGGCGCCAGGGGCTTTGATTAAGACGCTGGTCTCCCCCAGCGGCTGGGAAAGCGTGATGCCATCAGCATGGGCGAGAATGCCGCCTTGCAGCCCGTAATTCAGGCGTTCACTGTTTTTGTCATAACCATAACCTGCCGTGACTTCGCCATAGGTGCCTTTGTAGTCCGCGTTAACATTGCCGGTATAGCCCACACCCTCTGTTCCGTATCCCTGCTGTACGTTCCAGTTCAGGGCACGGTTCTCGAGCGCTACCCCGTTCAGGCCGACGTTATGCGTCGTCCCGTTATTCCCGCTGGCGTTCATGCCATAGTTAGCCCATGTCTGCGGCAAAAATTTATCCAGCGGAATGCTGACGTTGAACGCCAGAAGCTGGTCATGGTCAGCGTTTTTTTGGCTGTCGCGGGTTTCTGACGCTGAGCGGACATTTTTGCTGTAAGTCCATGTCAGGCCATAGCTGATGTTGTGCCAGTAGTTGCTATAGCCGACGCTCCACGAAGCCATCGACTTACCGTCATTCCAGTAATCTTCCCGCGCCGCACTGAGGGTAAGCGCGCCCAGGTTGTCCCCCAGCGTCTGGCTCATCGTCAGCTCGGCACGGTTACGTCGCCTGTCCTGAAGCGCGCTGCTGTCGCCGTACGAATCGAGGACGTCCTGCATCCCGTAATAGCCGCGGGTCGAGTAGCGATACCCGGCAATCGAAAAGTTGGTCCCGGTATTGATAAAATTCTTGCTGTATCGGGCCCGCCACGACTGACCGTTTGTTTTCGCGGCATGCTCCGGCGTTGACCAGCCCTGAGTGACGTCTGCGGATACAGCCCCGAGATCGCCCATATTCTTGCCCACCCCCAGAGCCGCCGACTGGTACTTATCTGCCCCCTGGACGCCGCCATAGAGCGTAATACCGTGAGGGAGGCCGTAAATTCCGGTCAATTGCCCGAAGGGGGTTTTCTCCACGCTACGGTTATACGAGCGATACTGCCCGGCGGTAAGGGCATATTTCAGGCGCCCCTCCCGTTGCAGGACCGGCAGCGAAGCGTACGGCAGGGTGAAATGTTGCTCACTACCATCAGCTTCGACGATCGTGACATCAAGGTCGCCCGCGCCGCCGGTGGGATACATATCCGCGATCTCAAACGCGCCCGGTGCCACATAGCTTTGGTAGATTTGATAGCCATTCTGACGCACCACGACCTGCGCGTTAGTCCGCGCAATACCGCGCACCACCGGCGCATAGCCTTTCAGGGAATCCGGCAGCATATCGTCGTCGGACGCCAGCTGGACGCCGCGAAACGGCATGCTGTCAAAGACATCGGCAGACGCGGAACTGTCTCCGAGCGTAAGCTGGGCTTGCAGGGGAATAATCGCGCGCTGCATCAAGGTATAGACGTTGTCCCACTTATCCTGGCCGGACGCATCGCGGGACCAGGTGGTGTAGTTGCGTAACCGCCAGGGACCGACGTTGATCCCCGGCCGCAGGTTTGCATACTGGCTGTCGCTGCGGGTGCCTGCCCCGCTTCTTGCCCGGCTGTTTGCCCCGCTCAGGCTGTAGTTGAGCATGGCCGCGGTAATGCCTTCATCCCACATATCCGGCGGAACGTAACCTCTCGCTGGCAGGTCTATAGCCGCCTGTGGAATGCTAATCGCCAGACGCTGGGCGCCAAACTGAAAATCCGCGCTGGCCTGTGGAATCGCCCTGAGATCGGCGCATTCACCTTCCCCGGCGGCAAGCTGTGGGAAAAGCGCCGTTTTCACGCCCCACGCTTTTAACTGCCCGATACTCAGGCAAGGCTGCAACGTTTCACTGCCGTTAGCATCCTTCACTGCCATAAAACGAATATCCCGCGTTTCCAGCAGCCGATCGTCAAGAATAATATCAACGTGGTATGTCCCGGGCGCCTGCGAGCCGGATTCAAAGGCAGATAAATCCGCTTTTCCCATTCCGGGATTATCCAGCTCTACCAGTTCCGTATTAAACGTCTCACTGGCATACAGTGTGGAAGAGACACCAGCAAGCGCGAGGGCAATAAATATTGCCAGGCGCGCAGGCTGCATTGTATTCAATGCCGTTTTCATGACGAACACCTGATTAACGCGTAAGGATCACAAACTGGCCCGGTGTAATTCGCCAGGGCTGCCATAATCGTTAATGACTTTAAACGTCAGCGTATTGCCACTGGTTCCGTTCGGTAACGGAAAACGGGCTGTGCCTGAAGGCATCACGTACGTGACATCGTCAAGTTTCTTATTACCCAACGTAATTTCATTGAAATTGATAACGTACGGCGTAGGGTTATTAACCTGAAGGGTATTTCCCGCACGACGCCAGGTTAATTTATTGGCTTGCTCCTCGGGGGTAGACGCACGAAGAGTCTCTGGTCGATAAATTAATTTGATGCGCGTTTTGACGGCAATTTGCAGCGAGTTCATCTGCTTTGAGGCTGAAGGAATAGCTTTAATGTTCAGCCAGAATAAACTCTCCCGCCCCTGAGGCAGTGAGCCGGTCATGACAATACGCTCAAGGTTCTTTTGCCCGCCGTCCAGCCGATACAGTGGTGGCGTAATAATAAAAGGCGCTTTACCCGATTGTTCATCCTGAACATCTATCCACGACTGGATTAAATAAGGAACATTATCAGGATTAGTAATACCTATTGACGCCTCTTTTTTAGTCCCATCAAAAATAATACGGGTGCCGCCAATAATTACTCCTGCACTGACGGATGTTAACGTCAGCGGTAACAGCGCCATAGCCAGGCCCATTGTCGTGATAAAACGCATTTTAATACCTCATAAAACAAGGGGCCGGGCGGCCCCCTGCTGATTACTGCAATGACTTAGTTGTATACCACTGAGAAGTTTGCGACCGAGTTAGCCGGGCCCGCGGTCACGGATGCCGCGGTGGAGATATACTGCGCGTAGAAGTTCAGCGTATTATCAGCCGTACTGCTGAGCGGGTAAATATAGCTGTTACTGCCGTGCAGCGGCAGATCGGCTTTATCTGCCGTCATCAGGTTAATCGCCACCCCGGTGGCCGCCCCCGCCACGGACGTATCAATCGCCAGCAGGCTGGCGTTGGTTAAATCCGGCGTGCCGTCAAAACGGACTTTTGCATTGGTGACCGTTACCGGACAGTTTTTCAAAATAATATTGAATTGCGTCGCAGCCGTTCTCGCCCCGGTTGTCGGGAATTCCGTTTTATAATAATCGCCTAATACCACCACCTGATTCTGGGATGCCACATCAACGTCGCAGGCAGAATCCAGAATATTCCCGTTAAAATTAACGGTACCGGCCGCTGCGAATGCATTGGTCATGGTGAGTACAGAACCTGCCGCTAACATTGCCATCATCAATTTTGTATTCATAATTTTATATCCCGTATTACTTTATTTATTACCGACATTCAGTTGCAGAAACAAAAGCCCTTCCGACGAGTCAAAATTTATACAACTCTTTTTCCGCATACAATCAATTTTGAGGTCTAGCTGTAGACCCTCTTTTAACAATTACAAAACATATTCACTCGGAAACACCTTAAGAATAATGGCCAAAGTCTACTTTTAGACCTGAATAAAAAAGGTTTCAATTTCAATTAATTAAGACTCAAAAAAAAGCGAGTCTATAATTAGACTCGCCGCAAACATTCCCTGATCTGCTGGTTTTTAAGATAATTCTTTATGCCGATCAAAAAATGATCGCATCAGTCAGTGAGGTTTCACATGAATACCCGTTTCGCGCCTGAGTCAGATATTGATAAGTCAACAGTGCTCGGCGCTAAGCCTTTTAAGCACATTGAAAAAATTATCGATAATGTTTTGCCGCATGCGGAGAGAAGCATTATTGCCAGAGGAGAAATTATCCATTATTGCTCCGGCGATACCCGTCAATGCTTTTTACTGTTGCATGGCAGCGTGGCGTTACACCGTCGCGGGGACGGTATCGTCTTAAATTCTGAATCCGCGCCATTTATACTCGGCGTGAGCAGCCAGTTATCGTCTGAACACCTGTACGTCAGAGCGCTGGAAACTTCAGAGGTGGCCAGCGTTTCGCTGGCGTGTTTCAATCATGTTGTCGCACAACAGAATTTATGGGAGCACTTCTCAAACCTGCTGATCTATACCGCATCGCGCGTCTACGAACATTGTGCCCAGATATCGCAAATGTCGGCTTATGACATTATCCGCTTTCAACTGGTTGAGTTAATGCAGGAGCCGGAAGCCATAAGACAAAACATTACCGCCGCAGCCTATATCAAAAGCCGCACCTATCTTTCACGCAGCGGCATTATGCGGATCCTCGCGGAGTTGCGGACGGGGAAATACATCACCATGGAGCGTGGCGTACTAGTTGAGATCCATCACTTACCCCGTAAGTACTGAGGCTGTATTTATCTCTGGAGAAGGTGGAAAAGAAGAGCGACACTATAGAGAGTACAGTCTCTTTCCAGGTTAACGCTATGTCTTCTGACAAACCATCGCATCGCGGCTCTCCCTATGCTCAGGAACTGATTTCTCATTTACAGCCGCACTGCGCCACGCATAAAACCGATCCCGGCGAGCAACTTGATCTCCAGGTTGACGGGCAGAGCATGTGTTATTTAATTCTTGATGGCACGGTCGCCATATACAGAAGAAGCGACGACATGATGCTTTCAACGGCGCGCAGTCCCGCCCTGTTTGGCCTCGCTAACCTGACGGACATTTATTTTAATGACTACCTCCGAACGGTAACGCCTTGCCTGATTGGTGTGCTCACGACCGATCGGGTGGCTCAAATTATCAAAGAGAAGGCGCTGTGGGGGCTGCTTTCTAATCATCTGATGTTTGTCTATAACCGCCTCTATCACAACGTCATGCCGAAAGGCGCGCCAACCGCGTACGAGATGATTCGCCAGCAGCTCGTGCTGCTGATGCAGGAAGATGACAGCTACCGACGCAGCGTGACGGCGGAAAGGTATATCAGGGATAAAACCCATCTTTCCCGCAGTGGCGTAATGCGGATCCTGGCTGATCTGAAAACGGGTGGGTTCATCGAAATGGAAGAAGGCCGGCTGATTAAAATTAACAAACTGCCTGCCAGATACTGAATGTCAGACACAAAAAAGGCCGCGCTTGCGGCCTTTTCTTCACTGCTTAATGGACGTGAACGCCCAACCGCCAGGCAAAGTAGATCTCTTCTTTCAGTTCGTTTGAAGAGAGCGCCAGCAAATCCGTAAATTCCAGCTCAAGCTGTTTCAGCTTTTTCAGGTACTGGGCGGGAGACAGATTGCTTTTATCGCGACGTAAATATTCAATTGCCAGCTGTGTTGGGGTTATTTCAGTATCCATGATGTCCTCGCTTATGTTCAAAACGTGACCAGTATATCACAATCAGGCGGCTAATTTTTGACCAAAAACAAGACATCCGGAAACTTTACACAACGGCCGTCGTCAGCCTGGATGAACAACACAGGCGATCCTGCTCGTCCAGAATATCAATCTGCCACACCTGATGACGGCTTCCGGCATGCAGCGCCCGGCAGACGCCGCGCACGCGTCCGCTGCGAACGGAGCGGATGTGGTTGGCATTGACCTCCAGACCCACCACCTTCTGCTCTCCTTCCGTACACAGGTAGCCCGCCACCGACCCCAGCGTTTCGGCCAGCACGACGGACGCGCCGCCGTGCAACAGGCCAAACGGTTGATGAGTACGGTTGTCTACCGGCATCGTCGCTTCCAGTTCGTTGTCGCCAATGCGCGTGAACTGGATATCCAGCAAACCGACCATGTTCTCCGCGCCCATGGCATTTAAGGCCTCCAGCGTGACCGCACGTTTCCAGATCATCCGATAATCTCCAGTAAAGCCTGCAATGGATGGCGGACGCCGTTACCTTCCACCCGTTTCACCTGGCTGCGGCAGGAGTAGCCCGTCGCCAGACAGCGGTTGCGTGGCAGGCGCTGCATCGCCTGATGCCACGACAGCTCGTAAATGCCGAGCGAATTAGCGTGGTTTTTGACTTCATGGCCGTAGGTTCCGGCCATACCGCAGCAGCCCACGTTAACGCTTTCCAGCTTCGCGCCAAACCGGGCAAAGATAGAAGCCCACTGGGCAGGCGCCGTCGGCAGCGCCGTCACTTCGGTGCAGTGCCCAAACAGATACCAGGCTTCTCCACTCACCTCCTGAGTGGGCGTTTGCGTCAGCACCGCAGGCAGCCACTCGTGCACCAGTAAGACCTGAAAATCACCGCGCTTATCGCCGAGCGTCTGCTTATATTCATCCCGGTAACAGAGCACCAGCGCCGGATCGACGCCCACCATCGGCATACTGAGCTGCGCCACGCGATTCAGAAAATCTGAAGTTTTCTGCGCGGTTTTCGCAAAGCGGGTGAGGAAACCTTTTATGTGCTGCGCCTTGCCGTTCGGCGAGAACGGCAGCACCACCGGCTGGTAGCCGATTTTCTCGGCCAGTCGGACAAAATCGGCCACCACCTGGGCATCGTAATAGCTGGTAAACGGATCCTGCACCACCAGCACCACCTTCGCTTTCTGCTCAGGGCTTAATGCTTCCAGTTGTTCCAGGGTCATGTTCGCCGAGCGGTGCCCCACCAGCCGACGCTGGAGCGATGGCACCGACAGCAGCGGCAGATCCACCATGCCGATATGTTTTTCTGACAGTTTGCGCACCAGCGGCTGGTTGATAAAGAAGTTAAAGGTTTTTGGCGCACGGGCCATCAGCGGCGCGTAACTCTCCACCGTCGCCACCAGATGATCGCGCATCGGGCGCAGATAACGCGTGTGGTACAGCTGGAGGAAGCGGGAACGGAATTCCGGTACGTCAATTTTAATCGGGCACTGGGTTGAACACGCCTTGCACGCCAGGCAGCCGGACATCGCCTCTTTCACCTCATGCGAGAAATCGTATTCACCTTTGTTCGCATGCCAGCTGTTGCGGGTGCGTTCGATAAGCCCGCGCAGGCTGGCGCGTTTTTCCGGCAGCTCCTGTTCCAGCTTGAGCGGGTCAACGCCGCGGTCGGCCAGCAGGCGCAGCCATTCGCGCACCAGCGTGGCACGCCCTTTCGGGGAATGAATGCGGTTGCTGGTGATTTTCATCGACGGACACATCGGGCTTTTCACATCGAAGTTGAAGCACAGCCCGTTGCCGTTGCACTCCATCGCGCCGCGCCAGGAAGCGCGTACCGCAATCGGAATTTGTCGGTCATAGGTGCCGCGCTTGACGGCATCCACCTGCAACATCGGCGCATCGATGCCCTCCGGCGGGCAGATTTTTCCCGGGTTGAGGCGGTTATCGGGATCAAAAGCGGCTTTCACCTTACGCAGCTCGGCGTAAAGTTGTTCGCCAAAAAACGCCGGGCTGTACTCGGCGCGGAATCCTTTGCCGTGCTCGCCCCATAACAAGCCGCCGTATTTGGCCGTGAGGGCCACGACCTGGTCGGAGATCTCCTTCATCAGGATCTCCTGCTGCGGGTCGCACATGTCCAGCGCCGGGCGCACGTGCAGCACACCCGCGTCCACGTGCCCGAACATGCCATAGCTCAGACCATGGCTGTCGAGCAGCGCGCGAAACTCCACAATATAATCAGCAAGGTGCTCCGGCGGCACGCAGGTATCTTCCGCAAACGGAATAGGCTTCGCCGCCCCTTTCGCGTTGCCGAGCAGCCCCACCGCTTTTTTACGCATCGCGTAGATTCGCTCGATGCCGGAGAGATCGTTACACAGCTGCCAGCCAATGACGCCGCCTTCCCCCTGGGCAATCAGCTCGTCCAGACGCTGGCAGAGCGTGCTTACCTGGCTCTCAATCAGCTCTGCGTCATCCCCGGCGAACTCGACGATGTTCAGGCCGAGCATCTCTTTATCCGGCACGTCGGTAATCAGTTCGCTCACCGAATGCCAGACGATATCTTCCCGGGCCAGGTTCAGAACTTTTGAATCGACGGTTTCCACCGACAGCGCCCGCGCCTCCACCATAAACGGTGCATTACGCAGCGCGGAGTCAAAGGAGTTGTATTTGACATTCACCAGACGGCGCACCTTTGGCAACCGGGTGATATCCAGACGCGCTTCGGTGATGAAGGCCAGCGTCCCTTCTGACCCGGTCAGTACGCGGGTAAGATCGAACTGGCTCAGATCGTCATTAAAGACATGGCGCAGATCGTAGCCCGTCAGGAAGCGGTTAAGCTTCGGGAATTTGTTGAGGATCAGTTCGCGATTTTCGCGGCAGCGCTCCAGCACGGTACGATAAATCCGTCCGCTGGTGGTGCTCTCTTTTGCCAGCGTTTCGGCCAGCTCGATCGGCATCGGTTGGGTATCGAGGATATCGCCCCCCAGCAGCACCGCCCGCACACCCATAACGTGATCGGAGGTTTTGCCGTAGACCAGCGAGCCCTGCCCCGAGGCATCGGTGTTGATCATCCCGCCAATGGTCGCGCGGTTACTGGTGGAAAGCTCTGGCGCAAAAAAATAGCCGTAAGGTTTCAAAAACTGATTCAGCTGATCTTTGATCACCCCCGCTTCCACTCGCACCCACCCCTCTTCAGGGTTGATCTCAATGATGCGGTTCATATAGCGGGACATATCAATGATGATGCCCTGGTTCAGCGCCTGCCCGTTGGTACCCGTCCCGCCGCCGCGTGGGGTAAAGACCAGGGTGCTGAAACGCTCCTGCGACGCCAGACGGGCGATGAGCGCCACATCGGCGGTAGAGCGCGGGAAAACGACGGCATCGGGAAGAAGCTGGTAAATACTGTTATCGGTCGCCATCGTCAGCCTGTCGGCATAATCGGTGGCGGTGTCACCTGTAAAACCCTGTTGCTCCAGTGCCTGCAAAAAATTAAGCACCAGCTGAACGACGCCCGGTGCCTGAGAAATCTGTGGGATCATTGCTGTCGACCCTAATGAGAATAGTGTGAAATCGTTTGCGTTGTGTCTGGAAAGTTTTATCACATTTTTTTCTTATGTGCTTCGTAGAATTACGGGCAAAATCCGCCTGTCAAAAATCGCTGAAATCACTAATGATTAGAGAGATGCGGTTTATATTCCCATCAGCCTTGCTGGTGTTCATTTAAGGAAAGTTTCGTTTATGGTCAATCTTCGTCAGCCCAGGGATGTCGCGCAGATACTGCTGTCGGTGCTGTTCTTAGCCATTATGATTATTGCGTGTCTGTGGATTGTTCGTCCTTTCGTGCTCGGATTTGCCTGGGCCGCGACCGTCGTCGTCGCAACCTGGCCTTTACTCTTACGTTTGCAGAAACTGCTGTTTGGTCGCCGCGGCCTGGCCGTGCTGGTGATGACGCTGCTGTTGTTCCTGCTGTTTATTATTCCCATTGCACTGCTGGTTAACAGCCTGGTTGACAGTAGCGGCCCGGTTATTCGCGCGGTCACCAGCGGTGATATGACGCTGCCGGATCTCGCGTGGCTGAACAGTATTCCTGTTGTGGGCGCAAAACTGTACAGCGGCTGGCACAGCCTGCTGGAGATGGGCGGTAGCGCCCTGATGGCCAAAGTGCGTCCGTACATCGGCACAACCACCACCTGGTTTGTGGGGCAGGCTGCGCACATTGGTCGCTTCATGATGCACTGTACGTTGATGCTGGTCTTCAGCGCCCTGCTGTACTGGCGCGGCGAGCAGGTTGCGCTGGGGGTACGTCATTTCGCCACCCGACTGGCAGGTAAACGCGGCGATGCGGCCGTGCTGCTGGCAGCCCAGGCCGTCCGCGCGGTAGCGCTCGGCGTGGTGGTCACAGCGCTGGTGCAGGCTGTACTTGGCGGAATCGGGCTGGCAATTTCCGGCGTACCTTATGCCACCATTTTCACCGTCGTCATGCTGATGACCTGTCTGGCTCAGCTCGGTCCGCTGCTGGTGCTGGTTCCCTGCATTATCTGGCTTTACTGGACGGGGGACACGACCTGGGGCACGGTGCTACTGGTCTGGAGTTGCGTGGTGGGCACCATGGATAACGTGATCCGTCCCCTCCTCATCCGCATGGGCGCTGACCTGCCGCTGATTCTGATCCTGTCCGGGGTGATCGGGGGGTTAATTGCCTTCGGCATGATTGGCCTGTTCATCGGTCCGGTGCTGCTTGCGGTAACCTGGCGTCTCTTCTCCGCCTGGGTGCATGAAGTGCCGCCGCCGGGAACCGACCCTGACGTCATCTTAAGCGAACTTGAAGAACTGGAAGATAAGAACGCGCAGTAAGAACGTAGGCCGGGTGGCGCTAACGCTTACCCGGCTACACTCTCCACAGCAATACTTAAACGTTGCTAAACTATTTATTCTCTGCACACTGGTCAGACCCGCCTTTTTCTGCCTAAAACCGTCATTCTCTTCAAGAAATCTTTACCTGCCTTTAACTATTGAGACGAATCCGATCGACTCAAAATCCTGGCATGCCTACTATTAAGACACGGTTATAAATCAACACCTTGATTTATAAGCATGGAAATCCCCTGAGTGAAACAACGAATTGCTGTGTGTAGTCTTTGCCCATCTCCCACGATGGGCTTTTTTTTATCCTTTTTACGCCCGTGTAATGTCACAGCGGCTGAGCATGCGCCATTCCCCCGCCAGCTCCCGCGTCTCCCCGGTTACCAGCACGTTCACCACCTCGCGTATATCCGCCGAGGACGCGCCAACCTGTAGCTCAAATTCCCCTGGCTCGACAATCCGCTTCCCGTCCCGGCGGGTGAAATTAAACATCTCCACCGGCAGGGTAAAGGTCAGCGTGGCGGTTTCTCCCGGTGAAAGCGTAACGCGCTGGAACGCTTTCAGCTCCTGAAGCGGACGCACCTGCGTGGCGACCTTATCGCGTACGTACACCTGTACCACTTCGCTGTCGCTGCGCTCGCCGGTGTTGGTGATATCGACGCTTAACGCCACCTCTCCGTCGATCGGGACGCGGCTTTCCGCCAGGCGGGCCGCGCCCCAGCGAAACTGCGTCCAGCCGAGACCGTAACCGAACGGGTAAAGTGCGCCGAAATGGAACGCAAACGGCGTGCCGCCGCTTTTCAGCTTGTGGTTATAGTAGTACGGCATCGCCCCGGCGTTTTTCGGCACGCTCACTACCAGCCTGCCCTGCGGCTCCGCGCGGCCGGTTAAGACATCGGCAATCGCCCAGCCCCCTTCCTGCCCCGGCGCCCAGGCCATCATCAGCGCGGCCACCTTCTCTTCCAGCCCCTGAAGGTTATAAGGACGCCCACCCGTCATGACGACAATCACCGGCTTACCGGTTGCCACCAGCGCCTCCAGCAGCTGTTGCTGCACGCCCGGCAGATCCAGCGAATCGGTATCCGAACCTTCCCCCACGGTGCCGCTCTGGAATAGTCCGGCGAGGTCGCCCACGCAGGCCACCACCACGTCACTCTCTTTTGCCGCGCTCACGGCGTCGGGGATCAGATCCGTGCGTTGTGAAACCGGCGATTGCTGCATCGGCTTACCGCCGCTGTCGCCCGGGAACACCGGTGCGCCCGCCATCCGTTTTTCGATAATGTGGCACCCTTTGGCGTAACGTACCTGTGATGCGCCAAGGTACTGTTCCAGCGCCGCGCGCGGGGTAGTCACCTGCGAGGTCTCTTCAACCATATCGCTGATAATCAGGTGAACCGGGAAGCTGTAGCCGCTCAGTAACGCCAGTGGATCGTCCGCCGTCGGCCCCACTACCGCTACACGGGGTTTTCCGCCGAGGGGCAAAATGCCGTTATTTTCCAGCAGCGTGATCGATTTTGTTGCCACCTCGCGCGCCACCTGCCGGGTCGCCTCATTCTGCAAATCGATACCGTCTTCGTCGGCGTACGGTTTTTCAAACAGCCCAAGACGGAATTTTTCACTTAGCACGCGCGCCACAATCTCATCCACTTTCGCCATTGAGATGAGCCCACGCTCTACCGCTTCAGCCAGATGACGCGCGCAGTCATCCTTCGGCAGTTCCACGTCCAGCCCGGCATTAAACGCCAGCGCCGCCGATTGTGCTGGATCGTGAGAAATCCCGTGGTGCTGGTGCAGCAGGCTGACGCCGCCGTAATCCGCCACGATAATGCCGTCGAAGCCCCACTGTTCACGCAGCACGGTGGTGAGCAGAAAATGGTCGCTGTGCCCTGGCTGATTATCAATGTCGTGATAGGCTGGCATCACCGAACCGGCGTTGGCCAGCTTTACCGCCATCTCAAACGGCAGCAGGAAGGTATCGTTAAGCTCGCTGAAACCGAGATGGACCGGCGCATGATTGCGCGCCCCTTCGCTGAAGGAGTGGCCGACGTAATGTTTCAGGGTCGCCAGCAGATCGCGCTTATCGCCCTGCAACCCCTTCACGTACGCCGTCGCCATCACCCCTACCAGCCACGGATCTTCCCCAAAGGTCTCTTCCGTCCGTCCCCAGCGCACGTCGCGCGAGACATCCAGCACCGGGGCCAGCCCCTGCTGGCACCCGACAGACCGGGCCTCTTTGCCAATCTGCTCCGCCGCGCGCTGCACCAGCGCCGGGTCCCAGGTAGAACCGTAGTTCAGCGACGACGGGAACAGCGTTGCATCTTTGCACAGCAGCCCTACCAGACACTCCTCATGAAACAGCGCCGGAATGCCGAGCCGGGTCTCCTCCATCATCATGCGTTGCAGGCGGTTGGCGGCACGCACGCCGGTTTTTGCATCAACAATGTGCGTGCCGAGCGGGCGGGTGATCTGCCCGACGCCGAACTTCAGTCTTTCGCTGAGGGACGCCTGTTCGCTCACGCCGGCGAATTCATCGCTCAGATCGCTGCGCTCGCGGTGGTTGCCGTGTTCATCAAGGATCAGCCAGTACGCGTGCATCTGAGCAAATTTCTCTTCCGGCGTCATACGCGCCAGTAAATCAGCGACACGCTCGTGTACGGAACGTCCCGCGTCCTTGTAGATCGCAGTCATGGTTTACTCCTGTAGTGCGGATTGGGTTGCCGGGCTGAGCTGCCCCGCATCGTTTCGACTATCGCGTTTGCTGGCCAGCTCGCGGGCGATGCTGTCCACCAGCCGGCTGTTAAGTTTGTAGATGGCAAGGAGCGCCACCATGCAGAGGAACAGCGCGCAGGGGATCAGGGTGAACAGGGCATTGATGGTTGCGAGAACGTGAGGCGCCTGGTTTGCCTGACCGGGAGCGTAATCCACCATGCCAAGCACCCAACCGACCACCGCCCCACCCAGCGCCAGCCCAAACTTGATGGCAAACAGGGCGGTAGAAAAGACCAGCCCGTCCAGGCGGCGGCCACTACGGTGTTCTTCGTAGTCCACCACATCGGAGAACATGGTCCATTGCAGCGGCGTGGTCAGGTTCTGAATAAAACTAAACACAATATTCAGACCGAATATCAGCCACACCTGCGAAGGCGGAATGAAGAAAATCAGCGCGCCAAAAATAACGAAAGAAATAATGGTCCACTGATAGGCACGCACCCGGTCAAATTTGCCCAGCAGGCGTTCAGATAATAATGCGCCGCTTAAGGAGGCCACCATGCCGGAAACAATAAAGGCAAAAACCAGTTCCGGACGTAACAGAACATAATTAACGTAATACATGGTCGCAGAGCCACGCGTCACGACGGCGGTTAACAGTAAAATATTAAACAGAAAAACAATTCGCCACTGGCTATTGGCGGCCAGCAGTTTTAAATCCGTCAGCATCGAGCCGGAGGTGTCATTGCGCGGCGAGTAACGCTCCCGGGTCATAAAGAAGCAGCAGAAGAATAAAACAATGCCCAGCAGCCCCATCAGGCTCATGGCATAGAAATAGCCTTTTTGCACATTCCCCTGGCCTAATAATGAGACCAGCGGCAGCGCGATGACCGTTACAATCAACCCGCCGATAAACGACAGGCCAAAGCGCCAGGATTGCAGCGAGTGGCGTTCGCGCGGGTCGAGCGTCAGCGCGCCGGGCATGGCGCAGTAAGGGACGTTAATCGCGGAATAGATCAGGCTCAGGATGGCATAGGTTACGCAGGCATAGACAATTTTTGCCGTCGCCCCGGCATCCGGTACGTAGAAGGTAATCAGGCAGCTCACGCCAAACGGAATGGCAAACCAGAGCAGCCAGGGACGAAAACGACCGTGGCGGGTCTGAGTGCGGTCCACCAGCGCGCCAATGCACGGGTCGACAAACGCATCGACCACGCGCACCACTAAAAACATGGTGCCCATAATGGCCGCAGGCAAACCGAATACGTCCGTATAGAAATAAGCGAGAAATAACGTTGCCGTTTGCCAGACCAGCGCGCTGGCCATATCGCCGAGGCCGTAACCTATTTTATCTTTGGTACGTAATACAGAGGAGATTGTCATTGTTATTTGCCTTTTTATCAGGTTAAAACGTATTTCAACCAGTCGCGCATCATCCCGACGGATGTACGCGGTAAGGCTCAAGTATTAGCAACGCCCTGCCCGCTAACAATTGTCTAAATTAACAGATAAATTATGATATTTGGTTTTTTGCTTTATTTGTGATGGTGAGCATATTCGCAGGAAAATAAAAAAGGCGAGGACAGATATCCTCGCCTTTTTCAGGTTGTGCAGGTTTTACTTGTTCAGCTCTGCCAGGCTCAGCCAGGTCTGCACCACGGTGTCCGGGTTCAGGGAGAGGCTATCAATCCCCTCATCCATCAGCCAGGCCGCAAAGTCTTCATGGTCAGAAGGACCCTGGCCGCAAATCCCGACATATTTACCCTGTTTCTTCGCCGCGCGGATGGCCATGGAGAGCAGCGCTTTCACCGCCTCGTTACGCTCATCGAACAGCTCAGAGACGACGCCGGAGTCGCGGTCCAGGCCGAGCGCCAGCTGCGTCATGTCATTCGAGCCAATGGAGAAGCCGTCGAAGTGCTCCAGGAACTGCTCGGCCAGCAGGGCGTTGGACGGAATTTCACACATCATGATGATCTTCAGCCCGTTCTCGCCGCGCTTCAGCCCCTGACGCGCCAGCTCATCCACCACCGCTTTCGCCTGATCCACGGTACGGACGAACGGGATCATGATTTCCACGTTGGTCAGCCCCATGTCATTGCGCACGCGTTTTACCGCCTCGCACTCCAGCGCGAAGCAGTCGCGGAAGCTTTCCGACACGTAGCGTCCGGCGCCGCGGAAGCCCAGCATCGGGTTCTCTTCTTCCGGCTCGTAGCGTTCGCCGCCCACCAGGTTGGCGTATTCGTTGGACTTAAAGTCCGACAGACGCACGATCACGCGTTTCGGGTAGAAGGCCGCGCCGAGCGTGGCGATCCCTTCCGTCAGACGCCCCACATAGAACTCTCTCGGCGAGTCGTAACCCTTCATCATCTCGCGGATTTCGTTTTGCAGTTTTGCGTCCTGGTCGTCGAACTCCAGCAGCGCACGCGGGTGCACCCCGATCATACGGTTAATAATAAATTCCAGACGCGCCAGGCCCACGCCTTCGTTCGGCAGGCAGGCGAAGTCAAACGCGCGGTCCGGGTTACCGACGTTCATCATGATCTTCAGCGGCAGGTCCGGCATGGTATCCACGCTGGAACTTTTCACGCTGAAGTCGAGGATATCGGCATACACGTAGCCGGTATCGCCTTCGGCACAGGAGACCGTCACCTTCTGGTCGTCCTTCATGCGCTCGGTGGCATCACCGCAGCCGACTACCGCCGGGATCCCCAGCTCACGGGCGATAATAGCCGCGTGACAGGTACGGCCGCCGCGGTTGGTGACGATGGCAGCCGCTTTTTTCATGATCGGTTCCCAGTCCGGGTCGGTCATGTCGGTCACCAGCACGTCGCCAGGCTGAATGCGGTTCATCTCGCTGATGTCGTGGATCACTTTCACCGGACCGGCACCGATGCGGTGACCAATTGCGCGGCCTTCCGCGACAATTTTGCCCTGCGCGTGCAGGGTGTAGCGCTCCATGACCTGACCGCGTGAACGGACGGTTTCTGGACGCGCCTGCACGATAAACAGCTTGCCGGTGTGTCCGTCTTTCGCCCACTCGATGTCCATTGGACGGCCATAGTGTTTTTCAATCTGCACCGCCTGCTTCGCCAGCTCTTCCACTTCGGCGTCGGTCAGTGAGAAGCGATCCCGCTGCTCCTGCGGCACATCTTCAATGGTGACCTGCTTGCCATGCTCTTGCGTCGGAGCATAGATCATGCGAATTTTTTTCGAGCCCATGGTGCGGCGTACCACTGCCGGACGGTTAGCCGCCAGCGTAGGCTTGTGCACGTAGAATTCGTCAGGGTTTACCGCCCCCTGCACCACCATCTCGCCCAGACCCCACGCGGAGGTGATAAACACCACCTGGTCGAAGCCGGATTCAGTGTCGATAGAGAACATCACGCCGGAAGAGCCTACGTCCGAGCGCACCATGCGCTGCACGCCGGCGGAAAGCGCGACGCCGCGGTGGTCATAGCCCTGGTGCACGCGATAGGAGATGGCGCGGTCATTAAACAGGGAAGCAAACACGTGCTTCACCGCCACCAGCACCGCATCGTAACCCTGAACGTTCAGGAAGGTTTCCTGCTGTCCGGCGAACGAGGCATCGGGCATATCTTCTGCGGTTGCAGAAGAACGCACGGCAAAGGAGGCCTGCGCATCGTCAGCGGAGAGCTGGTTGTAGGCGTCGTGAATGGCTTTTTCCAGTTCCGGCTGGAAAGGTGTGTCGATAATCCACTGGCGGATTTGCGCGCCGGCTTTGGCAAGCTCGGTGACATCATCAATATCCGTTTTATCCAGCAGGTCGTAAATGCGCTGGTTTACACCGCTCTGGTCTAAAAACAGGTTAAACGCATCGGCGGTTGTGGCAAACCCGTTAGGTACGGAGACACCCATACCGGACAGATTTGTAATCATTTCACCCAGGGAGGCATTTTTGCCCCCAACTCTGTCTACATCATTCATGCCGAGTTGGTTATACCAAAGCACCAGCGGTGACGAGCCATTGTTGGACATCGAAACAATCCTTTTGTGATATTTGATCGGAGTAAGAAACACCTGACTACGTATTTATACTGGCATATTTATTTCCGCTAAAAAAACGGTGAATCGTGTAAGCAATTTAAATTTTCAACTTTTCGGACAGTTTCCCGGCACTCGCTAACCCGATGATTCCTATAGATTCCGGCAAAAACCATAGAAATAAAGCCGCTATTCGAAAAATGAAATCCACTTTTCAGGAAAATCAAAAACACCATTTCATTTTAAATTCAGATAAGTTCTTTGCTGTGAAATTAACTTTTTTAATTTATGCTTTCAGGCAATTACGTACGCTATTCAGGGTGGATAAAATGGATAATGCTGTCGATCGCCACGTTTTTTATATTTCTGATGGGACGGCGATAACCGCCGAGGTGCTGGGACACGCGGTGATGTCGCAGTTTCCGGTATCGATAAACAGCATCACGTTGCCGTTCGTGGAAAATGAGAGCCGGGCCAAAGCGGTCAAGGACCAGATCGACGCCATTTACCAGCAGACCGGCGTTCGTCCGCTGGTGTTCTATTCCATTGTGATCCCTGAGATCCGCAACATCATTTTGCAAAGCGAGGGCTTCTGTCAGGACATCGTGCAGGCGCTGGTTGCTCCCTTGCAAAGCGAGCTGAAGCTCGACCCGACGCCGATCGCCCACCGTACCCACGGTCTGAACCCCGGCAACCTGACCAAATACGATGCGCGTATTGCCGCCATTGACTACACCCTGGCGCACGACGACGGGATCTCCCTGCGCAATCTCGACCAGGCGCAGGTGATTTTGCTCGGCGTGTCGCGCTGCGGTAAAACCCCCACCAGCCTTTACCTGGCCATGCAGTTTGGCATTCGTGCCGCCAACTACCCCTTTATTGCCGATGATATGGATAACCTGGTGCTGCCCGCCGCGCTCAAGCCGCTCCAGCATAAGCTGTTTGGGCTGACCATCAACCCGGAACGACTGGCAGCGATCCGCGAAGAACGTCGCGAGAACAGCCGCTACGCCTCGATGCGCCAGTGCCGAATGGAAGTCTCCGAAGTCGAAGCGCTGTACCGGAAAAATCAAATTCCCTGGCTGAACAGTACCAACTATTCAGTAGAAGAAATTGCCACCAAAATCCTCGATATCATGGGGCTGAATCGCCGCATGTACTAATATGCTAGTACATTAATCCAGTTTCAGTTATTATCACGCCATCTTCGGGGCGACGTGCCCCGAACTTGAAATCAGCAGGGATTGGTTTAAGGTGATGCCCATCACTTCCCGGTAGTCTGCCGATGAAGCAAAAAATTTCTGAGACATTCCATGAATAAAACCGACGAACTGCGCACCGCGCGCATTGATAGCCTGGTCACACCGGCTGAACTGGCCCGGCTGCATCCCGTTTCCGCCGAGGTGGCGGACCATGTGACGGCCTCCCGTCGCCGCATCGAAAAAATTCTCAATGGTGAAGACAAACGTCTTCTGGTGGTGATTGGCCCCTGCTCCATCCACGACCTCGACGCGGCAATGGATTATGCACAACGCCTTCAGACGCTGCGCGGCACGTATCAGGATCGCCTGGAGATCGTGATGCGTACCTACTTTGAAAAGCCGCGTACCGTCGTGGGCTGGAAAGGATTGATTTCCGATCCCGATCTGAACGGTAGCTACCGGGTGAATCACGGTATTACGCTGGCGCGCAAGCTGCTGTTACAGGTTAACGAGCTGGGCGTGCCAACTGCCACCGAATTTCTGGATATGGTGACCGGACAGTTTATTGCCGACCTCATTAGCTGGGGCGCGATTGGCGCACGTACCACCGAAAGCCAGATCCACCGTGAAATGGCGTCGGCGCTTTCCTGCCCGGTGGGCTTCAAAAACGGAACGGACGGCAATACCCGAATTGCCGTAGATGCCATCCGCGCGTCACGCGCCAGCCATATGTTCCTCTCCCCGGATAAAAACGGCCAGATGACCATCTACCAGACCAGCGGCAACCCGTTCGGACATATCATTATGCGTGGCGGTAAAAAACCGAATTACCATGCAGAAGATATTGCCGCCGCCTGCGAAACGCTGGCGGAATTTGACCTGCCGGAGCATCTGGTGGTGGATTTCAGCCACGGCAACTGTCAGAAACAGCACCGCCGCCAGCTGGACGTCTGCGAGGAAGTTTGCCAGCAGATCCGCAGCGGCTCGACCGCCATTGCAGGAATTATGGCGGAGAGTTTTATCAAAGAAGGCACGCAGAAAATCGTCGCCGGACAGCAAATGGTCTACGGCCAGTCAATCACCGACCCGTGCCTGAGCTGGGAAGACAGCGAGCTGCTGCTGGAGATGCTGGCTTCAGCCGTGGACACACGCTTTTAAAATCCTGCCGGGTGACGCTACGCTTACCCGGCCTACGGTACGTGCCCTTCTCCCTCTCCCCGTGGGAGAGGGTCGGGGTGAGGGCATCAGACCGCACCTCTCCCCCAAATTTGATCCCGTCACACAATTTTCACAAAAACGCTTGCCGTGAATTTGCAGTTTATTGATAATGATTATCATTGTTACATTGATTGTTATTTATAAACATTATGTCACCTACCGATAACAGCGCGGCAACGCCAACAAAAACACACACAGCACCGTCCCCTGCTCCCACCGATCGCCGAATCGACAGCAAAAGCCTGTTGGGTGAGGAGGGACGGGTCATTATCGAGCATGACGGCCAGCACTACCTGCTGCGCCAGACCAATGCCGGAAAACTGATCCTGACTAAATAAACCAGACAACACATTCGCCAGCCACCCAGGTGATCCCCAGGCAGCCAGCGCTTTTCAATTCTTATGGAGAGTTGCTATGCCACACCTGCAATCCGCGTCTTTACGCCCGTCTCTTCTGGCGCTGGCGATTGTCAGCACCCTGCCGGGCGTTACGTTTGCCGCCGCAGACGAGATCACCGTCACCGCCACCGGCAATGCCCGCAGCGCCTTTGAAGCCCCCATGATGGTGAGCGTGATTGACGCCACCGCGCCGGAAAACCAGACCGCCAGCTCCGCCGCCGACCTGCTGCGCAAGGTGCCCGGTCTGACGCTGGACGGCACCGGGCGCACCAACGGTCAGGACGTTAACCTCCGGGGCTATGACCGCCGTGGCGTGCTGATACTGGTGGATGGCGTGCGCCAGGGCACTGATACCGGACACCTGAACAGCACGTTCCTCGATCCGGCGCTGATCAAACGTATTGAAGTAGTACGTGGTCCTTCCGCCTTGCTGTACGGCAGCGGCGCGCTGGGCGGCGTAATTTCGTATGACACCGTCGACGCCAGCGATCTGCTGGATGCAGGTAAAAACAGCGGCTATCGCGTATTTGCTACCGGTGCAACGGGCGATCACAGCATCGGGATGGGTGCCAGCGCCTATGGCCGCACCGATACCCTGGACGGTCTGGTCTCCTGGTCCAGCCGCGATCGCGGCGACATTCGCCAGAGTGACGGCGCGAGGGCGCCAAACGACGAATCCATCAACAATATGCTGGCGAAAGGCAGCTGGAAAATCGATCCGGCGCAGACGCTGAGCGGCTCTCTGCGCTACTACAACAACGACGCGCAGGAGCCGAAAAATCCGCAGACCACGGATGCCAGCAGCAGTAACCCGATGACCGATCGTTCCACCATTCAGCGCGATGCCCAGCTTGGCTACCGCATTGCGCCAGCCGGAAACAACTGGCTGAACGCCGATGCGAAATTTTACTGGTCCGAAGCGCGGATCAACGCCCAGAACATCGACGCCAGCGGCGAGTTCCGTAAGCAGACTACCAAAGGCGGCAAAGTGGAAAACCGCACCCGCCTGTTCAGCGACTCCTTCGCCTCGCACCTGCTGACCTACGGCGGGGAATACTATCGTCAGGAGCAACACCCTGGCGGCGCGACCACCGGCTTCCCGGACGCGAAAATCGACTTCAGCTCCGGCTGGTTGCAGGATGAGATCACCCTGCGCGACCTGCCGGTAACGCTTCTCGGCGGGACGCGTTACGACAACTACCGCGGCAGCAGCGACGGTTACGACGACGTGGATGCGGATAAGTGGTCATCACGCGCCGGGTTAACCGTGAGTCCAGCCGACTGGCTGATGCTGTTCGGCTCTTACGCCCAGGCCTTCCGCGCGCCAACGATGGGCGAGATGTATAACGACTCGAAGCACTTCTCTATCGGCAGCTTCTACACCAACTACTGGGTGCCGAACCCGAACCTGCGTCCGGAAACTAACGAAACCCAGGAGTTCGGTTTTGGGCTACGTTTTGACGATCTGCTGCTCGCCAACGACGCGCTGGAGTTCAAAGCCAGCTACTTCGACACCAAAGCGAAAGATTACATCTCCACTACCGTCGATTTTGCGGCGGCCACCACCATGTCCTATAACGTACCAAATGCCAAAATCTGGGGCTGGGACATGATGGCGACCTACGCGACCAGTCTGTTCAACCTGGACGTGGCCTACAACCGCACGCGCGGGAAAGATACCGACACGGGCGAATACATCTCCAGCATCAACCCGGACACCGTCACCAGCAAGCTGGATATCCCCGTGGCGCAAAGCGGCTTCTCCGTGGGCTGGATCGGCACCTTCGTCGAACGTTCAACGCACATCAGCAGCAGCTACAGCGAGCAGCCTGGCTACGCAGTGAATGATTTCTACGTCAGCTATAAAGGTCAGCAGCAGTTCAAAGGCATCACCACCACCCTCGTGCTGGGGAACGCCTTCGACAAAGCCTACTGGTCACCACAAGGCATCCCGCAGGATGGCCGCAACGGCAAGATCTTCGTCAGTTATCAATGGTAATTCCCTTCGGGGCAACGATTCAGAAGGATAAGATTATGGGTCACTACACACGCTGGCTTGAGCTTAAAGAAGAACATCCGGGTAAGTACGCCCGTGATATCGCCGGATTAATGCACATCAGCGAAGCAGAGCTGGCATTTGCGCGCGTTGGACACGACGCCTGGCGGCTGCGCGGTGAAATCCGTGAGATTCTGGCAGCGCTGGAGTCGGTGGGGGAAACCAAATGCATCTGCCGTAACGAATACGCCGTTCACGAGCAGGTCGGGGCGTTTACTAACCAGCACCTCGGCGGCCACGCCGGGCTGGTGCTGAATCCGCGCGCGCTGGATCTGCGTTTGTTCCTCAACCAGTGGGCGAGCGCGTTTCACATAAGTGAAACGACCTCCCGCGGCGAACGTCAGAGCATTCAGTTCTTCGATCATCAGGGCGACGCTTTACTGAAGGTCTACACCACGGATCACACCGACGTTGCCGCCTGGGGCGACGTGCTGACCCGTTTTATCATTGCCGATAACCCCACTCTGGCACTGAAGGCTGTCGATGCCCCTGCGCATTCCGACGGTGCTGATGCAGGCCCGGTGGAGAAAGAGTGGCGCGCCATGACCGATGTGCATCAGTTCTTTAGCTTACTGAAGCGCCATAAACTGAGCCGCCAGCAGGCGTTTCGTCTGGTGAGTGACGATCTGGCCTGTAAGGTGGATAACAGCGCGCTGGCACAGCTGCTGGAGACGGCGCGACAGGACGGAAACGAAATCATGATCTTCGTCGGCAACCGCGGCTGCGTGCAGATCTTCACCGGTGTGGTGGAAAAACTGACGCCCATAAAGGGCTGGCTGAACATCTTCAACCCAACCTTTACCCTGCATCTGCTGGAGGAGACTATCGCCGAGACGTGGGTAACGCGTAAGCCTACGGCGGACGGACACGTTACCAGCCTGGAGCTGTTTGCTGCGGACGGCACTCAGATCGCCCAGCTCTACGGGCAGCGTACCGAAGGCGAGCCTGAGCAGAGCCAGTGGCGCCGCCAGATTGACGCCCTGACGCCAGAAGGGCTGGCCGCATGAAAAACTGGTTCGCCCTGCTCTGCGCCCTGCCGCTGGTCGCTGTCGCCGCGCCGGAGAGAATTGTCGCCCTCGGCGGCGACGTGACGGAGATCGTCTACGCCCTCGGCGCGGAGTCTTCTCTGGTTGCGCGCGACAGTACCAGCCAGTGGCCGCAGGCGACAAACGCGCTGCCTGACGTGGGGTATCTTCGCCAGCTGAATGCGGAGGGGATTTTGTCCGTACGCCCGACGCTGGTGCTGGCAAGCGACCAGGCGCAGCCCTCTCTGGCGCTGAAACAGGTTGAACAGAGCCACGTCCGGGTGGTTACCGTTCCCGGCACGCCTGACCTGCGCGCGATTGACGAAAAAGTACGGGTGATAGCTCAGGCGACGCATCATGAGGCGCAAGGGGAAACCCTGCGCAACTCGCTGCGTCAGGCGCTGGCGGCACTGCCCTCAACACCGCTCAACAAGCGGGTGCTGTTTATCCTCAGCCACGGCGGAATGACCGCAATGGCGGCCGGGCAACAGACCGGCGCGGATGCGGCAATACGCGCCGCCGGGTTGCAGAACGCCATGCAGGGCTTTACCCGCTATCAGCCGCTTTCCCAGGAGGGGGTGATGGCCAGCCAGCCGGATCTGGTGGTGATTTCGCAGGACGGTCTTAACGCGCTGGGCGGCGAAGAAAATCTGTGGAAACTGCCCGGCCTGGCGCAAACGCCAGCGGGACGAAGCAAGCAGATGCTGGCTATTGATGATATGGCCCTGCTGGGCTTCAGCGTCCGCACGCCGAAAGCCATACAACAGCTGCGTGCCAGAGCGGAGCAACTGCCCTGATGTCCCGGCGCATCACGTTATCGTTATGGCTTCTGGCGGGGTTGCTTACCGTCATGACGTTCATGGCCACCGGTTTTGGGGCGTTACGCCTGCCGGTGAACGTGCTGTGGAGCGGCAGCGATGAGACGCTACGCCAGATCTGGCTTACCATCCGTCTGCCCCGCGTACTGCTGGCGCTGGTGATTGGCGGATCGCTGGCGCTCGCCGGCTGCGTCATGCAGGGGCTGTTCCGCAATCCACTGGCCGACCCGGGCCTGCTCGGGATCAGCAGCGGTGCGGCGCTGGCCGTCGCCCTGTGGGTGGTGCTCCCGCTCTCGCTGCCCGCGCTGGTGATGCTTTACGCCCCTATGCTGGCGGCATTTTTTGGGGCGCTGGCAGCCACTGGCGTGATCTTCCTGCTCAGCAAGCAGCGTGACCCCTCTCTGTCACGTCTGTTGCTGGTGGGTATCGCCATCAATGCCCTGTGCGGTGCGGCAGTGGGTGTGCTTTCGTGGGTCAGCAATGACGCCCAGCTGCGTCAGCTTTCACTCTGGGGAATGGGAAGTCTTGGTCAGGCACAGTGGTCAACGCTGCTCGCCGTGACCTCGCTGATGGTGCCTGCCGTTCTGGCGATCTGGCGTTGTGCCAGCGCATTAAATTTACTGCAACTGGGTGAGGAGGAAGCGCATTACCTTGGCGTGGACGTTGCCCTTGTACAGCGAATATTACTGTTATGCAGCGCCCTGCTGGTCGCGGCGGCTGTCGCCGTCAGCGGCGTGATTGGCTTTGTCGGACTCGTGGTGCCGCACCTGATGCGCATGTGGCTGGGCGCCGATCACCGGGCAACCCTCCCCGGCACGGTACTCGCGGGCGCGTTACTGCTGCTGGTGGCGGATACGGTCGCGCGCACCCTGGTCGCTCCGGCAGAAATGCCGGTCGGCCTGCTGACCAGTATCCTTGGCGCTCCCTGGTTCTTATGGCTCATTTTTCGTCGTGGAGAACAGCATGGCTGAACGTTATACGGCTGAAAATCTTACTTTTACCCGGTCTGGCCGCACGCTGACAGATAACGTTTCGCTGTCACTGTCGCAGGGAGAGCTGGTTACATTGATCGGCCCCAACGGCGCGGGGAAATCCACGCTGCTGCGGCTGCTGACCGGCTACCTGAAACCCGACAGCGGCGGCTGTTCGCTGGCGGGAAAAGCGCTGGAGGAATGGCATCCGCAGATGCTGTCCCGCTATCGGGCAGTGATGCGCCAGCAGTCTCAGCCTGGATTTGACTGGCAGGTGGAGGAGATCGTTGGAATGGGGCGTGCGCCCTGGACGCGTCACCCGGAACCGTCGATTGTGCGTGAGGTGTTGCAGCTGACCGGTTGCCTGCCGCTGGCCGGCAGGCGTTATCATGCCCTCTCGGGGGGCGAACAGCAGCGCGTCCAGCTCGCCCGCGCGCTGGCGCAGCTGTGGCGTGACGGAACGCCGCGCGGCTGGCTGTTTCTCGACGAACCCACTTCAGCGCTGGATCTCTACCACCAGCAGCATCTGCTGCGCCTGTTGAAATCGCTGACCCGTCAGGGCCATCTTCACGCCTGCGTGGTGCTGCACGATCTCAATCTTGCCGCATTATGGTCGGACCGGATCCTGCTGTTACACAACGGCAGGATTGTTTCTCAGGGCATACCGGAGACGGTTTTGCAGGCCGACGCGCTGGCACACTGGTACGGTGCGCAGGTGCACGTCGGCAGACATCCGGCGCACGCCGCACCGCAGGTTTTTCTCGCCCCTTAGCTTGAGCAGCTCACTTCCAGCCGCTTGCCCCAGTCCGGCGGGCGGCTGACATAGTCATCCTCCCGGTCGGCAAACGGCGTGCGCAGGGCGATATGCAGCCGATGCAGCTCGGTATAATCCCCCTGCTCTGCCTGCTCAATGGCCCGCTGCGCCAGCCAGTTGCGCAACACCATCGCCGGGTTAACCGCCTTCATCCGCGCCTGGCGGGTATCGTCATCAATCTGTTCCTGCTGTAAACGCGTCCGGTAAACGGCAAACCAGTCATCAAACGCCTGACGATCGATGAACTCGTCGCGCAGCGGTGACGCGGCGCTCTGCTGCGCGGTCTGGCTCAGCATACGGAAGGTTCGGGTATAGTCGCTGTCTTCACGCACCATGATGGCAAACAGCCCATTCAACAGCGCGTTATCGCCTTTTTCCTGCGTCATCAGCCCCAGCTTGTTGCGCATTAACACACCATATTCTCGCAGCAGGATCTCCTGATAGCTGTCCAGCGCATCGTTCAGGGCATCGACGTCGATAAACGGCGACAGGCTTTGCGCAAGCCGCTGAAGGTTCCACAGCCCCACCGCAGGCTGGTTGTCGAAACGGTAACGCCCCTGATAGTCCGAATGGTTACAGATGTAACCCGGCTGATAGTCATCAAGGAAGCCGTACGGACCGTAGTCAAACGTCAGCCCTAACAGGGACATGTTGTCGGTATTCATCACCCCGTGGGCAAAGCCGACGGCCTGCCAGCGGGCAATCATTGCGGCAGTGCGCGCGACAATATCCCGGAACCAGAGAACATAGCGGTCCGGCTCGTTTTGCAGGTGCGGCCAGTGACGGCGAAGGGCGTAATCGGCAAGCTGGCGGACCTTATCCGGCTCGCGGCGATAGTAGAAGTGTTCAAAATGACCGAAACGCAGATGGCTTTCCGCAACGCGGACCAGCATCGCTCCCTGCTCCATCGTTTCACGGGCCACCGGCGTGTCGCTGGTGACAATGGACAGCGCGCGTGAGGTAGGGATCCCCAGGGCATGCATCGCCTCGGAAGCCAGAGCTTCACGGATGGTTGAACGCAGCACCGCGCGGCCATCCCCCATGCGTGAGTACGGGGTTAGCCCTGCCCCTTTCAGGTGCCAGTCGAGCGTTTCGCCATTCGGCAGAAGCTGTTCACCCAGCAGGATGCCGCGGCCATCGCCGAGCTGTCCCGCCCAGACGCCAAACTGATGTCCGCTATAGACCTGAGCCAGCGGCTTCATGCCCGGAAGCAGCGTTTCGCCGCCCCAGACGCCGGCGCCTTTTTCTGGCTGAAAAAGCGTAGCAGGGATGCCAAGCGAATCCGCTAATGCATCGTTATGCCAGATAAGACGCGCGTTCTGTAGAGGCGTTGGCTTAAGCGCGGTGTAAAAGCCGGGTAATTCATCGTGCCAGTGAGCAGTAAAAGACAGGGTCATAAGTCCTCCTGCTTTAAGTGTAGAGGGTTTCCCTGGACGTAAACACGGGCGAAGAAAGGGGTTATTGCTGAACGAGAGTCGTTACCCGCTCTGCCGGGACGGCAGGCCACAGGCTTCCCTGCATTGCACCAAAATTGAAGGGCAGCACGCGTTGTAAGATGCCGTGATCGTCAATTCCCGAGACCATGACCGACTGACAATGCGGCGCGATCTGCCAAAGAATAGCGCGCATAAAAGGCTCAAACGAGAGTGCCGACACGCGCTGCTGGATAAAGTTTTTATCCAGAATCACCCGTTTGAACAGACCATCATAAACCGGTTTAAGGGACGCAGCCCCTGCACCGAAGTTAGCCAGCACTAAGGGGAAATGGATCGCCATTCTTGCCAGACAGGGATCGTCTTTCCCGTTATTTAAACCTGGATAGTTCTCATTAACGGTAAACTCAAGAAACGGATATCGCTCAAGGATTGAAACAGCGTTCTCATTAGTTAATAAAAACTCAACAATTGCAGGTGTAATATTGATCCATGCAATTAACTGATGCTGAATAAAAAATAGCTTACAGGTATCGAGTAATTGCAGTTTCTCCTGAAACAGCGCTAATTCATCTTCCTGAGAAAGATGTGGGATAACCAGTTCAGTCGGGATCCGTACGTCCGCACCCACGCCAGTAAAGTTAACCAAAATCTCTAAACCTTTAAGCAAACCTGCACTATCACGCGCCGGAAGGAGTAAAAGTTCAGACTGGTAAGCATTATCTAGCGTAATAATCATCGCGCTTGTCCTGCATTAAAGATGAGAGAGAACATCCTGGAGCAATTGCAGGCACAATTCCACTGTCTTGATTTTAATAAGATTAATTTCATTCTTTCCGTATTAATTTTCAGATTTTTCCCTGAATCTAAATTAATTTTATCCTGGTTATTGAATAATAGCCAGTTTTAGATAAAACAGGCACATGCGGACATAAATAATTGGGCAAAAATTTAACTTTAATCAACCCGCAAGAAAAGCCTGACGTCTATTTTCACCGCCAGGCCCTCCGCACTGCATTTTTATGCAGCGGTTAAATACGTCTGGCCTGCCAGAAGTTTTTACGCCAGTAAACATTATCCAGAGAGGAGCGCATCACGCCACGACTGGTCGAGGCATGAATGAACTGATTATCGGTATCATAGATGCCGACATGAAGGCCGTTTTCTCCGGAGCCCGTTTTAAAAAAGACCAGATCGCCGGGCAGGAGCTCGTCTTTATCAATTTCAGTGCCGATTTTCGCCTGCATACGCGTTTCACGCGGAAGCTGGAGGTCAAATTTATCGCGGAAGGTCATCAGCACGAATCCCGAGCAATCCACCCCGCCCCGGCTCATGCCGCCGTAGCGATAAGGTGTGCCGCGCCAGTTGCTGAGCTGATCGTTCAGGCTGGCAATGACCGTAATGGAATCGGAAAGCCGTGGGTTGGGCGGAGGTGCACGATGGCTGCTGCATCCTGCAAGAAAGAGCGCCGCAACAAGGAGAAACCAGAATCGCATTTCAGACGAATCCTCTGCTTTTTTTGTTCTTTCGGTAATTTAGCGTGCATCTATGCAGCTGTGCAAGAAAGGTTATTCCTGCGCCGTGGAAATGAGCATCTTGTGGCCTTCAATATCCAGCCTCCGGAACGACATGTGGTAAGCGCTCGCAAGATTGGCGGCCGTCAGCACGCTGTCGCGCGTTCCGCTGGCAATCAGCTTGCCACGCGCCAGCAACCACACCCGATGCGCGTGGCGCAACGTATGGTTCAAATCATGGCTGCTCATCACGATGGCGATCCCCTTGCGACACAGCGCGCTGAGCAGGGTATCCAGCGCTGCTTGCTGGGCAACGTCCAACCCACTCATCGGCTCGTCCAGCAGCAACAACCGCCCGTGAGGATTTCCCGCCGGATGGATCTGAAGGATGACGGCGGCCAGACGCACGCGCTGCCACTCGCCGCCGGAAAGCTGATTTGCCTGCCGGGTAAGCTTGTCGTCTAACCCGAGTGCCGCAGCAACCTCGTTGAGCAATCCCACCTGATTTTTGTCAGGCAGATGCAGCGTCAGGTAGTGCCAGACGGGCATCGCAAAGGGCGGAACCTGCTGCTGAACCAGATAGCTTCGACGGGAGGCAAGTGTAGCGGGTAGCCAGTCGACGAGCGATTGCCCGAGAAAGGTAATCTTTCCTTCCCCGGTGGTCAGCCCCGCCATGCACGCCAGTAGCGTGCTTTTTCCGGCGCCGTTTGGCCCAACCAGGTGAAGGATTTCACCTGCGTTGACTTCGGCGGTAACAGGCTCAAGACGCCCCTTGCCGGCAACGTCCGTGAGCTGCATCAGCAGCGTCATTATTTCGCCAGCGCCAGCTTAATTGATTCCATCACGATAGGATCTTCAGGCGTCATGTCAGGCGAAAAACGCTGCACGACCTGACCGTCACGGCCAATCAGGAATTTTTCGAAGTTCCACAGAATATCATCCGGATAGAGCGGCGCGCGGCCTTTACTTGTCATACGCTCATAGAAACCACTCTCTTCAGGCGCAACGGCGGTCGGCGCCGCGGCCACCAGTTTGGCATACAGCGGATGACGATTTTCCCCGTTCACATCAATTTTGCTGAACATCGGGAACGTCACGCCATAGGTTGTGCTGCAAAAGGTCTTAATCTCCTCTTCGCTGCCCGGCTCCTGGCCCAGGAACTGGTTGCACGGGAAGCCGAGTACGGTAAAGCCGTCTTTTTCCCAGGCTTTATGAATGTTTTCCAGCAGTTCATACTGCGGCGTAAGGCCACATTTCGACGCCACGTTCACGATGAGCAGCACCTTGCCCTTGTAGCCTTCCAGCGTGGTTTTCTCGCCGTCAATGGTCGTCACTTCGGTATTCAGAATATCAGACTGCATAGCATTCCCTCAGGTTGACTTACAGGTTGTGTTTTAACGTCCAGCTTTTAATAGTAGCCAGATAAAAGCCTGAACCCATAATTCTTTTAGCATTCATAATTTTACATGAAAACCAATCAATTAGCTTCATCACTATCGGAGAATGTTAGAGAATCACGGAAAACATCTTGCCCCTTTTCATGCCCCCAACGTCTCTTTTGCCCCCAAACTTGCCCCCAAATCCTATCTTGTTTTGCGTAGCTCTTTCCAGTTTCGCAACACACTGCTTTACGCATTTCTACCTGATCAGCATAATCGCCCCGAATCCGTTTGTAAGACTTAACCAGCGCGCTACTTTTTCTCCCTGCCTTATACTTTCAGTCTGACTGACCGGAGGTTTATATGTGTGGACGATTTGCACAAGCCCAAACCCGTGAGGAATACCTGG
>NZ_JADABR010000010.1:0-170174 GCF_015672585.1 Enterobacter sp. Res13-Sevr-PEC09-46 | reverse complement strand
GGCCTTTACGCTGCAATTACGCTTGCTTCAGCAGCGTGTTCCCCAGTATGAAAGCGGGCAGGATGTCAGCGAAAATCAGCTGATTGCGGCGATGCGCTTCGTCACCTCCCTTGAATATCTGCGTCTGCAACAGCCCCTCCTGACCTACGAAACCGGGAGGGTGCCAGAGAAGGAGAGCCAGCTTCAGGCGCAGAAACAGGTGCGTGCCATTGAGCTGATGATTAAAGGGCTGATACAGCAGGCGTGGCCCGATCCGGTGCGGCTGAATAATCATCTTAAGACCTTGTTTAACGCTGAACGCGTGCGTCGCTGGCTGAAAAACGGTGAGATTAATGATGTTCTGAGCGGCATGTTGTTCAGCGAACTGGCCCAGCTGCTGGTGGATAAAAAAGAATTTAGCCGCTACTACGCGCCGCTGTTTAACGCTCCGGACATGCTGACGCTGCTGGTAGAGCCCCGCAAAACCCTGCAAACCTTCCTCGAAGATATTCGACAAATCCGCAACAGCATCACCGTGCAGCAGCCGTTAAGCGGGGCGCAAATCCAGCTGCTCGACTGCTATTACACGCAGATCACCCGCTCCGTTCAGCGCGCGTTTGAGGAAGGGCGGACACGCGTTAACCCGGCGGCGCTGATGGCGGTGGACGAAAGCGAGCTGCACGCGTTCTGGGAAAAGGCGCAAAAAATGGACCGCACCACAGGCGGCGATCTTTTTGAAGTACGCGACAGCATAGAAAAACCGACTCAGCGCGCCGCGCGTACGCCAGAGCAGCGCGAACAGCTGATTTCCGGCGTGCTGTGGGGAGCGGTTGGCGTGATGGTTATCGCGATTGTCGTGGGGGGATTCTGGCTGGTGACCAGCAGTAAACCGCAGCCGGCTGTGGCCAGTACGGCATCTCCCGCGCCGGTGCAGGAGATGCGCGAGACGCCTTCCTCGCGCGAGACGTTAACCCGCATGGGTGTTACCTGGGATGAGAATAATTTCCGCTCGGCCATCAATCGCAATGACACCCGCGTGGCGCTCCTGTTTTTGCAGGGCGGGATGGACTGGAAAATGTCATGGACGGAGGAGGCGTTGTCGGCAGGCTACGACGATGTGCTGGAAGTAATGTTGCGCTACCGCCTGCAAATGACAGAGCAAAAGCCCTGCCGACGCTTTATTAATACGCTTAGCCATGCGATGGCGAACGGCGAATCGCTGACGCCTATGCGTAAGCAGTACCTGGAAGCATTCTGTACCGTTCCCGCGGTGGTGAAACGCCAGCAGCACGACGCCGATATGGCAACGCGCCGCGCGAAGACGCAGCCCGATGCCAGCACAAAAAAATGGCAGTCCATCCAGACTGCCATTTATGAGGTGATCCGCTGATTATTTTTCCCCCTCACCCTGCCCCTCAGGGGAGAGGGGCAGGGTGAGGGGTGAGGCTCAGGGCTCCCCATACAGCCCAATCAACCGCCGCACCACGCCATTCGTCCAGCCGAAGCCATCCTGCAACGGATACTCACCCCCGCCACCTTCGCGTGGCGTGCTGCTGGCGATGTGGTACTTCTCAATCAGCTTATAATGGGTTTTGTAGTAATGGTTCACCGTGTGCAGCCAGCTCCAGGCGATCTCATCTCCCAGCGAGTCGTTGCCGTACTGCTTGAACCCCTGGATCGCCATCCACTGGAGCGGCGCCCAGCCGTTCGGCTTATCCCACTGCTCCCCGGTTTCATATTCGGTGGCGAGAATACCGCCCGGCGTGAGCAGACGGGCTTTAACGGCATCGGACAGCCGTTCAGCCTGCTCATGCGTCGCCATGCCCACATACAGCGGCACAATGCTGGCCGCAGAGAACAGCGCCAGGGCTTCACGCCGCCAGTCGTAATCACGATAACAGCCGTTCTCTTCGTCCCACAGATAGCGGTTCACCGCCGCGCGCCGGTCGCTGGCTTTCTGGCGGAACAGATCAGCCGTCTCTTTATCCCCTTTCGACGCGGAGATATTGGCGATAGCGCTCTCCAGTTTGAACAGGAATGCGTTCAAATCAATGGGGATAAATTGTGTCGTGCGGATGCTGGCCAGCCGCGCAGGATCGCGCAGCCAGCGGGATGAGTAATCCCATCCTGAGGCTGCCCCGGCGCGCAGGTCGCGATACACCTCGTTCGGCGGACGACCGGAATGACGGGCGGTTTCCACGTCCTCAATCCACGATTCATCTCGCGGCGTGTCGCGATCGTCCCAGTAGCGGTTGAGCAATGAGCCATCCGGCATGCGAACCGCACTGCGATAGGCCTGATTGAGCAGCAGCGATTCCGCCCCGTCCATCCAGAAGGCGTACTCCATCTTAAGATGCTCAAGATAGCGCTTCGCCCCGCGCACGCCGTCCTCTTCAAACAGCTCCACCATCAGGGCAAAAACGGGCGGCTGGGAGCGGCTGAGATAGTAGGTACGGTTGCCGTTCGGGATATGGCCGTAGCGCTCTATCAGCCAGGCGAAGTTATCGGCCATACATTTCAGCAGATCGTTACGACCGCTTTCAGCAAGCCCCAGCATGGAGAAGTAAGAGTCCCAGTAGTAGGTCTCACTGAATCGCCCGCCGGGCACAATATAGGCCTGCGGCAGCGCCAGCAGCGACGACCACGGGATGTGATCCTGCGGCTCACGCGTCAGCACCGGCCACAGATTATCAATATGTTCTTTCAGGGACAGGCCGGGGTCAGAGACGTACTCTTTGCTGTAGTCCTCCGGCAGCCAGAAGTGATTCTCCACAAAGCGCGCCAGGTCAAAATCACGGTGACGACGCACCTTGCGATAGCGGATCAAAATATCCAGCGGATCCATCTTCGGCGCGCAGTCGGGAAAGGTTTTGCTGTCCGCAAACAGCCGCGACGACTGGACGTGTTCAAACAGTTCAAGGTAGCGGTCTGCGGGCGTAAGGGCATCGGACGCCGGCAGCCCTTCAATCATTTCCGGTTCCGGCTCTGCCTCGATCATCTCATCCAGTTTTAACTCACAGGGATCGGTTTCGTAGCGCAGCTCTTCTGCAATCTCGAACTCGATATCCTCGGCAGTCTGTAGTTTCTGGTTGAACATGGTGTTCAGGACCTCCGGTTTTTGTCGTAACCAATACGGGTTTTTCCCGGCTATCTTTAAAGCGTAGACATTCGCTTCGGTTAATGCGGTGCGAAGTGTGCGGTAGATCACGCTTTCAAAATGGATTTAAACACGCTGAAAGTCAGATATCCCTTTGATTATGAAATTATTAAATCAGAATCTTTGGAAACAGAGCAGGAATAAAATTCAGAGCATTCGGTATTCTGCATATAAGCACGGATTAATGTGCCTGACGCGCATCGCCCTGAAGGCTGTTGGCGGTTTGATTGGCTTTCTGGCTGGCGCCTTCGCTTTTATCCATCGCTTTGCTGGCCGCTTTTTCCGCATGGGCGGCGCTGTACGCAGCCAGATGGGAAATCACGATGGCGTAAATGCTCATTAACGACACCCACAGAATGCTGTTTTTCCACCACAGCAGGGTAGGAATAGTCAGTATCGCCCATACCAGCGCGAGTACAAGGTGCATTTTGGCCATCAGTTTTGCGGTGATCTTTACGTGCATTTTCATATCTCTAATCTTTTTCCGTAGTAACAGGCGAACGCGTAGCGCTTTCTAAGATTAGTTAATTCCACCGCGGGTACCGGGTTATTTTGTTACCGTTTGTACAGCCGTTGGGTTTACCTGCCCAGGGCATAAAAAAACCGGCCAGCTGGCCGGTTTTGTTGCGGATCAGACGGATCAGCGCATAGTCACAAACTCTTCCGCCGCAGTCGGGTGGATCGCCACGGTGTTATCGAAGTCTTTCTTCGTTGCGCCCATCTTCAGTGCCACCGCGAAGCCTTGCAGGATCTCGTCCATGCCGAAACCAATGCCGTGGATGCCGACGATCTTCTCCTCCGGGCCCACGCAGACCAGCTTCATGCGGCATGGCTGACGGTGCGAGGTGACCGCGGTATACATCGCGGTAAACGCCGATTTATACACTTTCACCTGGTCATCGCCGTACTGCTCACGCGCCTGCGGCTCGGTTAAGCCGACGGTACCGATTGGCGGGTGGCTGAAGACCACGGTCGGGATGTTGCTGTAGTCCAGATGTTCGTCCGGCTTGTTATTAAACAGACGCTCGGAAAGACGACGCCCCGCCGCCACGGCAACCGGCGTCAGCTCTACGGCGCCGGTGTTATCACCGACGGCATAAATGCCCGGTACGCTGGTGTTCTGGAATTTATCAACGACAATGTAGCCTTTTTCATTGGTTTTCACCCCGGTTGCGGCCAGATTGAAGTTGTCGGTGGCCGGTTCACGACCAATCGCCCAGATCAGGCAATCAACGGTCTGGCTGCGACCATCTTCCAGCTCCAGAGTCAGGCTACCGTCCGCATTTTTCACCACCGCTTTTGGCACGGCGTTGGTGTGCAGGGTTGGGCCTTCGGCGTTCATCACCTCGACCAGCGTGTCGACGATCAGCGGGTCAAAGCTGCGCAGCGGCGCGTGTTTACGCACGAACAGGTGCGCTTCCGCTCCCAGGCCGTTAATCACGCCGGCCAGCTCAACCGCGATGTAACCTGCGCCCACAATGGCAACGCGTTCTGGCAGAGCAGGCAGCTCGAAGAAACCGTCGGAGTCGATACCGTATTCCGCGCCCGGAATGTTCGGGTGGCTCGGACGGCCACCGGTGGCGATCAGGATGTGATCGGCGGTGATCGTCTCGCCGTTCACTTCGATCGTCTTCGCATCCACGAAACGGGCGAAGCCGCGGATCACGTCGACGTTATTCTTGCCCAGTACGTTATCGTACGAGGTGTGAATACGGTCGATGTAGGCGGTACGGCTGGCGATCAGTTTATCCCAGTCGAAGTGGTTGATGGTGGTGTCAAAGCCGTAGTCCGGGCCATACATATGGATAGCTTCACGGATTTGCGCGGCATGCCACATCACTTTCTTCGGTACACAACCCACGTTCACGCAGGTGCCGCCGAGTTCTTTGGCTTCAATCAGCGCACACTTCTGGCCGTACATGGCTGCACGGTTGATGGAGGCGATGCCGCCGCTGCCGCCGCCGATTGCGATGTAGTCATAATGCTTAGTCATAGCGTTGTCCTTAATCGTGAATTGCCGCGATTGTATACCTGAAATCAATAGTTTCCACCGATGGCTGCGATTACTCCGGCACGATCCAGCTCACGGTGGCGTGACCCGTACCGGCTGGCACCAGCGTTTTGTGCAGCCACGGCAGCACGTTGTTCATCTGTGCTTCGAGCTTCCACGGCGGGTTAATGACGATCATGCCGGACGCGGTCATGCCGCGCTGGTCGCTGTCAGGGCGCACCGCCAGCTCAATTTGCAGGATTTTACGAATGCCGGTCGCTTCGAGGTCTTTGAGCATGCGTTTAATTTGCGCGCGCAGCACTACCGGATACCACAGGGCATAGGTGCCGGTCGCAAAGCGTTTGTAACCTTCGTTAATGCCGGTCACCACCGCCTGATAGTCGGTTTTGATTTCGTACGGCGGGTCGATCAGCACCAGGCCGCGACGGGAAACCGGCGGCAGTTTGGCTTTCAGCTGCTGGTAGCCATCGGCTTTGTCCACGCGGGCGCGGTTATCTTTCTGAAACTCAGAACGCAGCAGCGGGAAGTCGCTCGGGTGCAGCTCTGTCAGCTGAAGGCTGTCCTGCTCGCGCAGCAGCTGGCGGGCAATAAGTGGTGAACCCGGGTAGTAACGCAGCTGGCCGTTGCGGTTGAAGTGATTCACCACGCCAATGTACGGCTCCAGCTCGGCAGGCAGATCGTCCTGCTGCCAGATACGCGCAATCCCTTCCAGATATTCACCAGTACGCTCGGCATGCTCGCCGCTCAGCTGATAACGGCCCGCGCCCGCGTGGGTGTCCAGATAAAGGAACGGTTTATCCTTTTCTTTAAGCGATTCGATGATCAGGCTCTGAACGGTATGTTTGAGGACGTCGGCGTGGTTGCCTGCGTGGAAGCTGTGGCGATAACTGAGCATGGGTAATGATATTCCGCTGAATTGACGATTTGCCACAGTTTACAGCAGAACGGCACAGATTACCCGCAGGCCCGGTAAGCGCAGCGCCACCGGGCGTTTTTCGACAACCTTCGGCATTGAAATCCTCTACACTTAACCCCATTACTGAAAACAATATGCACAGCGCCGGATGCGCGCTTCATTCATCTATTTCAACAGGACAGCGTTTATGACCAATCCATTACTGACGCCTTTTTCGTTGCCACCGTTTTCTAAAATCCTCCCTGAGCATGTGGTTCCGGCCGTTACCCAGTCGCTGAACAACTGCCGTGCGGCGGTAGAAAACGTGGTCGCGCAGGGCGTGCCGTACACCTGGGAAAATCTGTGTCAGCCGCTGGCCGAAGTGGACGACGTGCTGGGGCGTATCTTCTCCCCGGTGAGTCACCTGAACTCGGTGAAAAACAGCCCGGAGCTGCGTGAGGCCTACGAACAGACCCTGCCGCTGCTCTCTGAGTACAGCACCTGGGTCGGTCAGCATGAGGGGCTCTACAAAGCCTACCGCGACCTGCGCGACGGCGACCACTATGCCGAACTGAACACGGCGCAGAAAAAATCGGTCGATAACGCCCTGCGTGATTTCGAACTGTCCGGGATTGGCCTGCCAAAAGAAAAACAGGTTCGCTACGGCGAAATCGCCGCGCGCCTGTCCGAGCTGGGCAACCAGTACAGCAACAACGTCCTCGACGCCACCATGGGCTGGACGAAGCTGATTACCGATGAATCTGAACTGGCGGGTATGCCGGAAAGCGCGCTGGCGGCGGCAAAAGCCCAGGCCGAAGCGAAAGAGCAGGAAGGCTTCCTGTTAACGCTGGATATCCCAAGCTATCTGCCGGTGATGACCTACTGCGACAACCAGGCCCTGCGCGAAGAGATGTACCGCGCCTACAGCACCCGCGCCTCCGATCAGGGGCCGAATGCCGGTAAGTGGGATAACAGCCCGGTGATGGCGGAGATCCTCGCCCTGCGCCACGAGCTGGCACAGCTGCTGGGCTTCGACAGCTATGCCGATAAATCCCTTGCCACCAAAATGGCCGAGAACCCACAGCAGGTGCTCGACTTCCTGACCGATCTGGCGAAACGCGCCCGTCCTCAGGGTGAAAAAGAACTGGCTCAGCTGCGCGCCTTTGCGAAAGCGGAGTTCGGCGTGGACGAGCTTCAGCCGTGGGATATCGCGTACTACAGCGAAAAACAGAAACAGCATCTCTACAGCATCAGCGACGAACAGCTGCGTCCGTACTTCCCGGAAAACAAAGCCGTTAACGGCCTGTTCGAGGTGGTGAAACGCATCTACGGCATTACCGCGAAAGAGCGTACCGACATCGACGTCTGGCATCCGGACGTGCGCTTCTTCGAGCTGTATGACGAGAAAAACGAGCTGCGCGGCAGCTTCTATCTGGATCTTTACGCGCGTGAAAACAAACGTGGCGGGGCGTGGATGGACGACTGCGTGGGCCAGATGCGTAAAGCGGATGGTTCCCTGCAAAAACCGGTCGCCTACCTGACCTGTAACTTCAACCGCCCGGTGAGCGGCAAACCTGCGCTGTTTACCCACGATGAAGTGATCACCCTGTTCCACGAGTTCGGTCACGGCCTGCACCACATGCTGACCCGCATCGAAACCGCTGGCGTCGCCGGTATCAGCGGTGTGCCATGGGATGCGGTCGAGCTGCCAAGCCAGTTTATGGAAAACTGGTGCTGGGAGCCGGACGCGCTGGCATTTATCTCCGGCCATTACGAAACGGGCGAACCGCTGCCGAAAGAACTGCTGGATAAAATGCTGGCGGCGAAAAACTACCAGGCGGCGATGTTCATCCTGCGTCAGCTGGAGTTCGGCCTGTTCGACTTCCGCCTGCACGCCGAGTTCAGCCCGGAGCAGGGGGCGAAAATCCTCGAAACCCTGGCTGAGATTAAAAAGCAGGTCGCGGTTATTCCAGGCCCGACCTGGGGACGCTTCCCGCACGCGTTCAGCCATATCTTCGCAGGCGGGTACGCCGCAGGCTACTACAGCTACCTGTGGGCCGACGTGCTGGCGGCGGATGCCTTCTCGCGCTTCGAAGAAGAGGGGATTTTCAACCGCGAAACCGGTCAGTCGTTCCTTGATAACATCCTGACGCGCGGCGGTTCAGAAGAGCCTATGGAGCTGTTCAAACGCTTCCGTGGCCGCGAGCCGCAGCTGGATGCGATGCTGGAGCATTACGGAATCAAAGGCTGATTGCTACGTGAAGATCTGCTTAGTAGATGAAACAGGCGCCGGGGACGGCGCCTTATCTGTTCTGGCGGCCCGCTGGGGGCTGGAACATGATGAAGACAGCCTGATGGCGCTGGTGATGACGCCGGAACATCTGGAGCTGCGCAAGCTCGATGAGCCAAAGCTTGGCGGGATTTTTGTCGATTTTGTCGGCGGCGCGATGGCGCACCGGCGTAAGTTTGGCGGCGGTCGCGGTGAAGCGGTGGCCAAAGCGGTCGGCATTAAAGGCAGCTATCTGCCGGACGTGGTGGATGCCACGGCGGGGCTGGGGCGCGATGCCTTTGTGCTGGCGTCTGTCGGCTGTCGGGTGCGGATGCTGGAGCGTAATCCGGTTGTCGCCGCGCTGCTCGACGACGGGCTGACGCGGGGCTACGCGGACCCGGAAATCGGCCCGTGGTTACAGGAACGTTTGCAACTTATTCATGCCTCCAGCCTGACGGCGCTGACCGATATCACCCCGCGCCCGCAGGTGGTCTATCTCGACCCCATGTTCCCGCATAAGCAGAAAAGCGCGCTGGTGAAGAAAGAGATGCGGGTGTTTCAGTCTCTGGTGGGGCCAGATTTAGATGCCGATGGCCTGCTGGAGCCGGCTCGTCAGCTGGCGACGAAGCGGGTGGTGGTGAAGCGGCCGGACTATGCGCCGCCGCTGGCGGACGTTGCGACCACTAACGCGGTGACCACCAAAGGACACCGATTTGATATTTATTCGGGAACGCCAGAATAAAAAAGCCGGGTGGCGGCTTCGCCTTACCCGGCCTACATTCAGTGCCGCTTGTAGGCCCGGTAAGCGTTAGCGCCACCGGGCTTTTTTGCACTTACTCGTCTTCTTCGTCACGCAGTGGAACAATCAGCATATCCACGTGTACGGTGTTAATCAGCTGGCGCGCGGAAGACATCAGCTTGCTCCAGAAGTCCTGGTGATGACCGCATACCACCAGGTCCATATCGTATTTCTTAATCGCATCAACCAGCACCTGGCCCAGATCGCCGCTACCGCTTAAGGTTTCAGTGATTGGATAGCCCGCGTTGGTAGAAAGCTCGCTCAGCGCGTGATGAGTCTCTTCGGAGATGCGTTTCTGCATATCGCCGAGATTCACGTCGATCAGACCGGTGTAGAGGTCGGAGTAATTCACATCAACGTGAATCAGCGAAACTTTCGCGTTGTAGGGACGTGCCATGGATACTGCTTTATCAACCAGCACTTTACTCTCCGGGGAGAGGTCTACCGCGATGAGAATGTGTTTGTAAGCCATAGTGTTACTCCTTCCTTAAGTTATCGATGACTAAATGGGAAAGCCGTCGTCTGATGCTTTCATTACGGCCCAGTTAAACATATTTTTCAAGCTTTGGTGTTGATAACGATTAACCTTGTGGCAAAAAAATTAACGGATCTCCTACACTATTTAATGAGCCGTTCGGATATTAAAACGCGAACCGGATCGACTTTTGGTCATTCTTTCACTGAACTGTCTGTCAGGGCATTGGGGTGCGGTAGCTCAGGAGCCTTGCTTCGTGGGCGGACGCCGGGGAGGATGTATGATTAGCACCGTCGCATTGTTTTGGGCGTTATGCGTGGTTTGCATAGTGAATATGGCGCGCTACTTCTCATCGTTACGTGCGCTGTTAGTGGTACTTCGTGGTTGCGATCCGTTGCTTTATCAGTATGTGGACGGTGGAGGGTTCTTCACCTCGCACGGACAGCCCAGCAAGCAGATGCGTCTGGTGGGGTATATCTACTACCAACGCTACCGCGATCACCACGATGAAGAGTTTATCCGTCGCTGCGAGCGCCTGCGTCGTCAGTTCATTTTGACCAGCGCCCTGTGTGGTCTGGTTGTGGTGAGTATGATTGCGCTCATGATTTGGCACTGAGCATAAAAAAAGCGGGCCAGTTTCCTGACCCGCTTTTTTGTCGCCTTCAGCCGATTAAATCAGCTTCAGCGAAATCCAGTACAGACCGCCAGACAGCAGGATGGACGCCGGGAGGGTGAACACCCAGGCCATCAGAATGTTGGTCACGGTTTTACGCTGCAAACCGCCGCCGTCAACAATCATGGTACCTGCCACGGACGAAGAGAGTACGTGGGTGGTGGAGACTGGCATACCGGTGTAGCTCGCCAGACCGATAGATACCGCTGCCGTCATCTGCGCGGACATACCCTGCGCATAGGTCATGCCTTTCTTACCGATCTTTTCACCGATGGTGGTCGCCACACGACGCCAGCCAATCATCGTACCGATACCCAGCGCCAGCGCGACCGCCATGATGATCCAGATTGGCGCGTACTCAATGGTGTTGAGCATATCGCCTTTCAGTTTCTTCAGCAGACGTTGGTCGTCAGCATTAACCTCTGGCAGCTTCGCGACTTTATCCGTCACGTCGGAGATACAGAGCATGATGCGACGCAGTTGACCACGCTGTTCAACAGCCAGTTTGTCATAGCTTTCGATATCGGCCAGCATACCTTTCGCACGTTCCAGCGCGTTAATCGCGTTTGCCGGATGGCAATGGAACTCGCCCGGTGCCGTCGTTGCGCCTGACTCCGGAGAAGGAATCAGCTGGTCCACGCCGGTCGCTTTCTTCAGCAAATCAGGATGCTGCTGGAAGTAAGTCTCAACGTTGTTTACCGCATCACGGGTACGGGTGATTTCGTAACCGGAGGCGTTCATGTTAACCACGAAGCCCGCCGGTGCGACGCCAATTAGAACCAGCATCACCAGGCCGATACCTTTCTGACCATCGTTCGCGCCATGAGAGAAGGCGACGCCAATAGCGGAAATGATCAGCGCGATACGCGTCCAGAACGGCGGCTTTTTCTTGCCGTCTTTCTTCTCACGCTCTGCTGGCGTCAGATGGATACGCGCACGTTTTTTCGTGTTGCTCCAGTAGCGACGCAGGATGAAAATCAAGCCACCCGCCACCACCAGACCGACGATAGGGGAGATGATCAGAGAGCCGAAAATACCGAGAACTTTCGGGATATTCAGCGCATCAACGACGGAGGTCCCGGTCATCAGGGCATTGGTTAACCCGATACCGATAATCGCGCCGATGAGGGTGTGAGAGCTGGATGCCGGCAGGCCGAAATACCAGGTACCGAGGTTCCAGATAATCGCAGCAAGCAGCATTGAGAACACCATGGCCAGGCCATGACCGGAACTCACGTTAAGCAGCAGATCCGTTGGCAGCATATGCACAATGGCATACGCAACGCTCAGTCCGCCCAGGAGGACACCAAAAAAGTTAAATACCGCCGCCATCACGACCGCAAGCTGCGATCGCATTGCGCGAGTGTAGATAACCGTTGCTACTGCGTTTGCAGTGTCGTGGAAGCCGTTGATCGCTTCGTAAAACAGCACAAAAACCAGAGCAAGCAATAATAAAAGCCCGGTATGTAAATCCAGGCCGGCAAACAAATGTAGCATAGGACGTTACGCCATTTTGAGGACATGAACGCGGCGCATTATCCAGGACAAATGCGCAACGGGCAAAGTGAAATATAGACTTTTTTTGACATACCACCTGATTTGAGAAATGTGCCTGAAAGGATAATCTTTAAATATCAATGAAATGGCTTTGTAATATCTTTTTACGCTGGTGCGACCACTGAGGAAACTTTACAATCCGCGGCAGTTAACGAAGAGGATTTTGACGTGGAAAGGTTTGATGCCGTAGTAATTGGCGCCGGTGCGGCGGGTATGTTTTGTGCGGCGATGGCCGGACAAGCCGGTCGTCGCGTGCTGCTGCTGGATAACGGAAAAAAGCCTGGCCGCAAGATCCTGATGTCTGGCGGCGGGCGATGCAACTTTACTAATCTTTATGTCGAGCCTGCGGCCTATTTGAGCCAGAACCGTCATTTTTGCAAATCTGCGCTGGCGCGCTACACCCAGTGGGATTTTATCGAGCTGGTGGGTAAACACGGTATCGCGTGGCATGAGAAGACGCTGGGGCAGCTGTTCTGCGACGACTCCGCGCAGCAAATTGTCGATATGCTGGTGGCCGAGTGCGAGAAAGGCGGCGTAGTTATGCGCCTGCGCACCGAAGTGCTGGACGTCGCCCGTGACGAGCAGGGCTACACGCTGCAACTCAACGGTGAAACCGTCAGCGCCGATAACCTGGTGATCGCCAGCGGCGGCCTCTCGATGCCGGGGCTGGGCGCTTCACCGTTCGGCTATAAAATTGCCGAGCAGTTTGGCCTGAAGGTACTGCCCACCCGCGCCGGGCTGGTACCGTTCACGCTGCATAAGCCGCTGCTGGAACAGCTTCAGACGCTCTCCGGCGTGTCTGTGCCGTCGGTCATTACGGCCGAAGACGGCACGGTGTTCCGCGAAAATCTGCTCTTTACCCATCGCGGACTCTCGGGCCCGGCGGTATTGCAGATCTCCAGCTACTGGCAGCCGGGGGAGTTTGTCTCCGTAAACCTGGTGCCGGACTGCGATCTGGACGCCTTCCTTAACGAGCAACGCGCCGCGCATCCGAATCAAAGCCTGAAAAATACCCTGGCGATGCAGCTGCCGAAGCGTCTCGTGGAGTGCTTGCAGGTATTAGGGCAAATTCCGGATGTCGCGCTCAAGCAGCTCAACAGCCGCGAGCAGGAAGCGCTGGTGGAGACGCTGACGAACTGGCGCGTACAGCCAAACGGCACCGAAGGCTACCGCACGGCGGAAGTGACGCTGGGCGGCGTGGATACAAACGAACTCTCATCCCGCACGATGGAAGCCCGCAACGTGCCGGGTCTTTATTTCATTGGTGAAGTGATGGACGTGACCGGCTGGCTCGGCGGGTATAACTTCCAGTGGGCGTGGGCCAGTGCCTGGGCATGCGCGCAGGCACTCGCTGAAAAGAACGGTTAATATTTATTTTTTTAGCGTGCTGCGTCCTTAACGGGTCCACGCTTTTTATTGTGTGCATGGTGTTTTGTCTTCTTAAAAGGGTTGTCTATGTCTGCTGCTCATCTCGGTTTCCCGACGGAAACCGTTGTTGTCTTCGTGGTGATGGCCGTTGGGGCGATGTTTATCGACCTCTTCATGCACCGTCACGATAAACCGATCTCGCTGAAAAGCGCGGTCATGTGGTCCATCTTCTGGGTCATGATGGCGATGGCCTTCGCCGGATTCTTATACGTGCACCACGGCGCGGAGATGGCCAGTCTGTTCCTGACCGGCTATGCGCTGGAAGAGGTGCTCTCCGTCGACAACCTGTTTGTGATGATGGCGATCTTCGCCTGGTTTGGCGTGCCGGATAGATATCGTCACCGCGTGCTCTACTGGGGCGTGCTCGGGGCGATTGTGTTCCGTGGTATTTTTGTTGCCATTGGCACCAGCCTGCTGAGCCTGGGACCGTATGTTGAGGTCATTTTTGCGCTGGTCGTCGGCTGGACGGCGGTGATGATGCTGAAACGCAATGAAGAGAGCGATGAAGTAGAAGATTACTCCAACCATCTGGCGTACCGCCTGGTGAAACGCTTCTACCCGGTGTGGCCAAAAATCAGCAGCCATGCGTTTATCCTGACCCAGAAAGAGGTGGATGCCGAACTGGAGAAGCCTGAAAACAAGGATGTGATGGTAGGCCGCGTGAAGAAGGCGAAGCGCTACGCGACGCCGCTGCTGCTCTGCGTCGCGGTGGTGGAGCTGTCCGACGTGATGTTCGCCTTCGATTCCGTACCCGCAATCATCGCCGTCAGCCGTGAGCCGCTGATCATCTACAGCGCCATGATGTTCGCGATCCTCGGCCTGCGTACCCTCTACTTCGTGCTGGAAGCGCTGAAGCAGTATCTGGTGCATCTGGAGAAAGCGGTGGTGTTACTGCTGTTCTTCGTGGCGTTCAAGCTGGGGCTGAATGCGACCGACCACTTCTGGCATCACGGTTATAACATCGGCGCCACGGCAAGCCTGTTTGTGGTGCTGGGGGTACTGGCGCTGGGGATTATTGCGAGCGTGATGTTCCCGGGAAAACGTGAGGCCTGATGTACCGCTTTTCTCCCTCTCCCTGTGGGAGAGGGCCGGGGTGAGGGCACCGGGCCGCACCTAACCCTTAATTGGTGAATTTCGGCGCTTGCTCGGATGATGAAAATGCCGCCAGTGCGGATCCTGCGCCGCCGCCAGCAACTCGTGGTCGCCACGCGTGTCGCCCCAGGCGCGCAGGTGATACGCGTTCAAATCCCCATACACCTTCTCCAGCCTCGCCACCTTCTGGGCACAACGGCAGTTGTGGCCGGTGATCCGCCCGGTCAGCTTGCCGTCTTTCACTTCCAGCTGCGTGCCAATCAGCTTAATGCCGAGCTTATCGGCCCACGGCTGCAATACCAGCGCCGGGGAAGCAGAGCAAATCGTCACTTCCGCACCGGAATTGACCTCGTTGGCGACGGCCAGCACACCTTCCGGGCGCATCAGCTTGTTCCAGTATTTTTCACAGAAGGCTTCCGCCTGCTGACGTAACCAGTGCTCATCCACCCCCGTCAGGAAGGTTTTGATCAACACCTCTTTCAGCTCATCTCGCGTCAGCTTGCGGCGCACACAGTGCAGCGTAGGCAGGGCCATGCGCACCAGTCGGCCAGCAAAGTAGCGCTTGCCAAAGGCAAAGCGCAGGAACGGGATAAAACTGTCGTGGTGCGTCAACGTACCATCAAAGTCAAAGACAGAGAGCACGCTGGACTTCGCCACGGCTTCGTCGGCAATCATATTGGTCATAAATACGTCTTAGCTGAAATACACATTCTGTTCACTAGTTTACCTGCTTTACCTTCACAGTCCTTATATCAGGTCGCATTTTTTCCTGAACCTGTGGCCTGACGGGTCAAACAATGTCATCCACCACGCCGCCGTCAACGCGCAGCGCCGCGCCGGAAGTCGCGGAGGCCTGCATGGAACAGACATATACCACCATATTTGCCACTTCTTCCACCGTGGCGGCGCGCTGGATCACCGAGCTGGGGCGATTCGCCATCACGAACTCTTTCGCCAGCTGTTCCAGCGATTTACCGGTTCTTTCGATCTCGTCTTTCATCATCGCGGCAAAACCGTCCGACATTGTCGGGCCCGGCAGCACGCTGTTCACCGTCACGCCACTGCCTGCCACGAACTTCGCCAGACCGCGCGCCAGCGAGAGCTGGGCGGTTTTTGTCACGCCATAGTGGATCATATCCGCAGGAATATTGCAGGCCGATTCTGACGAGATAAACACTACCCGACCCCAGCCCTTTTGTACCATGCCGGGCAGCAGGGCACGGGAGAGGCGCACGCCGGACATCACGTTGGTCTGCCAGTAGCGTTCCCAGGTCTCGTCGTCGGTGGAATAAAAATCCTGCTGGCCATAGATCCCGGCGTTATTCACCAGAATATCGACGTGCGAGGCGACCCTGAGCAGTTCGTCAACGCCCTCCTGCGAGCTTAGATCGGCTATGGCGGCACGGACCTGTACGCCCGGCACCACCTGCTGTAGCGCCTGAATGCCTTTGTTCACCGAGTCGACGCTGCGCCCGTTCACGATCACTTCCGCACCGCTCTCCGCCAGCCCGCGGGCGATGGCAAACCCAATACCGCCGGTGGACGCGGTCACCAGCGCTACTTTCCCCGTTAAATCAATTTTCATCATTCGCTCCTTGTCATCTTATGGTTCAAAACTTAAAGCGTAGCAGTTGACGATGACGGCTCCTGTTTAAAAAGGCGCAACAGCGTCTCAACCTGCTCGTCCAGCGGGCTGAGGGTGCGTTTGACGATGAGGTGCAGCGGCGTGGCGCGACGTACGCCGTGGCTGAGCGGCAGCGTTTTAAGGATGCCTTGCTGGAGCGGGGTCTGAATGCGTTCTTCCGGTAACCAGCCGTATCCAACCTGATACATCACCGCTTCGATCGCGGCATCGATGGTGGAGAAGGTCCACGACTCCCCGGTGGGGTGAGCGGTGGGCTGGCTGTCTGCGATCTGAATGCGCGGCCACGGTCGTAGCATCTCGTCGTTAAGCGGTGTATCCAGCGCAAACAGCGGGTGAGCGTGATGCGCGACGGCAACAAAATCGATATTCATCAGCCATTCCCCCAGGCCGGTAATGTCCTGGCGGCGGGTTAAGACCATCACGTCGGCTTCATCATTGAGCGCATCCGCGCGGCTGTTTTCCAGCACCTCGGTAAGCCGCACCTGCGTTTGCGGGTACAGCTGCTGAAACTGGCGCAAAATCGCGAACAGCCGGCTGCGCGGAAAAATACTGTCTACCATCAGGTCGATACGGGTTCGCATCCCGCTGCGCAGGGTCGCAGCGCGCGTTTCAACATAGGCGAAGGCTTTCAGCAGCGGTTTAACCTGATTCAGCAACAGCTCACCCGCCGGTGTCAGCACGGCACGCCGTCCCTCTGTCATCAGGAGCGCCACGCCCAGCCGCTCCTGCAACAGCGACAGGTTATAGCTGACCGAGGACTGGCTGCGGTGGGTCTCTTCCGCCGCCTTAGCGAAGCTGCCAGCCTCGATGACTCTCTCCAGCAAGGCCCACTGTTCGAGCGTCGTCTTGTGCATAATTAATCTAAATTTTGGATGAATTTGATTCAAACATAGCGTTATTTATTCATTTTTTGAAGGGGTACGATCGTCTCATCAAAACAAAGGAGACATCGTATGAGCACCTTCGATAAACATGATTTAAGCGGCTTCGTCGGCAAACATCTGGTATATACCTACGATAATGGCTGGAATTACGAAATTTACGTTAAAAACGAAAACACCCTGGACTACCGTATTCACAGCGGCCTGGTGGGCAACCGTTGGGTGAAAGATCAGCAGGCCTACATTGTTCGCGTTGGGGAGAGCATCTATAAAATTTCCTGGACGGAGCCAACCGGTACCGACGTGAGCCTGATCGTGAACCTGGAAGACAGCCTGTTCCACGGCACCATCTTCTTCCCGCGCTGGGTCATGAATAATCCGGAAAAAACCGTCTGCTTCCAGAACGATCACATTCCACTGATGAATAGCTACCGTGATGCCGGGCCAGCGTATCCAACCGAAGTGATTGATGAATTTGCCACCATCACCTTCGTGCGCGACTGCGGTGCGAATGACGACAGCGTTATTGCGTGCGCGGCCAGCGAGTTGCCAAAAAACTTTCCTGATAATTTAAAATAAGCGCGACAATTAACTAAAAAGAAAAGTTCCCGACTCATTTCATATTTATTGGAAATGGTCGGGGATTTTTTTATTTGTTGATGTTTGGTTTAGATAATTGACTTTAATACGGTGAGCGGAATCACATAATAAATAATTCATAATTACTTAACCTATTGTTTAATAATAAATTTATATCAATTCATTCCTCCTTTTTATCACCATCTTAATTTTTCCCTAAGAAATGAACGTTACCTTGAGATGAGTTTATGGTTCGTTGAAATAAACGCATCGGCATTTGGTTAATATCAAAAAGTTGCCATGCATAACTCAAGGAAATTAATAATGCGTGATTTTTTGCCTTTTTCCCGGCCCTCAATGGGCGCGGAGGAAATCGCCGCGGTACAGGAGGTATTAACCTCCGGCTGGATCACCACCGGGCCGAAAAATCAGATGCTTGAAGAGGCGTTCTGTACGCTGACGGGAAACCGTCATGCGATTGCCGTCTCCTCTGCCACGGCGGGGATGCACGTCACCCTGATGGCGATGGGGATTGGTCCCGGCGATGAGGTGATTACGCCCTCCCTGACCTGGATATCGACGCTGAATATGATCGTGCTGCTGGGTGCCATACCGGTGATGATCGACGTCGACAGAGACACGCTGATGGTGACGCCTGAAGCGGTCGACGCCGCCGTTACGCCTCGCACCAAAGCCATTGTGCCGGTTCATTATGCGGGTGCGCCGTGCGATATTGACGCCATCCGCGCCGTCGGTGAACGTCACGGTATTCCTGTCATTGAAGACGCGGCCCATGCCGCCGGAACGTACTACCACAGCCGTCATGTGGGCTGGCGGGGCACCGCAATTTTCTCCTTCCATGCCATCAAAAACATGACCTGCGCCGAAGGTGGGCTGGTGGTGACGGATGACGAGCAGCTGGCGCAAAACATCCGTAGCCTGAAATTCCACGGTCTGGGCGTTGATGCCTATGACCGCCAAACCCATGGCCGCGCGCCGCAGGCCGAGGTCATCACCCCGGGTTTTAAATACAACCTCGCGGATATCAACGCCGCGCTGGCGCTGGTGCAGCTCGGCAAGCTGGGCGAAGCCAACAGGCGCCGTCGCGACATTGCCGACCGCTACCTGCTTGAACTCTCGGATACCCCTTTCCAGCCGCTGTGCATTCCGTCCTGGCCGCATCTGCACGCCTGGCACCTGTTTATCATTCGCGTGGATGAGGCCCGGTGCGGCCTCTCGCGTGATGCCCTGATGGCCGCGCTGAAGGAGCAGGGCATCGGTACGGGCCTGCATTTCCGTGCGGCACATACGCAAAAATACTACCGCGAGCGTTTCCCTGATGTGTCGCTTCCGAACTCTGAATGGAACAGCGCGCGTATTTGTTCTCTCCCTCTTTTCCCGGACATGACCCATGACGACACAACCCGCGTCATTACCGCGCTCCATCAGCTTGCAGGACATTGATATGTTCAGTGCGCCGCCTGTACAAAAAGTTTCCGTGGTGATCCCGGTCTATAACGAGCAGGAGAGCCTGCCGGAACTGATCCGCCGCACGACTGCCGCCTGCGAGACGCTCGGCAAAGCTTATGAAATTCTGCTGGTGGACGACGGCAGCAGCGACAATTCCGCGCGGATGCTGACCGACACCGCGCAGGCGGAGGGCAGCCACATTGTTGCCGTACTGCTCAACCGTAACTACGGCCAGCACTCGGCAATTATGGCCGGGTTCAGCCACGTTACGGGAGATCTGGTGATTACCCTGGATGCTGATCTGCAAAACCCGCCGGAAGAGATCCCGCGTCTGGTCGCCAAAGCCGACGAAGGCTACGACGTGGTCGGCACCGTGCGGCAAAACCGCCAGGACAGCCTGTTCCGTAAGCTGGCGTCTCGCACCATCAACCGTCTGATCCAGCGCACCACCGGTAAAGCGATGGGCGACTACGGCTGCATGCTGCGCGCCTATCGCCGCCACATCGTCGACGCCATGCTGCACTGCCATGAGCGCAGCACCTTCATTCCGATTCTGGCGAACACCTTTGCCCGTAAAGCGACGGAGATCCCGGTGCTGCACGCCGAGCGCGAGCACGGGGAGTCAAAATACAGCTTTATGCGTCTGATCAACCTGATGTACGACCTGATCACCTGCCTGACCACCACGCCGCTGCGCCTGCTGAGCGTGTTCGGCAGCGTTATCGCGCTGGCCGGGTTTGCGCTTTCCGTTCTGCTGGTCGTTCTGCGGCTGGTCTTTGGTCCCCAGTGGGCGGCGGAAGGGGTCTTTATGCTGTTTGCCGTGCTGTTCACGTTCATTGGCGCCCAGTTCATCGGTATGGGTCTGCTGGGTGAGTACATTGGCCGTATTTACAACGATGTTCGCGCGCGTCCGCGCTATTTTATTCAACGTGTTGTCCGTCAGGAGCACCTGGCATCTCAAGAGGAAAACCACCCATGAAAACCGTCGTCTTTGCCTATCACGATATGGGTTGCACGGGCACGCAAGCCTTGCTGGACGCAGGCTTCGACATTACCGCCATCTTCACCCATCCGGATGTTGCCGGGGAAAACCACTTCTTCGGCTCGGTGGCGCGTATTGCGGCTGAACACGGTATTCCGGTTTACGCCCCGGACGATGTGAACCATCCGCTGTGGGTGGATCGTATTCAGAAGCTTGCGCCGGACGTGATTTTCTCTTTCTACTACCGCAATCTGCTTTGCGACGACATCCTGAGCGTGGCGACAAAAGGCGCATTTAACCTGCACGGCTCGCTGCTGCCTGCCTACCGTGGCCGTGCGCCGCTGAACTGGGCGCTGGTTAACGGTGAAACGGAAACCGGCGTAACGCTGCACAAAATGGTACGCCGTGCCGATGCGGGCGGTATCGTGGCACAGCTGAAAGTGGGCATTGGCGCTGATGAAACGGCGCTGGAGTTGCACCACAAGCTCTGCATCGCCGCGCAAAGCCTGCTTCGCGACGCGCTGCCGACGATCCGTCAGGGGACTTTTACCGAAACCGCGCAGGACGAAAGCAAGGCAAGCAGTTTTGGTCGCCGCACGCCGGAGGACGGGCGTCTGGACTGGGCGAAACCGGCGCGTCAGCTGCATAACCTGGTGCGCGCCGTGACCGACCCGTGGCCGGGCGCGTACAGCTTCGCCGGGGTCAGTAAATTTATCGTCTGGAAATCCCGCGTGCGTGAGGACATTCCGGCGGCAAAACCGGGCACCGTCATCTCCGTCTCTCCGCTGATTGTGAGCTGCGGCGAGCAGGCGCTGGAGATCGTCACCGGACAAACGGACAACGGGCTGTACGTGCAGGGGGCACAGCTGGCGCAGTCTCTGGGGCTGGTGGCGGGGGCGCTGATCACCAGCGCGCCGGTGGTGGCGATCAAACGCCGCACGCGCGTCTTAATCCTCGGCGTAAACGGGTTTATCGGTAACCATCTGACCGAACGGCTGCTGGAAGACGACAATTACGAGATCTACGGTCTCGATATCGGATCCGATGCGATCGGTCGATTCCTCACTAATCCCCGTTTCCACTTCGTTGAAGGGGACATCAGCATCCATTCCGAATGGATCGAGTACCACATCAAAAAATGTGACGTGGTGCTGCCGCTGGTGGCGATTGCCACCCCGATTGAATACACCCGTAACCCGCTGCGCGTGTTCGAACTCGATTTCGAAGAGAACCTGAAGATTATCCGCGACTGCGTGAAATACGATAAGCGCATCATCTTCCCGTCGACGTCGGAAGTGTACGGCATGTGTACCGACAATAACTTCGATGAAGACACCTCTAGTCTGGTGGTCGGGCCGATTAACAAGCAGCGCTGGATCTACTCCGTCTCCAAGCAGCTGCTGGATCGCGTGATTTGGGCCTACGGCGAGAAAGAGGGGCTACGCTTTACCCTGTTCCGTCCGTTTAACTGGATGGGGCCGCGCCTGGACAACCTGAACGCCGCGCGTATCGGCAGTTCCCGCGCCATCACCCAGCTGATCCTCAACCTGGTGGAAGGTTCGCCCATTAAGCTGATTGAAGGTGGCAAACAGAAACGTTGCTTCACCGATATCAGCGACGGTATTGAAGCGCTGTTCCGCATCATCGAAAACAAAGACGGCCGCTGTAACGGAGAGATCATCAACATCGGTAACCCGGACAACGAAGCGAGCATCCGCGAGCTGGCGGAAATGCTGCTGGCAAGCTTTGAACGTCACCCGCTGCGCAGCCAGTTCCCGCCGTTTGCCGGTTTCCGCGAAGTGGAGAGCAGCAGCTACTACGGCAAGGGTTATCAGGACGTTGAGCACCGCAAGCCGAGCATCCGCAATGCGAAGCGCTGCCTGAACTGGACGCCGACGGTGAAGATGGAGCAGACCATTGATGAAACGCTCGACTTCTTCCTGCGCACCGTGGAGCTGTCGGAACAGGCATCATGAAAAAGGTCGGTTTACGCATTGACGTCGACACCTTTCGCGGCACGCGTGAGGGTGTGCCGCGGCTGCTGGAACTGCTGAGCAAGCACGACGTGCGTGCCAGCATTTTCTTCAGCGTCGGGCCAGACAACATGGGGCGTCATCTGTGGCGTCTGGTTAAACCGGCCTTTCTGTTCAAAATGCTGCGCTCGCGCGCGGCATCGCTCTACGGCTGGGATATCCTGCTGGCCGGAACCGCATGGCCCGGCAGGCGCATCGGCGCGGAAAATGAAGCGATCATCTGCAAGGCCGCGCAGCATCATGAAGTGGGGCTGCACGCCTGGGATCATCATGCCTGGCAGGCCTGGGCGGGCGTGTGGGATATCCCCCGCCTGGCGCGTGAGGTTGAGCGCGGCGTGCTGGAGCTGGAAGCCATTACCGGCCAGCCTGTGCGCTGTTCCGCCGTGGCGGGATGGCGGGCCGACCAGCGCGTGGTGAAGGCCAAAGAGCGCTTCGCCTTTCGCTACAACAGCGATTGCCGGGGCACCGGACCGTTTTTACCGCTGCTGGGGGAAAACCGAACCGGCACGGTGCAGATTCCGGTCACCCTTCCGACGTGGGATGAAGTGGTCGGGCGCGAGGTGAGTGCCGACAGGTTTAACCGTTACATTCTGGATGCGATGCACCGCGATGCCGGTACGCCGGTTTATACCATCCATGCCGAAGTGGAAGGCATTGCGTATCAGCAGGATTTTGACGCGTTGCTTGCGCTGGCGGCGCAGGAGGGCATTCAGTTCTGCCCGTTAAGCCAGCTGTTGCCGGAGGATCCTGGCACGCTGCCCCTGGGAAAAATCGTCCGTCGTGAAATGGCTGGCCGGGAAGGCTGGCTTGGCTATCAACAAACCGTGAGCCCGGCACTATGAAAACAACCCGCTATGGCCTGACGCTTATCGCCCTGTTTGTCGTTTACTACCTCCTTCCGGTCAACCTTCGCCTGTTATGGCAGCCTGATGAAACGCGCTATGCGGAAATCAGCCGCGAAATGCTGGCCTCAGGCGATTGGGTGGTCCCGCATTTCCTCGGGCTGCGTTACTTTGAAAAACCCATTGCCGGTTACTGGGTGAACAGCATCGGGCAATGGCTATTTGGACACACCAATTTTGCCGTTCGCGCGGGGGCGATATTCTGCACCGGGCTGACGGCGCTGCTGGTGATCTGGCTGGCCTGGCGTCTCTGGCAGGATAAGCGGGTGGCGATCTTCTCCGGCCTGATCTTCTTAACCCTGTTCCTGGTCTATGGCATCGGCACCTACGCCGTGCTGGATCCCATTATCACCCTCTGGCTGGTGGCGGCTATGTGCAGCTTCTGGCTGGCTTCGCAGGCGAAAACGATAGCCGGAAAAGCGGGGGGCTACATTCTGCTGGGGCTGGCCTGCGGCATGGGCGTCATGACCAAAGGCTTCCTGGCGCTGGCGGTACCGGTGATTGGCGTGCTGCCGTGGGTGATTGCGCAACGACGCTGGAAGGAGGTGCTGGTTTTCGGCTGGCTGGCGATCCTCAGCTGCGTACTTATCGTCCTGCCCTGGGGGCTGGCGATTGCTCAGCGTGAGCCGGATTTCTGGCGTTACTTCTTCTGGGTGGAGCATATCCAGCGCTTTGCCCGGAGCGATGCCCAGCATAAAGCGCCGTTCTGGTACTATCTGCCGTTCCTCATCGCGGGAAGTCTGCCGTGGCTGGCGATGCTGCCGGGCTCGCTGCGCCTGGGATGGCGAGACAGAGAAAACGAGAGGGCGGGGCTTTATCTGCTGGGCTGGATAGTGATGCCGCTGCTGTTCTTCAGCATCGCCAAAGGCAAGCTGCCGACCTATATCCTGCCGTGCTTTGCGCCGCTGGCGATCCTGATGGCGCGCTACGCCTGCACCGTCGCCGAAAAAGCGTTACGTATTAACGGTGGGATCAATATCGCGTTTGGCGTGCTTGGCATGCTGGCGGCGCTGGTGGTATCGCCATGGGGGCTTGCTAAACATCCAGTCTGGACACCGGTCGAATTGTACAAAGTCTTCTGTGCCGTGGTGGCGTTTCTGGTCTGGGCCTCGGTGGGCTGGTTTACCCTTAAAAATCCGCAGCGCTGGTGGCTGGCGGCGCTTTGCCCTGCCGGGCTGGCCCTGCTGGTGGGTTTTGCGATCCCGGACCGGGTAGTGGATTCCAAACAGCCGCAGTCGCTGGTGGATTCCGTTCGCGAGCCATTGCAGATGAGTAAATTCGTCCTGGCGAACAACGTTGGTATAGCCTCCGGGCTGGCGTGGGAGCTTCAGCGTAATGACATCATTTTGTATGGGCAGAGCGGTGAGCTGAAATATGGCCTGGATTATCCGGACGCTAAGGGGCGTTTTGTGAGCAAAGATGATATCGCGCACTGGCTTGAAGCGCATCGTCAGCAGGGACCGGTGTCGCTGGTGATCCTGCTGTCGAAAAACGACGACCTGGCCCGCGCCGGGCTGCCAAAACCGGACAACCTGACGATTCAGGGGCGTCTGGCTTACCTGCAATATCTGCCGCAGTGATGGCCTGGATCTGGCTGGTGCTGGCAAGCCTGTTGAGCTGCGCAGGTCAACTGTGCCAGAAACAGGCGACACGGGCAGGCGGCGGTCAGCAGGTCGCCCTGTGGCTTGGGCTGGCCCTGCTGATGCTGGGTGGCGGGATGGTTGCCTGGCTGGTGGTATTGCAGCATCTGCCCGTCGGGGTGGCGTACCCCATGCTGAGCCTTAACTTTGTCTGGGTAACGCTGGCGGCAAAAATCGTCTGGCATGAGCCTGTCCCGCTACGTCACTGGCTGGGCGTCGGGTTGATTATCGTCGGGGTTATTTTGCTGGGAGGAAGCCTGTGAACGGTGCGTGTTGGGCGTTATGCAGCGTAGTGTTAGTCAGCGTGGCGCAGCTGCTGCTGCGTCATGCGATGGTGACGCTGCCCCCGATGAGCGACGCTTTCTGGGCAGCCCTCTGGCATATAGCCCCCGGTACGGGCGCGCTGATGCTGGGGCTGACAGGCTATTGCGCCTCAATGGGCTGCTGGTATCTGGCATTGCATCGTATGGCGCTCAGCAAAGCGTATGCCTTGCTGAGCCTCAGTTACATCCTGGTGTGGAGTGCTGCAATTTTACTGCCCGGCTGGGGAGAATACTTTTCCTGGCGCGGGCTGGCGGGCGTCGGCTTGATTATACTCGGTGTGCTGGTCATTTTTATGCCGCAGAAATACCGGAGTAAGTAACCGCTTCCGCCGTTAAGGTGAAAGGCGTAGGGGTACAGACCGCCAGGCTCAGCGAGCCGAAGCGTAGCTGACTGACCGGGAGGGTCTGGGCGGTGCTGTCAATACTGACAATCTGCCACGCGCTGCCGCCACGCTGTTTGACGATCGCCTCTTTGCGCGTCCAGATGCGCCAGAATGCGGAAAGCTGCTCTTCCGGCGCTTCACGTTCCAGCTCGTCATGTTCGGTGAGGCTGAAAACGGCATTCGCCAGCGCCTGCCAGTTCTCCCGCGGGCGGATCACTTCGATATCGCAGCCTACTTCACCTTCATCGCTCATCAGCAGGGCAATGTCGTCCCCGCTGTGGCTCAGGTTAAACCACAGCGGATGGCCGTTAGCGAAGGCCGGTTTTCCCTGCTCGCCGTAAATTATCTCGGGAAGCGGTGAGGGGGATAAGGTTCTGGCGAGCAGCGTCCGGCCTGCAAGCCAGGAAGCGTGTCGTGCACCCTGAGGTGCCATGTCTGCGAGCGTTGACGCCAGCGGGTCCGCGCTAAGGGTGGAGATCTTTCCCAGTACAAACTGGTACATAGTTACGCCCAGCGTTTAATGATTATCGAGGTATTGATGCCGCCAAAGGCAAAGTTATTGCTCTGAATAAATTCGCAATCAATCGGGCGGGTTTCCCCCATAATATAATCTAAAGCGCCGCATTGCTCATCCGGTTGTCTTAAATTGAGCGTTGGCGTGAACCAACCCTCCCGCATCATGTGCAGACTCAGCAAGGCTTCCAGCGCGCCGCAGGCACCCAGGGTATGGCCGAAATAACTCTTTAAGGAAGAGATGGGCACGCTGTCGCCGAAAATGGCGGCGGTCGCCTGACTTTCGGCGATATCCCCGCGATCGGTTGCCGTGCCGTGGGCAGAAATGTAGCCAATCTCCTGAGGGCCAAGGCCCGCCATCGCCAGCGACTGCGCCATACACACCTGCATGGTTTCACGCTGGGGCTGGGTGATGTGCGCCGCATCGCAGTTGGTGGCAAAGCCCACGATCTCGCCATAGATTGTCGCCCCGCGCGCTCTGGCGTGATCCAGCTCTTCCAGCACCAGCGTGCCCGCCCCTTCGCCAATCACCAGGCCATCGCGCTGAACGTCAAACGGCGACGGCGTGGTTTTTGGCGCGTCGTTACGCTGGCTTGTGGCAAACAGGGTATCGAAAACCGCCGCTTCCGACGGGCACAGCTCTTCCGCGCCGCCTGCCACCATCACCGTCTGGTAGCCGTGACGAATCGCTTCCCAGGCGTAGCCAATCGCCTGGCTGCCAGAGGTACAGGCGCTCGAGGTGGGGATCACCCGTCCGCGCAGGCCAAAGAACAGCCCGGTATTCACCGCCGTGGTGTGCGGCATCATCTGCACGTAGGTGGTGCCGGTGATGTTGTGGGTGTGCTTTTCGGTGAGCATAGAGGCAAACTCGCTGACCGGCCCGGTGCTGCCGGTCGACGAGCCGTAGGCGATGCCGGTCTGACCGTTGGTCAGCACCGCGTCGTCGATCAGTCCCGCCTGCTCCAGCGCCAGCTCGGTGGCGCGGGTAGAGAGCAGCGACACCCGGCCCATGGCGCGAATGCGCTTACGGGTATAGTGAGCGGGGAGAGTGAAATCTTCAATCGGCGCGGCGAGCAGGGTTTGCAGGCCGTCATACGCCTGCCACTCCGTCATGGTACGCACCGCATTTTCATACTCGCGCAGACGGCGCGAGATGGTCGGCCAGTCCTCGCCGAACGCGGTGACGCCGCCCATGCCCGTAATCACTACCCGGCGGGTCATAGCATGCCTCCGTTAATCGAAATCACCTGACGCGTCACATAGCCTGCTTTATCCGACATCAGGTAACTCGCCAGCCCGGCGACCTCCTCGGCCTGGCCCATACGCTGCATCGGGATCATCGACATCGCCGCGTGCAGCGCGGCTTCGTCCATCTCGATCATGCCGGTATCGATCAGCCCCGGCGCGATGCAGTTGACGGTGATTTTGCGTTTTGCCAGCTCGGTGGCGAGCGCTTTGGTGGCGCCGATGATCCCGGCTTTCGCCGCGCTGTAGTTCACCTGCCCACGGTTGCCCATAATGCCTGACACCGACGACAGGGTGATGATCCGCCCGCCCTTGCGGGTGCCGATCATCGGCATAATGCAGGGATGAATGACGTTATAAAAACTGTCGAGATTGGTGTGGATCACGCTGTCCCAGTCATCGTCGCTGAGCGCCGGAAAAGCACCGTCGCGGGTAATACCGGCGTTACTGACCACGCCATACCACGCGCCGTGGTCAGCGATCTCCTGTTCCAGCACCGTGCGGCACTGCTCGCGGTTGCCCACGTCGAAGGTGAGTAAACGGCCCGCGCCGCTTGCCTGGACAATCGCTTCCAGCGTCTCCTGCGCGCCCGCTTCATCACGATGGTAATGCACGCCGACGGTGAAACCGTCCGCCGCAAGCTGAAGGGCGATAGCGCGGCCAATGCCTTTGCTGGCGCCGGTGACCAGTACGGATCTCATGATGGTGTTCCCTGGTTGAAAAGTGTGGTTAATTCATCCTCGCTCGGCTGGAAGGTGTTCACGCGGCCCGTGGCGAGGGAGACATTATCCGCATGAATGGTGCACTCGAAGCTGCCAAAGCGTTCATCCTGCATCAGACGTTCGATGGTGATGATCAGCGTGCTGCCTGCGGCAAAATGCCCTGCGTCGCACACCAGCTCGCGCGCGCCCAGCACCATGCCCAGCGCACAGTGCGGCAGCCCTTTTTGCATCCGGTGCCATTCAGACCAGACGCCCACGGTCTGGGCCATCAGCTCCAGCGCAAACCAGCCAGGCAGGTTGCCGTCCGCGTCCAGGAACGGAGCCAGAACGCCCCGATCGTTCACCGTCACGCTGCAAACGGCGCGATCATCGGTGACGTTTTCCACGCTCTCAAGCAGCAGCATCGGCGTGTCGTGAGGAAGATAATCCCCGGGAGGTAAGTAGCGCATCATACCCTCCCCAGCAGAAGGCTGGCGTTGTTGCCGCCAAACGCGAAGGAGTTTGACAGGATCGCCGGTTTATTCAGCGGTGCGCTCTGGTGCAGCAGGCCGAAGGCGGGCAGGGTGTCGTCTGGTGCGTAGCGGGAAAAATCCTGCGGCGGCAGCGGCAGGTCTCGGGTCAGGATCAGCCAGCTCAGGGCGGCCTCGGTGATCCCCGCTGCGCCCAGCGTGTGGCCGGTAAGATGTTTCGTGGAGCTGCACGGCACGCGGTCGCCAAAGAGATCGTGGATCACCTGCGCCTCAATGCGATCGTTCAGCGGCGTGGCGGTGCCGTGCAGGTTGATATAACCGACGTCCGCCGCCGTCATGCCCGCCTCGTTCAGCGCCTGGTTGATGGCGCGGATCGCCCCTTCGCCCTGCGGATGCGGGGCGGAAATATGGTACGCATCGCTGGATTCCCCCGCGCCCAGGAGCGCAACCTCGCCCGGCTCGCGGGTCAGCACCATCAGTGCCGCCGCTTCGCCAATGGTGATCCCCCGACGGTGGCGGCCAAACGGTTCGCACAGGGTCGGGGAGAAGGACTCCAGGCTGTTGAAGCCGTTGACCGGCATGCGGCTCAGGCTGTCGGCCCCGCCGACGATGGCGACGTCCACCAGCCCGGCGTCAATCAGGCGCCGACCGCTGATGATCGCCCGCGCGCTGGAGGAGCAGGCGGTTGAGATGGTATACGCCGGGCCGTCCAGCGCAAGCCAGCGGGCGAGAAAGCGCGACGGATCGCCCAGCTCCTGCTGCGGATATTGCCACTGCGGGCTGCTCTCGCCGTTCTGCGCGCGGCGCACGTACTCATCACCCTCGTCCAGCCCGGAGGTGCTGGTGCCCAGAACAACCGCCACGCGGTCGCGCCCCACGCGCGCAATGGCCGCATCGATGGCGGGCCGGATTTGCGCCAGCGCCGCCAGCAGCAGCTGGTTGTTGCGGCTGCGATGCGCAGAAAAAGACTCGGGGACAGGGGGAAGTTCACCCTCCACGCCCCCCAGCACGGCCTCGGGTAAGCCCTGTAGCCAGCCCGCACGCTGGCGCATCCCGGGGGCCATACCAGCGATCAGGTTCGCCGCTATTTCATCAGCCGAGTTGCCGAGCGCGTTGACCATGCCAACGGCAGAAAGGTAAATCATCTCAGTCACCCAGATATTGAATGGTGATGTGGTAGTGAAAAGCGTGCTGCACAATGCTAATCGGATCGCGCCTGCCGTTACGGTTCAGGTAGACAATTTCCGTGACCAGCTTGCCCTCGGGGTTGCGCAGTTCGCGTCTGGTGTCAGTATCGTTCAGCGTCCAGCCTTTCGGCAACTGCGGCTGCCAGGCGCTGAGCGGCCAGTGGCTCAGCATCACGTCGGCCAGCACCTGGCTGGCGGGCGGCAGCTGCGGCATCACAACCGACTGCTCGGTGTGGATCCCGGTGTTGTCGTAGGTGGCGAGGAACAGGCGGATCCCGACGGAGGAGAGGCCGGCAAGCGCCACTTTATTTCCATCGGCGTTCAGCATCACCAGCAGCGACTGGGTCTGGCCTTTAAAACTGCCGGTAAGCAACTGCTGCGCGCGGATGGCAGGCGTGATGCCCGGCGGGGGCAGCGTGACGCGGGTGCCGGGCTGGAGCCAGGCCTGAGGGCGCGCGTCATCGCGGTTCGTCGTATGGCTACACCCCGCCAGCAACAGGGCCATCATCACTGCCGCCAGGCGAATGAAACGGGTCATGGTAAGTTCTCTTTGTTAGACGGCATCGCCAGCGGGGCGAGCAGGAACGCGGTGAAGATACCGCTCACCAGCACAATGCCAAAGCTGCTGATGGCCTGAGTGGTGCTGAACACCAGCATCCCCAGCGTCAGCAGGGTAGTCATCATGGCGAGGGTAATCGCCAGCATGGAGGTCAGCGGCGTGCCGCGCGGGTTGCTGAAAAACAGCGTGTAGTTAATGCCAATGCCGAGGACCAGCACCAGCGCCAGCAGGGAAAACAGGTTCACCGGATGGCCCGTCACGGCCAGCGCCGCCAGCCCGCCGCCCAGCGACAGCACGGACGGCACCAGCGCCACCAGCCCTTTTCGCCAGCCGAGGCGTAGCATCGCGCCGCAGGCAATCACCGCCAGCGCCACGCCCAGCAGCCCCGTCAGCAGCGAGCGGTAGAGCGCAAACAGGCTGTCGAAGCTGGCCTTACGGTCAACCCAGACGACCCCGGGATGGCGGGCGGCCAGCTCACCGAGCGCGGCGCTGTTTCTGACGCCATCGACCGGGACCAGCACACCGCTTTTGCCGTCCGGCAACGTCAGCCACAGCAAACGCCAGCCCTCGCTGGCCGGGCTGGCGAGCCACGCTTCCACGCTGACAGGCATGGCGTTCAGGTTCGGTGGGACGGCGTTCAGCCCCGTGCTTTGCAGCATTTTCATCACCGTCGGTGCGGCGTTACGCAGAAGATGCAGATCGCTGTTCTGCCGCGCCAGCGAGTTCAGCGGCAGGGTGCGCCAGCGGGTTAATTCACCGGCTTTTTGCGCCTGCGCCAGCGCCGGGGTAAACGCCTCCAGCCGCTCCAGCGTTTCCTGAGCCGACGCGCCGTACACCACGAACCACTTCTGATCGACATTTTGCCCGGTCAGGGCGGTGATGGTTTTTTCCTGCGCCAGAATGTCCTGCGGCAGCGCCTGAAGCCGGGCGATATCGTCATCCACCCGCAGGCTGGCGATCCCGATGGCGGAGAGCAGCGCCAGCGCTACCGGCAGCCCGACAGAGAGGGCTTTACCGTCGCGCCAGGCGTTCAGCCAGCGCTGCATCATCCCTCTCAGGGGGACCGGGCGGACCGGCATGCCCCGGCACAGCCACGGATGCCAGAACATTACCGTCAGGCACGAGGCGCTCAGCCCTGCGGCGGCGAACACCGCCATCTGACGAATGCCGGGGAAGGGGGCCAGCATCATGAAGAGATACGCCACGACGGTGGTCAGCAGCGCCAGCAGCAGCGCGTTACGTACTTTCGCCAGGCTTTGCCAGGGCGAGTGTTCCGCGCCGTGCACCATCCGCTCCGTGAGGTAGTAAATCGTATAGTCCGCCGAGATGCCGATAATGCTCATGCTCATCACCAGCGTCATCAGGTGCAGTTCACCGAACAGCAGCAGCGTCACGACCGTCCCCGCCAGCGCGCCGATGGCAATGGAGAGCAGGCTCAGCAGCAGCGGACGCACGGAGCGAAACACCGACACAATCAGCAGGATCACCCCGAGCACCGTGGCGACGCCAAGCGTGGAAATATCGTTTTTAGCCTGCTGGCTGGCGTAATCGCTGTAGAACACCGTCCCGCGCGAGAGCAGCTGCGCCTGTGGATACTGGCTTTTCAGCGTCTGCTGCAACGCGTTAAGGGTGGTCACCAGCTGGTGGGTTTGCTGCATATCAAACGACGAGCCCGCCAGCTCGCCGTGCAGCAGATACCAGTAGTTCCCGGCCGCGTCTTTTGTCACCAGCCAGCCGTCCATCAGCTGCATCTTCTGGCTGTTTTTCGCCAGTGCGAGCTGCGCGCCGCGCATCAGCATCAGCGGATCATTTTGCAGCTCCTTGCCGCTCACGCCGGAAAAGGCGGAGTAGAGCTGGGACAGGACCCACTGTGCCTGTGCTTCACCGCCGTTTTGCAGGCGGGCGCGGGTGGCCGGATCGACCAGACCATTGCGGTGCTGCCAGAAGAAATCTCCCCAGGCCTGTTGCCCGGCGGCATCCAGCGGACCTTTTACGACACTCAGCGCCTGGCTGCGTTGCAGCAGGGTTAACCACTGCTGCGCCACGCGCGGGTCCGGCTGTTTGCCGGGGCTGACCAGCCAGATGAGCTGGCGGTCGAGGCGCTGCATAAATCCGTCGTTGAGAGCGGGAGGGATCGCGCCGAGCGTCTGTTTCGGCAGCATGGCGAGCACGCTGCTGTTCAGCCGCGCGCCGGGCAGCAGCGACAGCAGCACGCCCAGCAGGATCAGGCATACCGCGGCCCACAGCAGCGCCGGGCGCAGGGCGTTACGGTGCGGCAAAGCGCTGGCGTTCTGCATCGGTCAGGCGGGCGGGCGTCAGTTGGTGGCGGGAGAGGGCGATATCCGTCGTGTCGCCCTGCTTATCGTTCAGGCGAATGGATTCCAGATAGATCGCGCCCTTCAAATCAAGGGTAGAGAAAATCTTGTCCAGCGGCGTGGTGACGGGCGTCAGCACCAGCGACCAGCGGCCTTCGCCCAGGTCTTTGAAATCGACGCGGAAGTTCTCTTCCAGCACCTTGCGGTCGGCCTCGAACAGCGCCCGCAGCAGATGGTTGAACTGGAACATCTGCGGGTTAGTGTCGGCGGTAATGGTCTGCGGCGACTGACCGTTGACGATCTGCACCATCCGTTTGTCATCCAGCAGCAGCGTCATCGGGAACGGCGCTTTTTGATCCCACAGCAGGCCATTGTCACGGGCGATCAGCATCTCCCCCTGCGAGCGCAGGGGCTGAGGCATGTCCTTGATCGTGCGGGTCTGTTCGAAGTGTGCGCGTACCACTGGTTGCTCCGCAAACCGCTGTTGCAGTTCATCCAGCGTGATCGCGTTCACCAGCGGGCTTACCAGCAGCGCGAGTAGCGTTATCCATTTCATGGCGCGATCCCCATGCGTTCGAACAGAATGGCCGGGCTGACAAAGCACATCTCCCGGCTTGCTTCTTCCACCGCCACCTGAATCGTGTAGCCGGTGGTGGTGCGTTTCCCGGTTTGCGCGTCGAAGATTTGATAGGCGATGCGCAGACGGTTTTCAACCTCTTCAATGTGGGCGCGGACGCGAATGCGCTGCTCGAAGGTCACCGCGTCGCGGTATTTCACCCGGGTATCCACCACCGGCCAGACGTAGCCGGACGCTTTCATCTGGCGATAGCCGTAATCAAACTGGTTGAGCAGCGCTTCGCGGGCAATCTCAAAGTAGCGGAAGTAGTTGCCGTGCCACACCACGCCCATCATATCGACGTCGTGGAACGGAACGGTGATTTCAACTTCAGCCGTAAAGCGGGGATCGGTCAGCACCCTTTACTCCTTCTCGTTGACCTCTGGCAGCTGCCAGAAATCGAAAAAATTAAACCAGTCGAGCGGCGACAAGAGCGCGTAATGCTCCAGCCGCTGCGCATAGCGGTCGACGGTCTGCTGTAGCGCCTGCTGGCGTTCGCCGCGCGGCAGCAGCAGCGGGTCGGCAAACGGCTCGCAGTGCAGGGTCAGCTTTCCCTGCTGACAGAGGGCAAAAATCAGCACCACCGGGCAGCGCAAAATGGACGCCAGGATAAACGGCCCCTGCGGGAACGGCGCGGGCTGGCCCATAAATTCGCTCCATATCACCCGCCAGCTACCGCCGCGCTGCGGGGTGACGGCGATGCGATCGCCCACGATCGCCACCCATTCGCCGCGATCCAGCTTCTCTTTAATGAGGATCGCAGTCTCCGGGCCAATGTCGGTGACCGGCATCAGGTGAATGCCCGCCTGCGGCGCCATCTCCTCCATCACCTGCTTAAAACGTCTGGCGTTGTCGCTAAAGACCAGCGCGTTGATGGTTTTTGCCCCTTCGCGCTGGGCCAGCGCCCGGCAGGCTTCCACATCGCCAAGATGCGACGCGAGCAGCAGTTTGCCCTGAGGATCGTCGAGCCCCAGCGCCTCCTGCGCGCCTGGCGCAAAGACCAGATCGCGATGGAGTTTCATTTCGCCGCGCCAGCTGGCCACTTTATTCAGCATGGCATGACCGAAGCGCAGGAAGTGGGAAAAACTGTTAAGCCGCGCGAGGGGCGGCATTTGCCGCTGTGCCATCACCGTTTTAACCCGCGCCAGCCACTGCTGCGACGCCTGACGCGCAGAGCGGGCGGTCAGCCAGTAGACGGCGGTAACCGGCCACAGCAGGGCGGTAAACGCCTTACGCCCCAGCAACTGCCAGACGCGCAGCATCAGGCGCATGCCCCATAATCCTTTTACCTCCTGCTGCTGCGCCCAGTGCTGCGAGCGGCGACGCATCAGCAGGGAAGGAATGCGCGGCAGCATGCCGAGAAACAGACGGGTATGCATCAACGAGATGCGCACGTTGTCTTTCAGGGCATCGAAATGGGATACCCCGTCCGGCGGATAGGTTACGCGGGTGGGCAGAAAATAGCTGGTGTTGCCCTGCCAGTAGAGGCGCACCATCACTTCGGTATCAAAATCCATTCGCCTGCCGAGCGGCGTGGTTGCTGCAAGGCGCAGAACCGGGGCTATCGGGTAAACGCGAAACCCGCACATACTGTCTTTCAGTTGCAGGGAGAGGGTTTCAATCCAGACCCAGACGTGCGTTATCCAGCGCCCGTACAGGCGCGAACGGGGGATTGAGTCATCGTAAACGGGCTGCCCGGAAATGAGCGCATCGGGATGACGCCCGGCCAGCGCCAGCAGTTTGGGAATGTCCTCGATAGCGTGCTGGCCGTCAGCGTCCACCTGAACGGCGTGGGTGAAGCCGCGATCGGCGCAGGCTTTCAGCCCCAGCATCACCGCCGCGCCTTTGCCGCTGTTTTCGGCCAGCCGCAGCAGTGTGATCTGCGGACGATCCGCCGCCAGCGCTTCAAGCGTGCGGCGCGTGGTTTCATCGCTGCCGTCGTCCACCACCAGACAGGGCAGATCGAAAGGCGCCAGGCGCGCCAGCACCGAAGCCATCATCGCCCCGTGGTTGTAGCAGGGGATCAGCACGCAGGGGCGGAAGGTTACTGACATAAGCGAATCTTCCCGCTGCTGGCGGTGTGGCGCTCGTTACCCGCATGGCGCTGGTAGCTAAAGGTCAGCAACTGGCGTTCAGGCTGCCAGGCAAGGAGCAGCGTGACCGTGTTCTCCGGCAACAGCGGGGCGGCGAACTTCACGTTCTGAATACTGTGAAAACGGTAGCCCGACGCCAGCGCGGCGGCGTAATGCATCACCCAGTCGAGCTGCGCCACGCCCGGCAGCAGCGGCTGTACGGCGAAATGTCCCTTAAACCAGAGCAGGTCAGGATCAAGATAAAAGGTTATCTCCAGATGCTGTGGATCGGGCTGGAGGCGCCCGATTTCAGGGATCTTCATGAAACAACTCCTGTAGCTGCGCAGTCACGCGCTTGTTCATGCTGTTGACCGGGATTTCATCAACGATCCGCCAGTAGCGCGGTACGGCAACCGGTTCAAGCCAGGGGCGAAGGGCGCGTCGCCAGGCGAGCTCCTGCGCTGTTTTGCTCTGTTCGTGTTGCTGACGCACCGCTTCATTCAGCACCAGCAATACGCCAATGCCCTGACGCCCGCCGCGTGTCACCGTCAGCGCGGCGGCCTCGCGGATGCCGTCCAGCGCCAGCAGGCGGTGCTCAATGTCATCGAGTGAAATGCGCTTATCTTCAATTTTGACCACCCGACCGCGACGCCCGACGAGGCTGAACTGCCCGTCAGCCGTGAAGTGCAGGATATCATCCAGCACGATTCCCTCCGCCTCGGGGATCAGCGGCGACGTCACGCGATCGCCGTGAAACGTCACGCCGGGAAAAGGCTGCCAGCGCGTGCTTTCCTCCTGACGGTAGCGCCAGGCCATTACGCCCGTTTCCGTGCTGCCGTATATTTCATCCGGCCAGACGTTGAGCCAGGCCTGAACCGCGGCGACCTCCTGCCAGGGCAGCGCGCCGCCGGCGGAGACGAGCAGGTTAACGGGGGGCGGCGTCAGCGACGCGTCCAGCCGCTTGAGAAACGCCGGACTGCTGATGAAAAGGTAGCGTTTATCGTCGGGAAGGGCAGAGAGTTGCTCGGCATAGTTGAGCAGGCTGGCATGCAGCGGCAGGCCGAGCGCCATGGGTAAGACGACACGAAACGTCAGGCCATACAGGTGGTGCAGCACCACGGAAGCCACGACGTGACAGCCCGCCAGACGCTCGCCAAAATGCGCCGCCAGCAGACGAGCCTCACGATCAAGGCTGACCACCGGCTTACTTACCCGCTGCGGCGTGCCGGTCGAGCCGGAGGTGTAAAGCTCGATCGTGCGCATCTCACCGATGGCAGGCAGCGGTGAAAAGGGATGGCCTGCCCGCTGCGCGGAAGCCACCCGCAGCTGTCGCCCCTGAAAATCGAGCGTGGTGTCGCTCAGGACGCCGCTGAACAGCGCCCGCTGTTCGTTAAGCTGCGCCGCCCGGCTGTGCCCGGGGAGGACCGGCGTTTTACCCGCATGCAGCGTCGCCAGCAGCGCGACAATAAACAGATAACCGTTTTCGATGCACAACGCCCAGCGCTCGCCATCTTCACGACGCAGCGTGTCGACCAGCTGAGTGACGTCGTGGCGCAGATCGCCAAGCGTCCAGAGATGGTCGTCCTGCCAGGCGACAGGGGTGTCGTCAGGGCGGGGCGCACTGAGCCACTGGCTAAGCGGAAGAGGGTTAAGCATCGTTTTTCATCGCCCGTTGTCGCACCACCCACTCGCCAGCCATCAGCGTGCCCATCAGGAGATAGGCAATCATCCCATTCCACAGCGTCCACAGACGGATATCGGCGTGTAATACGGTAAACAGCGCGATCGCCCCGTTGATAATAAAAAAGCCGCACCAGACCTGGGTAACCCGGCGCGTGTAACGTACCCCGACGGGGGAGAGATCCGGTTCACGCAGGCGCGCCAGCCGTTCAACGACAGGCATTGCCGTCCACAGCGAACCGCCAAACACCACCAGCATCACCAGATTCACCACCACTGGATATAACAGCACCCACTGGTGCGCGTGCAGGACGTAGCTCGCCGCGCAAAGCGCTATGCCAGCCAGCGCCACGCTCACGAACAGATAACGCAGGGGGCCGCCCTGCCGACGGGCCTGGCAGACGCGCAACAGCAGCACCAGCGCCATCACGGGCAGTATCCCGTGCAGGCTATTATTCGCCAGCCCGAAGCCGATCAAAAACGGCCATGCCAGCAGCATCAGCCCCGTCAGGGCGGGAAGAACTGGAATCGAACGCACGTTACGCGTCGCGCTGAAGCTGTTCCACAACGTCCACGACGTCCTGCACCGTGCGCACCGCTTTGAAGGTTTCAGGCTTGATTTTATGGCCCGTTTTCTTTTGCAGGTGCACCACCATATCGACGGCATCAATGCTGTCGAGGTCCAGATCCTCGTAAAGACGTGCCTCAGGGGTAATATCCTCCGGGGCGATTTCAAACAGCGTAATAAGAAGCGCAGAGACTTCCTGATAAATCGTTTGTTGTTCTGTCATAGCGGTCATTCTCAGGCGCGTTGTTGATGGATAAAAGCCGCGAGCGTGGCAACGGAATAGAAGTGCTGACGCATCTCGTCACTTTCGGCAGAAAGCACTACGCCGTACTGATTTTTTACCGCCAGCCCCAGCTCAAGGGCGTCGATTGAGTCCAGACCGAGGCCGTCGCCAAAGAGCGCGGCGTCTGTATCAATATCCTCTGGGGTAAGTTCTTCCAGATTCAGCGTAGAGATAATGAGATTCTTAATTTCAAGATAGAGCGCTTGCATCTTTCGTTCCTGACAAAGATTGAAGACCGGTTGTTAACTGATGCTGCATATGCCGGTTTAACTGCCTTGCTGCCAGCGCGGGTTCGTGCTGACTCGCATCATAAAAATCATGAATGTTGATGCGTTCGCGAACATCCACGGTGAAAACAGGTTTGTTGGGGGGCACGTTATACCAGCTGCTCTGTTTATCCAGCATCCGTTCACTACAGTGGATCACCACCACGCGCACGGCGCTGTTGCAGCGAACGGCGATATTCGCCGCCCCACGTTGCAGGGTCACGGCTTCCCCCACCCGGGTGCGGGTGCCTTCAGGGAAGATAAGCAGGGTGTCGCCCTGGGCCAGACGCAGCTGGCTTGCGGCAAGCAGCGTGTCGGCTTCGCTGTTAATCAGATAGTCAGCCGCGCGGATCACGCCGCTGACGAACGGGTTACGCAGCAACGCGCTTTTCACCAGACAGTCGGTTTCGTTCATCACCGACGCCAGCAGAACGTAGTCCAGCAGCGAGGGATGATTCGCAATCACCAGACAGCCCCGCTCGGCGCGCAGAACGTCCAGGTTGTTGAAACGGTAATCCAGTACCCCTGCACCGCGTACCACCGCGAGGAACAGGCGAAAACTGGCAGAAATAGTGCGGCGTGCCAGGCGGCGACGTTGAGTGCGGTCGCGCTGGAAAATCAGCAGCAGGTTAAACCACACCAGCGACAGCGTCAGCCCGCCGAGGCCGAACAGGACGAAGCACAATCCGGTCATCAGCATGCGCCATATCCGATCGAGGCGGGAACGTAACCCTCTCATTGGCGCGTCCATTGCCACAGCAGGCGCTCGCCCGGCAGGGTAAACTGGCGCTCGTCCCGCAGGTAATGGCGCAGGAACTGGAGACTTTGCGGCAGCGCGGGCTCTTCAGGCGCGCGGTTGACGTGCGTTTCGCAACTGAGCGTATTTCCCGCCTCAATCACCAGCGCCAGCGCGTAGGGCCAGACGGGCATCTGCGGCGGCAGCCCGGCGTGATAAAAATCAGGCAGCAGACCGTCGAAATCCACCAGCAACACGCGGGAGTAGCCCGCATGCAGCAGGCTCAGCACGTCGCACAAGCTCTGCTGGAAGGTATCCATACCGGCGGAAACCGACGAAGAGACAACAGGCTGACGCGCGGCGATAGTGAGATTGCCGACCGCCGAGTTGTGTACCGACATGGCAAAATCGGTGGGGGAAACGGGCTGTTCTGCCGCCAGGGCCTGGAGAATACGGAAATTGCGCTCCAGCTCCCCATGACGGCTGCTGTAGACGACGGCATCGATGCGGTGTTTGCGCAGCATCATCAGGCCAAGATCGACGGCCAGCCTGCTGCCTGAATTCAGGCGGCGGGCGGTCATCATCGGCAGATCGGTCAGTTTCGCCAGCGGTGCAGCGGGATCGATGGCGTCAGACCGGCGTGACCATGCCTGCCATTCGTCGGCATCGCTGAGTCCTGGCGCTCTTGCCTGCCAGTCGATAAGGGTAAGTGTAAATTTCATCTACGCGCGTCCGCGATAAACCTGTTTCTGTGACTTTTTCTTCGCCAGCGCGATTTGCTGCGCACATCGTACAATGTTGTCGTCGCGCTGGCGAATAAACGTCACTTTTGACCCTTTCCACCCGGTTATCCCGGCAAACGGCTTTTTGGCCGACCCGGACCCAGAAGAATGGCGAGTTTACTGCCTCCTTTCGTGGTTTCCATCCAGATTTTACAGACGCTGGTGAGCGGCACGGAGAGCAGCATGCCCACCGGACCCAGCAGCCATCCCCAGATCAGTAACGATAAAAACACCACCATCGTCGACATGCCCAGACGATGGCCCATCATGCGCGGCTCGAGAATGTTACCCAGCACCATATGCACGACAAGGAACAGCGCCCCTACCAGCATGCACTCATAAAAACCGTTAAACAGGAACGCCTGGATCATCGGCGGAACGGCGGAAAGCACCGCGCCGATATTGGGTACGTAGTTCAGTAAAAAGGCCAGCACGCCCCACATCAGCGCGAACTGCACGTCCAGCAGTACCAGCCCCAGCCAGACGATCACGCCGGTCCACAGGCTTAACAGCGTTTTCAGCGCCAGATATTTGGATACGCCCTTCAGCGCACGGTGCAAGCCGGCAATGTGGATCTGAGGATTGTTCAGGGCAAAACGCAGTTTATACGGCACGTGGCGTACTTCGAACAGCATAAACACCACCGTCATCACCAGCAGCAGAATGCTGGCCATTGCCCCGGAAAGCCCGGTCATCAACGTGGTGGCGTAGGTCATCACCTTCTCGGAATCCATCCGACGCAGCATCCGTTCCGGTGAGATATGCAGATTCACGAACGGCAACATGCGCTGAAGATCGACCAGCTTGCGCGTCAGCTCTTTATTGTACTGCGGCAGCATGGTGGAAAATTCGCTCAGCGAGGCGGCGAGCACGCCGAACAGCGCCGTCAGGACAACCAGCATCACCATCACCACAATGGTAATCGCGACCGGGCGGCTGATGCCCCGGCGTAAAAACCATGTCACCAGCGGGTTGAGCACAATGGCGAAAAACAGCGCCAGCAGAAGCTGAACAATGATATCCGCCGCCGCGTGGATACCCGCAAGGATAACCACCAGGCAGGCAAGTTTTAATAAAATATGAAGTCCGGCTTTGTCGGGCGGGCTGGCAGTCATAAGAATTCCTTTTTCCGGGGGGCGTGTTAATTGTAGTGCGCCGGATGGGCTTCGTCTGGCGTGTTAGTCTGAAAGTCGTGGCAAAAAAATGGCCCCCGGCGCAAGCGACGGAGGCCACGGCATCCTGGTGAACGATTACTGGATCACGAGGGTGTTAATGATGTTTTCAGCGGCGGTCTGCGCTTTCTGCTGATTGTCTGCCGGCAGGGTGATCTGCATGGTCAGCAGTTTATTGTCCACCTTACCGAGCACCACGGAGGAGTAGGCGGTCTGGCCTTTGGCAGAGATGATGCTGTCCAGCTGTTGCAGCGTGTGGCCTTTCAGTTCAACAGACTTGTTGGTGACCACCTGAAGCTGCGGGTCGCGGCTGCGCTGCTGATCTTCCAGGCGTTTGGCCAGCACGCCAAGATCTTCGCTGGTATCGTCACCGACGATCACAATCACCGCTTTTTGGCCGGTGGCATCGGAATAGACGTGCATATTGTTCGCCTGGGTGCCCAGCTTACCGCTCTGGTCGGTCATGTCCGCGGGCAGAGAGAAACTGAGTTTGCCATCCATCAGGCTCACCGGCTGACCGGTGGCGTTGCTTTCTGCTGACGCGCCCTGAGCAGGCGTTTTGGTGTCGCTGTTATCACAGGCTGCAAGGCCAACAACCAGCAGGCCAATCCCGACATATTTAACCAGATTGCGCATTGACTTCTTCCTTTCGATAAACGGCCATAACGGCTCATTCGTTCATCTTATCACAACTGATAAAGCGAACCCTTAACCTGCCTGCAATGCGGAGATTTCAGATTTATCTGCCAGCCTTTTCAGCAGCATATTCAACAGTACGCCGTACATCGGCAGGAAGAAGACCAGGCTGATAAGCACCTTAAAGGCGTAGTCCACCAGAGCGATTTCCATCCAGTGTTCTGCCATGAAGGCGTCCGGGCTGCGCCAGAAGGCGATGAAGAAGAAGGCCAGCGTATCGCTCACGTTACCGAACAGCGTGGAGGCCGTTGGTGCCATCCACCAGCGATGGTTTTGACGCAGGCGGTTAAACACATGGACATCGAGGATCTGCCCCAGGGCATAAGCCATAAAGCTGGCGGTGGCAATACGCGCGACGAACAGGTTGAAGTGCGTCAGCGCTTCGAAGCCCTGCCAGCTGCCCATGTAAAACAGCGAGGAGATGGCGTAGGAGACAAACAGTGCCGGGATCATCACCGCAAAAATAATCCGCCGCGCCAGCGGTGCGCCAAAAATACGCACGGTTAAATCCGTCGCAAGGAAAATAAACGGGAAACTGAACGCGCCCCAGGTGGTATGGAAACCAAAAATGGAGATGGGGAGCTGTACCAGATAGTTACTGGAGATGATCACCAGCAGATGAAATAGCGAAAGCCAGAACAACGCCTTGACGCGCTGCGATTGTGTAAAGGAGTTCATATTGTACCTTTTTGATTAATATTTGGGGTGAGGGAACCCAATAAAGCCGCCGCATGATACTGCTTTGACGACACTTTGCAATGGCTAATTTTCACGCAATCGTTAACCTGGTTTGCATTGGCGATAGCGGGGCGTAAACTACAGCCGTTTTTACCTGAACGAGAAGAAAATGACCGACCTGTTTTCCAGCCCAGACCACACGCTTGATGCTCAGGGCCTCCGTTGCCCGGAGCCGGTAATGATGGTGCGTAAAACCGTCCGTAACATGCAGAGCGGCGAAACGCTGCTGATCGTCGCCGATGACCCGGCTACCACCCGTGATATCCCCGGCTTTTGTACCTTTATGGAACATGAACTGGTGGCGCAGCAAACCGAGACCTTGCCGTACCGGTATTTGATTCGTAAGGGGTAAGTGCGGCCTGATGCCCGGCGGCGCTTCGCTTGCACGGGCCTACGGGTGTAGTAGGTCGGGTAAGGCGCAGCCGCCACCCGACAAGTACTCATCACAATTTCGAACCATCGTTTCAAAATTTCGCGCTTTTGTGAGGCGCTTCACCCTCCCTTTTCCAGCCGTAGTCTAATTTTTAAGCGTCAAAAACTAAAACACCGTTTTAATGCTTATCTCACTACCCTGGAGTTGACTTAATGAAAACGACCCTCAAGCCGTTACTGGCCGCGCTGTGCCTGTCTGCTTTTGCCTGCACCGTTTCTGCCCAGACCATCAAAGCCGCCGATGTGCATCCCGAAGGCTACCCGAACGTGGTGGCGGTTCAGCACATGGGTGAAAAACTCAAACAACAAACCGATGGCAAGCTGGAGATTAAGGTCTTCCCCGGCGGCGTGCTGGGGGATGAAAAGCAGATGATTGAGCAGGCGCAGATGGGGGCGATCGACATGATCCGCGTCTCTATGGCGCCGGTGGCCGCCATCCTGCCGGATATCGAAGTGTTTACGCTGCCCTACGTATTCCGCGATGAAGACCACATGCACAAGGTGATCGACGGGGATATCGGCAAGCAGATTGGCGACAAACTCACCGCCAACCCGAAAACGCGTCTGGTCTTCCTTGGCTGGATGGATTCCGGCACCCGTAACCTGATCACCAAAGAGCCGATCGTCAAACCGGACGATCTGAAAGGGAAGAAAATCCGCGTGCAGGGCAGCCCGGTGGCGCTGGCCACGCTGAAAGCGATGGGGGCGAACTCGGTGGCGATGGGCGTCAGCGAGGTTTACAGCGGCATGCAGACCGGGGTGATCGACGGCGCGGAGAACAACCCGCCAACCTTTATCGCCCACAACTACATGCCGGTCGCCAAAAACTACACGCTGAGCGGCCACTTCATCACCCCGGAAATGCTGCTCTACTCCAAAGTGAAATGGGACAAACTGAGCGCTGACGAACAGCAAAAGATCCTGACGCTGGCCCGCGAAGCGCAGTTCGAGCAGCGCAAGCTGTGGAATGCGTATAACGACCAGGCGCTGGCGAAAATGAAGGCCGGTGGCGTGCAGTTCCACGACATCGATAAAACGGTGTTTATCAAGGCGACAGAGCCGGTGCGTGCGCAGTATGGCGACAAGCATCAGGATCTGATGAAAGCCATCGCTGACGTTCAGTAAGCCGGAGTACGTATGTCCGAACTCTACCTGAAGTGGATGGACCGTCTGTACCTGCTCGCCATGGTGGTGGCGGGTCTCTCGCTACTGGTGATGACGATTGTCATCCCCATTGGCATCTTCTCTCGCTATGTGCTCAATCGCGGCGAATCCTGGCCGGAGCCGATCGCCATTATCTGCATGGTGACGTTTACCTTTATCGGCGCGGCGGTGAGCTACCGCGCCGGGTCGCATATTGCGGTCAACATGCTCACCGACCGCCTGCCCGCGTCGCTGCAAAGAGTGTGCGCGCGGGTGGTGGATCTGCTGATGCTACTGATTTCAGGCCTGATGTGCTGGTACAGCTACTGGCTGTGCGTCGAGCTGTGGGAGCAGCCGGTGGCGGAGTTTCCGCTCCTGACCTCCGGCGAAAGCTATCTGCCGCTGCCTGTCGGGTCGGCCATTTTGATCCTGTTTGTGCTTGAACGCCTGCTGTTTGGCTCGCAGGAAAACCGTCCGGTCGTGCTGATCGGCAATCACAGTTAAGGGGTGAACAATGGATGCGTTTGTTTTGTTATTCACCCTCGCCATTTTGCTGGCGCTGGGGATGCCGGTGGCCTTCGCCGTCGGCTTAAGCGCCGTGGCGGGCGCGCTGTGGATTGACCTGCCGCTGGAGGCGTTGATGATCCAGATCACCAGCGGGGTGAATAAATTTACCCTGCTGGCGATCCCGTTCTTCATTCTTGCCGGGGCGATCATGGCGGAAGGGGGCATTGCCCGACGGCTGGTTAACTTCGCGTACGTTTTTGTCGGCTTTATTCGCGGCGGGCTGTCGCTGGTGAACATTGTGGCATCAACGTTCTTCGGCGCGATTTCCGGCTCGTCGGTGGCGGATACGGCGTCTATCGGCAGCGTGATGATCCCGGAGATGGAGAAGAAGGGCTATCCGCGCGAATACGCGGCGGCGGTGACGGCCAGCGGGTCGGTGCAGGCGATCCTGATCCCGCCCAGCCACAACTCGGTGATTTACTCCCTGGCGGCGGGGGGAACGGTCTCCATCGCCACGCTGTTTATCGCGGGCGTGCTGCCGGGCCTGCTGCTGGGCGTGAGCCTGATGGTGCTCTGCCTGTGCTTCGCCCGCAAGCGCGGCTATCCGAAGGGGGACAAAATCCCGTTCAGGCAGGCGCTGAAAATCATGCTCGATGCCCTGTGGGGGCTGATGACGGTGGTGATTATCCTCGGCGGGATCTTGTCCGGGATATTCACGGCGACCGAATCTGCCGCCGTGGCCTGCCTGTGGGCGTTCTTCGTCACCATGTTCATTTACCGCGATTACAAGTGGAATGAACTGCCGAAGCTGATGTGTCGCACGGTGAAAACCGTCACCATCGTGATGATTTTGATTGGCTTTGCCGCGGCGTTTGGCGCGGTAATGACCTACATGCAGCTGCCGATGCGCATCACCGAATTCTTCACGTCGCTCTCCGATAACAAATACGTGATCCTCATGTACCTCAATATCATGCTGCTGTTGATTGGCACGCTAATGGACATGGCGCCGATCATCCTGATCCTGACCCCGGTACTGCTGCCGGTGACCAACTCGCTGGGGATCGATCCGGTGCATTTCGGAATGATCATGATGGTGAACCTGGGGATTGGGCTGATCACGCCGCCGGTCGGGTCGGTGCTGTTCGTGGCGAGCGCGGTGAGTAAGCAGAAGATCGAGCACGTGGTGCGGGCGATGCTGCCGTTTTACGGTATGTTGCTGGTAGTGCTGGGGATGGTGACATACATCCCGGCGATATCATTGTGGTTGCCGGGGGTGCTAGGGATGCAGTGACGCCGTTTTATGCCGGGTGGCGGCTACGCCTTACCCGGCCTACGGTTACGGTTCAGAGATGTTGTAGGCCCGGTAAGGCGTAGCCGCCACCGGGCATTTTTACCGACGGCGCAACAGCCGCAACGCGTTCGCCGTAACCAGCACCGTCGCCCCCGTATCCGCCAGTACCGCCAGCCACAGTCCGGTCATGCCGAGCAGCGTGGTGACCAGGAAAATCCCCTTCAGACCCAGCGCAATGCCGATGTTTTGCCGAATATTAGCCCGCGTCGCCCGCGCAAGATCTATCATCTGCGCCAGCCCGGTCAGGCGGTTGTGCGTCAGCGCCGCGTCGGCGGTCTCCAGCGCCACGTCGGTACCGCTGCCCATCGCAATGCCGATGGTGGAAGCCTTCATTGCCGGGGCGTCGTTTATCCCGTCCCCGACCATCGCCAGCGGGGCATGACCGTTCAGCTCGGTTACCGCGCTGACTTTATCCGCAGGCAACAATCCGGCCTTAAACTCCAGCCCCAGCTCGCCGGCAATCGCCGCCGCCGCACGCGGGTTATCACCGGTCAGGATCACGCCCTGTACCCCCAGCCTGTGCAGCGCGTCGACGGCGTCTTTCGCATCGTCACGCAGGGTGTCGCGCAGCGCCAGCATGCCCATCGGTACACCGTCCTGCATCACGGCAACGACCGTCTGCCCGGCCTGCTCTAATGCCTCAACCTGTGGATTCGGGTACGCGCCTGCCGCGGCGATCAGCACTTTTTTGCCTTCGACCACAGCCTCAATCCCCGACCCGACCAGCGCTCGCTGGGCGGTTGCCGGAGGGATGTTCAGCCCGCGCCCCTTCGCTTCACGCACAATCGCCTGCGCCAGAGGGTGGGTGGAGCCCTGTTCAACGGCGGCGGCCAGTATAAGCAACTCGTCTTCACTAATGTCCTGCGGATACACGCCGGTCACCTGCGGCTTGCCAACCGTCAGCGTGCCGGTTTTATCGAAGGCGATGTGCTGAATCTGGCTCAGCTGTTCCAGCGCCGCGCCGCCCTTAATCAACGCCCCGCGCCGCGCCGCCGCCGCCAGCCCTGAGGTAATCGCCGCCGGGGTGGATATCACCAGCGCACACGGGCAGCCGATCAGCAGCAGCGTCAGCCCTTTGTAAATCCAGCCCTCCCACGGCGCGCCGAAGAACAGCGGCGGGACGACGGTGACCAGCAGCGCCACCAGCATGATGGCGGGGGTGTAAATCCGGCTGAAGCGATCGATAAAGCGTTCTACCGGCGCGCGGCGCTCCTCGGCTTCTTCTATCAGCCTGAGGATGCGGTCGATGGCGCTGTCGCCCGGTTCGGAAAGGACCGTCAGCAGCACCAGTCGGTCGACGCTGGTGGCGCCCGCAGGCACCTTTTCACCTGCCGCGCGCGCTACCGGGATGGATTCCCCGGTCAGGGCGCTTTCGTCAAAGCTCGCGGTGGCGGTAATGAGGGTCCCATCGGCTGGCAGACGTCCGCCTGCGGGCACTTCAATCACGTCGCCCGGGCGCAGGGTGTTGATGGCGACCGTTTCACGAGTACCGTTTATCACGCGAGTGGCGGTTTCCGGCTTTAGCGCCATCAGCGCGCTCACCCCTTTACGCGCCCGGCTCGCCGCCCAGCCCTCAAGGCGTTCGCCAATTAAGAACAGCAGCAGCACCATCGCCGCTTCCGCCGTCGCGCCAATAAATAGCGCCCCGATAGCCGCCACGCTCATCAGCGTTTCGATGGCAAACCAGCTGCCGCTTCTCATCAGACGCAGCGCCTGACGCGCAATCGGGAACAGGCCAACCAGCGTGGTGGCGATAAACGCCAGGCTGCCGAGCGGGTGGTTGATTTGCTCCAGCCCCCAGCTCAGGGCCATCATGATGATGAGGGTGATAAGGGGCAGGTTTTCTTTTAGCGGGGACGTTTTTTCTGCGGGCGCCGTTTCGCTGCGCAGGGTATAACCCGCTTTGCTGACGGCGGCTTCAACCTGTCTGCTGACGTCGTTTTCGGCGCTGACCAGCAGCTTTTCGGTAGCGAACAGCACCTGAACGTGGTTCACACCCGGCACCTGCTTCACTGCATTTTCCACTTTGCGGGCGCAGGCCGCGCAGTCCATGCCGTTGACCACCCAGCTGTAGTGATTGCCGTTTTCAGGCAGCGCTTCGGTCCGGGTTTCGCACGCGCCCTCGCAGCAGCAGTCCTCTTTTGGCGGAACCGGGCTGAGCTTAAGTGCCGAGAATTGGGGAACTTTTTTAGGTATTTCTGGAGTCGACATGGCAGTCTCCGGTAATGATAATTTTCTCATTAACCGCAGCATACACTCTGGAGTCGACTCCAGAGTCAAGCGTTATTTAGATATACAGCGAACGCACAATCAGGAAGTGTCCGGCAAAGTAACAGGCGGCGGAAATCGCATTATCCGCACGGAAGCGGCGACGATAGTGGCTGCCCAGCCAGACGATATTACCCAACAGCAACAGTGCGGCACCGAAGAACGCAGACATTGCCGGAGCGGTCGGACGGAAGAACCACAGCTCGCCCGCCAGCCACACCATCACCAGCGTCATGGCGATAAACGTACAGACCGGGAGACGCATCTCTTCCAGACGCGACCAGATCACCGCGATCAGCAGGGCGCCAATCACCAGCAGCACCAGCGGCAGCGGCCAGAAGAAGGAGAGCGTCATCTGGCTGGCAAAGTAGATGGTATAGAGCAGATGCGACAGGAAGAATGCCCCCACGGCGTACAGCAGGCGCTGGCGCGGCAGCAGGGTTAAGGCATCGCCAATCAGGGAAGCACACAGCCCCGCGAGGACAAGATAGCTAACGGCGTTAAACATCGGGGCCTGCCAGGCAAGCAACAGCAGGAGTAATAGCGTGACGGGTTTAAACAACCAGCGCTGCCAGGCTGGGCCACGGTAAGACGCATCGACGTAAAGCCATGCGGAAAAACAGACAGCGATAAATGACCAAAGCATATTAACTCCCTGTAACTGTTGAGGCTGAATGATCAGTTCCTGATCCAGTGTAGTGACGCGAGCGGGCGTTTGGCAATGCCGGGGCAGGCGAGGTATCCTGAATTCCGCATAATCTGATGGGATTTTTCAATGAGCAAGATGCCGCTGTTTTTCATTATCGTGGTGGCGATTATCGTCATTGCCGCCTCGTTTCGCTTCGTGCAGCAGCGCCGTGAGAAGGCCGACAATGACGCCGCGCCGCTGATGCAAAAGCGCGTGGTGGTGACGAACAAGCGTGAGAAGCCGCTTAACGACCGCCGCTCCCGCCAGCAGCAGGTGACACCTGCGGGCACAACGATACGCTATGAAGCGAGCTTTAAGCCGGAAACCGGCGGGCTGGAGATGACCTTCCGCCTGGAGGCGCAGCAGTACCACCAGTTGACGGTGGGGGAGAAAGGCACGCTGAGCTACAAAGGATCGCGGTTTGAAGGATTTGAACCGGAGCTGTAATTTTCCCCTCACCCCGGCCCTCTCCCAAGGGGAGAGGGTGTAATCGTCCCCTCTCCCCTTGGGAGAGGGTTAGGGTGAGGGGCCTACTTCTTCACCTGCGCCTTAAACTTCTTCATCCACACCAGCAGCTCAAACACGCCGAAAATAAACACCCGCAGCTGCTGCCAGCCGGTCATCGGTGGGCCATCTTTCGGCAGACCGTTTTTCAGCATCACCATCTGCAAGGCATGCATGAACGCGGTAAAAATCAGCGCCACGTTAATAAAGATATTCAGCGGACGCGGGAACGGGTGCACCAGATTCAAAATCAAAAATGCCCAGACGCCCAGCATCAGTACGCGCCCTACGTTAATCAGTACTGGCATCGGATCCTCCTTGTGCCTGACGGTGATACAGACGATAAGCCACCTGGCCGGCGACCTTCTCGCGGTGTAGATCCCAGTGAACGGGAACGGGCGGCAGGCCATTTTCCACTTCGCTTTCAACGTAAATCAGCGCGTCGTCTGCCAGCCAGCCATTTTTTTCCAGCAACGATAATGTCTCTTCCAGCAGCCCTTTACGGAACGGCGGGTCAACAAACACCACGTTGAAGGGTGTCCCCTGTTGGGCGAGGAAGCTCAGCGTGTTGGTATTCACCACTTTCGCGTTGGTTGCCTTCAGCGTAGCCAGATTTTGCTGCAACGTCTGCGCGACGCCGCGCTCCATCTCCAGCAGCGTGGCGCTGGCGGCATAACGCGACAGCGCTTCCAGCCCTAATGCACCGCTTCCGGCGAAGCAGTCCAGGCAGTTGGCGTCTACCATAGACGGGGCGAGCCAGTTAAACAGCGTCTCGCGAACGCGGTCCGTGGTGGGGCGTAAACCGGGGCTGTCCGGCACCGGTAATTTCCGGCCTCGCCACTGACCGCCGATAATGCGAATTTGACCGGCCGGGGCGCGGGTGGGTTTCTTCATCTCAGGAAAGCTCTGTTAACCATTGCCCTGCGATTGCGGGCGGTGATGTCAATTAAGTAAAGTGTTAGACTATTTCATCATTTTTTTAGCTTCCCTGTATATAGCGCCGCGAGGAGTGTAGTCGCAGATGGCAAAACAAAAAAAACGTGGCTTCTTTTCCTGGTTGGGTTTCGGTGAAAAAGAGCAAGAAACAGAACAGAAAACCGAAGAACAGCAGGTTGTAGAAGAGCCGTCACAGCCTGAAACGCCTGTCGAAACCGCTGCGGTTGTCGAAGCGGAAGAGCCAGCCCACAGCAAAGAAGAGATTGAATCCTTTGCCGAAGAGGTGGTTGAGGTTACTGAACAGGTTCAGGAGAGCGAAAAACCAGAGCCGGTTATCGTTGAAACCCTTACCGAAGCGCCGCAGGCCGCTATCGAACACGAAGAGCTGCCGCTGCCGGAAGAGGTGAAAGCTGAAGAGGTTTCTGCCGAAGAGTGGCAGGCCGAAGCGGAAACCGTTGAAATTGTTGAGGCGGTGGAAGAAGAAGCGGCCCTTGAGCCAGAGCTGACCGACGAAGAGCTGGAAGCCCAGGCGCTGGCGGCGGAAGCGGCTGAAGAAGCGGCCATCGTCGTGCCGGTGGAAGCGCAGGCCGAAGAAGAGATCGTTCAGGAGCAAGAAAAACCGACTAAAGAAGGTTTCTTCGCGCGCCTGAAGCGCAGCCTGCTCAAAACCAAAGAAAACTTAGGTTCCGGATTTATCAGTCTGTTCCGCGGCAAAAAGATCGACGACGATCTGTTTGAGGAGCTGGAAGAGCAACTGCTGATTGCGGACGTGGGCGTGGAAACCACCCGGAAGATCATCGCCAACCTGACCGAAGGGGCGAGCCGCAAACAGCTGCGTGACGCCGAGGCGCTGTACGGCCTGCTGAAAGACGAGATGGGTGAAATTCTCGCAAAAGTTGACGAACCGCTTAATATTGAAGGCAAAATGCCGTTTGTTATCCTGATGGTTGGCGTCAACGGCGTGGGCAAAACCACCACCATCGGCAAGCTGGCGCGCCAGTTTGAGCAGCAGGGCAAATCGGTGATGCTGGCGGCGGGCGATACCTTCCGTGCGGCAGCGGTGGAACAACTTCAGGTGTGGGGCCAGCGCAACAATATTCCGGTTATTGCTCAGCACACCGGCGCGGATTCCGCGTCCGTGATTTTCGATGCCATCCAGGCGGCGAAGTCGCGTAACGTGGACGTGCTGATTGCGGATACCGCAGGGCGTTTGCAGAACAAATCGCACCTGATGGAAGAGCTGAAGAAAATCGTTCGCGTCATGAAGAAGCTGGACGAAGATGCACCGCATGAAATTATGCTGACTATCGACGCCAGCACCGGACAGAACGCCATCAGCCAGGCGAAACTGTTCCATGAAGCGGTAGGACTGACCGGGATCGCGCTGACCAAGCTGGACGGTACCGCGAAAGGCGGGGTGATCTTCTCCGTGGCCGACCAGTTCGGCATTCCTATCCGTTACATCGGTGTGGGCGAGCGTATTGAGGATTTACGTCCGTTTAAAGCGGACGACTTTATTGAGGCACTATTTGCCCGAGAGGACTAACAATGATTCGCTTTGAACACGTCAGCAAGGCCTATCTCGGCGGGAGACAAGCGCTACAGGGGGTGACATTCCACCTCCAGCCAGGCGAGATGGCATTCCTGACCGGCCATTCCGGCGCGGGGAAAAGTACCCTGCTCAAGCTGATCTGTGGGATCGAGCGGCCAAGCGCCGGGAAAATCTGGTTCAGCGGCCATGAAATTAGCCGTCTTAAGAACCGTGAAGTGCCGTTCCTGCGTCGTCAGATTGGCATGATTTTCCAGGATCACCACCTGCTGATGGATCGCACGGTTTTCGATAACGTCGCGATCCCGCTGATTATTGCTGGCGCCAGTTACGATGATATCCGCCGTCGCGTTTCGGCGGCGCTGGATAAGGTCGGGCTGCTGGACAAAGCGAAGAACTTCCCGATCCAGCTCTCCGGCGGTGAGCAGCAGCGCGTGGGTATCGCCCGCGCGGTAGTGAACAAGCCTGCCGTTTTGCTGGCGGATGAACCGACCGGTAACCTGGACGATGCCCTCTCTGAAGGGATCCTGCGTCTGTTTGAGGAATTTAACCGCGTGGGGGTCACGGTACTGATGGCGACGCACGACATGGGGCTGATCTCCCGCCGTTCGTACCGCATGCTGACCCTGAGCGACGGGCATTTGCACGGAGGCCACGGTGAATAAGCGTGATGCAATGAACCAGATTCGGCAGTTCAGCAACCGGTTTGACCGTTTCCGCAAGCCTCAGGGCGGCGGGGACGGCAATCGCAATGCGCCTAAGCGTGCCAAAGCGGCACCGAAACCGAACTCCCGCAAAACCAACGTCTTTAACGAGCAGGTGCGGTACGCCTTCCAGGGCGCGTTGCAGGATCTGAAAAGCAAACCGCTGGCGACGTTCCTGACGGTGATGGTGATTGCCATCTCCCTGACGCTGCCCAGCGTCTGCTACATGGTTTACAAAAACGTAAACCAGGCGGCGTCCCAGTACTATCCGTCGCCGCAGATCACCGTTTATCTGGATAAAGCCCTCGACGATAACGCGGCGGCTCAGGTGGTGGGGCAGATTCAGGCCGAGCAGGGCGTGGAGAAGGTGAACTATCTTTCCCGCGATGAAGCGCTGGGTGAGTTCCGCAACTGGTCCGGATTCGGCGGCGCGCTGGATATGCTTGAAGAGAACCCGCTGCCCGCCGTGGCGGTGGTGATCCCGAAACTCGATTTCCAGGGCACGGATTCGCTCAACACCCTGCGCGACCGCATTACCCGCATCAACGGGATTGATGAAGTGCGCATGGACGACAGCTGGTTTGCCCGTCTTGCCGCCCTGACCGGGCTGGTAGGACGCGTGTCGGCGATGATCGGCGTGCTGATGGTGGCGGCGGTGTTCCTCGTCATTGGTAACAGCGTGCGCCTGAGCATCTTCGCTCGTCGCGATACCATCAACGTGCAGAAACTGATTGGCGCAACGGATGGTTTCATCCTCCGCCCGTTCCTTTACGGCGGCGCGTTATTAGGTTTTTCTGGTGCATTTCTTTCATTGATATTGTCAGAAATTTTGGTGATGCGGCTGTCGTCTGCCGTGACTGAAGTGGCGCAGGTTTTCGGAACTAAGTTTGATATCAGTGGCTTAGGGTTCGATGAGTGCCTGCTGTTGCTGCTGGTGTGCTCCATGATCGGCTGGGTGGCGGCATGGCTGGCAACGGTTCAACATTTACGCCACTTTACTCCCGACTAATAAAAGCGTGATATAATCTTTCCCTGCACCGAGATGTTCGCTTGCAGGGAAAGCGTCCCTGTTGTCTCTTCCCCTGTAATCATCTTCATGTCACATTTTGTGCGTAATTTATTCACTGTTGCACCTGGAACTTGTGGATAAAATCACTGTCTGATAAAAGAGTGAATGCTAATCTCGTTGCTCAAACGCTTTGGCATGGTTGTTGCCTGACGGGGACAACCTGGACCAGAAGAAACATTGAGAGGAATGAATGACCAAAGAAATGCAAACTTTAGCTTTAGCCCCTGTTGGTAACCTGGAATCTTACATCCGGGCTGCGAACACCTGGCCGATGTTAACGGCTGAGGAAGAAAAGGAGCTTGCTGAAAAGCTGCATTACCAGGGCGATCTGGAAGCAGCTAAAACGCTGATCCTGTCTCACCTGCGCTTTGTTGTTCACGTTGCTCGTAATTATGCGGGCTACGGCCTGCCGCAGGCGGACCTGATTCAGGAAGGTAACATTGGCCTGATGAAGGCGGTACGTCGCTTTAACCCGGAAGTGGGTGTGCGACTCGTCTCCTTCGCCGTGCACTGGATCAAAGCGGAAATTCACGAATACGTCCTGCGTAACTGGCGTATTGTGAAAGTCGCCACGACGAAAGCGCAGCGCAAACTGTTCTTCAACCTGCGTAAAACCAAGCAGCGTCTGGGCTGGTTCAATCAGGATGAAGTGGAAATGGTGGCGCGCGAGCTGGGCGTTTCCAGCAAAGACGTCCGCGAGATGGAATCCCGTATGGCCGCGCAGGACATGACGTTTGATATGTCTGCCGACGACGACGCGTCCGACAGCCAGCCGATGGCCCCGGTTCTGTATCTACAGGATAAAACCTCTAACTTTGCTGACGGCATTGAAGAGGATAACTGGGAAGACCAGGCGGCGAACAAGCTGACCTTCGCGATGGAAGGCCTCGACGAGCGTAGCCAGGATATTATCCGTGCCCGCTGGCTGGACGAAGATAACAAGTCCACGTTGCAGGAACTGGCCGACCGCTACGGCGTCTCCGCTGAACGTGTGCGTCAGCTTGAGAAAAACGCCATGAAAAAACTTCGCGCCGCTATCGAAGCGTAATTTCCGCGAAGTACACCGAGAACCCTCGAATGCAAATTCGGGGGTTTTGTTTTTTTAGCGCCCGCTCTGGCGAATTTCTTCCCCCTGGCAAACACTTACTGATGCGCTAAGCAGGCGACTTTCAGAGGGTGACAGGGTGAAAAATAACGAACTGAACGACCGGCGTTTACAGGCGACGCCGCGCGGTATCGGCGTCATGTGTAACTTCTATGCCGATAAAGCCGAAAACGCCACGGTGTGGGACGTGGAAGGTAACGAGTATATTGATTTTGCCGCCGGGATCGCCGTGCTGAATACCGGGCATCGCCATCCTAAAGTTATCGCCGCCATCGAAAAACAGCTTCACGCCTTTACCCATACCGCTTATCAAATCGTCCCCTATGAAGGTTATGTGGCGCTTGCCGAGCGCATCAACCAGCGCGTACCCATAGAGGGGCCAGCCAAAACCGCCTTCTTCTCAACGGGGGCGGAAGCGGTCGAAAACGCGGTGAAAATCGCCCGCGCGTACACCAGACGTCCCGGCATTATCACCTTCGGCGGCGCGTTCCACGGCCGTACCTTTATGACCATGGCGATGACCGGCAAAGTGGCGCCCTATAAGCTCGGCTTCGGCCCGTTCCCCGGCTCGGTGTACCACGCGCAATTCCCCAACAGCCTGCACGGGGTTAGTACCGCCGAAGCGCTAAAAAGCCTGGAGCGCATCTTCAAAGCCGATATCGCGCCCGATCAGGTGGCGGCAATCATTATTGAACCGGTTCAGGGCGAGGGCGGGTTCAACGTCGCGCCCGCTGATTTTATGCAGGCGCTGCGTGCCCTGTGCGATACCCACGGGATTTTACTGATTGCCGACGAAGTGCAAACCGGCTTCGCCCGTACCGGCAAGCTGTTCTCCATGGAAAACCACTGCGTGAAGCCCGATCTGATCACCATGGCGAAAAGCCTGGCGGGCGGGATGCCGCTCTCTGCCGTCTCTGGCCGGGCGGAGGTGATGGATGCGCCCGCCCCGGGCGGGCTGGGCGGAACCTACGCGGGTAACCCGCTGGCGATTGCGGCGGCCCATGCGGTGCTGGATGTGATTGACGAGGACGATCTCTGCACCCGCGCGGCGCATCTCGGGCATCATCTAGTCGAGGTGCTGAATAAAGCGAAGGATGGCTGTCCGTATATCGCCGATATCCGTGGGCAGGGCTCGATGGTGGCGGTAGAATTTACCGATCCGCAAACCGGACAGCCGTCGCCCGAATTTACCCGTCAGGTTCAGGAGCGCGCGTTGAACGAAGGGCTGCTGCTTTTGAGCTGCGGCGTTTACGGCAACGTTATTCGCTTCCTCTACCCGCTCACCATCCCCGAAGTGCAGTTCCGTAAAGCGCTGGATATTATTTCCGCCTCGCTGACACGATAAAGCCAAAAGCCCGGCTGAAATGACAGTTGGGCTTATCATATTTTCATTTCAAATTAGCTATTCCAAAATCATAAAAATGGGGTATGTTTTAGCAGAGTATGCTGAAAAAGCGCGAACAGCACGCCTATAACTGAAATAAAGCGCTACACAACAACATCACAACAATCGTTATAACCATAATAATGGGGAATCTCAGGATGAACATGAAGGGTAAAGCGTTACTGGCAGGATGTATCGCGTTGGCATTCAGCACTATGGCCCAGGCCGATATTAAAGTGGCCGTGGTGGGCGCGATGTCCGGTCCGGTAGCACAGTACGGCGACCAGGAATTTACCGGCGCGGAACAGGCGGTTGCAGACATTAATGCTAAGGGCGGCATCAAGGGCGAAAAGCTGCAAATCGTAAAATATGACGATGCCTGTGACCCGAAACAGGCGGTCGCGGTGGCGAACAAAGTGGTAAACGACGGGATCAAATACGTTATTGGTCACCTGTGCTCCTCTTCCACCCAGCCCGCGTCTGACATCTACGAAGACGAAGGCATTCTGATGATCACGCCGGCCGCGACGGCGCCAGAGCTGACCGCGCGCGGCTATAAGCTGATCCTGCGTACCACCGGTCTGGACTCCGATCAGGGGCCAACCGCCGCGAAATACATCGTGGAAAAAGTGAAGCCGCAGCGCATCGCGATTGTTCATGACAAACAGCAGTACGGCGAAGGCCTGGCCCGTGCGGTGCAGGATAACCTGAAAAAAGCGAACGCCAACGTGGTGTTCTTTGACGGTATCACCGCCGGTGAGAAAGACTTCTCGACCCTGGTCGCGCGTCTGAAGAAAGAAAATATCGATTTCGTTTACTACGGCGGCTACCACCCGGAAATGGGGCAGATCCTGCGCCAGGCGCGTGCGGCGGGTCTGAAGACGCAGTTCATGGGGCCAGAAGGTGTCGCGAACGTTTCCCTGTCTAATATCGCGGGTGAATCCGCTGAAGGGCTGCTGGTGACCAAACCGAAGAACTACGACCAGGTGCCTGCGAACAAACCTGTTGTCGATGCCATCAAGGCGAAGAAACAGGATCCAAGTGGTGCGTTCGTCTGGACCACCTACGCAGCGTTGCAGTCTCTGCAAGCGGGCCTGAACCAGTCAGCCGATCCGGCGGAGATTGCCACCTGGCTGAAAGCGAACTCGGTGGAAACCGTGATGGGGCCGCTGTCCTGGGATGAGAAGGGCGATTTGAAGGGCTTCGAGTTCGGCGTGTTTGACTGGCATGCCAACGGCACGGCGACTGACGCAAAATAAACGTAAAAAGGCAACGCAAGTTGCCTTTTTTAATGTTTTCTCCCTCTCCCCGTGGGAGAGGGCCGGGGTGAGGGCATCAGCCCGCTCAGCCCTCTTTTGCCCGGTGGCGCTTCGCTTACCGGGCCTACTATGAGCACCTCGCAGCCGCCACCCGGCTTTCTTTTAGCGCTTCTCCCACCCGTTCGCCTGCGCCGTAAACCCTAACGCCTGCATAAACGCCGCCATCACGCCGCGATCCTCTACGCCCACGTCGGCCATCCACCAGGAGGTTACGCTCGGGTTTTCGCGGATCACCTCTTCAATCAAATACTGCCCGACCCCGCGACGACGGGTCACGTCGCGCACGCGCAGGGAGTCCAGCGCCCCTTCCGTGCCGCTCAGCGTTACGCGGACGGCGGCCAGCAGACGTTCATTAAAACGCGCGGCATAGATGCGGTGGTTTTCATCGACGGCCAGCGATGAAGGGGAATATTCCGGCCAGATCTTGCCCAGGTCGATACGATCCTGGTCGCTAAAGGTCACCAGACGCACGATAGTCAGTTTCATTAGCTGCTTGTCCAAATCAAAAAGAGTAGGGCCAGTGTACTCAATTTATTTGCTCAGGCGCTTTCTCTTTTTCTTCCCATTTACCAGGTGATTAGTTTTTTGGCAGCGCGATGGGCAGTTTGAAAACACATGGATCGAAAAATAAGCAGAATTTTAACCTGAAGGGCAGTGATTTATTCGGCGCTTTGTACCGTTATTTTATGCTGCAAACCGCGCTTTTATTTGTTTATCTCCGCCTGATTTCAGAATATTATCTTTGCTTAATCGCCTGAAAAATAGAGATTTTAGTCTGGTTTTTGACAAAAAACTGCGCTAAACCATTAAAGGCACTGGTAAAAATAGCGTTGTTCATAAAAAGTACAGAATGCTTTTTAACCATAATAAAACAAAATATAAACATGACATCACGAATGGGGATTCAGAGATGAAAAGGAACGCGAAGACGTTAATCGCGGGGATGGTCGCACTGTCGATCTCGCATGCCGCTATGGCAGACGACATTAAAGTTGCGGTAGTGGGGGCGATGTCCGGCCCTGTTGCCCAGTGGGGTGACATGGAGTTCAACGGCGCGCGTCAGGCCATCAAAGATATCAACGCCAAAGGCGGCATCAAAGGCGACAAGCTGGTAGGCGTGGAGTATGACGACGCCTGCGATCCTAAACAGGCCGTCGCGGTCGCCAACAAAATCGTTAACGACGGTATCCAGTACGTCATCGGGCACCTGTGTTCTTCCTCCACGCAGCCTGCGTCTGATATCTACGAAGACGAAGGCATTCTGATGATCACCCCGGGTGCCACCAACCCGGAACTGACCCAGCGCGGCTACCAGCACATCATGCGTACCGCCGGTCTGGACTCCTCTCAGGGGCCAACCGCCGCCAAATACATCCTCGAAACCGTTAAGCCGCAGCGTATCGCCATCATTCATGATAAACAGCAGTACGGCGAAGGCCTGGCGCGTTCCGTACAGGACGGCCTGAAAAAAGGCGGCGCAAACATCGTCTTCTTCGACGGCATTACCGCTGGTGAGAAAGACTTCTCCGCGCTGATCGCCCGCCTGCAAAAAGAGAATATCGACTTCGTTTACTACGGCGGCTACTACCCGGAAATGGGGCAGATGCTGCGCCAGGCGCGCGCCACCGGCCTGAAAACCCAGTTTATGGGGCCAGAGGGCGTCGGTAATGCCTCCCTGTCCAACATCGCGGGCGATTCTGCCGAAGGCATGCTGGTGACGATGCCAAAACGCTATGACCAGGATCCGGCGAATAAGGCTATCGTGGATGCGCTCAAGGCGCAGAAGAAAGATCCGAGCGGTCCGTACGTCTGGATCACCTACGCGGCCGTGCAGTCTCTGGCCACCGCGCTGGACCGTACCGGCAGTAAAGAGCCGCTGGATCTGGTGAAAGATTTAAAAGCACACGGGGCGAACACCGTGATTGGGCCGCTGAACTGGGATGAGAAAGGCGATCTGAAGGGATTTGAGTTTGGTGTCTTTAAGTGGCACGCCGACGGGTCTTCCTCGGTCGCCAAATAATCATCCCACCGCCCGGCTCACCGGGCGGGTATAAAAAGGTTTTCTTATGTCCGAGCAGTTTCTCTACTTCTTGCAGCAGATGTTTAACGGCGTCACGCTGGGAAGCACCTACGCGCTGATCGCCATCGGCTACACGATGGTTTACGGCATTATCGGCATGATCAACTTCGCCCACGGCGAGGTGTACATGATCGGTAGCTACGTCTCCTTTATGATTATCGCCGCGCTGATGATGATGGGCATCGACAGCAGCTGGCTGCTGGTGGCCGCCGGGTTTGTCGGCGCGATTGTGATCGCCAGCGCCTACGGCTGGAGTATTGAACGGGTGGCCTACCGGCCGGTGCGCAGCTCCAAACGCCTGATCGCGCTAATCTCCGCCATCGGTATGTCCATTTTCCTGCAAAACTACGTCAGCCTGACCGAAGGTTCACGCGACGTGGCGCTGCCAAGCCTGTTTAACGGCCAGTGGATTGTAGGGGCCAGCGAAAACTTCTCTGCCACCATCACCACCATGCAGCTGGTTATCTGGGTTGTGACCTTTATTGCCATGCTGGCCCTGACCCTGTTCATCCGCTACTCCCGCATGGGACGCGCCTGCCGCGCCTGCGCGGAAGATCTGAAGATGGCGAGCCTGCTCGGGATTAACACCGACCGCGTGATTGCCCTGACCTTCGTGATCGGCGCAGCGATGGCGGCGGTGGCTGGCGTGTTGCTCGGCCAGTTCTACGGCGTAATCAACCCGTACATCGGCTTTATGGCCGGGATGAAAGCCTTCACCGCGGCGGTACTGGGCGGCATCGGCAGCATTCCGGGCGCGATGATCGGCGGCCTGATCCTGGGCGTGGCCGAAGCGCTCTCCTCGGCGTACCTGAGCACCGAATATAAAGATGTGGTGTCGTTTGCCCTGCTGATTCTGGTGCTGCTGGTCATGCCTACCGGTATTCTGGGCCGTCCGGAGGTAGAGAAAGTATGAAACCGATGCATTTTGCGATGGCGCTGCTCTCTGCCGCCATGTTCTTCGTCCTGGCGGGCGTCTTTATGGGCGTCCAGTTAGGACTGGACGGCACGAAGCTGGTGGTGGATACCGCTCCCGACATCCGCTGGCAGTGGGTGTTTATCGGCACCGCGGTGGTGTTCTTGTTCCAGCTGTTGCGTCCGCTGTTCCAGAAGACGCTGAAAAACGTCTCCGGGCCGAAATTCGTCCTGCCGGCGATCGACGGTACAACGGTGAAACAGAAGCTGTTCCTGGTGGCGCTGCTGGTGGCTGCCGTAGCGTGGCCGTTTATGGTCTCGCGCGGGACGGTGGATATTGCCACCCTGACCATGATCTACGTGATTCTGGGGCTCGGTCTGAACGTGGTGGTGGGGCTGTCTGGCCTGCTGGTGCTGGGCTACGGCGGGTTCTACGCCATCGGCGCTTACACCTTCGCGCTGCTGAACCACTATTACGGCCTCGGCTTCTGGACCTGTCTGCCGCTGGCGGGGCTGGTCTCTGCCGCGGCGGGCTTCCTGCTCGGCTTCCCGGTGCTGCGCCTGCGCGGTGACTATCTGGCGATTGTGACCTTAGGCTTCGGCGAAATCGTCCGTATTCTGCTGCTCAACAATACCGAAGTGACCGGCGGTCCGAACGGCATCAGCCAGATCCCGAAACCGACCTTCTTCGGCCTGGAGTTCAGCCGTACCGCCCGTGAAGGCGGCTGGGATACCTTCAGCAATTTCTTTGGCATCAAGTACGATCCGTCCGACCGCGTGATCTGGCTCTATCTGGTGGCGCTGCTGCTGGTGGTGATTACCCTGTTCGTGATCAACCGTCTGCTGCGCATGCCGCTGGGCCGCGCCTGGGAAGCGCTGCGCGAAGATGAAATCGCCTGCCGCTCCCTGGGCCTGAACCCGACCCGCATCAAGCTGACCGCATTTACCATCAGCGCCGCGTTTGCCGGTTTCGCCGGGACGCTGTTTGCCGCACGTCAGGGCTTCGTCAGCCCGGAATCGTTCACCTTTGCCGAATCCGCCTTTGTGCTGGCGATTGTGGTGCTCGGCGGAATGGGCTCGCAGTTCGCCGTGATCCTCGCGGCTATCCTGCTGGTGGTCTCCCGCGAGCTGATGCGCGACTTTAACGAATACAGCATGTTAATGCTGGGTGGTTTGATGGTGCTGATGATGATCTGGCGTCCGCAGGGTCTGCTGCCGATGACCCGTCCACAGCTGAAGCTGAAACGCACACAGGCGAAAGGAGAGCAGGCATGAAGCCTTTATTATCCGTTAACGGCCTGATGATGCGCTTTGGCGGCCTGCTGGCGGTCAACAATGTGAATCTGGATCTGCACAAGAAAGAGATTGTCTCCCTGATTGGCCCGAACGGCGCGGGAAAAACCACGGTCTTTAACTGTTTGACCGGCTTCTACAAGCCGACGGGCGGCACCATCATGCTGCGCGACCAGCACCTTGAAGGGCTGCCGGGCCAGCAGATTGCCCGCATGGGCGTGGTGCGCACCTTCCAGCACGTGCGCCTGTTCCGCGAGATGACGGTGATTGAGAACCTGCTGGTGGCACAGCATCAGCAGCTGAAAACCGGGCTGTTCTCCGGCCTGCTGAAAACCCCGGCCTTTCGCCGCACGCAGGAGGAGGCGCTCGACCGCGCCGCGACCTGGCTCGACCGTATCGGCCTGCTCCAGCACGCCAACCGCCAGGCGAGCAACCTCGCTTACGGGGATCAGCGTCGCCTTGAGATCGTGCGCTGCATGGTGACCCAGCCGGAGATCCTGATGCTCGACGAACCAGCGGCAGGTCTCAATCCGAAAGAGACCAAAGAGCTGGACGAGCTGATTGCCGAGCTGCGCGACCATCACGACACCACCATCCTGCTGATTGAGCATGACATGAAGCTGGTGATGGGCATTTCGGACCGTATCTACGTGGTAAACCAGGGCACGCCGCTGGCAAACGGCACGCCGGAAGAGATCCGCAACAACCCGGACGTGATCCGCGCATACCTTGGTGAGGCATAAGATGGAAAAAGCGATGTTAACGTTCGACAAGGTCAACGCGCACTACGGCAAGATCCAGGCGCTGCACGACGTCAGCCTGCACATCAATCAGGGCGAAATCGTCACCCTGATTGGCGCCAACGGCGCGGGTAAAACCACGCTGCTCGGCACCCTGTGCGGCGACCCGCGCGCCACCAGCGGGCGGATTGTGTTTGACGGCAAAGATATTACCGACTGGCAGACGGCTAAGATCATGCGTGAAGCGGTGGCGATTGTCCCGGAAGGGCGCCGCGTATTCTCCCGCATGACGGTGGAAGAGAACCTGGCGATGGGCGGTTTCTTCGCCCATCGGGATGAATTCCAGACCCGCATCAAGTGGGTGTACGAACTCTTCCCGCGCCTGTGGGAGCGTCGTATTCAGCGAGCGGGCACCATGTCCGGCGGCGAGCAGCAGATGCTGGCGATTGGCCGCGCGCTGATGAGCCAGCCGCGCCTGCTGCTGCTGGACGAGCCGTCGCTTGGTCTTGCGCCGATCATTATCCAGCAGATCTTCGACACCATCGAGCAGTTGCGTAAAGAGGGGATGACCATCTTCCTCGTCGAGCAGAACGCCAACCAGGCGCTGAAGCTCGCCGACCGTGGCTACGTGCTGGAGAACGGGCGCGTGGTGCTCTCCGATACCGGTGACGCGCTGCTGGCGAACGAGGCGGTGCGGAGTGCGTACCTGGGCGGCTGAGCCGTCTGTATTGCCCGGTGGCGCTTACGCTTACCGGGCCTACGGATACCATGTAGGCCGGGTAAGGCGCAGCCGCCACCCGGCTTTTTTCATATTAACCCCCTTCACACAACCATCATCCCCCTGACGCCTGGCTGTCACTTATCTGTAAACAAACAGTTATTTTTCTGTCATTCGAGCATGTCATGTTACCTCGCGAGCATAAAACGCGTGATATCGCGCATCCGGCACAATAAGAGAGATGACAATGACATCGTTACGACACACAGCTTTGGGTCTGGCACTGGGTCTGGCTTTTGCGACGAACGCAATGGCTGTGATCACCATTCCGTTCTGGCATTCCATGGAAGGGGAGTTGGGTAAAGAGGTTGACTCCCTGGCGCAGCGTTTCAACGACACCCACCCGGATTACAAAATTGTGCCGGTGTACAAAGGCAACTACGAGCAGAGCCTGAGCGCGGGCATCGCCGCCTTCCGTACCGGTAACGCGCCTGCGCTGTTACAGGTTTATGAAGTGGGCACCGCCACCATGATGGCCTCCAAAGCCATCAAGCCGGTGTACGAGGTGTTCAAAGAGGCGGGCATTAACTTTGACGAATCCCAGTTCGTACCGACCGTAGCGGGTTACTACACCGATTCCAAAACCGGCCACCTGCTTTCTCAGCCGTTTAACAGCTCCACGCCGGTGCTGTATTACAACAAAGACGCCTTCAAAAAAGCCGGTTTAGATCCGGAGCAGCCGCCAAAAACCTGGCAGGATCTGGCGGAGTACACCGCGAAGCTGAAAGCGGCGGGGATGAAGTGCGGCTACGCCAGCGGCTGGCAGGGCTGGATCCAGATTGAAAACTTCAGCGCCTGGCACGGGCTGCCGGTTGCCACCCAAAATAACGGCTTCGACGGTACCGACGCGGTGCTGGAGTTCAACAAGCCGGAGCAGGTGAAGCACATCGCGCTGCTGGAAGCACTCGACAAGAAGGGCGACTTCAGCTACTTCGGGCGTAAAGACGAATCCACCGAGAAGTTCTACAACGGCGACTGTGCCATTACTACCGCCTCGTCCGGCTCGCTGGCGGATATACGTCACTATGCCAAATTCAACTACGGCGTGGGCATGATGCCGTACGACGCTGACGTTAAAGGCGCGCCGCAAAACGCTATCATCGGCGGGGCGAGCCTGTGGGTGATGCAGGGTAAAGACAACGGCACCTACAAAGGCGTGGCCGAGTTCCTCGACTTCCTGGCGAAGCCGGAAAACGCCGCCGAGTGGCACCAGAAGACCGGCTATCTGCCGATCACCAAAGCCGCGTACGACCTGACCCGCGAGCAGGGCTTCTACAGCAAGAACCCGGGCGCAGACATCGCGACGCGCCAGATGCTGAACAAGCCGCCGTTGCCGTTCACCAAGGGCCTGCGTCTGGGCAACATGCCGCAGATCCGCACCATCGTCGATGAAGAACTGGAAAGCGTGTGGACCGGAAAGAAAACGCCACAGCAGGCGCTGGACTCTGCGGTAGAGCGCGGGAATCAGCTGCTGCGCCGCTTTGAGCAGTCGACCAAATCGTAAAAAAATGCCCGGTGGCGCTGCGCTTACCGGGCCTACGACGTGCCCCATGTAGGCCGGGTAAGGCGTAGCCGCCACCCGGCATTGTTCAGGAACCTAATCTCAATGTCCTCATCCCGTCCGGTGTTCCGTTCCCGCTGGCTGCCGTACCTGTTGGTCGCACCGCAGCTGGTCATCACCGTTATCTTCTTTATCTGGCCTGCGGGCGAAGCGCTGTGGTACTCGGTACAAAGCGTCGATCCGTTCGGGCTTTCCAGCCAGTTTGTCGGGCTGGACAACTTTACCGCGCTGTTCCACGACAGCTACTACCTGGACTCCTTCTGGACGACGATCAAATTCAGTGCGCTGGTCACCGTGAGCGGTCTTGTCGCGTCGCTGTTTTTCGCCGCGCTGGTGGATTACGTGGTGCGCGGCAGCCGTCTGTATCAGACCCTGATGCTGCTGCCCTACGCCGTGGCTCCTGCCGTGGCCGCCGTGCTGTGGATCTTCCTGTTTAACCCAGGGCGCGGGCTGATTACCCACTTCCTGGGCGAGTTTGGCTACGACTGGAACCACGCTCAGAAAAGCGGTCAGGCGATGTTCCTGGTGGTGTTCGCCTCGGTGTGGAAGCAGATCAGCTATAACTTCCTGTTTTTCTTTGCCGCGCTACAGTCTATCCCGCGTTCGCTGGTGGAGGCCGCCGCCATCGACGGCGCAGGGCCGGTGCGCCGCTTCTTCCGCCTGTCGCTGCCGCTGATCGCCCCGGTGAGTTTCTTCCTGCTGGTGGTTAACCTCGTGTACGCCTTCTTCGATACCTTCCCGGTGATCGACGCGGCGACCGCAGGCGGTCCGGTGCAGGCGACAACGACGCTGATCTACAAGATCTACCGCGAAGGCTTTGCGGGGTTGGATCTCTCCGCTTCTGCCGCGCAGTCGGTGGTGCTGATGTTCCTCGTCATCATCCTCACGGTGGTGCAGTTCCGCTATGTCGAAAGTAAGGTGCGCTACCAATGATTGAGAACCGTCGCGGGCTGACGATTTTCAGCCATACCATGCTGATTTTAGGGATTATCGTCATCCTGTTCCCACTGTACGTGGCCTTCGTCGCCGCCACGCTGGACACCAAAGCGGTGTTCGACACGCCGATGACGCTGATCCCAGGCGGGCATCTTTTCGAGAACATGAAGACCATCTGGACCCAGGGCGTGGGCGCCAACAGCGCGCCGTTCTGGCTGATGATGCTCAACAGCTTCATCATGGCGTTTGGCATCACCGTCGGCAAAATTACGGTGTCGATGCTCTCAGCGTTCGCCATCGTCTGGTTCCGCTTTCCGCTGCGTAACCTGTTTTTCTGGATGATTTTCATCACCCTGATGCTGCCGGTAGAGGTGCGTATCTTCCCGACGGTGGAAGTGATCGCCAACCTGAAGATGCTCGATAGCTACGCGGGCTTAACCCTGCCGCTGATGGCCTCGGCGACCGCCACCTTCCTGTTCCGCCAGTTCTTTATGACTCTGCCGGACGAGCTGATTGAAGCCGCGCGCATCGACGGGGCCTCGCCGATGCGCTTCTTCCGCGACATCGTGCTGCCGCTGTCGAAAACCAACCTCGCGGCGCTGTTTGTGATCACCTTTATCTACGGCTGGAACCAGTATCTGTGGCCGTTGCTGATCGTTCAGGACGTCAACCTCGGCACCGCCGTGGCAGGCATCAAAGGCATGATCGCCACCGGCGAAGGCACCACCCTCTGGAACCAGGTGATGGCGGCGATGCTGCTCACCCTTATCCCACCCGTAGTCATTGTTTTAGCCATGCAGCGCGCGTTTGTCCGCGGCCTGGTCGATAGCGAGAAATAAGATGGCAGGTTTAAAATTACAGGCAGTTACCAAAAGCTGGGACGGTAAAACCCAGGTCATTCAGCCGCTGACGCTCGACGTGGCGGACGGGGAATTTATCGTGATGGTCGGCCCGTCCGGCTGCGGAAAATCCACCCTGCTGCGTATGGTGGCCGGGCTGGAGCGCGTAACGTCCGGGGATATCTGGATTGACCGCCAGCGCGTCACCGAGATGGAGCCCAAAGATCGCGGCATCGCGATGGTGTTCCAGAACTATGCCCTCTATCCGCACATGAGCGTGGAAGAGAACATGGCCTGGGGGCTGAAAATTCGCGGTATGGGCAAAGGTCATATCGACGAGCGCGTAAAAGAAGCCGCGCGCATTCTGGAACTTGACGGCCTGCTTAAGCGCCGCCCGCGCGAGCTCTCCGGCGGCCAGCGTCAGCGCGTGGCGATGGGGCGCGCCATCGTGCGCGACCCGGCGGTATTCCTGTTCGACGAACCGCTGTCAAACCTCGACGCCAAACTGCGCGTGCAGATGCGCCTTGAGCTACAGCAGCTGCATCGCCGCCTGAAAACCACGTCCCTCTATGTGACTCACGATCAGGTTGAAGCCATGACCCTCGCCCAGCGCGTGATGGTGATGAACAAAGGCATCGCCGAGCAGATTGGCACCCCGGTGGAGGTCTACGAAAAACCGGCCAGCCGTTTTGTGGCGAGCTTTATCGGCAGCCCGGCGATGAACCTGCTGGACGGGCGGATCAATGCGGCGGGAACCCACTTCGAGCTGGAAAGCGGGATGGCGTTGCCGATCAACTGGTACTATCGTGGCTACGCCGGGCGTAAGATGACGCTCGGTATCCGCCCGGAGCATATTGGTTTGACGTCTCAGGCGGACGGCGGCGTGCCGCTGGTGATGGATACGCTGGAGATGCTGGGCGCAGACAACCTGGCGCACGGGCGCTGGGGCGAGCAAAAGCTGGTGGTGCGCCTGCCGCATCAGGAGCGCCCGATGGCAGGCAGCACGCTGTGGCTGCATATGCCGGAAAATCACCTGCACTTATTTGACGGTGAAACAGGACAACGAGTATGAGCAACTGGCCTTACCCCCACATCGTCGCCCACCGGGGCGGCGGTAAACTGGCGCCGGAAAACACCCTGGCGGCAATTGACGTTGGCGCGCGCTACGGCCACACGATGATCGAATTCGACGCCAAGCTGTCGAAGGACGGCGAAATTTTCCTGCTGCACGACGACAACCTCGAACGCACCAGCAACGGCTGGGGCGTGGCAGGTGAACTGCCGTGGCGTGACCTGCTGAAGGTGGACGCCGGCAGCTGGTACAGCGGCGAATTTAAAGGCGAACCGCTGCCGCTGCTGGCGGAAGTGGCGGACCGCTGTCGTCAACACGGCATGATGGCCAACATCGAAATCAAACCGACCACCGGCACCGGGCCGCTGACGGGTAAAGTGATTGCCCTCGCCGCGCGCGAGCTGTGGGAAGGGATGACCCCGCCGCTGTTGTCGTCGTTTGACATCGACGCGCTGGAAGCCGCACAGGCTGCCGTACCGGAGTTGCCGCGCGGGCTGCTGCTGGATGAGTGGCGAGAAGACTGGCGCGCGCTGACGACTGGCTTAGGCTGCGTGTCGATCCACCTCAACCATAAGCTGCTGGATGAAGTGCGCGTGACGCTGTTGAAGGAGGCCGGTCTGCATATCCTGGTGTATACCGTCAATAAACCCCAGCGTGCAGCCGAGCTGCTGCGCTGGGGCGTGGACAGCATCTGTACCGATGCGATTGACCAGATCGGGCCGAACTTTATTTATTAAGCATACTGCCGTTCTGCTGGGTCGGCAGCATTTGCTGCTGACCGCTGCTTTGCGACACCCCGCCCCCTAACATCCCACCGTTTGAGTTTGGCAGCGGCTGCTCCCGCATCTGGCCCTGCTGCACGCGCTGGGTGTTGGTATTCATCTGGTTTTGCAGGTGCTGCTGCTGCACCTGGGTCTGCGTCTTTAACTGCTGATTGAGCATCCCTTTCTGCTGCTGTTGCTGGCTCATCATCTCCGTCTGCATACGCTGCTGGCTCGGAATGACGTAGCCCGGCTGGTTCGGGTTGTTCAGGGTGTTGATTGGCTGTGCGAGCGCGGCGAACGGAAGCAGCGCGGTCAGGATCAGTAATCGTTTCATGGTTATCTCCTCCTTTGAGGCTTCTCTTAAGTTTACCCTGATTCCGGCATAACGATGATTTTTTAAGAGTTGTGAACCAGGCTTAAGCGGGGAATATGGACCCCTTCACCTGGAGAACAATAATGATGAAACCAACCTTTTTGCGCTGGGTCGCCATCGCTGCGCTGATGGCAGGCGGCACATTTACCGTAGCGGCCAACCCGCCCGCCGCTCCACCGGTCTCTTACGGCGTGGAGGAGGATGTTTTTCACCCCGTGCGGGCGACGCACGGCATGGTGGCCTCGGTTGACGCGCTGGCAACGCAGGTGGGCGTCGATATTCTTAAGCAGGGCGGTAACGCGGTGGATGCGGCGGTCGCGGTGGGATATGCGCTGGCGGTGACGCATCCACAGGCGGGGAACCTGGGCGGCGGCGGGTTTATGATGCTGCGCACCAAAGACGGTAAAACCACGGCCATCGACTTCCGTGAGATGGCGCCGAATCAGGCCTCCCGAGATATGTTCCTCGACGATCAGGGCAATCCGGACAGTAAAAAATCTCTGACCTCGCACCTTGCCTCCGGCACGCCGGGCACCGTTGCGGGGTTCTCGCTGGCGCTGGAAAAATACGGCACGCTGCCTCTGAATAAAGTGGTGCAGCCTGCCATCAAGCTGGCGCGCGACGGCTTCGTCGTCAACGACGCGCTGGCGGACGACCTCAAAACCTACGGCAGCGAAGTTATTCCCAATCATGAGAACAGCAAGGCTATCTTCTGGAAAGACGGCGAGCCGCTGAAGAAGGGCGATAAGCTGGTGCAGAAGAATCTCGCAAAAAGTCTCGAACTGATTGCTGAAAACGGTCCGGACGCCTTCTATAAGGGGCCGATTGCCGATCAGATTGCCGATGAGATGCAGAAGAACGGCGGGCTGATCACCAAAGCGGATCTGGCGGAATATAAGGCGGTGGAGCGCGAGCCGATCAGCGGCACCTATCGCGGCTACGAGGTCTTCTCCATGCCGCCGCCGTCCTCCGGGGGGATTCACATCGTGCAGATCCTCAATATTCTGGAAAACTTCGATATGCACAAGTTCGGCTTCGGTAGCGCCGATGCCATGCAGGTGATGGCGGAGGCGGAGAAGCGCGCCTACGCTGACCGCTCGGAATACCTTGGCGATCCGGACTTCGTGAAGGTGCCGTGGCAGGCGCTGACCAACAAAGCCTATGCCAAATCGATTGCCGACGAGATCGACATCAACAAGGCGAAGCCGTCGAGCGAGATCCGCCCCGGCAAGCTGGCGCCGTATGAAAGTAACCAGACCACCCATTTCTCGGTGGTGGATAAAGACGGTAACGCGGTGGCGGTGACCTACACGCTTAACACCACTTTCGGCACCGGGATTGTGGCGGGCAACAGCGGCATTTTGCTGAACAACGAGATGGATGACTTCTCTGCCAAACCGGGCGTGCCGAACGTCTACGGCCTGGTCGGCGGCGATGCGAATGCGGTCGGGCCGAAGAAGCGCCCGCTGTCGTCCATGTCGCCCACCATCGTGGTGAAAGACGGCAAAACCTGGCTGGTGACCGGCAGCCCTGGCGGGAGCCGGATTATCACAACCGTGCTGCAAATGGTGGTGAACAGTATCGACTTTGGGATGAACGTCGCCGAAGCGACCAATGCGCCGCGTTTCCACCACCAGTGGCTGCCGGACGAGCTGCGCGTGGAGAAGGGCTTTAGCCCGGACACCCTCAAGCTGCTTGAGCAGCGCGGGCAGAAGGTGGCGGTGAAGGAGGCGATGGGCAGCACCCAGAGCATTATGGTCGGGCCGGACGGGGCGCTGTTTGGCGCATCGGACCCGCGTTCGGTGGATGATTTAACGGCGGGGTATTGATTTTTTTGCCCGGTGGCGCTGCGCTTACCGGGCCTACAACGGCACGAACGTAGGCCGGGTAAGGCGAAGCCGCCACCCGGCAACAAACTACTTCATACGCGCCATATAATACGCATCCACATACTCGCCGTTGCGCAGGGCGTAGCGCCTGCCGGTGCCTTCAATCTCAAACCCGTGCTTTTTGTACACCGCGATTGCCGGTTCGTTATCCACAAACACCGTTAACTCGATGCGGTCGACGCGCAGCCAGTTGTCGCACATATCGATCATGGTGCGAATCAGTGCGCTGGCCACGCCGCGGTTATGCCACTGCGCGCCAACGCAGATACCGAAATCTGCAACGTGGCTGCGGCGTGGCGCTGGGCGACATCAATGGTGAGGTGGCCGACCACGATATCATCAATGCAGGCAACCAGCTGTTTAATGCCCGGCTGTTCGCCTAGCCGCATTTGCCACATTTCCATTGAAGGATGAGGAACCTGTAGCGTGTTGTGGTACACCTCCGGCTGGGCGTGGATCTGAAGAATGGCGTCGTAATCTTTCGGTTCAGCGTGGCGTATCACTATCCCACTCATTCCTTGTTCCTCAGTCAGTTAAAAGTCCCCTCCAACATCAGTGACTTTAAAAGTTGAGTCAATCGCTATTTTTTGCAAAAAGTGTTGGACAAGTGCGAATGAGAATGATTATTATTGCTCTGCATTCAGGAAGACCTCCTACGGGAACCTGAAAGCACGACATTGCTCACATTGCTTCCAGTATTACTTTAGCCAGCTTCTCGCTGGCTTTTTTTTTGTTATGGTTAGACTCAGTAACCTTCCAAAAGGACTGAGCCATGACACTACATTGTGCATTTATTGGATTTGGCAAAAGCACCACGCGTTACCACCTTCCGTATGTTCTTAACCGAAAAGAGACCTGGCACGTGGCCCATATCTATCGCCGCCGCGCGAAGCCAGAAGAGCAGTCTCCGCAGTATTCCCATATTCATTTCACCAGCGATCTTGATGAGGTGCTTAACGACCCGCAGGTGAAGCTGGTGGTGGTCTGTACCCACGCTGACAGCCACTTTGACTACGCGAAACGCGCGCTGGAAGCGGGTAAAAACGTGCTGGTGGAAAAGCCGTTCACCCCGACCATCGCCGAAGCGAAGGAGCTGTTCGCGCTGGCGAAAAGCAAAGGGCTGACCGTCACGCCGTACCAGAACCGTCGCTTTGACAGCTGCTTCCTGACGGCAAAAAAGGCAATTGAAAGCGGCAAACTCGGCGAGATCGTGGAAATCGAAAGCCACTTCGATTACTACCGCCCGGTGGCGGAAACCCAGCCCGGACTGCCGCAGGACGGATCTTTCTACGGTCTCGGTGTGCACACCATGGACCAGATCATCTCCTTGTTTGGCCGCCCGGACCACGTGGCGTATGACATCCGCAGCCTGCGCAATAAGGCCAACCCGGACGATACCTTTGAAGCGCAGCTGTTCTACGGCGACCTGAAAGCCATCGTAAAAACCAGCCATCTGGTGAAAATCGACTACCCGAAATTTATCGTTCACGGCAAGAAAGGCTCCTTTATCAAGTACGGTATTGACCAACAGGAGACCAGCCTGAAGGCCAATATCATGCCGGGTGAACCGGGCTTTGCGGCAGATGATTCCGTGGGCGTGCTGGAGTACGTGAACGACGAGGGCCTGACGGTCAGGGAAGAGCTGAAGCCGGAAACGGGCGACTATGGACGCGTCTACGATGCGCTGTATGACACCCTCGCCACCGGCGCGCCGAATTATGTCAAGGAATCTGACGTTCTGACCAACCTGGAAATCCTTGAACGGGCCTTTGAGCAGGCTTCTCCTGCCACGGTAACCCTCGCAAAATAAGCAAAAATGGCTCCTCTGCGCTTGTTCTAAATTTTTGAACAGAGGAGTCAATTTTCACCCTCTATGATCCCAGGGCGTTTGCGTCCACACTTACTCCATCGAAACGAACTGAGGGTGAAAACAATGATCTACTTACGCAAAGCAAACGAACGTGGTCACGCGAATCATGGCTGGCTGGACTCATGGCATTCATTCTCGTTTGCCGACTACTACGACCCGAACTTTATGGGCTTCTCCGCACTGCGCGTGATTAACGACGACGTGATTGATGCAGGCCAGGGCTTCGGTACCCACCCGCACAAAGACATGGAAATCTTGACCTATGTGCTGGAAGGGGCGGTTGAGCACCAGGACAGCATGGGCAACAAAGAGCAGGTTCCGGCGGGCGAGTTCCAGATTATGAGCGCGGGTACCGGGGTGCGTCACTCTGAGTACAACCCGAGCAAAACGGAAAAACTGCACCTGTATCAAATCTGGATCATTCCAGAAGAGACCGGCATCACGCCACGCTACGAGCAGCGCCGCTTCGACGCGAAACAGGGCAAACAGCTGGTGCTGTCCCCGGATGCGCGTGAAGGTTCCCTGAAAGTGCATCAGGATATGGAGCTGTACCGCTGGGCGCTGGCGAAAGATGAACAGTCTGTACACCAGATTGCCGCTAACCGCCGCGTGTGGATCCAGGTGGTGAAAGGTGAAGTGTCCATCAACGGCACCAAAGCGACAACCGCCGATGGCCTGGCAGTCTGGGATGAGCAGGCGCTCTCCGTGCATGCCGACAGCGAAAGTGAAATTCTGCTGTTTGACCTGCCGCCGGTCTAAATAATTTCTCAACCTTCCCTTTAAACGGGGAAGGTTGAGCTTTGTCCGTGATAAACTGAGCAAATCTCTCACTTCAAGATTTCTCAGGACGATGAAAAAGAAACGCCCCGTACTTCAGGATGTCGCCGATCGCGTCGGTGTGACCAAAATGACGGTCAGCCGTTTTTTACGTAACCCGGAACAGGTTTCCGTGGCGTTGCGTGGCAAGATTGCCGCCGCCCTTGATGAACTGGGTTATATCCCCAACCGCGCGCCCGATATTCTCTCCAATGCGACCAGCCGTGCGGTGGGCGTCCTGCTTCCTTCCTTAACCAACCAGGTATTCGCCGAAGTGCTGCGTGGCATTGAAAGCGTCACCGATGCGTTTGGCTATCAGACCATGCTCGCCCACTACGGGTACAAGCCGGAACTGGAAGAGGAACGTCTTGAATCGATGCTTTCCTGGAACATTGACGGCCTGATTTTAACGGAACGTACTCACACCCCGCGCACGCTGAAAATGATTGAAGTGGCAGGCATTCCGGTGGTGGAACTGATGGACAGCCAGTCGCCGTGCCTCGACATCGCCGTGGGGTTCGATAACTTTGAAGCGGCGCGTCAGATGACGGCGGCGATCATCGCCCGCGGTCATCGCCATGTGGCCTATCTGGGTGCGCGTCTAGATGAACGTACTATCATCAAACAGAAGGGATACGAGCAGGCGATGCTCGACGCTGGTTTGACCCCGTACAGCGTGATGGTGGAGCAATCTTCTTCTTACACGTCGGGTATTGAGCTGATGCGTCAGGCGCGACGTGAGTATCCGCAACTGGACGGTATTTTCTGCACCAACGATGACCTCGCGGTCGGCGCCGCGTTTGAGTGCCAGCGTCTGGGTTTAAAAATCCCGGATGATATGGCGATTGCCGGCTTCCACGGCCACGACATTGGCCAGGTGATGGAGCCGCGTCTGGCGAGCGTCCTGACCCCGCGTGAACGCATGGGCCGCATTGGCGCAGAACGCCTGCTGGCGCGCATTCGTGGTGAGGCAGTTACCCCGAAAATGTTAGATTTAGGTTTCACCTTGTCACCGGGTGGATCTATTTAATCCGACAAATTTGAAGTAGCTCACACTTATTCACTTCGCGCACGTTTGGATATTGCTTCTCATATGCCCCGGCAGGACAATGTTACCGATAACTGTTACCCGTAACAATTGACTGAGGGACACCCTTTGAGCACGACTAATCACGATCACCACGTTTACGTCCTGATGGGCGTGTCCGGTAGCGGTAAATCTGCCGTGGCGAGCGAAGTGGCGCATCAACTCCAGGCTGCGTTTCTTGATGGTGACTTCCTCCATCCGCGCAGCAACATCATGAAAATGGCTTCCGGCGAGCCGCTGAACGACGACGACCGCAAACCATGGTTGCAGGCGCTGAATGACGCCGCGTTCGCGATGCAGCGCACCAATAAAGTCTCCCTGATCGTCTGTTCCGCACTGAAAAAAACCTATCGCGACCTGCTGCGCGACGGCAACCCGAACCTCTCTTTCATCTACCTGAAAGGTGATTTCGGGGTGATTGAAAGCCGCCTGAAGGCGCGTAAAGGCCACTTCTTCAAAACCCAGATGCTGGTAACGCAGTTCGAAGCGTTGCAGGAGCCGGGAGCTGACGAACAGGATGTCTTAGTGGTTGATATCGATCAGCCGCTGGAAGGTGTTGTTGCCAGCACCATCGAGGTTATTAATAAAAGGCAGTAAGTTTTGAGTACATTAACGCTAGTTTTGACAGCAGTGGGTTCCGTATTGCTGCTGCTGTTTTTAGTGATGAAGGCGCGTATGCACGCCTTTGTGGCTTTGATGGTGGTTTCTATTGGTGCCGGTCTCTTTTCCGGTATGCCGCTCGACAAAATCGCGGCGACGATGGAAAAAGGGATGGGCGGCACGCTCGGCTTCCTGGCCATTGTGGTGGCGCTGGGCGCGATGTTTGGCAAGATTTTGCACGAGACGGGCGCGGTCGATCAGATTGCGGTCAAGATGCTGAAATCCTTCGGGCACAGCCGTGCGCACTACGCGATTGGTCTGGCCGGTCTGATTTGCGCGCTGCCGCTGTTCTTTGAAGTGGCCGTTGTGCTGCTGATTAGCGTGGCGTTCTCCATGGCGCGGCATACTGGTACCAACCTCGTGAAGCTGGTCATTCCGCTGTTTGCGGGCGTGGCGGCGGCGGCGGCGTTCCTGCTGCCGGGGCCTGCGCCGATGCTGCTGGCCTCCCAGATGCATGCTGACTTTGGCTGGATGATCCTGATTGGCCTGTGCGCGGCAATTCCGGGGATGATTATCGCCGGTCCGCTGTGGGGCAACTTCATCAGCCGTTACGTTGAGCTGCACATTCCGGATGACATCTCCGAGCCGCACCTGGGCGAGGGCAAAATGCCGTCCTTCGGCTTCAGCCTGTCGCTGATCCTGCTGCCGCTGGTGCTGGTGGGCCTGAAAACCATCGCTGCGCGCTTTGTGCCGGTGGGATCAACCGCTTACGAATGGTTCGAATTTATTGGTCATCCGTTCACCGCGATCCTGGTGGCGTGTCTGGTAGCAATTTACGGCCTGGCGATGCGTCAGGGCATGCCGAAAGACCGCGTGATGGAGATCTGTGGTGCCGCGCTGCAACCGGCGGGGATTATCCTGCTGGTGATCGGGGCGGGCGGCGTGTTTAAGCAGGTGCTGGTGGATTCCGGCGTTGGTCCGGCGCTGGGCGAAGCGCTGACCGGGATGGGGCTGCCGATTGCAGTCACCTGTTTCGTGCTGGCCGCGGCGGTACGTATCATTCAGGGCTCCGCGACCGTAGCGTGCTTAACCGCCGTGGGTCTGGTGATGCCGGTGATTGAACAGCTGAACTACTCCGGTGCGCAGATGGCGGCGCTCTCTATCTGTATCGCGGGTGGCTCGATTGTGGTTTCTCACGTGAACGACGCGGGCTTCTGGCTGTTCGGTAAATTTACCGGCGCAACCGAAGCGCAAACCCTGAAAACCTGGACGCTGATGGAAACCATCCTCGGCACGACGGGTGCGGTTGTCGGGATGATTGCGTTTACGCTGCTGAGCTAATCCCGGTTTTCTCCCTCTCCCCGTGGGAGAGGGCTGGGGTGAGGGCATCAGGCCGCAGAGGGCGTATTTTGTCGGGTGGCGGCTTCGCCTTACCCGACCTACAAAAACCTCAGGTCCCGTAGGCCGGGTAAGCGTAAGCGCCACCCGGCTTTTTTACAGCGGCACGATGCCTTCCTTTGTGCGCAACCAGCGCGGCGCTTTCAGCGTATCACTGTAAAACCCCACTAAATCCTGCAACAAATCTCCTGCGACTCTTTCATCGCTCGCCGAGAGCGTTCGAGCCAACAGCATTTGCGTTAGCAACTGGCAATACCGTCCTAACTGATCCACTTCCGGCTCGAAGACCGGCACGTCCAGCGGCAGGTCATCCACCGTCAGGCTGGCTTTTAGATATTCCGGAACAGGTTCAAGCAGCGTGGGCTGGAGCAGGGCGAGGCAGGCGGAAAGCCGTCCGCATAGCGCCATCTTTTGTGCTGAATCGTCACATTCAACCAGCACGTCTACGAATCGCTCGCAGTTGTCTGCCAGTTCGGTGAAATCGGTAGTGTGATCGAACGGGGTAGTAAATAAAGTGTGAGAAAAGTTAGGGGGAGTAGTCATAAGACAGCCTCTAATGAGTTGAGTTGACCATCTTTGGAGGGACCAACCTCACTGGTGATGGACTGAACGGAGTTGGTCCTACCGGCCTCATCAGCTACCGGCGCGCCTTGCGGCGCCACCGTCCAGCCCACCATTGAAGTGTAACTGACTGCGCGATAAAAAGAGATTCATCGCGGATGAGGATAACAGGGGACCAACCCTGACGCCTGATTTTGCAGGCGCGGCAAGAAGATACTGCGTTGGGGGCGGAGTGGCAAGAGAGGCTCTGGAAGGCGGCTCGCAAAACGAAATATTATTTTAGGGTGCGGCCTGATGCCCTCACCCCGGCCCTCTCCCACGGGGAGAGGGGGCAAACACTAAAAACGGCAATCTAAGATTACCGTTTTGCTTTTACCTACCCTTTCATCCATGCCCGGATCCCGTCCAGGAACATCTGCGTTGCCATCATCACCAGAATCAGCCCCATCAGGCGCTCCAGGGCGTTTACCCCTTTCTCACCCAGCAGGCGCAGGAACAGCGACGACTGCAACAGGATAATAAACGTCCCGCCCCAGGCGATCAGCAGGGCAATCACCAGATGGCTCATCTGATTCGGATACTGATGCGACAGCAGCATCAGCGTCGCCAGAATCGTTGGCCCGGCGACCAGCGGAATTGCCAGCGGCACGATAAACGGCTCTTCACCCGCAGGCAGGCCGCTGCTGCTGCCCTCCGCGCTCGGGAAAATCATCTTAATAGCAATCAGGAACAAAATGATCCCGCCGGAAATGGAGACCGTTTCGGCGCGTAAGTTCAGGAAAGCGAGGATTTTTTCCCCGGCGAACAGGAAGATAAACATCACCAGCAGGGCGATGAGCAGCTCGCGGATCATGATCGCCCGGCGGCGCTTCGGCTCGGTATGCTTCAGCACCGACATGAAGATCGGCAGATTACCGAGCGGATCCATAATCAGGATCAATAAAACCGCTGCGGAAATGATTTCACTCATCTTAAATTATCCCTGATACTTATTGTGGTCATTGCGATGATTAGCACTTTTTCTGATTGCCGGGCAATCATCGATTAATTTCGCTTGCGACTTTGGCAGCATTTTGTAATGTGAAGCATATCCCAGTTCAATACTGGCTTGCACAATCAGCACACACCCCTTGCAGGAAAAAAATGCTATGAAAAACGTTGGTTTTATCGGCTGGCGCGGTATGGTCGGCTCTGTTCTCATGCAACGCATGGTTGAAGAGCGCGATTTCGACGCCATCCGCCCGGTCTTCTTCTCCACTTCCCAGCTCGGCCAGGCTGCACCGTCCTTTGGGGGTACCACAGGCACGTTGCAGGATGCTTACGACCTGGAAGCGCTGAAGGCACTCGACATTATTGTGACCTGCCAGGGCGGCGATTATACCAACGAAATCTATCCGAAGCTGCGTGAAAGCGGCTGGCAGGGCTACTGGATTGATGCGGCCTCTTCGCTTCGCATGAAAGACGATGCCATCATTATTCTTGACCCGGTTAACCAGAGCGTCATCACCGACGGCCTGAACAACGGCGTGAAAACCTTTGTTGGCGGTAACTGCACCGTCAGCCTGATGCTGATGTCCCTCGGCGGCCTGTTCGCACAGGATCTGGTGGAGTGGGTCTCCGTGGCGACCTACCAGGCGGCCTCCGGCGGCGGCGCGCGTCATATGCGTGAGCTGCTGACCCAGATGGGCCAGCTGCACCAGAGCGTCGCTGCCGAGCTGGCAGACCCGGCGTCCGCCATCCTCGACATCGAGCGTAAAGTCACTCAGCTCACCCGCAGCGGCGAGCTGCCGGTGGATAACTTTGGCGTACCGCTGGCCGGTGGCCTGATCCCGTGGATCGACAAACAGCTGGATAACGGCCAGACCCGCGAAGAGTGGAAGGGCCAGGCTGAGACCAACAAAATCCTCGGCACCGCGAACACCATTCCGGTTGACGGTCTGTGCGTGCGTATCGGCGCGCTGCGCTGCCACAGCCAGGCCTTTACCATTAAACTGAAAAAAGATGTGTCTATTCCGACCGTGGAAGAGCTGCTGGCCGCACACAACCCGTGGGCGAAAGTGGTGCCAAACGATCGCGATATCACCATGCGCGAACTGACCCCGGCAGCCGTTACCGGCACGCTGACCACCCCGGTTGGTCGTCTGCGCAAGCTGAACATGGGGCCGGAGTACCTCTCCGCGTTCACCGTTGGCGATCAGCTGCTGTGGGGTGCAGCCGAGCCGCTGCGCCGTATGCTGCGCCAGCTGGCGTAATAATTTGTTAAACACGGGGGGTGATTGTCACCCCCTTTTTTTGCGTACTACATGGAGTAAAACGCAGATGTCTTATTTTTTATCAGGAGGACCCACGACGTTGGCTATGCTTTAAGGAAGATTTATTTCTCACCTGAGGGTAGGGCGGAGCAGAGAGGATTAACTGCACCGTTTAGGTCACATTAAAAGTCGTCCCGGAGCGCGTAAAAAGGGCGACATAAAAAAACAGGATGAACACCATGTCCGATCGTATTTCGAGAGACGTGATTAATGCGCTTATTGCGGGTCACTTTGCCGACCCCTTTTCTGTGCTAGGGATGCACCGTACAGAGGCCGGACTGGAAGTTCGGGCGCTGTTACCGGATGCAACAGAAGTGTGGGTTATCGAACCCAAAACCGGCCGCAAGGTAGGTAATCTGAAATGCCTCGACTCGCGTGGCTTCTTCTCGGGCGTCATGCCCCGCCGTAAAAATCCTTTTCGTTATCAGCTTGCCGTTATCTGGCACGGTCAGCAAAACCTGATTGACGATCCCTATAGCTTCGGCCCGCTCTTAAAAGAGATGGACGCCTGGCTGCTGTCCGAAGGGACCCATTTACGCCCCTACGAAACGCTGGGTGCCCATGCAGATACCATGGACGGTATCACCGGCACGCGTTTTGCCGTATGGGCGCCAAACGCCCAGCGCGTCTCCGTCGTCGGGCAGTTCAACTACTGGGACGGTCGTCGTCACCCCATGCGTCTGCGCCGGGAAACCGGCATCTGGGAGCTGTTTATCCCCGGCGCGCACAACGGTCAGCTCTACAAATTCGAGATGATCGATGCCAACGGCAAGCTGCGCATTAAATCTGACCCGTACGCCTTTGAGGCAGAGCTACGCCCGAATACCGCCTCGCTGATTTGCGGCCTGCCGGAGAAGGTTGTCCAGAGTGAGGAGCGCAAGCAGGCCAACCGCTTTGATGCGCCAATCTCCGTCTATGAAGTGCATCTCGGCTCGTGGCGTCGCCACACCGATAACAACTTCTGGCTGAGCTATCGCGAGCTGGCGGACCAGCTGGTGCCGTACGCCAAATGGATGGGCTTTACCCATCTGGAGCTGCTGCCGATCAACGAACACCCATTTGACGGCAGCTGGGGCTATCAGCCAACCGGGCTGTATGCGCCCACGCGCCGCTTCGGCACGCGCGATGACTTCCGCTATTTCATCGATGCCGCGCACGCCGCCGGGCTGAACGTGATCCTCGACTGGGTGCCGGGCCACTTCCCGTCGGATGATTTTGCGCTGGCAGAGTTCGACGGCACAAAGCTGTACGAGCACAGCGACCCGCGCGAAGGCTATCACCAGGACTGGAACACGCTGATCTACAACTACGGTCGCCGTGAAGTATCGAACTACCTGGTCGGGAACGCGCTGTACTGGATCGAGCGCTTCGGCATTGATGCCCTGCGCGTGGATGCGGTGGCGTCGATGATCTACCGCGACTACAGCCGCAAAGAGGGGGAGTGGATCCCGAACGAGTATGGTGGCCGTGAAAACCTCGAAGCGATTGAGTTTCTGCGCAACACCAACCGCATTATCGGCGAGCAGGTGGAAGGCGCCGTGACCATGGCGGAAGAGTCCACCGACTTCCCGGGCGTTTCCCGTCCACCGGCAATGGGTGGTCTGGGCTTCTGGTACAAATGGAACCTCGGCTGGATGCACGACACGCTCGACTACATGAAGCTCGACCCGGTTTATCGTCAGTATCACCACGATAAGCTCACCTTCGGGTTGCTCTATAACTACACCGAAAACTTCATGCTGCCGCTGTCGCACGATGAAGTGGTGCACGGCAAGAAATCCATTCTCGACCGCATGCCGGGGGACGCGTGGCAGAAGTTTGCCAACCTGCGCGCTTACTACGGCTGGCTGTTTGCTTTCCCGGGTAAAAAGCTGCTGTTTATGGGCAACGAGTTCGCTCAGGGCCGCGAATGGAACCACGATAGCAGCCTTGACTGGCATCTGCTGGAAGGTGCGGACAACTGGCACCACGGCGTACAGCGTCTGGTCCGTGACCTGAACCTGACCTATCGCCACCACAAAGCGCTGCACGAGCTGGACTTCGATCCGTACGGCTTTGAGTGGCTGGTGGTGGACGACCACGAGCGCTCGGTGTTTGTCTTTGTGCGCCGCGACAAGGCGGGTAACGAGATCATTGTCGCCAGCAACTTCACGCCGGTGCCGCGCGAACACTACCGCTTCGGCATTAACCAGCCGGGCAAATGGCGCGAAATTCTCAATACCGACTCCATGCACTACCACGGCAGCAACGCGGGTAACGGTGGCCTGGTGCAGAGCGATGCCATTGAAAGCCACGGCCGTCCGAACTCCCTGAGCCTGACGCTGCCGCCGCTTGGCACAATCTGGCTGGTGCGGGAGGGTGAATGACGCAGCTTACGGCAGGTAAACCCGAACCGCTCGGGGCGAGTTTTGACGGAAAGGGGGTGAACTTCACGCTCTTTTCCGCCCATGCGGAGCGGGTGGAACTCTGTGTGTTTGACGGGGAAGGTAACGAGCACCGTTACGATTTACCGGCGCGCACAGGGGATACCTGGCATGGCTACCTGGCCGGAGGACGGCCGGGGATGCACTACGGTTTTCGCGTACACGGCCCCTGGGAGCCCTCTCAGGGGCACTGGTTTAACCCGGCGAAGCTGCTGATTGACCCGTGCGCGCACCGCGTGGACGGTGAGTTTAAAGATGACTCGCTGTTCCACGTTGGCTACGGCGAACCTGACCACCGCGACAGCGCGCCCGTCGCGCCCAAAAGCGTGGTGGTGCACGATCTCTACGACTGGGAAGACGATGCCCCGCCGCGCACGCCGTGGGGCAACACCGTTATTTATGAAGCCCACGTTAAAGGGCTGACATATCTGCACCCGTCAATCCCTAAAGAGATGCGCGGCACCTACAAAGCGCTTGGGCATCCGACGATGGTCGCGTACCTGAAGCACTTAGGGATCACCGCGCTGGAGCTGTTGCCCGTGGCGCATTTCGCCAGCGAGCCGCGGCTACAGCGTCTTGGGTTAAGCAACTACTGGGGCTACAACCCGCTGGCGATGTTCGCCCTCGACCCGCGCTACGCGGTGCAGCCGGAGAAGGCACGGGATGAGTTTCGCGATGCGGTGAAGGCGCTTCACGCGGCGGGTATCGAGGTCATTCTGGACGTGGTGCTGAACCACAGTGCGGAAAGCGATCTTGACGGCCCGACGCTCTCACAGCGCGGAATCGATAACCGTAGCTATTATTGGATCAGGGACGACGGCGATTACGAGAACTGGACCGGGTGCGGTAACACCCTCAACCTCAGTCATCCGGCCGTTACGCATTACGCGTACGAGTGCCTGAAATACTGGGTTGAGACGTTCCACGTGGACGGTTTTCGCTTCGACCTGGCGCCGGTGATGGGGCGCACCCCGGCGTTCAGCCAGCAGGCGCCGCTGTTTGAGGCCATCAAAAACTGCCCGGTGCTCTCAAAGGTTAAGCTGATCGCGGAGCCCTGGGACATCGGAGAGGGCGGTTATCAGGTGGGGAATTTCCCGCCGCTGTTTGCCGAGTGGAACGACCACTTCCGCGATGCCATCCGCCGCTTCTGGCTGACGCGCGATCTGTCGCTGGGGGAGTTTGCCGGTCGCTTTGCCGGCTCCAGCGATCTCTTCAAGCGTGACGGCAAACGTCCGTCGGCCACCATTAACCTGCTGACGGCACACGACGGTTTTACGCTGCGCGACTGCGTTTGTTTCAATCAGAAACACAATGAGGCAAACGGCGAGGAGAATCGCGATGGGACTAACAATAACCATAGCTTCAACCATGGTATAGAAGGGTTAGGCGGAAGTCTGGATGTGATCGAGCGGCGACGCGCCAGCGTTCATGCGCTGCTGACGACGCTTTTGTTGTCGCAGGGCACGCCGATGCTGCTGGCGGGCGATGAGCACGGCCACAGCCAGCACGGCAACAACAACGCCTATTGCCAGGACAACACCCTGACCTGGCTCGACTGGGGAGAGGCGAACAGCGGGCTGACCCATTTCACCGCGGCGCTGATCCATCTTCGCCAGCGCATCCCCGCGCTCACCGCCGACCGCTGGTGGGAAGAGGGCGACGGAAACGTTCGCTGGCTGAATAAAGACGCGCAACCGTTAAGCGCGCAAGAGTGGCAACACGGCATACCCTGTCTGCAAATCCTGCTTTCGGATGCGTGGCTGGTGACGCTGAACGCGACGGATGACGTCGCAGAGATTGTTTTACCTGACGGGGAATGGCGAGCCATTCCTCCCTTTGCCGGAGCGGATAATCCGGTTGTTATGGCTGTCTGGCACGGGCCTGCGCACGGAGTGTGCGTATTCCAAAGATGATAAAAAAGGAGTTAGTCATGGTTAGATTAGAGAAGAACGATCCGTTAATGTTGGCGCGCCAGCTACCATTAAAAACAGTTGCCCTGATACTCGCGGGCGGGCGTGGTACCCGTCTGAAAGATTTGACCATCAAGCGCGCCAAACCGGCCGTTCACTTTGGTGGTAAGTTCCGTATTATCGATTTTGCACTTTCCAACTGCCTGAACTCAGGCATTCGCCGTATTGGCGTCATTACCCAGTATCAGTCGCACACGCTGGTGCAGCACATTCAGCGCGGCTGGTCATTCTTCAGCGAAGAGATGAACGAATTTGTCGATCTGCTCCCGGCGCAGCAGCGCGTTCATGGGGAGAACTGGTACCGCGGCACGGCGGATGCCGTGACCCAGAACCTCGACATCATTCGTCGCTACAACGCGGAATACATCGTTATCCTCGCCGGGGACCACATCTACAAGCAAGATTACTCCCACATGCTAATCGACCACGTCGAAAAAGGGGCGCGCTGCACCGTGGCGTGTCTGCCGGTGCCTGTTGCGGAAGCAACCGCGTTTGGCGTGATGCATGTAGATGGCGACGACAAGATTATCGACTTTGTCGAAAAACCGGCGAACCCGCCAACCATGCCGGGCGACGACACCAAATCGCTCGCCAGCATGGGGATCTATGTCTTTGATGCCGATTACCTTTATGAACTGCTGGAAGAGGACGACAAAGACGAAAACTCCAGCCACGACTTCGGTAAAGACATCATCCCGAAAATCACCAAAGCTGGCATGGCGTATGCGCATCCCTTCCCGCTGTCCTGCGTGCAGTCCGATCCGAATGCGGAGCCTTACTGGCGCGATGTGGGAACGCTGGAAGCGTACTGGAAAGCCAACCTCGATCTGGCGTCCGTCACGCCTGAGCTGGATATGTACGACCAGAACTGGCCGATTCGCACGCATATGGAATCGTTGCCGCCGGCGAAGTTCGTTCAGGATCGCTCCGGCAGCCACGGCATGACGCTCAACTCGCTGGTCTCTGGCGGTTGCATTATCTCCGGTTCGGTGGTGGTGCAGTCCGTGCTGTTCCCGCGCGTGCGTATAAACTCATTCTGTAATATCGATTCGGCAGTTCTGCTGCCGGATGTCTGGGTAGGACGCTCATGTCGTCTGCGTCGCTGCGTTATCGATCGTGCCTGCATCATTCCCGAAGGGATGGTGATTGGGGAAAACGCGGAAGAAGATGCGCGTCGTTTCTACCGTTCGGAAGAGGGGATCGTGTTAGTAACACGGGAAATGTTGCGGAAGCTGCAAATCAAACAGGAGCGATGATGCAGGTTTTACACGTATGTTCTGAGATGTTCCCGTTGTTAAAAACGGGCGGCCTGGCGGATGTTCTTGGTGCATTACCAGCGGCGCAAATCGCCGGAGGGGTGGATACCCGCGTGTTGTTGCCCGCTTTTCCGGATATCCGGCGCGGTATTCCCGATGCAAAGGTTGTTACCCGTCGCGAGACCTTCGCGGGACGTATCACCCTGCTGTTTGGACATTACAATGGCGTAGGGATTTACCTGATTGATGCCCCGCATTTATACGATCGACCCGGCAGCCCGTATCACGATACCAACCTGTACGCCTATACCGATAACGTGATGCGCTTTGCCCTGCTCGGCTGGGTGGGGGCGGAAATGGCCGTCGGACTGGATCCGTTCTGGCGTCCGAACGTGGTGCACGCGCATGACTGGCATGCGGGGCTGGCTCCTGCGTATCTGGCGGCGAAGGGGCACCCGGCCAAATCGGTGTTTACGGTGCACAACCTGGCGTATCAGGGCATGTATTACGCGCATCATATGAATGACATCGATCTGCCATGGTCGTTCTTTAACATGCACGGACTGGAGTTTAACGGACAGATTTCGTTCCTGAAGGCGGGTCTGTACTACGCCGACCACATCACGGCGGTCAGCCCAACCTACGCGCGGGAAATTACCCAGCCGGAGTTCGGTTACGGTATGGAAGGGCTGCTGCAACAGCGCCACCGTGAAGGTCGCCTGTCGGGCATTCTGAACGGCGTGGATGAACAGATCTGGAATCCGGAAACGGACCTCCTGCTGGCGGCGCGCTATGGTCGCGACTCCGTGGAGGACAAAGCGGAGAACAAGCGCCAGCTACAGATTGCGATGGGGCTGAAGGTCAACGACAAGGTGCCGCTGTTTGCGGTGGTCAGCCGCCTGACCAGCCAGAAAGGGCTGGATCTGGTGCTGGAAGCGCTGCCGGGATTACTGGAGCAGGGCGGCCAGCTGGCGCTGCTCGGCGCGGGCGACCCGGTATTGCAGGAAGGTTTCCTTGCGGCCGCGGCGGAACATCCGGGGCAGGTGGGCGTGCAGATTGGCTATCACGAAGCGTTCTCGCACCGCATCATGGGCGGCGCGGACGTGATTCTGGTGCCGAGCCGCTTCGAGCCCTGCGGCCTGACGCAGCTCTATGGTCTGAAATACGGCACGTTGCCGCTGGTACGCCGCACGGGCGGGCTGGCGGATACGGTGTCTGATAGCTCCCTCGAAAACCTGGCGGACGGTATCGCCAGCGGGTTTGTTTTCGAGGACAGTAATGCCTGGTCGCTGCTTCGGGCGATCCGGCGTGCTTTCGTCTTGTGGTCCCGTCCATCCCTGTGGCGTTACGTACAACGTCAGGCGATGTCCATGGACTTTGGCTGGCACGTTGCGGCGCAGTCCTACCGCGACCTTTATCAACGCTTGATGTAACGAGGCGAAGTTACTGATATGAATGCTCCATTTAGCTACTCTTCCCCCACGCTCAGCGTTGAGGCGTTGAAACACTCCATCGCCTATAAGCTGATGTTTACCATTGGGAAAGATCCCGTTATTGCCAACAAACATGAGTGGCTGAACGCCACGCTGTTTGCAGTGCGTGACCGTATGGTCGAACGCTGGCTGCGCTCCAACCGCGCCCAGCTTTCGCAGGAGACGCGACAGGTGTATTACCTGTCGATGGAGTTTCTGATTGGTCGCACCCTCTCCAATGCGCTGTTATCGCTCGGGATTTATGACGACGTCAAAAACGCACTGGAAGAGATGGGGCTGGATTTAGAAGAGCTGATTGACGAAGAGAACGACCCGGGGCTGGGTAACGGTGGTCTCGGGCGTCTTGCCGCCTGTTTCCTCGATTCACTGGCGACGCTGGCGCTGCCGGGGCGCGGCTACGGTATTCGCTACGACTACGGTATGTTCAAGCAGAACATCGTGGATGGTCGTCAGAAAGAGTCTCCAGACTACTGGCTGGAGTACGGTAACCCGTGGGAGTTCAAGCGCCACAACACGCGCTACAAGGTGCGTTTTGGCGGGCGTATTCAGCAGGAAGGGAAAAAATCCCGCTGGGTGGAAACCGAGGAGATCCTCGCCGTGGCCTATGACCAGATCATCCCCGGCTACGACACCGATGCGACCAATACGCTGCGCCTGTGGAACGCGCAGGCCAGTAGCGAGATCAACCTGGGTAAATTCAACCAGGGTGACTACTTCGCGGCGGTGGAAGATAAAAACCACTCCGAGAATGTGTCACGCGTCCTGTATCCGGATGACTCGACCTACTCAGGCCGCGAGCTGCGCCTGCGTCAGGAGTATTTCCTCGTCTCGGCAACGATTCAGGATATCCTTAGCCGTCACTATCAGCTGCACAAAACCTATGCGAATCTGGCGGAAAAAACCGCCATTCACCTCAACGATACCCATCCGGTGCTGTCGATCCCTGAGCTGATGCGCCTGCTGATTGACGAGCATAAGTTCAGCTGGGATGACGCGTTTGAAGTAACCTGCCAGGTGTTCTCGTACACCAACCATACGCTGATGAGTGAAGCGCTGGAGACGTGGCCGGTGGATATGCTCGGCAAAATTCTGCCACGCCATCTGCAAATCATCTTCGAGATCAACGACTATTTCCTCAAGACCTTGCAGGAGCAGTACCCGAACGATACCGGTCTGCTGAGCCGCGCCTCGATCATTGATGAATCCAACGGGCGTCGCGTACGCATGGCCTGGCTGGCGGTGGTGATCAGCCACAAGGTGAACGGCGTGTCAGAGCTGCACTCGAACCTGATGGTGCAGTCCCTGTTTGCGGACTTTGCGAAGATCTTCCCGACGCGTTTCTGCAACGTGACCAACGGCGTCACCCCGCGCCGCTGGCTGGCGCTGGCGAACCAGCCGCTCTCCGACGTTCTGGATGAGAACATTGGCCGCACCTGGCGCACCGATTTGAGCCAGCTGAGCGAGCTGGAGCAGCACATTGATTTCCCGACGGTGAATAAAGCGGTACGGGAAGCCAAGCTGCTGAACAAGAAGCGTCTGGCGGTCTGGCTGGCGATGCATCTGAACGTGGTGGCGAACCCGAAAGCGCTGTTCGACGTGCAGATCAAACGTATCCACGAGTACAAGCGTCAGCTGATGAATGTCCTGCACGTTATTACCCACTACAACCGCATTAAGGCTGACCCGACGGCGGAGTGGGTGCCGCGCGTGAAAATCTTTGCCGGTAAGGCGGCGTCCGCGTACTACATGGCGAAGCACATCATTCATCTCATCAACGATGTGGCGAAGGTGGTGAATCACGATCCGGACATTGGCGATAAGCTGAAGGTCGTGTTTATCCCGAACTACAGCGTAAGCCTGGCGCAGCTGATTATTCCGGCGGCGGATCTCTCTGAGCAGATTTCCACGGCGGGGACGGAAGCATCCGGCACCAGTAATATGAAGTTTGCCCTGAACGGCGCGCTGACTATCGGCACGCTGGACGGCGCAAATGTCGAAATGCTGGAGCATGTGGGCGCGGAGAATATCTTTATTTTCGGGAATACGGCGGAAGAGGTGGAGGCGCTGCGCAAGCAGGGCTACTCGCCGCGTGAGTATTATGAAGAGGATGACGAGTTACGCCAGGTGCTGACGCAAATCGCCACCGGCGTGTTTAACCCTGAGGAGCCCGGACGCTATCGCGATCTGGTGGACTCGCTGATTAACTTTGGCGATCACTATCAGGTGCTGGCGGATTACCGCAGCTACGTGGATTGTCAGGATAAGGTGGACGAACTGTACCGTCAGCAGGAGAAGTGGACCAGCGCCGCGATGCATAACATCGCCAACATGGGATACTTCTCGTCGGACAGGACTATCAAAGAGTATGCCGAGAATATCTGGCATATTGATCCGGTGCGGTTGTAAAAACAAAGCCCGGTGGCGCTGCGCTTACCGGGCCTACGGGATCGAGTAGGCCGGGTAAGGCGGAGCCGCCACCCGGCTTTTTTTCAATTACGACGCCAACGACAATTCACGCTTTCCCGCATGCTGCTGCAACCATTGTGCCACGCGAGACTGCTGCTCGGCATTCAGCCACATCCCTTCTTTAGTACGACGCCAGATAGCATCGTCCAGACGGCGCACCCACTCGTGTTCCACCAGGTAGCGCAGTTCCGCTTCGTACAGCTCATGGCCAAAATGCTCGCCCAGATCGGCAATCTCTTTCGCCTCGCCGAGGAACAGTTCGGTGTTGCTGCCGTAGGTGCGGGCATAGTGGCGCGCCATTCCTTCGGTAATGAACGGGAAGCGGCGACGCAGCTTCGCGGCGTAATCGTCGCGGTTATCGCCGATATCGCCGCCAGGCAGCACGGCGCCTTTCGTCCACGCCGGGCCGATGCCTTTGTAATACGGCGCCAGTTTCTCCAGCGCGTGCTCCGCCAGTTTACGGTAGGTGGTGAGCTTACCGCCAAATACCGACAGCAGGGGCGCCTGACCGTCCACGTCATGAATATCAAGCGTATAGTCACGGGTGATGGCCTGCGGTGAGTCAGACTCGTCATCACACAGCGGACGCACGCCGGAGTAGGTCCAGACCACGTCATCGCGCGCCAGCTGTTTCTTAAAGTGCGCGTTGTACACTTTCAACAGGTAGCTGACTTCACTCTCGTCGATCTCAACGTTTTTCGGATCGCCCTTGTACTCCACGTCGGTGGTGCCGATGATGGAGAACTCGTCCATCCACGGGATCACAAACACAATGCGCTTGTCTTCATTTTGCAGGATATAAGCCTGTTTCTGGGTATGCACGCGCGGCACCACAATGTGGCTGCCCTTGATCAGGCGGATGCCGTACGGAGAAGGCAGGTGCATACCGTCATCGAAGAACTGTTTTACCCACGGGCCGGTGGCGTTCACCAGGCCGCGCGCTTTCCAGCTAAACTTCTCACCGGTATCCACGTCTTCCGCTTCCACAATCCACAGGCCGTTTTCGCGGCGTGCGGCGGTCGCGCGGGTACGGGTTTTCACCTCGCCGCCTTTCTTCTCGACCATCTGCGCGTTAGCCAGCACCAGACGCGCATCGTCCACCCAGCAGTCGGAATATTCGAAACCGCGCACGATTTCAGGTTTAAGAACCGACTCTGAGCCAAAACGCAAACCTGTCGAACCCGGCAGGCTGGTGCGTTTACCCAGATGATCGTACATAAACAGACCAATGCGGATCATCCACGCCGGACGCAGATGCGGGCGATGAGGCAGACGGAAACGCATCGGGATCGCCAGATGCGGAGCCATTTTCAGCAGTACTTCGCGTTCAGCCAGCGCTTCGCTGACCAGGCGGAATTCGTAGTGTTCCAGGTAGCGCAGGCCACCGTGGATCAGCTTGGAGCTGGCGGACGACGTCGCGCAGGCGAGATCGTTAGCTTCCAGCATCAGCACGGATAAACCGCGTCCTGCGGCATCAACCGCAATACCGGCACCGTTGATGCCACCGCCTATCACAATCAGATCTTTGGTTTCCATAACACCCTCATGCACTTTCGTTAAAGCTCAAAAATGTTCGATATCGCTCATAATAGCAAAGGAACGCGCTTTTGGTAACATCAAAAAAACAATTTAGAGTGATATGGATAACATAATGGCGTTTACCCGCCGCCAGGACGTACACTACGGGGTAAAATAGTGCGGTCTGATGCCCTCACCCCAGCCCTCTCCCACGGGGAGAGGGTGATCCGTTTCCCTCTCCCTCCGGGAGAGGGTAGGGTGAGGGGAAAACCGCACCACACCTGAATATAAGATGAGAAAACCATGGATCAGTTTGAATGTATTAACGTAGAAGAAGCCCATCAGAAGATGCACCAGGGACAAGCGGTGCTGGTGGATATCCGCGATCCGCAGAGCTTTGCGATGGGCCACACGCCGGGCGCGTTCCATCTCACCAACGACACGCTGGGCGCGTTTATGCGCGATAACGACTTCGATACCCCGGTGATGGTGATGTGCTATCACGGCAACAGCAGTAAAGGCGCGGCGCAGTATCTGCTCCAGCAGGGTTACGACGCGGTGTACAGCGTCGATGGCGGCTTCGATGCCTGGCATCGTCATTTCCCGGCAGAAGTTGAATACGCGTTTGAGCGCTGATCCCGCTATACTGTCCCCTTTTGTGTGGAAATAAGCGACCGCTGCCCATGTTGATGATCACCTCTTTTAGCAACCCGCGCGTCGCCCAGGCGTTTGTCGACTATATGGCGACGCAGGGCATTATCCTGACTATTCAGCAGCATACACAGACGGATGTCTGGCTGGCAGACGAAAGCCAGGCCGGCCGCGTGAACGACGAGCTTGCGCGTTTTCTGGAAAACCCGGGCGACCCGCGTTATCTGGCGGCAAGCTGGCAATCCGGCCAGACCGGCAGTGGCCTGCACTATCAACGTTTTCCGTTTCTCGCCACCCTGCGCGAGCGCGCAGGACCGTTTACGCTGCTTTTGATGGCAGCCTGCATCATCGTCTTCATTATTATGAGCGTGGTGGGCGACCAGAGCGTGATGATTGCCCTCGCATGGCCGTACGATCCCTCCCTGCAATTTGACGTCTGGCGCTACTTCACGCATGCGCTGATGCACTTCTCGGTGATGCATATCCTCTTTAACCTGCTGTGGTGGTGGTATCTCGGCGGGGCGGTGGAGAAGCGGCTCGGCAGCGGCAAGCTGATTGTGATCACCCTTATCAGCGCCCTGTTAAGCGGCTACGTGCAGCACAAATTCAGCGGTCCATGGTTTGGCGGGTTATCCGGCGTGGTGTACGCCCTGATGGGTTACGCCTGGCTCAGAGGCGAGCGCGACCCGGATAGTGGCATCTATTTACAACGTGGATTAATAACCTTTGCGTTAATATGGCTTATTGCCGGATGGTTTGATCTGTTTGGTATGTCTATCGCCAATGGTGCGCACGTTACCGGCCTGGCGGTCGGGCTGGCGATGGCGCTGGCCGATACGCTCCATGCGCGAAAACGAACATAATTCCCAGGGACATTTGATGAAACAAACACAACGTCATGACGCCATTATCGAACTGGTAAAAAAACAGGGATACGTCAGTACTGAAGAGCTGGTGGAGCAGTTTGCCGTCAGCCCGCAAACCATCCGTCGTGACCTCAACGACCTGGCCGATCAGAACCGTATTTTGCGTCACCACGGCGGCGCCGCACTGCCGTCCAGCTCGGTGAACACCTCATGGCATGACCGTAAGGCGACGCAAACGGCAGAGAAAGAGCGTATCGCCCGTAAAGTGGCGAGCCAGATCCCGAACGGCGCGACGCTGTTTATTGATATCGGCACCACCCCGGAAGCGGTCGCCCATGCGCTGCTGAACCACGAGAACCTGCGCGTGGTGACCAACAACCTGAACGTGGCCAACACGTTGATGCAGAAAGACGATTTCCGCATCATCCTCGCGGGCGGCGAACTGCGCAGCCGCGACGGGGGCATTATCGGCGAAGCGACGCTCGATTTTATCTCTCAGTTCCGCCTCGACTTCGGCATTCTGGGGATCAGCGGCATCGACACCGACGGCTCGCTGCTGGAGTTTGATTACCACGAGGTGCGCACCAAGCGCGCGATCATTGAGAACTCACGCCATGTAATGCTGGTGGTGGATCACTCCAAGTTTGGTCGTAATGCGATGGTGAACATGGGCAGCATCAGCATGGTGAATGCGGTCTACACCGACGTGATGCCGCCGGCGGGCGTCATGCAGGTGATTAAAGATAATAATGTGCAGTTAGAGTTGTGTTGAAAAGCCGTTCTCCCTCTCCCTGTGGGAGAGGGCCGGGGTGAGGGCATCAGACCGCAGAGGATCTACACTCCATATCCCATCATCTTCAACAGCTGCTGCGCATGCTGCACCGCATCCTGTCGGTGCGCTACGCCCAGCTTCTGATACAGATTGCGAATGTGCGTTTTGATGGTGGTCGCCGCCACCGCCAGCTCACCGGCAATCTGCTCGTTGCTGTAGCCGGAATAGATCAGCCCCAGCACCTGCCATTCACGCTGGGTGAGCGGGCTGGTGCGGATAAGCTCCGGCACTTCCGGATGGTTCAGCAGACGTTCAACAAAGTTCTCATCGAAGTGCGCAAACTTGTGGCGGTGGTGCTGGTTAATCTCGCGCAGAATGCGCTGGGCGCGATGCTGATCGAGTTCTGGCAGCGTGTTGAGCTGAATCAGCTGGCGCAGCTGCTGGGCCATCACTTCACCCTCAATCACAAAGTGGCTGATAAACCCGGTGCGGTTCGCCAGCTGTAACGCTTCCAGCAGTACGCGCTGGGCATCGTTTTTACGGCCCGCCTGCCAGTAAAGCTGGTTTAACAGCAGCAGGTTGCGGTTTAAATCGCTCATCAGGCGCAGGCTGCGGGCGTTTTCGTTTAACTCTTCCAGCACAATCTCGGCAGGCTCAAAGTCACCCAGCAGGATCTGCACGCGAGCGATGTTGCGCCACTGGCTTTGCAGGAAGTGGTTATTGGCGAATTCCGGTTTAGGCGTATGACGCAGCCAGTTGGCGGCGGACTTTTTATCGCCGGTCATCTGCCAGTAAATCACCCGGACCTTATCGGCGTTGGATACCCAGTCGCTATGGTACTGCCCGTTGCCGAGCAGGTTTTCCAGGCGGTTAAGATGGTTGCGGGCATTATCCAGGTCGCCGCGCGCCAGCGAGCACTGCACCAGCAGAGCCAGACACTGGAGCTGCTGCTGCGGCTGGAAGCTTGAAAGAACATTCAGACCCTGGCGGGCACAGCTTTCTGCTTCATCCAGACGCGACCATGCCCACAGCAGCTGAGCGCGAATACGCAACAGGAACTCGTGCATCGGCAGCTGTTCCAGATGTTGTTCACGGATCAGCTGGAACGCTTTCTCCTGATTTTCCCAGGCGGCTTGCAGGAATCCCTGAGCAAATAAAATCTCGCTTTGCTGGATCAGGCTCCAGAGGGCGTAATGCCAGACATCGTGGCGGCGCGCCATCTGTTCGGTTTGCTGCATGAGTGAAAGCGAACGCGTGAGATCGCCCTTACAGTGCAGCACTTCGCCGTGTACCGAGGTGGCCACAATACGGCTGTAAAAATTCGCCAGCGGCAGCTCATCCAGCGCGACCATCGCCAGCCGTTCGGCTTCCTCAGGGTCACCGTCGTTAATCGCCACCTGCGCACGCAGGGCGTTAAATTCGCCATGCAGGGTGGTATCCATCTCGCTTTCCATCTCCTGCTCGGCGCGCGCCAGCAGGGTGTTCACTTCGCTGTAGCGATGCTGGCTCTGCATCAGCCAGGCCTGGAGCAGCACCAGACGCGGATTTTCCAGCAGGCTTTCCCACGGCAGCGCTTTTAACGACTCTTCCAGCAGCGTCAGTTCACTGTGGTTGAACAGTCCCCACGCGTGGTTGAGCAGAATATCGCGCAGCATACCGGCATCCCCGGCGGCCAGCGCATGGTGGATAGCCTCGCTCGGGAAACCTTGCGCCATCCAGCTTTCGGCGGCGGCGCGGTGAATGTCAGGCAGCTCTGCGGCCAGTTCCCACTGGCAACGCTGGCGCAGGAAGCTGCCAAACAGCGGATGGTAGCTAAACCATTCGCCGGGATCGTCCATGCGCGTCAGGAACAGACCCTGACGTTCAATCTCTTCGAGCTGAAGCTGCCCGTTTTCAATGCCGGTGACGCGTACAATCAGCGCATCGTTCATGGAACGCAGCAGGGAGCTTTTCAGCAGGAAATGGCGGGTGGAGAGGTCAACGCTGTCGAGTACCTCATCCACCAGATAATCCGACAGGTGGCTGGCGTTGATGCCCGCCAGGCGGCGCGCGGACTGATGCGTCGGGCTGTTGTTTTGCCGCGCGGAGAGGGCAATCAGCTGAAGCGCCGTGGCCCAGCCGGCAACGTCATCGCACAGGCGGCTGCTTTCCGACGCCTCAATCGGAGACGTCAGGCGGCAGTCAAAGAACTGCTTCGCTTCCTGATGGGTAAAGGCCAGCTGCTGACTGCCGATTTCCAGCAGCTGATCGCGCACGCGCAGGTTGGCAATGCCCAACTGCGGAAGGTTACGCGACAGGACAACCAGCGTCAGGTTTTCCGGCTGATGGCGCAGGAAGAAACGCATGGACTCGTGAATAACCGGGTTGGTGATCAGATGATAATCATCAATCACCACATACAGCGGGCGATGCCATTCGGCCAGCTCGATAAACAGCTGGGAGAAAAGAGAGGACAGGCTGGCGTACTGGCGCTTTTGCACCATCACCTCGCTGGTGACGCAGTGTCCGTTGGTTGCCTGCTGAATCGCGGCAATTAAATAGCTGGCAAAACGCTCCTGCTGGTTATCCCCTTCATCCAGGGAGTACCAGCCAAGATCGCTTTTACCTGCCGCCCATTGCGAAATGAGCGTTGTTTTTCCATAACCCGCAGGACTCGTAACCAGCGCCAGTCGGAAATTATGCGCACCGGAAAGTTTAGCCAGCAGGCGCTCGCGGACCACAGTATGGTCAAGACGAACCGGGCGACTTAATTTGGACGGAATCAACATAGTTTTCACTTCACTGTGGGGAACGAGAGAATTTATTTTTTTTGCGCTTCGTAATTAATATCTATAAGTTCGGCCAATAGAGGAACTATTGCAAGTTATGTCTGGGTTTGGAGGCTCTGAATTTGCACTCTGTCACAAAACATTCTCATCACTGATGGAACTTTCCGTAAATGGCTGGATGCCGCGCTGCTTCTGGCTTGTGTGCATAAGTCGCGGTTGCGCTGAAACTGGTTTCAGAAAGAGATAATGACGCTGAAGTTAATTAACTTCGGGGAAAGTTGCATCGGCTTAATAGGGGTGCTGAATAATCGCGACGCGCGGAAATATTATTCTACGTAAGTAATCATTTCAGCGATGATTAATTTCCTCCGAAACTGCATTTCATTTCTTTGACGCTCTTCCGGGATCGCTTTTTCAGCGAAGCGCACACTCACACAGTGGCCTCGATCACACTTTTATGCTCATCCCCGCTACTCCTCCCTGTCTAATCCCCGACAGGAGGAGGAAGAGGCGCAATGAGCCAGGCACACTAGCGTTAAATGTTTTTACTCTCTACAGGATGCCGATTCCCTATGTCACAGCCTACTTTCAACAAAGCTCAATTTCAGGCTGCCCTGACACGTCAGTGGCAGCGTTTTGGCCTTCATGCTGCAAACGAAATGACGCCTCACCAGTGGTGGCAGGCGGTGAGCGGGGCGCTCGCAGAGCAGCTGGACGCTCAGCCTGTGACGAAGCCCGTGAAAGGCCAGCGTCACGTCAACTACATTTCAATGGAGTTCCTGATTGGCCGTCTGACGGGTAACAATCTGCTGAACCTTGGCTGGTATCAGGAGGTCGGTGACGTGCTGAAAGAACACGACATCAACCTGACCGATCTGCTGGAAGAAGAGATTGATCCGGCGCTGGGTAACGGCGGTCTGGGACGTCTGGCAGCCTGTTTCCTGGATTCCATGGCAACCGTGGGCCAGTCGGCGATTGGCTATGGCCTGAACTATCAGTACGGCCTGTTCCGTCAGTCATTTGCCGACGGCCATCAGATGGAAGCGCCAGACGACTGGCACCGCAATACCTATCCGTGGTTCCGCCACAACGCGCAGCTGGATGTGCAGGTCGGGATTGGCGGGAAAGTCACGAAGCAGGGACTCTGGGAACCGGCGTTCACCATTACCGGTGAAGCCTGGGACCTGCCGGTACTCGGCTACCGTAACGGCGTGGCGCAGCCGCTGCGCCTGTGGCAGGCGAAGCACGCGCATCCGTTTAACCTGACCAAATTCAACGACGGTGATTTCCTGCGCGCCGAGCAGCAGGGGATCGACGCCGAGAAGCTGACCAAAGTCCTCTACCCGAACGATAATCATCTGGCGGGTAAAAAGCTGCGTCTGATGCAGCAGTACTTCCAGTGCGCCTGCTCCGTGGCGGATATTCTGCGTCGCCACCACCTGGCGGGCCGCAAGCTGGCTCAGCTGCCGGACTTCGAAGTTATTCAGCTTAACGACACGCATCCGACCATTGCGATCCCGGAGCTGCTGCGCGTGCTGATCGACGAGCATCAGCTGAGCTGGGACGACGCCTGGGCCATTACCAGCCGCACCTTCGCCTACACCAACCACACCCTGATGCCGGAAGCGCTCGAGTGCTGGGATGAGAAGCTGGTGAAAACGCTGCTGCCGCGCCATATGCAGATCATCAACAAGATTAACGACCAGTTCAAAACGCTGGTGGAGAAAACCTGGCCGGGCGATAAGGCCGTCTGGGCGAAGCTGGCCGTTGTGCACGACAAGCAGGTGCGCATGGCGAACATGTGCGTGGTCAGCGGCTTTGCGGTGAACGGCGTGGCCGCGCTGCACTCGGATCTGGTGGTGAAAGATCTCTTCCCGGAATACCACCAGCTGTGGCCGACCAAATTCCATAACGTGACCAACGGCATCACGCCGCGTCGCTGGATTAAGCAGTGCAACCCGCTGCTGGCCGGCCTGCTGGACAAGACCCTGAAGAAAGAGTGGGCCAACGACCTGGACCAGCTCATCAACCTGGAAAAACAGGCCGACAACGCGAAGTTCCGCGAGCAGTACCGCGCCATTAAGCTGGAGAACAAGGTTCGTCTGGCCGAGTTTGTGAAAATGCGCACCGGAATTGAGATCAACCCGAATGCGATTTTCGATATCCAGATCAAACGACTGCACGAGTACAAACGTCAGCACCTGAACCTGCTGCACATTCTGGCGCTGTACAAAGAGATCCGCGAGAACCCGCAGGCCGACCGCGTCCCGCGCGTGTTCCTGTTCGGTGCGAAAGCGGCGCCGGGCTACTACCTGGCGAAAAACATTATCCTTGCCATTAATAAAGTGGCGGCGGCGATCAACAGCGATCCGAAAGTGGGCGACAAGCTGAAGGTGGTGTTCCTGCCGGACTACTGCGTTTCTGCGGCTGAAATGCTGATCCCGGCGGCGGATATTTCCGAGCAGATCTCTACCGCCGGTAAAGAAGCGTCCGGTACCGGCAACATGAAGCTGGCCCTGAACGGCGCGCTGACCGTCGGCACGCTGGACGGTGCGAACGTCGAAATCGCCGAGAAGGTCGGCGAAGAGAACATCTTTATCTTCGGCCATACTGTTGAAGAAGTGAAAGCCATCAAAGCCAAAGGGTACGACCCGGTGAAATGGCGTAAAAAAGATAAAGTGCTGGATGCGGTGCTCAAAGAGCTGGAAAGCGGGAAGTACAGTGACGGCGACAAGCACGCGTTTGACCAGATGCTGCACAGCATGGACAAACAGGGCGGCGACCCGTACCTGGTGATGGCTGACTTCTCTGCTTACGTTGAAGCGCAGAAGCAGGTCGACGTGCTGTATCGCGACCAGGATGCCTGGACCCGCGCGTGTATCCTGAACACCGCGCGCTGCGGTATGTTCAGCTCTGACCGCTCAATCCGTGATTATCAGGCTCGTATCTGGCAGGCAAAACGCTAAGGAAGCGCGATGGAGAGTAAACGTCTGGACAGTGCCGCGCAGGCGGCGGGAATTAGCCTCAGTTACATCAATGCGCACGGCAAACCGCAGTCTATTGGTGCGGACACCAAAAGACGTTTGCTGGATGCCATGCACAAAACCGACGCGAAAGCGTCGGGTGCGCCGGTGCCGAACGTCAAGGTCTTTACCGCAGGCAAAAAGATGCCGCTGGCGGTGGAAGGGCGCGGCGAGTTCAGTTGGCTGCTCACCACCGAAGAGGGGCATCAGCACAAAGGCCATGCCACCGGCGGCAAAACCCTTAACCTTCCGGCGAAGCTGCCGGAGGGCTACCACACGCTTACGCTCACCCGGGACGACCAGCGTTTTCACTGTCGGGTGATTGTGGCGCCAAAGCGCTGCTATGAGCCGCAGGCGCTGCGTGAAGGCAAAAAGCTGTGGGGCGCCTGCGTGCAGCTCTATACCCTGCGTTCGGACAGCAACTGGGGCATTGGTGATTTTGGCGACCTGAAAAAGATGCTGGCATCTGTTGGTGAGCGCGGCGGCGCGTTCATCGGCCTCAACCCGATCCACGCCCTCTATCCGGCGAATCCGGAAAGCGCCAGCCCGTACAGCCCGTCTTCCCGTCGCTGGCTGAACGTGATTTACATCGACGTTAACGCGTTAGACGATTTCAAAAACAGCAAAGAGGCGCAGGCGTGGTGGAAGCTTGAGACCACGCAACAGCTGCTGAAACAGGCCCGCGATGCGGACTGGGTTGATTACGCCTCCGTTACCGCGCTGAAAATGGCGGCTCTGCGTCTGGCCTGGAAGGGCTTTGCGAAGCGTGACGACGAGCAGATGGCAGCCTTCCGCCAGTTTGTGATGCAGGAAGGCGAGAGCCTTTACTGGCAGGCAGCGTTTGATGCGCTGCATGTGTATCAGGTTCAGGAGGACGAGATGCGCTGGGGCTGGCCGGTGTGGCCGGAAGCCTATCAGTCCGTTGATACCCCGGAAGTGAAGGCATTCTGTGAGACGCATGCCGACGAGGTGGATTTCTATCTCTGGTTGCAGTGGCTGGCGTACAGCCAGTTTGCCGCCTGCTGGCAGGTGAGCCAGGGCTATAACATGCCGATCGGGCTGTATCGCGATCTGGCTGTCGGCGTGGCGGAAGGCGGGGCGGAAACCTGGTGTGACCGTGAACTTTATTGCCTGAAAGCTTCTGTGGGTGCGCCGCCGGATATTCTTGGCCCGCTTGGTCAGAACTGGGGCTTACCGCCGATGGATCCGCACGTGATGGCGGCGCGTGCCTACGAGCCGTTTATCGACCTGCTGCGCGCTAACATGCAGAACTGCGGCGCGTTGCGTATCGACCACGTGATGTCCGTGCTGCGCCTGTGGTGGATCCCGTACGGTGAAACGGCTGACCACGGGGCGTACGTGCAGTATCCGGTGGACGATCTGCTCTCAATCCTCGCGCTGGAGAGTAAACGTCATCAGTGCATGGTGATTGGCGAAGATCTCGGTACCGTGCCGGTGGAAATTGTCAGCAAGCTTCGCGACAGCGGGGTTTACTCCTACAAAGTGCTCTATTTTGAAAACGACCATGAGAAAACCTTCCGCGCGCCGAAAGCGTACCCTGAACAGTCAATGGCAGTCGCGACGACGCATGATCTTCCTACGCTCAGAGGCTACTGGGAAAGCGGCGACCTGACGCTCGGCAAAACGCTGGGTCTCTACCCGGATGAAGAGGTTCTGCGTGGGCTGTATCAGGATCGCGAGCTGGCGAAGCAGGGGCTGCTGGATGCGCTGCATAAGCATGGCTGTCTGCCGAAGCGCGCCGGGCATAAGGCGTCGCTGATGTCGATGACGCCAACGCTTAACCGTGGCTTACAGCGCTATATTGCCGACAGCAACAGCGCGTTGCTCGGTCTGCAACCGGAAGACTGGATTGATATGGCGGAGCCGGTAAACATCCCCGGCACCAGCTATCAGTACAAAAACTGGCGCCGCAAGCTGTCCACAACGCTTGAAGCGATGTTCGCCGATGACGGGGTGAACAGGTTGATTAAGGATTTGGATAAACGGCGAAAAGCAGCCGCGAAGAAATGATAAAAAACCCGCCAGTGGCGGGTTTTTTATTGCCCGGTGGCGCTAACGCTTACCGGGCCTACGTGCATTAAGTAGGTCGGGTAAGGCATAGCCGCCACCCGACTTAATACATCAAACCACCATATTCAACAGCAGCACCCCGACCAGACCGCACACCGAAATAATGGTTTCCAGCGCGGACCAGGACTTGATGGTTTCACCGATGGTCAGGTTGAAGTACTCCTTGAACAGCCAGAAGCCCGGATCGTTCACGTGGGAGAAAATCACGCTACCGGAACCGACCGCAATAACCATCAGCTCAGGGCTTACGCCCGTGGTCGCAATCAGCGGGGCAACGATACCGCCCGCGGTAATTGCCGCAACTGTCGCAGAGCCCAGCGCGATACGCAGCACCGCGGCAATAGACCAGGCCATCAGAAGAGGCGATACGTTGGTTTCATGCATCATGGCCGCGATGTATTTATCCACGCCGCTGTCGACCAGCACCTGCTTGAACGCGCCGCCACCGCCGATGATCAGCAGCATCATGGCAATGATTTTGATGGAAGAAGTCAGCGTGTCGTTGATCTGATCCATGGAACGGCCACGGTTAAGACCGAAGGTGAACATGGCGATCAGGACCGCAATCAGCGTCGCCATCACCGGGTCGCCCAGGAACTCCGCAACGGACAGGAACGCGTGACCTTTCGGCAGAACCATCTCTGCTATGGCACGCATCGCCATCAGGATCACCGGTACCAGTGAGGTCCAGACGCTGACGCCAAAGCCTGGCATCTCTTCTTCAGTAAAGGTTTTGGCGCTGTACAGCCCTTCCGGGATAGGCTTATCAATGCCTTTCAGGAAGCGCGCATACACCGGGCCTGCCAGAATCACCGTCGGGATCGCCAGAATCGTACCGAACAGCAGGGTTTTACCCATATCGGCATGGAAGATGGTGGCGATAGCCGTTGGGCCCGGGTGCGGCGGCAGGAAACCGTGGGTGACGGACAGCGCCGCAGCCATCGGCACACCCACGAACAGCAGCGGGATGTTGGCGGCAGCGGCGATGGTGAACACCAGCGGCAGCATCAGCACGAAGCCCACTTCATAGAACAGCGCGAAACCGACGGTAAAACCGGTTAACACCACCGCCCATTGAATGTTCTTCTTACCAAATTTGTCGATCAGCGTTGTGGCAATACGCTGTGCGCCACCGCAGTCCGCGAGCATTTTACCGAGCATGGCGCCGAAGCCCATGATCAGCGCCAGGCTGCCGAGCGTACCGCCGACACCGGCTTTAATGGAGCTGATAACTTTAACCAGCGGCATTCCCTGCATCAGACCGACTGCAAGTGCCACCAGAACCAGAGCGATAAATCCGTTCATTTTGAAGCGGATCATCAAGAGCAGTAATAACACAACACCGATAGCGACGATGACTAATGGCATGATTGACCTGGCCTTTGAATTGTTATGGGTAACGTCATTGTTTCAACGACAAATTCCGGTTGTCCCAACTGGGAACAGAGTGTTAACGGCACTCATACTGATGCCTGCGAAAACGTTAAGTTTAGTCGGCTGTTATAAGGGTGTTGAGTGCCCACGAGAATGATACGGGTAACATGATGTGATTGAGAATCACCCAGGCAGGTAAAATTTAAATTATGAGACGCAGGTCAACATACAGAGGGGGAGGCAAGAAAAAGTAGGCCCGGTAAGCGCAGCGCCACCGGGCAATACAGACGGGTACTGAATCAGTAGTAAGAGTGCTCGCCGCGCTGGTGCTCGGTCAGATCGCGCACGCCTTTCAGTTCCGGGAATTCGTTCAGCAGCTGCTTCTCGATCCCTTCTTTCAGGGTTACATCAACCATGGAGCAGCCGTTACAGCCGCCGCCGAATTGCAGGATCGCCAGACCATCTTCGGTGATTTCCATCAGGGAAACACGTCCCCCGTGGCCGGCCAGCTGCGGGTTGATCTGCGATTGCAGCAGATATTCCACACGCTCCATCAGCGGGGCATCGTCAGAGACTTTACGCATCTTCGCGTTTGGCGCCTTCAGCGTCAGCTGAGAACCCAGCTGGTCAGTGACGAAATCAATCTCCGCATCTTCAAGATACGGCGCGCTCAGCTCATCAACGTACGCGGTGAGCTGTTCAAATTTAAGGGCAGTGTCAGTTGCTTCCACAGCATCCGGAGGACAATAAGAGACACCACATTCTGCATTCGGAGTGCCTGGATTGATCACAAACACGCGGATCTGCGTCCCTTCTTCCTGATTTGCCAGCAGTTTGGCAAAGTGCGCTTGTGCAGAATCGGAAATACGGATCATAGCTTTGGCCTAATAGTTGACTAAATTACCTGGGTATAATCATACGCCCATTGAAGAAGGGCTACAAGGTACGGCACAGACACCATACCTGAACTGACGCGGCGCCGCTTTGCAAAAGCAGTCGGGAAAGTTCAGCCACGGTACTGCCCGTGGTGACGACATCATCCACAATCGCGATATGGAGGCCGTTGACCGGCAATTCAAGGCGAAAGGCGTTTTTCAGGTTCCTTTTGCGCGACCGGGCGTTGAGCCGGTGCTGAACGGCAGTGGCATGAGTACGTTTCAGCGCAGAGGCTGGGTACCGGCAACCCAGCCAGTGGGCGAGCGGACGGCACAGCAGGTCGCTCTGATTGTATCCCCGCCGCCAGTGCCGACGCTGAAACAGTGGCACGTTCACAAGCGTGTCGACCGGCGGCAGCCCGCGCGTTCTTCGCGCCTGTAATACCGCCAGTAACAACAGGCGTGCCAGGGGCTGCGCCAGTGCAGTCTGGCTGGAAAACTTAAACTGATGAACCAGACGACTCAGCGGCAAAACGTAATCATCCACCGCCACCAGCGCGCTCCACGGCGGCGCTTTTTTCAGGCAACGGCCGCAGGGGAGCGTCTGGCTTACGGCAGGCAAGCCGCATTGCGGACAGCCCTTCAGGTAACCCAGCGCTCGCGTGCAAACGGAACAGACGCCCCACGCGCTCATCGCAAGTGGCATTCGGCATAGCCAGCACAAGCCGGGCACTGTTAGCATACGCAACCTCCATGTGAAAAAAGAGAACGTTAACTGATGAAGACGCTGTGGTGGCAGACCGTTGGGACGGGAAATTGTCATCTTGTGCTGCTGCACGGATGGGGACTGAACGCCGAAGTGTGGCGTTGCATAAGTGAGGAACTGGCCTCGCAATTCACGGTACACCTGGTGGATCTACCGGGCTATGGCCGCAGCCACGGCTACGGCGCGATGACGCTCGACGACATGGCGGAGCAGGTTCTGGAAGCGGCGCCGCAAAAAGCCGTCTGGCTCGGCTGGAGCCTGGGGGGGCTGGTGGCAAGCCAGATTGCGCTGCGCCATCCTGAGCGGGTCCAGGCGCTGATCACCGTTGCCTCATCACCCTGTTTCAGCGCCCGCGAGGCGTGGCCGGGCATCAAACCTGAGGTGCTGGCCGGGTTCCAGCATCAGCTGAGCGAAGACTTCCAGCGGACGGTGGAGCGTTTCCTGGCATTACAGACGATGGGAACAGAAACCGCCCGTCAGGATGCGCGGACGCTGAAGCAGACGGTGCTTTCTCTGCCGATGCCGGAGGTTGAGGTGCTGAACGGAGGGCTGGAAATCCTGAAAACGGTCGATCTGCGCGAGCCGCTGGCGTCGTTAACGGTGCCGCATCTGCGTATTTATGGCTATCTGGATGGACTGGTTCCGCGCAAGGTGGTTCCGCTGCTGGATGCGCTGTGGCCGGAGAGTAAATCAATGGTGGTTGCCAAAGCGGCACATGCGCCGTTCATCTCTCATCCTGCTGAGTTTTGTTCGGCGCTGTCCGGTTTTATCAGCGAAGCGTCCACCACTCCCTGAGACAGGCTTTACCTTCAGGACAACTCTTACAACTGCCGGACAGACAACCGTCCGGCTCTTCCTGGATGCGCACGGCTTTCCCCATCGCCTCCAGCCTTTCCAGCATGGCATCGATCATCGGCTGCGGCGTATGCAGGCTGAGGCTAAGCTGCTTCGCCTCCATTCGTCCCTGTAACGCCAGTAAGTCACGAATCTGAATCAACGATGCCATCTTTCTTCCCCTCAGTGACAGTCGCCCGCAGGGCTGCTACAGCAGGTCGTCGGGGTTTTGCGCGTTGCCAGCAGGTTAACGTCAACGCGGCTACGCGCCCGGCGCAGCAGGCCAATCACCATTACGTTAAACAGGATCACCGCGAGGATACAGACCAGGCTGTAGCGCGGATGCTGGCTGTAATTGACGGCCTGATAAAACACGGTCGCCAGCGAGTAGGCAATGTTCAGCCCCCACAGGATGGAGAAGCCCATCCAGCCGCGGCTGGACTCACGGGCAATGGCGCCCATGACCGAGATGCACGGAATATAGAGCAGGACGAAGATCAGGTAGCTGTAGGCCGCCGACGCGCTGCCAAATTTCTGGCCCATCACGCCCATTGCTCCGGTCGCCATTTCGCCGTCGCCTTTGCTGGCTTCAATCGGGTTCGCCAGTACGCTCAGGCTGAAGGTGTCTTTCAGGCTCTGCCAGGTCTCTTCCACCGCGCCAAGCAGTTCATCGCCGAGGTTGAACGCTGCCGGATTAAACTCCTCTTCCTGGATGTTTTCCGCGGTGTAAAGCGTGTTCAGGGTGCCGACAACCACCTCTTTTGCCATCGCGCCGGTGAACAGGCCCACGGTTGCCTGCCAGTTGTCTTCCTGAACGCCAATCGGTTTGAAGACCGGCGTAATGATCCGGCTGACGGAGGCCAGGGCAGAGTCATTAATGTTGTCCGCGGCCTGGCCGCTCAGAGTGAAGCTGTTCAGGGCGCTCAGGAAAATGCTGACCACCACAATCACCTTACCGGCGCGCAGAACGAAGCCCTTCAGGCGCTGCCATGTCTGAATAATCAGGCTTTTCAGATGCGGAACGTGATAAACCGGCAGTTCCATCACGAACGGCGACGCTTCGCCACGCATGATGGTGTGCTTCAGCATCAGGCCGGTGAGAATAGCCATCACGATACCCAGCACATACAGGGAGAAGACGGCCAGCGCTCCTTCCTGACCAAAGAACGCCGCGGCAAAGACCGCGAAGATCGCCAGCCGCGCGCCGCAGGACATGAACGGCGCCATCATGATGGTCATCAGGCGTTCGCGCGGGGCGTCCAGCGTACGCGCGCCCATGACTGACGGCACGTTACAGCCAAAGCCGACAATCAGCGGCACGAAGGATTTGCCCGGCAGCCCCAGCGCCTGCATCAGGCGGTCCATCACGAAGGCGGCGCGCGCCATGTAACCGGAATCCTCAAGGAAGGAGAGGAACAGGTACATCATGCCGATCTGCGGCACCAGCGGCAGGACGGTGTTGATCCCGCCGCCGATCCCCTGCGCAAGGAAGATGGTCAACCATTCCGGGAAGTGGAGGGTGTAGCCCAGCCACTGAATACCGTGCACGAAGATAGCGACAGAGCCGCCATCAAAGATAGGTTGTAATGCACCGCCGATGTTAATGGCGAGCAGGAACATCACATACATCACCAGTAAAAAGATCGGCAAACCGAGGAAGCGGTTGAGCACAATTTTATCCACGGCGGCGGTGAAGCGGCTGGGTTCAGCGGTTAATGCATTGCTGACCACGTCACAGATAGCGGCAATGGCCTGATAGCGCGCATCCGCAATGTGCAGGGCCGGGTCATCCAGCTCGTCGCTCAGGCGAGCCTGTGCGACGTCCAGCTTATCCGCCGCATCGCCTGCGTAGGCGCGGCTGTAGATATCGCCTTCCAGCATTTGCAGGCCAAGCCACAGACGTTGTCTGGCGGGCATGCTGTTGTCCATCTCCTGCGCCAGCTGCCCGGCTTCGCGCAGCAGCGGCTGGGCATAGTGCACCAGTTCGACGTCGGCATTGCCCGTGTGGCGGTCAATCGCCAGCTTCAGGGCGTCAATGCCGCGCGCGCGGGTAGAAACCAGCGGAACCACCGGGCAGCCCAGACGGGCGGAGAGGGCATCGACGTCGATGCGCAGCTTTTGCTTCTCCGCGATGTCGAGCATGTTAAGCGCCACGATGCAGGGAATACCCAGCTCCAGCAGCTGTAACGTGAGATACAGATTTCGTTCGAGGTTAGAGGCATCCACCACGTTGATAAGCAGATCCGCGTCGCCGCTCAGAATATAGTGGCAGGCAATTTGCTCATCGAGAGAGGTCTGGGATGAAATCGTGGTGAGGGAATAGGTCCCCGGTAAATCAACCAGCGTGACCTGATTATCTGTCGTGGTGAACTGGCCTTCTTTGCGTTCCACCGTCACGCCTGCCCAATTTCCCACACGCTGGCGTGCGCCAGTTAACTGATTAAATAAGGTTGTCTTGCCGGAATTAGGATTGCCAATTAAGCCAATAGTTAATTTTTTCATTGTAGTAGACTCACTGAAACCGCTGGCTTGTTAACGGGATAAAGATTCAATTTCAATTAATGCGAGATCTTTTTTACGCAGAACCAGATTAACGCGTCGGGTTTCGATATGAACTGGATCGCCCAACGGCGCAACGCGCACAACCTGGAATGATGAGCCGGGTAGCATGCCCAGTGACAGGAGCTTCTGCCGATAGGCCGGGCTTATCTCACGGGTAAAACCGATAATTTTCCACGCACTGTCTGGAGTGAATTGCATAGCGCCTGATTCCACGATAGGTTAAATAATCTACACTGCGATGATAATGAGAATAGTTTTTATCAGCAATAATAAAAATGTGACGGGATGTTGTTAATCGTATTAATTTGCGGTCTGCTTGACCTTGCTCAATATTTTCGAAATTGAGGTGAAAATAAAAAGAGGGCTATTTGTTAATGAGGTGATAATTCGTGGTTTAAATATGGATACAACATATTTATTTTAATTCCCTGCGGCCTGCTTGCCGGGCGGCACTGCGTTTGCCCGGCCTACAAAACCGTAGGCCCGGTAAGCGTCGCGCCACCGGGCATTTACAGCATTAGCGTTTCTTACCCATCGCCGCTGCCAGCGCATCCATCATCGCGCTGTTGCCCGCCGGCTGTGCGTCACGTCCGCGTGGCTTCGCGGCTTTCGCTGCCGGACGCTGCTGTTCACGGCCACCGCCATTACCGCCACGGCGCGCGTTAGTGTCGCCCGGCTGCTCGTCCAGACGCATGGTCAGGGCAATACGCTTGCGCTGGAGATCCACTTCGAGCACTTTCACCTTCACGATGTCGCCCGCTTTGACCACGGTGTGCGGATCTTCAACGAACTTGTCGGCGAGGGAAGAGATATGCACCAGACCATCCTGATGCACGCCGATATCCACAAACGCGCCAAAGTTGGTGACGTTGGTTACCGCCCCCTCCAGCACCATGCCCGGCAGCAGGTCGTTCATGGTTTCTACGCCCTCAGCAAAGGTCGCGGTTTTAAACTCAGGACGCGGATCGCGGCCCGGTTTTTCCAGCTCTTTGATGATGTCGGTGACCGTCGGCACGCCGAACTGTTCGTCGGTGAAATCCACCGCTTTCAGGTTACGCAGCGCGCTGCTGTCGCCCATCAGGTCTTTCAGCGCCTGCCGGGTGGCGGCCAGGATACGCTCGACAACCGGATAGGCTTCCGGGTGAACGGTAGAGGCATCCAGCGGGTTATCGCCGTGGTTGATGCGCAGGAAGCCCGCGCACTGCTCAAATGCTTTCGGCCCCAGACGGCTCACCTTCAGCAGCTGCTGGCGGTTCTGGAACTGACCGTTCTCATCACGCCAGGCGACGATATTCTGCGCCATCATACGGGTCAGGCCCGCCACGCGGGTCAGCAGGGGAACGGAAGCGGTGTTCAGGTCCACGCCGACGGCGTTAACACAGTCTTCCACTACCGCATCCAGCTTACGCGCCAGCTGCGTCTGGCTCACGTCGTGCTGATACTGGCCCACGCCGATGGATTTCGGGTCAATCTTCACCAGCTCCGCCAGCGGATCCTGCAAACGACGGGCGATAGAGACCGCGCCGCGCAGGGAAACGTCCAGATCCGGGAACTCCTGCGCTGCCAGTTCCGAGGCGGAATAGACAGATGCCCCCGCTTCACTGACGATCACTTTCTGCGCCGTCACTTTCGGGAACTGCTTCTGCACGTCGAGATAGAAACGTTCAGTTTCTCGGGACGCCGTACCGTTACCGATGGCAACCAGCTCAACGTTGTACTTCTCGCACAGCGCGGCGACGACGACAGCCGCTTTCGCTGCCTGACCGGTGTGCGGGTAAATGGTGTCGGTGGCAACCAGCTTGCCGGTGCCGTCAACCACGGCCACCTTCACGCCGGTACGCAGACCCGGATCGAGACCCATGGTGGCGCGCAGGCCAGCTGGCGCCGCCATCAGCAGGTCGTGCAGGTTACGGGCGAAGACGTTGATCGCTTCGTCTTCGGCGCGCTCGCGCACGGTGCCCATCAGCTCGGTTTCGAGGTGCATCAGCACCTTGATGCGCCAGGTCCAGCTCACCACGCCTTTGCGCCAGCTGTCCGCCGGGGCGTTGTTCAGGCGCAGGCCCAGATGGTCGATAATGATCTGCTCGCAGTGGCTCTCTTTTGGCGGCTCGTCAAACTGTGGATCGGCATTCAGGGAGAGTTGCAGCACGCCTTCGTTACGGCCGCGGAACATCGCCAGCGCGCGGTGAGACGGCGCGGTAGAAATGGGTTCGTGGTGATCGAAGTAGTCGCGGAATTTCGCGCCTTCTTCCTCTTTGCCGGACACCACGGTGGAGACGATATGCGCGTTCTTCCACAGGTAATCACGCACTTTGGCCAGCAGCGCCGCGTCTTCGGCGAAGCGCTCCATCAGAATGTAGCGAGCGCCGTCTAGCGCGGCTTTGGTGTCTGCTACGCCTTTATCGGCGTCGATAAATTTGGCGGCTTCGGTTTCCGGATCGTGGGACGGTTCGTTCCACAGCAGATCGGCCAGTGGCTCAAGGCCGGCTTCGATCGCAATCTGCCCGCGCGTGCGGCGCTTCGGTTTGTACGGCAGATAGAGGTCTTCGAGCTCGGTTTTACTCAGGGTACCGTTAATGGCTTTTTCCAGGTCACTGGTCAGCTTGCCCTGCTCGCCGATAGATTTGAGGATCGCCTGACGTCGGTCTTCCAGCTCGCGCAGATAGCCCAGACGGGTCTCCAGGTTTCGCAGCTGCGTGTCATCCAGACCGCCGGTGACTTCCTTACGATAACGTGCAATAAACGGCACGGTGTTCCCTTCATCAAGCAGGCGAACGGCAGCTTCTACCTGTTCGGCTCTGGCCTGGAGTTCACCCGCAATAATGCGGCAGAGCGACTCTTTCATCATGGTCAGTTCATCTTGTGGATCGAAAATCAGGGGGATAGTTATACGGGCTGACACCAAAAAATGCCAGCCGGGGAGGGCGCTCTCGGACTATTTAACATACTCGATTTCGTTGACGTACCAGCTTGCTTCACCCGCAGGCGTCTGGACAACGGCTAAATCGCCTACCTCTTTTTTCAGCAGGGCGCGGGCCATGGGTGAGTCGATAGAAATGTAATCCTTACGACCGAAAATTTCATCGTAGCCGACGATACGAAAACGCAGGGTGTCGCCGCTGTCGTTTTCAATTTCGACCCACGCGCCGAAGAAGACTTTACCTTCCTGCTGCGGGGAATAATCGACAATTTTGAGATTCTCGAGGCACTTCGTCAGGTAGCGTACCCGGCGATCGATTTCGCGCAGCCGCTTTTTATTGTACTGGTAGTCCGCATTCTCGCTGCGGTCGCCCAGGCTTGCTGCCCAGGTGACTTTTTTGGTCACTTCCGGACGCTCTTCGCGCCACAGGTAATCCATCTCTTTTTTGAGTTTCTCGTACCCTTCACGGGTGATCAGAGGCGTTTTCATGGTGCAGCCTTTAATGCCGGTTAACTGTCTTTGCGCACAATACGTAGCGCACAGTGTAACAGACAAGATTAATAATGATTTATGTGATGAAATGAACAGATAAGCTGCTGTTAAATATGCTTTGTAACAATTTCGTCTAGAATTTATACCAGAATTTGCTGGTCGAACCCGTGCACTTTTTTAGAATACGCTGTTCCAGGCTTATCCGAACCTTTGGGAGTACACACAATGCAAGAGAACTACAAAATTCTGGTCGTAGATGACGACATGCGCCTGCGTGCGCTGCTGGAACGTTATCTGACCGAGCAGGGCTTCCAGGTTCGTAGCGTCGCGAACGCGGAACAGATGGATCGTCTGCTGACGCGTGAATCTTTCCACCTGATGGTGTTGGACCTGATGCTGCCTGGCGAAGACGGGCTCTCTATTTGCCGCCGTCTGCGCAGCCAGAGCAACCCGATGCCGATCATCATGGTGACGGCGAAGGGTGAAGAAGTTGACCGCATTGTCGGCCTTGAGATTGGCGCTGATGACTACATTCCAAAGCCGTTTAACCCGCGTGAACTGCTGGCGCGTATTCGCGCCGTGCTGCGTCGTCAGGCGAACGAGCTGCCGGGCGCGCCGTCTCAGGAAGAGGCCGTCATTGCATTCGGTAAGTTCAAGCTGAACCTCGGCACCCGTGAAATGTTCCGTGAAGATGAGCCAATGCCGCTCACCAGCGGCGAGTTCGCGGTGCTGAAAGCGCTGGTCAGTCACCCGCGTGAGCCGCTCTCCCGTGACAAGCTGATGAACCTGGCGCGTGGTCGTGAATACTCCGCGATGGAGCGTTCTATCGACGTGCAGATCTCTCGTCTGCGCCGCATGGTGGAAGAAGATCCGGCGCATCCTCGTTATATTCAGACCGTGTGGGGTCTAGGCTACGTGTTTGTTCCGGACGGCTCTAAAGCATGAGGCGAATGCGCTTCTCGCCGCGAAGTTCGTTTGCCCGCACGCTGTTATTGATCGTCACCCTGCTGTTTGTCAGTCTGGTGACGACCTACCTGGTGGTGCTGAACTTTGCAATCCTGCCGAGCCTTCAGCAGTTTAATAAGGTGCTGGCATACGAAGTGCGTATGCTGATGACCGACAAACTGCAACTGGAGGACGGCACGCAGTTGGTTGTTCCCCCGGCTTTCCGTCGGGAAATCTACCGTGAGCTGGGCATTTCTCTCTACTCGAACGAAGCGGCGGAAGATGCCGGCCTGCGCTGGGCGCAGCACTATGAATTCCTCAGCCAGCAGATGGCGCAGCAGCTTGGCGGCCCGACGGAAGTGCGCGTTGAGGTCAATAAAAGCTCGCCGGTTGTCTGGCTGAAAACCTGGCTGTCACCCAACATCTGGGTGCGCGTTCCGCTCACCGAGATTCATCAGGGCGACTTCTCGCCGCTGTTCCGATACACCCTGGCGATCATGCTGCTGGCCATCGGTGGCGCATGGCTGTTTATTCGTATCCAGAACCGACCGCTGGTCGACCTGGAGCATGCGGCATTGCAGGTCGGTAAAGGTATTATCCCACCGCCGCTGCGTGAGTATGGCGCATCGGAAGTGCGCTCGGTAACGCGTGCGTTTAACCACATGGCGGCAGGCGTTAAACAGCTGGCGGACGACCGTACGCTGCTGATGGCGGGGGTCAGCCATGACCTTCGCACCCCGCTGACGCGTATCCGGCTGGCAACAGAGATGATGGGCGAGCAGGATGGTTATCTTGCAGAGTCCATCAACAAGGATATCGAAGAGTGTAACGCCATCATCGAGCAGTTTATCGACTACCTGCGCACCGGGCAGGAGATGCCGATGGAGATGGCGGATCTGAACGCAGTTCTGGGCGAAGTGGTTGCTGCCGAAAGCGGCTACGAACGTGAAATTGCGACCGACCTTCAGGCAGGCGAGATTCAGGTACGTATGCACCCGCTCTCCATTAAACGCGCGGTGGCGAATATGGTGGTCAACGCGGCGCGCTACGGCAACGGCTGGATCAAAGTCAGCAGCGGTACGGAACTCAACCGCGCCTGGTTCCAGGTAGAAGACGATGGCCCGGGCATTAAGCCTGAGCAGCGTAAGCACCTGTTCCAGCCATTTGTGCGTGGCGACAGCGCGCGCAGCACCAGCGGAACCGGCTTAGGCCTGGCGATTGTGCAGCGTATTGTTGATAACCATAACGGACTGCTGGAAATTGGCACCAGCGAGCGGGGCGGTTTGAGCATTCGTGCGTGGTTACCGGTGCCGGTTTTACGGGGGCAGGTGAAAGAGAGTTAAAAAAGGGGGGGGGCCTGATGCCCTCACCCCGGCCCTCTCCCACGGGGAGAGGGAGAAAACATTAAAAAAGGCAACTTTCGTTGCCTTTTTGCTTTTACCTTGGTCCCGCACTCACCAGCGCAGCACCGGCCGGGGTGTCGGTATACTTCTCGAAGTTTTCGATAAACAGTTTCGCCAGCGATTCAGCCTTCTCACGCCACTGTTCCGGTGAACCGTAGGTGTTACGCGGATCCAGGATACGCGTATCCACGCCCGGCAGCGCTGTTGGGATCGCCAGATCGAACATCGGCAGCGTAAAGGTCTCAGCGTTATCCAGCGAACCATCCAGAATCGCGTCGATGATGGCACGTGTATCTTTGATGGAGATACGTTTGCCCGTACCGTTCCAGCCGGTGTTCACCAGGTACGCCTGGGCGCCGGATGCCTGCATGCGTTTCACCAGCACTTCCGCATACTGCGTTGGGTGCAGCGACAGGAACGCCGCGCCGAAGCAAGCGGAGAAGGTTGGGGTTGGCTCGGTCACACCGCGCTCGGTACCCGCCAGTTTAGCGGTAAAGCCGGAGAGGAAATGGTACTGCGTCTGGCTGGCGGTCAGGCGGGAAACCGGTGGCAGCACGCCGAACGCATCCGCGGTCAGGAAAATCACCTTCGTGGCATGACCCGCCTTCGATACCGGCTTGACGATGTTCTCGATGTGGTAGATCGGGTAAGAGACGCGGGTGTTTTCCGTTTTCGAGGCATCGTCGAAGTCGATAGAACCATCGGCACGCACGGTGACGTTTTCCAGCAGCGCATCGCGGCGAATCGCGTGGTAGATATCCGGCTCTGCCTCTTCCGACAGGCGAATGGTCTTCGCGTAGCAGCCGCCTTCAAAGTTAAACACGCCGTCATCATCCCAGCCGTGTTCATCGTCGCCAATCAGACGACGTTTTGGATCGGTGGACAGCGTTGTTTTACCGGTGCCGGAAAGGCCGAAGAACACTGCTACATCGCCTTTTTCCCCGACGTTCGCCGAGCAGTGCATGGAGGCGATACCGCGCAGCGGCAGCAGGTAGTTCATGACTGAGAACATCCCTTTCTTCATTTCGCCGCCGTACCAGGTACCGCCGATCAGCTGGATACGCTCGGTCAGGTTGAAGGCGATAAAGTTTTCGGAGTTCAGACCCTGCTCTTTCCACTGCGGGTTGGTGCATTTCGCGCCGTTCATCACGATAAAGTCAGGGGTGAAGTCTTGCAGTTCTTCATCGGTCGGACGAATGAACATATTCTTCACGAAATGCGCCTGCCAGGCCACTTCAGTAATGAACCGTACGGAGAGACGGGTGTCGGCGTTAGCGCCGCAGAACGCATCAATAATAAACAGACGCTTGCCGGAAAGCTGATGGGTGACAAGTCCTTTCAGATGCTGCCAGGTTTCCGGGGAGAGCGGTTTGTTATCGTTCTTCCCTTTGCCCTTATCAGCCCACCACAGCGTATCGCGGGTGGTGTCGTCTCGGACGATATACTTATCTTTCGGCGAACGACCGGTAAAAATACCCGTATCGACGGCGATAGCACCAAGGTTCGTCAACACACCGCGCTCGTATCCTTCCAGTGCCGGATTGAGCTCTTCCTGATACAGCGTATCGTAATCGGGGTTGTAGACCACTTCCTGGACGTCGTGAATACCATAAGCCTTGAGATCTTGCGGGGTTAAACCATTAACACGCATATCACTGCTCCTTAGCCAATATGTACTGCCTGAAATTGTAGGGTTTTTCTGGGGATGTTAACCGCGACGGGGCTCATAGATTTACGTATCTGGTCAAAACCCTTACTAACGGAAAACGCTGCGACTCCAGTCACAGGGCGGGCAGATTATCGCAGGAATCGCTTTTTGGATGGGGAAAATGTTCTTAAAAGGTTAATCTCTGGTGAATTTATCCAGAAGAATGTGAATGTAATCGCATACATGTAAGAAAATTACGTAAGGGTTACATTGGGAAAACGATTCAGGTCTCTTGGGTCAGCTATTTTCAGAGTTTGAGGTGGGGGCCAGAGTTTTGCTTTGATGAGACAATAGATTTTTCATGAACAAGGGATGAGAAATGGAAAACCGTGAGACGTTATCCCCTTCAACGCGCGTAGCCGTCGTGCTGGCGGGGGCTTTACAGGGCGTAATTTGCTATGTAATCACGTGGTATATCGAGTACGCAAAATTGCCATCGGATACGCTGTGGCTGATGTGTGTAGTACCTGCCACCGTGGTAATGACAACCACGTTGTCGCTTGCCATGACGTCATTCAGAAAGCCATTTTTGTGGCTGTCACTCGGGATGATTGGCGCGGCAGTCGCGGGGATGGGCGGCTGGCTTAAGTGGAACGTTGCGGGGCTGGACAACTGGGATACCAGAAATGCGGTGCTCCTTTTCGGTTTTCATCTGCTCCTGATGACGCTTCTCCTGTTGCCATGGCTTCAGCGACGCCTTGAGACCGCACCGACGGACGCTTTCTACCGCGATTTCAACGATAAAAACTGGCATAACGCGCTGACATTTCTTCTTGTTTTTGTCTCGAATGGGCTGTTCTGGCTGGTGCTTTTCCTCTGGGCTGAGCTTTTTAAACTCATTGGCATCTCTTTTTTTGATCGGCTTTTCTTTAATTCTGACTGGTTTATTTCAGTGGCGATTGGTGTGGTTTCAGCCAGCGCGGCAGTACTTGCGCGTATGCAGGTTCGGCTGATTCTGGCATTGCAAAATCTCCTTACGCTTATCGCGACAGGTTTGCTTCCACTGATGGCTGCGCTGGCGCTGCTCTTTATAGGCATATTGCCCTTCGTTGGCTTAGAGGCTGTTTCAGCACGGATCTCGGCTGCGGGCTTACTGACGACGCTGGCGCTGTTGCTGTTATTGCTGGTGACTGTCGTATGGCACCCACAACGTCAAAAGCTGCCTTACTTCTCTCCCCTGCGAGGAATGATTCATCTTGCCGTGATTATCGCTCCTGCGTATCCCGTCCTGGCAGGCTGGGCGCTCTGGCTGCGCATCGCACAGTATGGCTGGTCACCGGAGCGTCTGTACGGTGTGCTGATTACGATAGTGGCGCTGGTCTGGACGGTAGGATTCTGTCTTAGCGTACTTTTTTACCGTCGGGATCCGCAAAGGCTCCAGGCTCATATCACTCCGGCTACCGGATTACTGGCGCTGATTTTCCTGGTGTTGGTCCATACACCGGTGCTTGATCCCTGGCGTATCAGCGTTGAAAGCCATATGGCGCGTTATCAGGATGGCAGAATAAACGCAGACCAGGTAAGCCTGTATATGCTCAGCAATACCGGACGAAAGGGGCGAGAGGCGATGCAAATGCTGCAAAACGATCCACAGTTTATCTCAAACCCAAAACGCCAGCGTGAAATAAATGGTCTTCTCTCCGGGAACGCTGGCGAAGCAGGTAAGATGACCGCCGCGATGCTGGAAAAACAGATCCAGCTCGCACCGGGAATGGCTCGTCCTGATAAGGCATTGTGGCAAGCCATGCTCAGCAATCAGTATCGCTTTGAGAGCTGCGATAGCGCCCAGAGTAACTGTTTACTCATGCCGCTGGATCTTAACAGTGACGGCAAGCCGGAAGCCGTGCTATTTCAATTTACCGATCGCACGATCGTGGCTTACACACAAACCAACACGGGCTGGAGGATCGCCGGGGACGCGTGGAAAATGCCGGAGGCGTTGACCAGAGAAGAACTTGACCGCGCATTAAGGCAGAGGAAAGTGAAATCTGTCGTGAAGCCCTGGGCGGATATTGAGATTTTTGGGGAGCGTGTCGATATGAGCTACGACAGTTACAATAATGCGCAGTGGCGTTAGTGCTTTTTCTTGCCGGGTGGCGCTACGCTTACCCGGCCTACAATTAGCAATCATATCAAAAAATTGCACAATTCATTGTAGGCCCGTGCAAGCATAGCGCCGCCGGGCAACAGGCTCAGAGCTTAGTGAACCTGCGGGTCCGCCGGAGAGGCGTTATTGCGGATCTCCGCGATATCCATGGAATTGAACACGTAGTGCGTACCGCAGTAATCACAGTGCATATCGATCTCACCGTCTTCCGCCATGATGCTGTCGATCTCTTCATCCGGCAGCGTTTTCAGGGCGCCAGCACAACGCTCGCGAGAGCAGGTGCACTTAAATTCCACATCCTGCGGATCGTAAACCGTCACTTCTTCTTCGTGGTACAGACGCCACAGCACGTCGGTCGCCGACAGGGTGAACAGCTCTTCCGCTTTGATGGTTTCCGTCAGCGTTGCCAGATGCTCGAAATCATTGGTCTGCGCATCCTGCGCAGGCAGAACCTGAAGCAGCATACCACCGGCAGCAGGCTGACCATCCACTTCACCGGTGCGGATGAACAGGCGGGTTGGCAGCTGTTCGGAACGCATGAAGTAATCTTCCAGGCAGGCGGCCAGCGTGTCGCCTTCCAGACCGACAACGCCCTGATAGCGCTCACCCTCTTCAGGCGAGATCGTGATAACCAGATAGCCATTTCCGACCAGCGTTTTCAGATCCGCATTTTCAGGGATATCGCCCTGAACGCGCGCCACGCCGCGCATCTGCTGCTGGTTATTGCCGTTGATCACCGCCAGCGACATCGGGCCATCACCCTGCAACTGAACGGTAATATCGCCAGCGAACTTCAGCGTGGCGGTCAGCAGGCTGGTGGCAACCAGCAGTTCGCCCAACAGGGTTTTCACCGGCAGCGGGTAGTTGTGGTTTTCCAGAATCTGTTTCCAGGTTTCGGATACGGTGACCAGCTCGCCGCGCACGGCGAATTGTTCAAACAGATAGCGGTGTAATTGGTCGTGTTGGGCCATTTTCATCTCTCGTGCAGGTGAGGGTTACTCGCTCTCACCGTGTTTAAATTTCATCAGATCGCGGCGCTCTTTTTTATCCGGTCGCCGGTCCGGGTGAGGCATGGTCAGCGCATTCATCTTGCGCGCCAGCGCGGTTTTCTCGCGCTTCTCTATGCTTTCGGCCGTCTCTTCATACAGCAAAACGGCTTCGGTTGCGGGCCGCCGCTGCTCGGTAATGGCTTTCACCACCACCGTTTTCTCATCGTTGCCCTGGCGAAGCGTTAGCGTGGCATTCAGTTCAACCAGCTTGCTCGGTTTGCTGCGCTGACCGTTGTAATGCACCTTTCCGCCATCAACCATTTCACGGGCAAGGGCGCGCGTTTTGTAAAAACGGGCGGCCCACAGCCATTTATCCAGTCTTACCCCATCAGCGGGTTTTTCTTTCATGGCGTCTCCTTCACGGTGAGTGAGGGGATCATCCGGCGATAGTCGTTCAGCCCCGGATGTCGCAGATAGCTTTTTTCAGCCAGGCCGGAATCCGGATTGGTCACGCCCAGACAATAGCGAATGCCAAAAGCGGCCGCAGAATCCAGAATCGGCTCGCTGTCGTCAATAAACAGCGTGCGTTCCGGCTGTAAACCGGTCTCTTCCACCACGGCATGCCACAACCGCTGATCCTCTTTCGGATAACCAAATGTGTGGGTGGAAAGCAATAAATCAAGGTGTGAAGCAAGACCGGTATGTTCCAGCTTCACGGCCAGGTTATGGGGATGCGCATTCGTCAGCAAAATGCGGCGCTTACCGCAGGCTTTCAGCGCATCCAGGAACGGGACCGTATCGTCGCGCAGTACAGCGCGTGCGCCCTGGGCGGTGGTCATGGCACAAATATCCAAACCGAGTCGCTCGCTCCAGTAGTCAAGACAGTACCAGTTTAGCGTATGCTGCACCGCGCTATATTGCGAACGAATGAATTCCTGCGCTTCCGCCGGGGAGATCCCCTGCTGTTCACCGTATGTTTCCGGGACCAGCTTTTGCCAGAAATAGTTATCAAAGGCGAGATCAAGCAGCGTGCCGTCCATATCAAGCAGGACGGTATCGACCGCCTGCCAGTCGATATTAAGATGCATAAGGGGGAACTCCAGCCAGAAGAAACGTGCGCGACAGGGTAGCACAACTTGTCGCGCAGGGACGTTATCCGATCAGGCTCTCGGAAGAGGAGATCAGTTTCGGGTTAAGGCAATTTTCGTAGTAGGCCTGGATTTCTGCCAGCCGCGTGCGGGAACGCTGATAGCGGCGTACGGCCTGATAACCGTTCCAGACAATGCACGCCAGCATTGCAATCAGCAGCAGGGATGTCCCTATATAGCGCCACAGGCCAGCGCTATCCGGCATACGGTGCAGGCCAATATGACGCGTGCCGTTGGCGTCGGTAAAGAGGGTGGTGACGATCCCTTCCGCGCTGAATGGCGTCTGCATCAGCATCTGCGCCAGACGCTGGAATTCGCTCCACTGCTCCTGGGCAGGATAGTCATAGAGCGAAACCTGCGGATAAGGTTGATCCACCAGGTCGCTGCCTTCATCGCTGGCAATCACAAAACCGCCAGGCGCCGGGCTGTTAAGCGCCTGGGCGGCACGGGTGGTTTCACGCATCACGAAGGGGGCGGTAGAGGTCGCCACCAGGTTATCCAGCGACTCGGCGCTGACCGGACGCAGAAGCACGTTCACACCGTCCAGGCGTCCCGCTTCGGCGCGTTTCACCAGCGCGTCCCAGTCTTTGCTGTTGCCGAGGTTGACCAGCGCGTTCTTGAGCCGGATACAGTCATCCTGGGCGGAACAGAGATCCTCTGTTTTCAGGACGATTTCGCCAAAGTCATCCAGCAGTACCATGCCCGACTTCTGAATAGCCGAACGCAGGGCAGGGCTGACGCGAGAATCATCATCCGGTTTTGGATGGAACTGGCGATTAATCGTCTGGGTGAGCGCAGTGGCCTTGTTGACCACATCCGATTCCGGCAGCGGCAGCGGAGAGGCGTCATTCCAGATGATCTGAGAGCAGTCGAACGGCGCGAACGGCGAGTTCTGGCGCGTGTTCCAGGCGCCCGGCGTGTGGATATTACACATCCCGGTGCCTTTGAGGCGCAACGTATCTCCCACGCGTACACCCGCTTCTTCGAGCTGCTGTACGCTGGTGGCTTCCACAGTTTGCGCCCCTTTGATCCACGACAGGGTAAATTTAATCGGCATATCCAGCGGCACGAAGAGCAGCAGCATGACGAAGATTAACGCGGCGCCACCGGCAATCACCGCGCTGCGGAGCCAGTGCTGAAGCGGGAAGTTTTTCACTTCGTCGTGCAGGGATAAGTAGCGCCCCTGGCGTACAACGTGGCGGTCGAGATAGATATCAATATCCGTTTTGTGGCCAAGGTCCTGCGCAATCCACGGCTGCCAGTGGCGCGGATAGATAAGATCGATGATCCCGAGCGAGATATTGTTGATATGTTCCTGATCGTTCTCACCGAACAGTCCCCAGCGTTTTGGGGTTCCGCGCAGGCAGTGAATTTCGCGTAATGACGTTTTTGCCGGCGGAGCAAATATGCCCCACAGCCCGGCGGCCAGAAGCAGTACTGCGCCACCCGCGAGCCACGGAACAAACACGTCCGGCGTCAGCAGGCAGATGAAAAAGAGCAGGAACGAGGCGACAATCAGCACCGCTTCGCGAATGCCATCCGGGCGGCTCAGGACGTACTCTTCATGCGTCTCCTGGCGGATGTTCAGCAGTTCGATCTGCTCAGTCTCTTCACCGCGAATAGAGGCCTGCGTTCCGCTTGCGCGTTCCAGCGCAAAGCGTGGCGCTTCCTGAACATATTCGCTCAGAGTATGACCATTGAGGGAGATAACCAGCGGCAGCGTATCGGTATGGATGAGCTCGACGCTGTTTTCGTCGTTAATATACTGCTCCCAGAAGGGAGGCAGGTGCACTTCAACAGAGTCGAGATAGTAACGCCACTTGTTGGGATCGTCGGTTGTAATACCGTAGCGGGTAATGGAGCGCGTTACGCACAGAACGGTGTCACTTTGGGCGTTCAGGTTGAGCGATACGGGGGCGGCGCTGGCACCGGTAGGGCCAGGCGAAAGCCGGGATCGGTTCAGCGTGTCGAGATACTGCTCAACGGTGCTGCGTTCCTCTGGCGAAAGCTTGCGCGTGTTTGCCCCGGCGAACGCGTTCAAAAAGGGCAGCCGATAACGGCGATGTACGCGGCGCCTGAATACCCACACCGCAATCGACGCGCAGGCCAGCACAGCAGCGAGAAAAATCAAAATGGTGCTCATGCTTTCCCCATCTTACTTATCTTCTTACAGGTGTTGTCAGTCGCACCTTTTGTACAATGAATGAGATTCTGTGGTCGGCTATCGGCAAGTATGGAGTCTAACTTGAGCATGTTGACGCGCATCCCAGTGACCGGTAATGATAACAAAGCCTGTTCCGGCGCGATATCAGCAAATTCCTGGAAACATTTCAACCTCTTGACATTTGTTTTGAAATGAGAATCGCCTACAGTTACGTTGCATAAATGTAAATAAAGAGCAATTGACATTGCCGAAACCGTGCGGCGTATCGCACAATAAAGCCAGTTCACCCAGCAAAGACCCGTCAAGATGACCAAACCCTTACAAAAGCCCACCATTCTGAATGTTGAAACCGTCGCGAAATCGCGTCTGTTTAATGTCGAAAGCGTGGATCTGGAGTTCAGCAACGGTGTGCGTCGTGTTTATGAGCGTATGCGCCCCTCCTCGCGTGAAGCGGTGATGATTGTGCCCATCGTCGACGAGCACCTGATCCTCATTCGTGAATACGCCGTGGGCACAGAATCCTACGAGCTGGGCTTCTCCAAAGGACTGATCGACCCGGGCGAAACGGTGTTTGAAGCGGCAAACCGGGAGCTGAAAGAAGAGGTCGGTTTTGGCGCGAAAGAGCTGACGTTCCTGAAAAAGCTGAGCATGGCACCGTCCTATTTCTCCAGCAAAATGAACATCGTTGTCGCGGAAGATCTCTATCCTGAATCGCTGGAAGGAGACGAGCCGGAACCGCTACCGCAGGTTCGCTGGCCGCTGGCTCATCTGATGGATTTGCTGGAAGATCCTGACTTTAACGAGGCGCGCAACGTGAGCGCACTGTTCCTGGTGCGGGAGTGGCTGAAGGGACAGGGACGTTTGTAGCGCCACCATTAAAAACGGCAACCGAAGGTTGCCGTTTTGCATTGATGTTGTAGGCCGGGTCAGGCGTAGTCGCCACCCGGCTTTTTTGTTGGCGTCAGAACAGCTCGTGCGTTTCGCCGTTATCAATCAATTCCGTACCCACCTCATGCACTGCCTGCGTGGTTGGCTGCGTACCCTCGATGAAATACTCGGCACGGCTGTTACCGCCATTCGCGAGCTGTCCGGTGCTGCGGTCAATATTCACCGTCACCACACCCGGCGGAGGCGTTAGCGGCTGCTCTGGTACGCCCTCGAGAACGGCTTTCATGTAAGCATCCCAGGCAGGTTGCGCACTCTTCGCACCGCCTTCGTAACCGGAAATCTGATCTTTAATCGCGCCAGAGGCGGTCGTGCGCCCCAGATCGCGGCGGTGATCGTCAAAACCAATCCAGACGGAGGTGACAACGCCAGGACCATAACCTGAGAACCAGGCATCTTTTGAACTGTTGGTTGTCCCGGTTTTGCCGCCGATGTCGTGGCGCTGCAAATCGCGGCCCGCTCGCCAGCCGGTGCCTTGCCAGCCCGGTTCACCAAAGATGTTGGTGTTCAGTGCGCTCTTAATCAGGAACGACAGCGGCGTGCTGATCACGTGCGGGGCATACTCCTGCGCGCCACTCTGGGCGACCAGCGCCTGATTGGCCTGTTCCAGCTGGGGCTGCGGCACCGCCAGATTCTGACGTTCCTGAGAGATCGCCACATCTTCCATATCCTTGTTTTCCAGGACATTGGATTTTGGCGTGTCGCCGTAAATCACCGGAATATCGCATTCAGGGCAGGCAATTTTCGGTTTCGCTTCAAACAGTACGCCGCCCTGATCGTTCTCGATTTTGCTGATGAAATACGGATCGACCAGGAAGCCGCCGTTCGCCATCACCGAATAGCCACGCGCAACCTGGAGCGGCGTAAAGGACGCGGAGCCGAGCGCCAGAGATTCAGTATGAACGATGTTTTGCGCCGGGAAGCCAAAGCGTTGCAGATACTCTGCCGCATAATCCACGCCCATCGCACGCATCGCGCGAACCATGACCACGTTCTTCGACTGGCCAAGGCCCTGGCGCAGACGGATAGGGCCAGCGTATTGCGCCGGAGAGTTCTTCGGCTGCCAGTCAGAGCCCGCACCGGCATCCCAGCGGGAAATTGGCACGTCGTTGAGAATGCTGGCGAGAGTCAGCCCCTTATCCATCGCCGCGGTATACAGGAACGGTTTGATGTTCGAACCAACCTGACGCAGCGCCTGGGTCGCGCGGTTAAATTTGCTCTGGTTGAAATCGAACCCGCCAACCAGCGCCATCACGGCGCCGTTCTGCGGATTGATGGAGACCAGCGCAGAGTTTACGTCCGGCACCTGCGCCAGCCACCAGGCATCGCCGACCTGACGCACCCAGATTTGTTGTCCGGTTTGTACGACATCGGTCACTTTACGTGGCGTAGGCCCCTGAAGGGTGTCAGAACGGTATGGACGCGCCCAGCGGACACCCTCCATGCGCAGCGAAACGGATGTGCCATCGGCCATCATCGCCACTGCTTCCTGTGGATCGGCCTGGGTGACGACCGCCGGACGCAGCGGGCCATAGGTCGGCAGCGCTTTCAGGGAATCCGTGATTTTTTTACTGTCCCATGCGCCTTCACCCACTTTCCACAGCACGTTGGACGGGCCGCGATAGCCGTGACGCATATCGTAATCCATCACGTTATTACGCACCGCCTGCTGGGCAGCCTGCTGCACCTTGCGGGTCACGGTGGTATAGACGCGATAACCATCTTCATACGCTTTATCACCGTAGCGACTCACCATCTCCTGGCGAACCATTTCAGTAAGATACGGTGCAGAGAAGGCGATTTCCGGCGCATGGTAATTGGCGTCAATAACGTCGCTGCGCGCCTTATCGTACTCAGACTGGCTGATATAGCCTTCGCTCAACATACGCGACAGCACCACGTTACGGCGCGCGGTGGCGCGGTCCAGCGAGTAGAGCGGGTTAAACGTGGATGGCGCTTTTGGCAGGCCGGCAATGGTCGCCATTTCGCTCAGCGTGAGCTGATCGATCGGCTTACCAAAATAGACCTGAGCCGCAGCCCCTACGCCATAGGCGCGGTAGCCCAGATAGATCTTGTTGAGGTAAAGCTCAAGGATCTCGTCTTTGCTCAGCAGTTGCTCAATGCGGATCGCGAGGAACACCTCTTTGATCTTACGCATCAGCGTCTTTTCCGGGCTGAGGAAGAAGTTACGCGCCAGCTGCTGGGTAATGGTACTTGCCCCCTGAGAGGCATGACCGGAGAACAGCGCCACGCTTGCCGCACGGAAAATACCGACCGGATCGACACCGTGGTGCTCGTAAAAACGGCTGTCCTCGGTGGCGATAAAAGCCTTCACCATCACGGGTGGAATTTGATTTAAGGTCAGAGGGATACGACGTTTCTCGCCGTATTGCGCCATCAGTTCACCATCGGCGCTATAGACCTGCATAGGGATCTGAAGCCGCACATCACGAAGCGTGGCGACATCAGGGAGTTGCGGCTCGACATATTTGTACAAACCAATAATCGAGCCTGCTCCCAGCAGAATGCAACAGACTGCAAGGATCAATAAATACTTTACGAACTTCACCGGAGATTTCCCATTTGGTTTAGCCTGGGCAGTTTCTAAACAATCGCGCGGTAGTATAAAGGCAAGCCTGATTCATTGATATAGCCGTCACTCCGACGGGCGATAAGGAGATCGTGAAGCATGGCTTTTAAAACGTGGCAAACAGGCGTTCATATTCAACAGGATAAGGTGGTTGCGGTAGCGCTGACCAGAGAGCGGGCCGGTTGGCGTTTACGGCGCTGGTGGGCGGTACCGCTGTCGGACGGCGTTATCGGGGAAGGCAAAATACTTAAGCCAGAACAGCTGGTTAACGCATTACGTGGCTGGCGGAAAACATTGCCGCACTCGCATCGGGTATTTCTCTCATTTCCGGCGACGCGCGTTCTGCAACGCGCGTTGCCCCGTCCATCCGTTACCTTGCGTGACAGCGAACAGCTCACCTGGGTAGGCGCCGCATTAGCGCGTGAGCTGGAGATGCCCGCCGATACGCTCTGCTTTGACTACGCGCAGGATACGTTCAGCAACACTTTTCAGGTTACCGCAGCGCAAAACAGAGAGGTCGATACCCTGTTGACGCTGGCGAACGCGCTGCGTTTGCGTCTGGCAGCAATCGCCCCGGATGCCGGCGCGCTGGCTAATCTTCTCTCTGCTGTTGCCCCCGCCCGGTGCGTCGCCTGGAGAGATCAACACCAGTGGCTATGGGCGATGCGTCACCAGTGGGGGCGGCGCTACACCACAGAAGCGGCGACGGTGAATGAACTGGCGGCGCTGCTTGCGCTTTCTCCTTCTGATATCGCCGTGTTTGATGCTGCCCGCGATCCCTGGGAAGCGGTGACGCTGTGCCAGCCGCCGCTGCCGGAATGCGGTGCTGATTACACCGTCGCCCTGGCGCTGGCCATGAGCGAGGTGCCGTAATGAGCATACCCAATCTTTTACCCTGGCGTCGGCAGCAACGTAATCAGCGCCTGCGTTTCTGGGGGCTGCTGTTTGCTGGCTCATTGCTGGTGATGCTGGCGGGAGGTATCAGCCTACGGGCGACGCAGTCTCTCGCGTTACAGGGGTTGCAGAGCGAACTGGCGGGGACACGTGCGGTGCAGAAGGTATTGAAAGCCCGTCAGCCGCAGTCAGCGGAGCTGAAAACCCCTTCGCCGCCGTCCGATCCGGCCTGGCAACCTGCGCTGGAGTCCCTTGCCAGCGCAATGCCCCGGCAGGCGTGGCTGACGGCGCTGCGTTATCAGCCACCCTCGCTGACCCTGACCGGCTATACCACTTCACTGCCAGCGCTCTCCGCCATGACCGATGCGCTGAAAAGGGTGACGGGATTTAACCCCGGACCGGCAGGCGAACTGCAACAGGATAGCCAGGGACGATGGATGTTCTCTTTTCAACTGCATAGCCGGAGGTAGCCCGTGGGTATCTGGTATCAACGCTGGACTGATGCACGTCCCTCCCGGCGCGTCCTTTGCTGGTTGATTGCGTCGGGGCTTGTTGCGTTGGCAATTTGGGGACTGCTGCTCAGGCCCGCTGCTCTGCGTTACGCCGATATTCAGGCGCAGGCCATCAGTGCGAAGCGAATCAACGCCTCGCTGTGGTCAGAGGCCGGACGGCGAGTGGTGGTTACGCAAGTGACGCCCTCGCGGCCCTTTTCTCCCCTGGCATTTCAGCGTGAGGGCGCAAGGCTGGTGTACTGGAAGCCGCAGCAGAGTGGGGGAGAGCTGGCGCTGGATGCCTCCTGGGGCGAGGTTCCGGCGCTCTTTTCCCGGCTGGCGCTTGAGAACGTGCGGGTGAGCGCGTTTTCCATCATCCCACAGGGCAAACAGTTACGCCTCAGCCTGCAACTGGAGATCGGTCATGCGCAGTAAAGCCCGTTTGCTGATCCTGCTTTCTCCGCTTTTCCTGACCGGGATGCGGGATCCCTTCTCTGTACCGGAAGAGCGTTGCGCAGCCGGGCAGCTCAGCCAGTGGCGGTATCAGGGGGTAGTCAGCGGCAGCAGGGATATCGGCCTTATGCAGGACGGGCAGAAACGCTGGCACCGGGTAAAAACGCAGGTGCGGTTACCGACAGGCTGGCGGGTGAGCGCGATAGATAAACTACAACTGACCGTTGATGTCGGCGACATGTGCGAGCCGAAGCGATGGACATGGCAACGAGAAGGAACGAAAAAAAGTGAAGATAAGGATAGGGCTGTTACTGGCGGCACTCAGCCAGCCCCTGTGGGCCGCGACGCCAAAACCGGTCACCCTGCTGGTGGATGATGTCCCGGTGGTGCAGATATTACAGGCGCTGGTGGCGCAGGAGGATCGCAATCTGGTGGTGTCGCCGGATGTCAGCGGTTCGCTTTCGCTGAATTTAACGCGGGTGCCCTGGAGACAGGCGCTTCAGACAGTAGTGAACAGCGCCGGGCTGGTATTGCGGGAAGAGGGCGGCATTTTTTATGTGCATACGGCGGCCTGGCAACGGGAGCAACAGACGCGTAAAGAGCAGGAGCGGGCCCAGCGTCTGCTTGACGCCCCGCTGCACTCTCACAGCATTCCGTTTGCTTATGCGGATGCAGCCGAATTGCAAAAAGCGGCAGAAAAGCTCTTAAGCCCGAAAGGCAGTCTCTCCGTCGACAAGCGCACCAACCGTTTCCTGGTCAGGGATAACCAGACGGTGGTGGATATGCTCCAGCGCTGGGCTGTGCAGATGGATCTGCCCGTCGAGCAGGTGGAACTGGCAGCGCAGATTGTGACCATCAGTGAAAAAAGCCTGCGTGAACTGGGGGTGAAATGGAACCTCGCTGACGCAACGGAGGCCGGTAAGGTGGGTCAGGTCACGACGCTGGGGGCGGACCTGTCGGTGGCCAGTGCAACCACCCACGCAGGGTTTAACATCGGGCGCATCAACGGCAGGATGCTGGATCTTGAGTTGTCGGCGCTTGAGCAAAAGCAGCAGGTGGATATCATCGCCAGCCCGCGGCTGCTGGCGTCGCACATGCAGCCGGCCAGCATCAAGCAGGGCAGCGAAATCCCGTATCAGGTTTCCAGCGGCGAAAGCGGGGCGACATCCGTTGAATTTAAAGAAGCGGTATTAGGCATGGAGGTCACGCCGGTGGTCCTGCCGGGTGGTCGCGTGCGCCTGAAACTGCATATCAGTGAAAATATGCCCGGCCAGGTGCTGCAACAGGCAGACGGCGAAACGCTGGCGATCGATAAGCAGGAGATCGAAACGCAGGTAGAGGTAAAAAGTGGGGAAACGCTCGCGCTGGGCGGGATCTTTTCGCAAAAGAATAAAACCGGACGCGACAGCGTGCCCGTGCTGGGCAACATTCCCTGGCTGGGTCAGCTGTTCCGCCATGACGGAAAAGATAATGAACGGCGCGAGTTAGTGGTGTTTATCACGCCACGTCTGGTCAGTATTCAGTAATGGGTAACGATCCCCGCAATGATTTTGCATTCAGTTTGTTGCAGATGTTTGACGTGGGGCATGAATTAGCATACAAGGAGTACCGATTTGAGTTGGACTTACGTCTTATTTCCTTATGCGCCGGGAACGGTGATTTAATCAGTTGCCAAACAAGCCGGAGTATTGAGATAATTTTTCGTCTGACTCTCGCTCTATTGCAAATGAGGTTTCAGTTCATGTCCTGCTACGCCGGGTGTCTGCGCAGCGGGGATTACCATTAACGAATAGTCTTAGTAGTACCGAAAAAATGGCAGAGAAACGCAATATCTTTCTGGTTGGGCCTATGGGTGCCGGCAAAAGCACTATTGGGCGTCAGTTAGCTCAACAACTCAATATGGAATTTTACGATTCTGATCAAGAGATTGAGAAACGAACCGGAGCGGATGTGGGCTGGGTCTTCGACGTAGAAGGCGAAGAAGGTTTCCGTGACCGAGAAGAAAAAGTGATCAACGAACTCACGGAAAAACAGGGCATTGTGCTGGCAACTGGCGGCGGCTCTGTAAAATCTCGCGAAACCCGCAACCGTCTCTCCGCCCGTGGCGTAGTGGTCTATCTTGAGACGACCATCGAAAAACAGCTGGCACGCACGCAGCGTGATAAAAAGCGCCCGTTGTTGCAGGTTGAAACACCGCCACGTGAAGTTCTGGAAGCTTTGGCCGATGAACGCAATCCTCTGTACGAAGAGATTGCTGATGTGACCATTCGTACTGACGATCAAAGCGCTAAAGTGGTTGCAAACCAGATTATTCATATGCTGGAAAGCAACTGATTCTGGCTTTATATACACTCGCCTGCGGGTAAAAGCATTTAAGGTGGATGTCGCGTCATGGAGAGGATTACAGTTACTCTCGGGGAACGTAGTTACCCTATCACCATCGCGGCTGGTTTGTTTAACGACCCAGCTTCCTTCTTACCACTGAAAGCGGGTGATCAGGCGATGCTGGTCACCAACGAGACGCTGGCTCCGCTTTATCTCGACCGTGTACGTCACCTGCTTGAGCAGGCGGGCGTGAAGGTCGACAGTGTGATTCTGCCCGATGGCGAGCAGTACAAAAGCCTGACGGTACTGGATACCGTCTTTACCGCACTTCTGCAAAAACCGCACGGTCGTGATACAACACTGCTTGCCCTGGGCGGCGGCGTTGTGGGCGATCTGACCGGTTTTGCAGCCGCCAGCTATCAGCGCGGCGTGCGCTTTATTCAAATTCCAACCACGTTGCTCTCACAGGTCGATTCTTCTGTGGGCGGTAAAACGGCGGTTAACCATCCGCTCGGCAAAAACATGATTGGCGCGTTCTACCAGCCTGCCTCGGTGGTGGTGGATCTCGACTGTCTGAAAACCTTGCCAGCGCGCGAACTGGCGTCCGGCCTTGCAGAAGTGATCAAATACGGCATTATTCTTGACGGGGAATTCTTCACCTGGCTGGAAGAGAATATGGATGCGCTGCTGCGCCTCGACGGGCAGGCAATGGCCTACTGTATTCGCCGTTGTTGTGAGCTGAAAGCAGAAGTCGTTGCCGCAGATGAGCGTGAAACCGGCTTACGTGCTTTACTGAATCTGGGGCATACGTTTGGTCATGCGATCGAAGCCGAAATGGGCTACGGTAACTGGCTTCACGGTGAAGCTGTCGCTGCCGGAATGCTTATGGCGGCGCGAGCCTCTGAACGTCTGGGGCAGTTCAGGCCGGAAGAGACAGCACGTATCATCGCGTTGCTTAAACGTGCTGGCTTGCCGGTGAGTGGTCCGCAGGAAATGTCTGCGCAGGCGTACCTTCCCCACATGATGCGCGATAAAAAAGTATTGGCAGGTGAGATGCGTCTGGTACTCCCGCTTGCAATAGGGAAAAGTGAAGTGCGCGGCGGAGTGCCGCACGAAGTCGTACTTGGCGCTATTGCTGATTGTCAGCAGGCGTAACAACTAGAAAGGTCAGACCGCTGTAACAGGTGGTCGTTTTAGCTTCAGGTAAATGCAGAGTCGTTGGCAGAAGCCTTTGAGTGGGGTGTTAAATGGATGAATTCAAACCAGAAGACGAGCTGAAACCCGATCCCAGCGATCGTCGTACTGGTCGTTCTCGTCAATCTTCAGAACGTGATAACGAGCCGCAGATCAATTTTGACGATGTCGAACTGGATGCAGACGATCGTCGCCCTTCGCGTAGCCGTAACGCGCGAAATGAGCGAGAAGACGAGGAGTATGAATCCGAAGAAGAGTTAATGGATGAACAGCCTGTTGAACGTCGTCCGCGCAAACGTAAAAAAGCGGTAGCGGCAAAACCGGCCTCCCGTCAGTACATCATGATGGGCCTTGGCGTTCTGGTGCTGGTCTTGCTGATTGTCGGCATTGGGTCCGCGCTAAAAGCACCTTCTACCAATTCTACCGAGCAGACGGCGTCTGCCGAGAAGAGCATTGACCTGTCTGGTAACGATGCGAGCAACCAGGCGAATGGCGCTCAGCCTGCGCCGGGCACCACTTCCGCAGAGCAGACCGCAGGTAACACCAGCGCTGGCCAGGATATCTCTCTGCCGCCTGTCTCTGCGACCCCGACTCAGGGCCAGGCGCCTGCGACGCCTGAAGGTCAGCAGCGTGTTGAAGTTCAGGGCGATCTGAACAATGCGCTGATGCAGCCGCAGAATCAGGAGCAGGTTAACGCTGCCGTGGTGAACTCCACGCTGCCAACTGAACCAGCCACCGTTGCGCCAGTTCATGGCAGCAATGCCCAGCAGCAAACGGCGACAACGGAAACCAAACCGCGCCAGACGCAGACTGCGCCACGCCAGGAGCGTAAGCAGGCTGTGATTGAGCCGAAGCGTGAGACGAAACCGCAAACCGTGGCAAAAGCGCCAGAAACGAAAGCGCCAGCGCAGACAAAACCTGCGGTGAGCCAGCCGGTTAAAGCGCCAACGCCTGCGGCAACCACTGCACCGAAAGCAACGGCGACCACAACCGCGCCTGCTGCAACAACACCTTCTGCAACAACACCTGCGGCTCCCGCAGCCAAAACGGGCGCTGCATCAGGTAAAACGACGGGCAACGTGGGTTCTTTGCAGTCGGCCTCTTCCAGCAACTACACCCTTCAGCTGAGCAGTTCGTCTAACTATGACAACCTCAACGCCTGGGCGAAGAAATCGAATCTGAAAAACTACGTGGTTTATCAGACGACCCGTAACGGTCAACCGTGGTATGTGCTGGTGAGTGGTATTTATGCTTCCAAAGATGAAGCAAAACGTGCCGTTTCCACGCTGCCAGCCGACGTGCAGGCGAAAAACCCGTGGGCGAAGCCGATTCATCAGGTGCAGGCCGATCTGAAGTAATGTTTAAAGCGCAGGATGCTGTCGGAGCTTTCTCCACAGCCGGAGAAGGTGTAATCAGTTAGTCAGCATGAAAAAAAATCGCGCTTTTCTGAAATGGGCAGGGGGGAAATACCCCCTGCTCGACGATATTAAAAAGCACCTGCCGAAAGGCGAGTGTCTTATCGAGCCCTTCGTGGGTGCTGGATCGGTGTTCCTGAATACCGATTTTTCTCGTTATATCCTGGCGGATATCAACAGCGACCTTATCAGCCTCTATAACATCGTCAAACTGCGTACCGATGAGTATGTGGAAGAGGCGCGGAAGCTGTTTACTCCAGAGAACAACAACCCGGACGTCTACTATCAGTTCCGCGCTGAGTTTAATCAAAGCCAGGATCCGTTCCGTCGCGCGCTGTTGTTTCTTTATCTCAATCGCCATGGCTACAACGGCCTGTGCCGGTATAATCTGCGCGGTGAATTTAACGTGCCGTTTGGTCGCTACAAGCGCCCTTACTTCCCGCAGGATGAGTTGTACCACTTTGCTGAAAAAGCGCAGAATGCAGAATTCCACTGTCTCTCCTATGAGGAGTGCATGGAGCTGGCTGGCGTAAACTCGGTCGTCTACTGCGACCCGCCTTACGCCCCGCTCTCTGCGACGGCGAATTTTACCGCTTATCACACCAACAGCTTCAGCCCTGCCGAGCAGGCGCGTCTGGCGGAGATGGCGGAAAAGCTGGTCAGCAAAAGAATTCCGGTGTTAATTTCGAATCACGATACCCCTGATACGCGCGAATGGTACAAAGCCGCGAAGCATTTTCAGGTCAAGGTGCGGCGTAGCATTAGCAGCAACGGCGGCACACGTAAAAAGGTGGACGAACTTCTGGCGCTTTATCGACCCTGAGCCTTTGCCCGCCGGTAAACACATTTCAAGGAGATGCGGATGAAACAGTTTTTGATTGCCCCCTCAATTCTGTCGGCCGATTTTGCCCGCCTGGGTGAAGACACTGCCAAAGCTCTCGCGGCTGGCGCGGATGTCGTCCATTTCGACGTTATGGATAACCACTACGTTCCCAACCTGACCATCGGTCCGATGGTGCTTAAAGCACTGCGTAACTACGGGATCACCGCGCCCATTGACGTGCATCTGATGGTGAAACCGGTTGACCGCATCGTGCCTGATTTCGCCGCGGCGGGTGCCAGCATCATCACTTTCCACCCGGAAGCCTCCGAACATGTTGACCGCACGCTACAGCTGATCAAAGAGAACGGCTGTAAGGCGGGACTGGTCTTTAACCCGGCGACCCCGCTGAGCTATCTCGACTACGTGATGGACAAGCTGGACGTGATCCTGCTGATGTCCGTCAACCCAGGCTTTGGTGGTCAGTCATTTATCCCTCAGACCCTCGACAAACTGCGTGAAGTGCGCCGCCGTATCGATGAGTCTGGCTATGATATTCGTCTGGAAGTGGACGGCGGCGTGAAGGTCAATAATATCGGTGAGATTGCGGCGGCAGGGGCGGATATGTTCGTTGCAGGCTCCGCCATCTTCGATCAACCGGATTACAAAAAAGTCATTGATGAAATGCGCCGTGAACTGGCGAAGGTAAGTCATGGATAAATTGCAGGCTATTCGGGGTGTAGCATTTGACCTCGACGGCACGCTGGTCGACAGCGCGCCAGGATTAACCCGCGCCGTCGATCAGGCGCTGTATGCCCTTGAACTCCCCGTTGCAGGCGAAGAGCGCGTGGTGACGTGGATTGGTAACGGTGCAGACGTGCTGATGGAGCGCGCGCTGTCCTGGGCTCGTCAGGAGCGTGCCTCTCAGCGTTCCGCGCAAGGTAAACCGAGTGTTGACCACGCGGATATTCCCCAGGATGAGCAGCAGCGTATTCTGCGCAAACTGTTCGACCGTTTCTACGAAGAGACCGTCGAAGAGGGTAGCTTCCTGTTCCCGGATGTCGCTGAAACGCTGAGCGCGCTACATGCCAAAGGCATCCCGCTGGGACTGGTGACTAACAAGCCGACACCGTTCGTTGCGCCTCTGCTGGAAGCGCTGGATATCGCGAAATACTTCTCCGTAATTGTGGGCGGCGATGACGTGCAGAATAAAAAGCCGCATCCGGAACCGCTATTGCTGGTGGCAGGAAAATTATCCTTAGCGCCTGCGGAGCTGCTCTTTGTCGGGGATTCCCGCAATGATATTCTGGCTGCCAGAGCGGCAGGTTGCCCGTCGGTTGGGTTGACCTACGGCTACAACTACGGTGAAGCCATTACGCTGAGTGAGCCGGACGTTGTGTTCGACCACTTCAAAGATTTGTTGCCCGCACTCGGGCTCTCGCACAGTGAACATCAGGAATTGAATAATGACTAAGCCCATCGTTTTTAGTGGCGCACAGCCTTCAGGTGAACTGACCATTGGTAACTACATGGGTGCGTTACGTCAGTGGGTGAGCATGCAGGATGACTACCACTGCATTTACTGCATCGTGGATTTGCATGCTATCACCGCGCGTCAGGATCCCGAGAAGCTGCGCAAAGCAACACTTGATACGCTGGCGCTGTACCTGGCGTGCGGTATCGATCCAGAGAAGAGCACCATTTTCGTTCAGTCTCACGTGCCAGAGCACGCGCAGCTGGGCTGGGCGCTGAACTGCTACACCTATTTCGGCGAGCTGAGCCGCATGACCCAGTTCAAGGATAAGTCTGCCCGCTACTCTGAAAACATCAACGCCGGTCTGTTTGACTATCCGGTGCTGATGGCGGCCGACATTCTGCTGTACCAGACCAACCAGGTGCCGGTGGGTGAAGACCAGAAGCAGCACCTGGAGCTGAGCCGCGATATTGCCCAGCGCTTCAATGCGCTTTACGGTGACGTGTTCAAAGTGCCTGAGCCGTTTATTCCGAAATCCGGCGCGCGCGTGATGTCGCTGCTGGAGCCGACCAAAAAGATGTCCAAGTCTGACGATAACCGCAACAACGTTATCGGCCTGCTGGAAGATCCGAAATCGGTGGTGAAAAAACTCAAGCGTGCGGTGACTGACTCCGACGAGCCGCCAGTGGTGCGCTACGACGTGCAGAACAAAGCGGGCGTGTCTAACCTGCTGGACATTCTCTCCGGTGTGACCGGACAGGGCATCCCTGAGCTGGAAAAACACTTTGAAGGCAAGATGTACGGCCACCTGAAAGGCGAAGTGGCAGACGCCGTTTCCGGCATGCTGACCGACTTGCAGGAGCGCTATCACCGTTACCGTAACGACGAAGCTTTCCTGCAAAAAGTGATGAAAGAGGGCGCGGAAAAAGCCAGCGCGCGCGCCTCCGAAACCCTGAAAGCGGTGTACGACGCGATTGGGTTTGTGGCGAAACCTTAAGCCGCTTTGCCGGGTGGCGCTTACGCTTACCCGGCCTACGGGACCGTGCAGGTCGGGTAAGGCGGAGCCGCCACCCGACAAAACTGACGAAACAAAAAAAACCGGGACATCCCCGGTTTTTTTACGCCTGAAAAACGCTTACTGCTGTGCCGCCGGGCCGCAACCGCCGATGATCTTCGAAATGGAGATCGCCGGGTGAAGCAGGTAATCGTAGCTGCAATTATTTTTAGTATTTTGAACGTGACCGGTGCAGGCCGTCAGAGTTGATAACAGGCCGACCAGAACGGCAGCTTTTGCCAGTTTGAACATACGCATTCCTTGTCAAAAAATCGAAAATTGGATGTAACACGAGGGAATAAATGGAAAAGTTCCATTATGCGGGCGGTATGTTATCGACTGAGGTAAGAAGGGAGTAGTCCGCTTAAAGACTACTCCCGGGAGAGATTATGCGTTAGTGGCTGGAGAACCAGTTCAGTTTTTCGCGCAGGGCTACCACGCGACCCACCACGATCAGCGCCGGGCTTTCAACCTGCTGCGCCAGCTCGCCCAGCTGCGTCAGCACGCCATCGACCACGCGCTGCGTAATGGCGGTGCCGTTTTCCACCAGTGCGACCGGCATATCTGCTTCCATGCCGTGCTCCAGCAGTTTCGCCTGGATCGTGGCTGCCTGATTTAGCCCCATATAGAACACCAGCGTCTGCTTTTCAGCGGCCAGATTATGCCAGTCCAGTTCGCTGCCGGTTTTCAGGTGGCCCGTCACCAGGCGCACGCTCTGGGCATAGTCGCGATGGGTTAACGGAATGCCGGAATAGGCAGAACAGCCGGACGCCGCCGTAATGCCCGGCACCACGGAGAACGGAATACCCGCGTTGCACAGGGTTTCCAGCTCTTCGCCGCCGCGACCAAAGATAAATGGATCGCCCCCTTTCAGGCGCACCACGCGCTTACCTTTTTGCGCTTCCCGTAGCAGGATCTGGTTGATCTCCTCCTGCGGTACGCAGTGATAACCTGCCCGTTTGCCGACGAACACGCGGTCAGCATCGCGGCGCACCAGATTCATGATGTCATCAGAGACCAGACGGTCATACACCACGATGTCCGCCTGCTGGATCTGCTGGAGACCCTTCAGCGTCAGCAGGCCCGCATCGCCGGGACCTGCGCCCACCAGCACCACTTCACCGCGATGGTCCAGCGGCTCGCTCAGGAGCTGTTCGGTCGTCTCTTCAACGGCTTTGGTGTCCTGATTGGCAAGGGACTGCGCCAGCCTGTCGTTGACAAAGAACTTCTCCCAGAAGCGACGGCGTTCGCCCACGGTTGCGAAGGTTTGCTTCACGCGGGAGCGCAGCTCCCCGGCGTATCGGGCAATCTGACCAAGATGCTGCGGCAGCACGGCTTCCAGTTTTTCCCGCAGCAGACGGGCAAGAACGGGCGAGCGCCCGCCGGACGACACCGCAATCATCAGCGGTGAACGGTCGATAATCGACGGCATGATAAAGCTCGCCTCTTTCGGCGCATCCACAACGTTACAGAAGATGCGGCGCGCTTCGCAGGCGTCGCTGACGCGCTGGTTAACGTCATCGTTATCCGTTGCGGCGATGGTCAGCCAGCAGGTATCCAGCAGGGATTCATCAAATTCGCCCTGCACCTGGGTGAGCATCCCTTCCTGCGCCCAGACGTCAAACTGCGGGGCAAAGGTGAGGGCGTTGACGGTCAGCCGGGCACCCGCCTCTAACAGCAGGCGTGCCTTGCGTTCAGCCACATCGCCGCCGCCCACGAGCAGGCAGTCGCGGTTGCGTAATTGACAAAAAATCGGCAGGTGATCCACGACGTTACCTCACAGCATTCATGGCGGGGGAAGAATTGACGTCAGGATAACAGCAGGAATCGTACAGAACATACGGTTTTTCCTGCCGTTACCCATAAGGGGTCATAAGCCTTTCCTATTGAAAAGGCGAGAGGTTACGCTTTCAGCTGCACCTCGCCGTCCTTCACGCGGACGTCGTAGTGTTTGACCGAGAAGCTTTCATCTTCCATGCAGAGTCCGTCGGTTAAGCGGAAGCGCTGCTTTTTCAGCGGGCTGGCAACCCACAGCTCGCCCTGGTGCTCCGCAATTAGACCGCGGGAGAGCACGCTGGCCTCGAAGAACGGGTCGATATTGCTGATGGCATAGACCTGTTCATCGTGGCGAGGGCGGAAAATCGCCACCTGCTCGTTGCCCAGCAGGGCACAGACGCCGGTTGCTGGCAGAATGTCGTTAATATTGCAGATGTTAACCCACTGGCTCATGCGTTTTCCTCCACCAGCATCACCGGAATACGTTCATACGGGGTCGCTGGACGATGCTGTTCGCGCTCCGGCACCACCTGCACGTTCGGGTCGCGCTGGGTGCTGTTGATAAAGTGTTTGAAGCGCGTCTGCGCCGCTGGCGTGTTCACGGTTTCGGTCCACTCGCAGATCACCGCCTCGCGCAGGCGAGTCATCTCGGATTCCAGCTGTTCATTCAGACCCAGCTTGTCGTCGATAATGACCGATTTCAGGTAGTCGATGCCGCCTTCGAGATTATCCAGCCAGGACGCGGTACGGGTCAGCTTATCGGCGGTACGAATGTAGAACATCATGAAGCGGTCGAGGTATTTGATCAGCGTATCGCGATCGAGATCGGCGGCCAGCAGATCCGCGTGGCGAGGTTTCATCCCGCCGTTACCGCACACGTACAGGTTCCAGCCTTTCTCGGTGGCGATGATACCCACGTCTTTCCCCTGGGCTTCCGCACATTCACGGGTACATCCTGACACGCCGAACTTCATTTTGTGCGGCGTACGGATGCCTTTGTAGCGGTTTTCCAGCTCTACGCCGAAGCCCACGCTGTCGCCCACGCCGTAGCGGCACCAGGTGCTGCCGACGCAGGTTTTCGCCATGCGCAGCGCCTTGGCGTACGCGTGACCGGTTTCAAAGCCCGCTTCAATCAGCTGACGCCAGATTTCCGGCAGGTCGTCTTTCTGCGCACCGAACAGGCCGATACGCTGGGAGCCGGTGATTTTGGTGTACAGGTTAAACTCACGGGCGATACGGCCCACGGCGACCAGCCCTTCCGGGGTAATCTCCCCTCCGGCAGAACGCGGGATCACCGAGTAAGTCCCGTCTTTCTGAATATTGGCCAGGAAGTTATCGTTGGTGTCCTGAAGCGGAGTGTGTTCTGGTTTGAGCACATATTCGTTCCAGCATGACGCCAGCAGGGAACCGACGGTAGGCTTACATACTTCACAGCCATAGCCCTGGCCGTGTTTCTCCAGCAGTTCGTCGAAGGACTTAATGCCTTCCACGCGGATTAGGTGATACAGCTCCTGGCGAGAGTAAGCGAAGTGCTCGCACAGGTTGTTGTTCACTTCAATGCCCTGTTTTGCCAGCTCGGCGTTCAGCACCTGAGTGACCAGAGGAATACAGCCGCCGCAGCCGGTCCCGGCTTTGGTTTCCGCCTTCAGCGCCGCAACGGTGTGGCAGCCTTTGTTAATGGCGGAGATCAGCATGCCTTTGGTCACGTCGAAGCAGGAGCAAATCTGCGCGCTGTCCGGCAGTTTATCCACGCCGATGGACGGCTTACCGCTGGAGGCGTGCGCCGGGAGGATTAGCGCGTCCGGGTTCTCCGGCAGCTCAATGGCGTTCAGCACCAGCTGGAGCAGGTTACCGAAGTCGCTGGTATCACCCACCAGCACCGCCCCGAGCAGGGTTTTGTTGTCCTGGCTGACGATGAGACGTTTGTAGACTTCTTTGCTTTCGTCCAGATAAACATAGCTGCGGGAGTTCGGGGTGCGGCCATGCGCATCACCAATACCGCCCACGTCCACGCCCAGCAGTTTCAGCTTGGCGCTCATGTCTGCGCCGGTGAAGGCGTTTTCGCTGCCGAGGATATGGTCAACGGCGACCTGCGCCATTTTGTACCCTGGTGCAACCAGACCGTATACGCGGTTATTCCAGCTGGCGCATTCGCCGATGGCGTAGATATCCGGATCGGAGGTCTGGCAGGTATCGTTGATCATGATCCCGCCGCGCTGCGCAACGGCCAGACCGCACTGGGTGGCCAGCTTGTCGCGCGGGCGAATACCGGTGGAGAAGACGATGAAATCCACTTCCAGCTCGCTGCCGTCTGCAAAGCGCATGGTTTTACGCGCTTCGGTGCCTTCCTGCACGATCTCTTTGGTGTTCTTGCTGGTGTGAACCTTCACGCCCATGCTTTCGATTTTACGGCGTAGCTGGTCGCCACCCATATGGTCCAGCTGTTCTGCCATCAGCATCGGGGCAAATTCGATGACGTGGGTTTCAACGCCGAGGTTTTTCAGTGCGCCTGCCGCTTCCAGACCCAGCAGACCACCGCCGACAACCGCGCCGCGTTTGCTTCGACGTGCGCAGGATTCAATGGCGTTGAGGTCTTCAATGGTACGGTAAACGAAGCAATCCTGGGTTTCCGACCCTTTAATAGGCGGGATCCACGGATACGAGCCCGTCGCCATGATCAGCTTATCGTAAAAAACCGTACGTCCGGCGCTGGAGTGGATCACTTTCTCCTGACGGTTGATGGTGATAGCGCGTTCGCCCACCAGCACTTTTACGCCATGCTTCTCGTAGAACCCTTCACGCACCAGAGAGAGCTCTTCGGCGGTATGGTGAGAGAAGTAGGAAGACAAGTGCACACGGTCGTACGCCTTGCGGGGTTCTTCACAGAACACGGTAATATCGAACTGCTCAGCATCGGCTTTATCGAGAAGATCCTCAATAAAGCGGTGGCCGACCATGCCGTTACCGATGATAGCGAGTCTGACTTTGCTCATTTTTGCCTCGATTTCTTTTCTATTACTGCCTACCTTAACGATTCAGCAGGGGCACTTATTGATGCAAATCAAATACGCCTTCACCTACCCCTTAGTGGGTATATCTATGATTTGTCAGGATTTTTATAAGTGACGGATATTGTTTGATTTTTGTGCTTGCTTATTTTTTGCACAAATGTAGTGGTGTTTTTTACCCATTGGCGGGCAGGGCGGGTGAGCAGGGGAAAACCCCTTTGCAGTACGCAAAGGGGTTACGGCGATTAGTGGGTAGCTGTTGCCGGGTTGTGTTGACGGTGACGGGTCACAAAGCCCAGCACGAAGCACATGATGAACACCACGGCGTACAGACCGTTAGCGGTATGCAGCGCCGCCAGCGGGCCGCTGTGCGCAACAATCGGGCCCGTGACCACGAAGGTCAGCATGGTGCCGATGGTGCCGCAGGTCAGCACGAAGTTCACCAGCTTTGGCGAGGCCACTTTGGTCTGAAGAGAGCCAAGGGTGATGATCGAGGTATAAATCGCGCTGGAGAAGAAGCCCAGGGTCAGGATGAACCACGGCATATGCTCCGGGGAACCGTTGATGAACAGATACATCAGCACGGTTGCCAGACCCGCCAGAACGGTCAGGATCCGTTGCAGGTCGAAGAAGCGCAGGATAAAGCTAAACGCCCACATGCCGAACATGTAAGACATCCAGAAATCGCTCACCAGTTTACCCGCGTCGTTCAGGCTCATGCCCAGACCTTTCGCGTATTCAGGAACCCAGGAGATAAAGCCCAGCTGGCCGAGGATGTAACACAGCGCGGCGATGGAGAGGAACAGTACGCCGATACCCCATTTTTCTTTCGCAACCGGCTCGGACGTAGTCTGCGCTTTTTTGCCCAGCACCGGGAACTCGCAGCCGAAGGTGAGAACAAAGATCGCGACATAAACCAGACCAATGCAGGCGTACACCCAGTACCACTCAATGCTGCGCGCCAGAAGATACGCGGCGACCATCGGGAAAATCATCCCGGCCATGCTGAAGAAGGAGTCGGTGAACAGCAGACGCGCGCCGCGCTGGCGGCCTTCATACATGTGCGTAATCAGGAACGTACCGATCGACATGGTAATCCCGCTCACCAGGCCCAGCACGAACATGGCGGCAGAGAAGAGGGCGATGCTGTGGCTCAGCATCAGGCCCGCCACGGCGGCAACCATCAGCACGAAGCCGAAACGCAGCTGCGTTTTCAGCGGCACGATTTCCATCAGCCAGGCATTCAGGAAAATAGAGATCAGGATCCCCGCGTTCAGGAAGGTGAAGGTGTTACTCATGCTGGAAACGGGCAGCTGGAAGTAGTCTGCGATATTTCCCATCACCATCCCGGTGACGATCACCAACGCGCCGGTCAGGGCGTAAGAGAAGAAGCTGATCCATGTGAGCTTGATGCGATTGCTGTTAGTCATGTCTGGCCTGTTAAAAGTAAAGAAAAACGCAATGACTGCGTTTGAGCGGGCAGATTTTAGTCGCGAAAGTGATCTAATTAAATCTTTTCAGAAAATTTTGAGCACAATTGCAGGTTTTAACGTGATGCAGATCACATTACGTTGCGGGGTGAACAATCGTTTGCGCGGTAATAATTGTTTCAATTTGGTAAAATTAGGTAAAAGACTGGTCTGGGTTCATACTGCTCTTTAGAATCAAGCCATTCGCTTTTTATACTGCGCTTTGTTAAGGAATTCTCATGCTCAAATCAACACTGGCGGCTGTCGCAGCTGTGTTTGCTCTTTCTGCCGTTTCCCCTGCTGCGCTGGCAGCCAAAGGAGACCCCCACGTCCTGCTGACTACCTCTGCGGGGAATATTGAGCTGGAGCTGGATAGCCAGAAAGCCCCTGTTTCGGTGAAAAACTTCCTCGACTACGTGAACAGTGGTTTTTATAACAACACCACGTTCCACCGCGTGATCCCGGGCTTTATGATTCAGGGTGGCGGTTTTAACGAGCAGATGCAGCAGAAACAGCCTAACCCGCCCATCAAAAATGAAGCAGACAACGGCCTGCTGAACAAGCGCGGCACCATCTCCATGGCGCGTACGGCGGACAAAGACAGCGCCACCAGCCAGTTCTTCCTCAACGTGGCTGATAACGCCTTCCTGGACCACGGTCAGCGCGACTTTGGCTACGCGGTGTTCGGCAAAGTGGTGAAAGGCATGGACGTGGCGGATAAGATCTCTCAGGTTCAGACTCACGATGTCGGTCCATACCAGAATGTGCCGACTAAGCCTGTCGTCATTCTCTCCGCGAAAGTGCTGCCGTAACGTTCCCTCACACGGGCACATCTTGCCCGTGTCTTTCCGCCCTCCCTGCGAAAGCGCGTTTTGCTGCTTATACTTGTGGCAAACGGACTATTCAGGGAGGCGTAGTGAAAAAACTCACCGACAAGCAAAAATCCCGTCTCTGGGAGCAACAACGTAAGGTCAATTTTCAGGCCAGCTGCCTCCTTGAAAAAGGTAAGGGTCCCGCTGAACCCGATATCGAGACGCTGGAACTGGGGCCTTCCGCACCGGGTTTACCCCATCTGTGTCTTATTCACCGCCATTTATTCCGCAACGAAATGAAAGGCGCGGGCGAGCTGCGCACCGCCGATATTTCTAAGGGCGACATTCCTTTTTGCCATTTCGAGTACATCGAGAAAGTGGGTAATGAGCTGATGGCTTCGCTGGAAAGTGATAAATATCTGGTGGGCCTTCAGAAAGCAGAGTTTACAGACAGAATCAGTCATTACTACTGTGAAATCAACATGCTACATCCGTTTATGAGCGGTAATGGCGTGGCCCAGCGGATCTTCTTTGAACAACTGGCTATTCATGCGGGCTATGTGCTGAACTGGCAGGGGATCGACCCGAACGACTGGGCTGCCGCCAACCAGAGCGGGGCGATGGGGGATTTGACAGCCCTGAACGCCATCTTTGCCAAAGTTGTGAGCGAAGCGCGGGAATCTGCGTAAAATAGGGCGGCCATTTTTTCAGGAGCCGCCATGATTCTGCTGATTGATAACTACGATTCCTTTACCTGGAACCTTTACCAGTATTTTTGTGAGCTGGGGGCAGAGGTGGTTGTCCGCCGTAACGATGAGATCGCGCTGGCTGACATTGACGCGCTGGCACCCCAGAAAATCGTGATTTCGCCGGGGCCGTGTACCCCTTCGGAGTCTGGTATCTCGCTGGAGGCGATCCGCCATTATGCGGGCAAACTGCCGATTCTGGGCGTCTGCCTGGGTCATCAGGCCATTGCGCAGGTCTTTGGCGCCACCATTGTCCGTGCCGCGAAAGTCATGCACGGCAAAACCTCTCCGGTCACGCACACCGGTACCGGCGTATTTCTGGGGCTAAACAATCCGTTAACCGTGACGCGCTACCATTCTCTGATCATTGATCCGCCGACCCTGCCGGCCTGCTTTGAGGTCACCGCCTGGAGCGAGACGCAGGAGATCATGGGCATTCGTCACCGTGAGTACGATCTGGAAGGCGTGCAGTTCCACCCGGAAAGCATTCTCAGCGAACAGGGGCACGCGCTGCTGGCCAATTTCCTTAATCGCTGAATATCTGTTGCCTTGTTGTGATTTTTTATGCATATTTTGTGATTATATTTTCACAATCAATGTGACATAAAAATGGATGGTCATGACATGGCAACTGAACAACCAGCAATTACCCGCGCGACATTCGATGAAGTGATCCTGCCGATTTATGCACCGGCTGAGTTTATCCCGGTGAAAGGGAGAGGCAGCCGCGTCTGGGATCAGCAGGGCAACGAGTATGTTGATTTCGCAGGCGGTATTGCGGTGACGGCGCTGGGCCATTGCCATCCTGCGCTGGTGGACGCGCTGAAAACGCAGGGCGAAACGCTGTGGCACACGAGCAACGTGTTCACCAACGAACCGGCGCTGCGTCTGGGGCGTAAGATCATCGATGCCACCTTCGCCGAACGCGTGCTGTTTATGAACTCCGGCACCGAAGCCAACGAAACCGCCTTTAAGCTGGCGCGCTACTACGCAACCACGCGTCATAGCCCGTACAAAACCAAAATCATCGCCTTCCATAACGCCTTCCACGGACGCTCCTTCTTTACCGTTTCCGTTGGCGGCCAGCCGAAGTATTCCGACGGCTTTGGTCCGAAACCTGCGGATATCATCCACGTGCCGTTTAACGATCTCCACGCCGTTAAAGCGGTGATGGACGATCACACCTGTGCCGTGGTGGTCGAGCCCATTCAGGGGGAAGGCGGCGTCACGGCGGCCACCCCGGAATTTCTGCAAGGGCTGCGCGAGCTGTGCGACGAGCACCAGGCGCTGCTGGTGTTTGATGAAGTGCAGTGTGGGATGGGGCGTACCGGAGACCTGTTTGCTTATATGCACTACGGCGTAACGCCGGATATTCTGACCAGCGCGAAAGCGCTCGGCGGCGGTTTCCCGGTCAGTGCGGTGCTCACCACCCAGGATATCGCTTCCGCATTTCATGTGGGCTCACACGGCTCCACCTACGGCGGTAATCCGCTGGCGTGCGCCGTGGCGGGTGCGGCGTTCGACATCATTAATACGCCGGACGTCCTGAATGGCGTGAATGCGAAACGCGACCTGTTTGTGAAACATCTCCAGCAGATTGATGAACAGTTTGATGTCTTCAGCGACATCCGCGGCATGGGGCTGCTGATCGGCGCCGAACTGAAGCCGCAGTACAAAGGCCGCGCGCGCGATTTCCTGCACGCCGCCGCGCACGAAGGGGTGATGGTGCTCAATGCCGGGCCGGACGTGATGCGCTTTGCGCCATCGCTGGTGGTGGAAGACAAAGACATCGAAGACGGACTAACCCGTTTTGCCGCGGCGGTCGCGAAGATCGTCAGAGGCTAATACGCGGTTCGTTTTAACCGACGCGTTAACCAAATCCCGTGATGCGGGCGCTGACGCCATGCCACCGACGAAATAGTGTGCATGGTGTTCAGATGCCCCAGCACGCGCTGCAAATGCTGCTCCAGGGTGCTCATCGGCCCATGGGTCAGCGTCTCCGGCGCTTCCAGAATGTTCGAATCCCCTGACTCGCCCGGCGCGTCATACTCCAGACGCTGCTGACAGCGCTGCAACGCAATTTCACACGACTGCAAATAGCGCTGCGCCAGATCCGGCGTCAGCATCGTGTGCTCCCGCGCCAGCGTCGTCATGGCATTGATGTGCTCGACGATAAACTGGCTGTGCGTGACCCACAGCTTCATGTCAGCCAGATAGTGCGCGTTAAAGCCCGGCTCCTGCATGGCCTGGTTAAGGGAGTTGAACAGGGCGTTATGCGCCTGGTTGACCTTCATGCGCTCGTAGGCCAGCGGAGAGGGCTGCGGGTCATCGCTCAGAATAAGACGAATGGCCTGCTGATCGGCTTCGAGCGCGTCGTGGGCGTTCTGCCTGAGCAGCCCGCTTTGCCACTGTGGCCACAGCCAGACCATGCCGCCAAAGGCGATCAGGCAGCCAATCAGCGTATCGACCAGCCGGGCAATAATAAACTGTTCCCCGTTAAGCGTGAGCAGTTGCAGGGTATACACCGCCGTCACCGTAAAGCCCACCATCGCCCAGCCGTAGTTTTTGCGGATGATCAGGTAGCTCACCATCGTGATCGCCAGCATACCGGCCAGGGTATAGCCTTCCGGCACGTGAAAGTGCAGCGTCACGCCCGCGATAATCAGCCCCGCCATCGTACCGCCCGCCCGATGCAGAATGCGCACCCGCGTGGCGCCATAGCCGTTCTGGGTGACAAACAGCACGGTCATTAAGATCCAGTAGGGTTTCGGCAGGTGCAGGGCCATTCCCATCAGGCTGGCGATGCTCAGCATCACACTGATCCGCGCGGCATTGCGCAGGGCGGAAGATTTCAGTGAAAGATAACTTTTGAGCGCGGGCAGTAGCGGCAGCCGTTTTTGCTTATCGGCCATCAGGTCCCGGGCATAAAGCGGGCGCTGGGTGCGTAACACCCGGGCGATGCGGCTGAAATGCCAGGCAGCAAATTGCCCGACCGGGTTATCCGCGTGCTGACGCGCAATCTTTTCCAGCGCGCCGAGCTGTTTGTCCATGTTAAAGCGCGTCGGGTAGCGGTGATAGAGGATATCGTCAGCCAGCACCCGCAGGCGGGCCGCGACGGTCTGCGCGTTCCAGCGGATCACCGCTTCCGCATGGCTGCGCTCCACCAGCTTTTGCACCTCTTCCGGATTATGAAGGCTGACGGAGATATGCTCCTGCAAATCCAGCCCGACCTGGAAGGTTCGCAGCAGCCGCTTGTATTCATGATTTTTGTTGGCGGCAAGCATGTGCAACTGCTGATAGCACTGGCTGATCAGATCCACCACTTTTTGCTGGCGCGCCAGCAGCGGCGGCAGGGATTTTTCCGGGTCGGTATGTTGAGTGAGCAGGGTGTATTTTGCTTCGCAGTATTCAGCAAGCTGCACGTAGAGCAGGCTCAGGGATTCGCGCAGCGGCTGTTCCCGCCACAGCCAGAACCAGAACCAGTTAAACAGCCCGTACCACAGCGTGCCGAGGGCGTAGATCAGCAATGGCTCCCACACGGGCATATTCCCGGCCAGGCTCAGGGTGAAGATGGCCGCAATGAGTGACGCGGGAAGCAGACGGGCATGCAGCGAGCTGATTTCGGCGGTGACGCCGAGAGTCATCGCCAGCACGGTCAGTATCAGCGGCAGCGGAATGTCGCGGGCCAGTAAGAGCTGAACGGCAAGGCTACAGCCAGCAAACAGGCTGCCACCGATAATCAGGCGTTTGAAAAAGCGTTTATGCGGCGTATCCAGACCGGCAATGTTGCAGCAGGCGGGGACGAGGGAAAACAGCAGACCTTGCTGAAGGTGTCCGAGGATCAGGCCCACGGCCACGGGAAGACACAACACCAGCGTTTGTCGTAGTGCGTAGTTAACTTCCGGGTGATAGATCAGCCTGCGCCACATGAGGAGTAGAGACAAAAACGGCGTGCCACCCTGCGGCGGCACGCCGTTTGACCGAAATTAACGGGTTCCGTAGACCACGATGGTTTTACCGTGGGCAGAGATCAGGTTCTGGTCTTCCAGCATCTTCAGGATACGGCCCACTGTTTCACGGGAGCAGCCGACGATCTGACCGATTTCCTGGCGGGTAATTTTAATTTGCATACCGTCAGGGTGGGTCATGGCGTCTGGCTGTTTCGCCAGGTTCAACAGCGTCTGAGCGATACGACCGGTCACGTCCAGGAAGGCGAGGTTACCCACCTTCTCAGAGGTCACTTGCAGACGGCGTGCCATCTGGGAAGAAAGACGCATCAGGATGTCAGGGTTGACCTGAATCAGCTGACGGAATTTCTTGTAAGAAATTTCAGCCACTTCACATGCTGTTTTTGCACGAACCCAGGCGCTACGTTCCTGGCCTTCTTCAAACAGGCCCAGTTCACCGATAAAATCGCCCTGGTTCAGATAAGAAAGGATCATCTCTTTCCCTTCTTCATCTTTGATCAGCACGGCCACCGAGCCTTTAACGATGTAATACAACGTTTCCGCTTTTTCACCCTGGTGAATCAGCGTGCTCTTTGATGGGTACTTATGAATGTGGCAATGAGACAAGAACCATTCGAGAGTCGGGTCTGTTTGCGGTTTGCCAAGCACCATGCGCTGTTATCCTCTGTTATAAGCTGTCACCAGAGTCATAAGATGCATCCGGACTCTGGGGTTGCAATCGAATTCTTACCCATACCTGGGAAGTCGGCTGTCGTAACGTTTCGCAGCCAGTAAAGTTTGATGTCCTCTGCATACATGTGTAACGTCAATGTATTACTGTAGCATCCAGAGTGTTTTAGCATAGCTTTCGCCGCGTGTCTCCTGGTGTCTCGCTTCAGCATGACGCAGGTCGCCTTCCGTTGCGAGAAATGTAACGTACACGTAATCTGTCATAAAAAATGCAACGTTGGAGTGAGTGAATATGCAAGCGCGTGTGAAATGGGTTGAAGGGTTAACGTTCCTGGGCGAGTCTGCTTCCGGGCACCAGGTTTTGATGGATGGCAACTCCGGCGATAAAGCGCCAAGCCCGATGGAAATGGTGCTGATGGCGGCGGGCGGATGCAGCGCGATCGACGTGGTGTCGATCCTGCAAAAAGGCCGTCATGACGTGACCGATTGTGAAGTGAAGCTGACGTCGGAACGTCGTGAAGAGGCGCCCCGCCTGTTCACGCATATTAATCTGCACTTTATCGTCACCGGCAAAGAACTGAAGGATGCGGCGGTCTCGCGTGCGGTTGACCTGTCTGCGGAAAAATACTGCTCTGTGGCGTTAATGCTGGAGAAAGCGGTAAAAATCACCCATTCGTATGAAGTGATCGCGGCTTAATTTTTGGCGGGTGGCACTTCGCTGACCCGCCCTACAAAAGCTACAACTGCACGAACGTAGGCCGGATAAGCGAAGCGCCATCCGGCAACAGGTGTCACGCGATCTGCTTTCCTTCCATCAGCCGCTGCACCAGCGGTGTCATGATCAGCTCCATTGCCAGCCCCATTTTTCCGCCCGGTACCACTAACGTATTCATGTGCGAAATAAACGAACCCTGTAGCATCGCCAGCAGCCAGGGATAATCAATGCCTTCCAGGTTGCGGAAGTGGATCACCACAAAGCTCTCGTCCAGCGACGGGATGCTTTTTGCAGCGAACGGGTTGGAGGTGTCCACGGTGGGGACGCGCTGGAAGTTAATGTGGGTTCGGGAGAACTGCGGCGTCAGGAAGTTGATGTAATCTTCCATGGAGCGCACCACCGAGTCCATGACCGCCTCTCGCGAATGGCCGCGCTCGCTCATGTCACGCGTCAGCTTCTGGATCCACTCAAGGTTAACAATCGGCACCACCCCCACCAGCAAATCCACGTGGCGCGCCACGTCGTGCTGAGGCGTCACCACGCCGCCGTGCAATCCTTCGTAAAACAGCACGTCAGTCGGTTCCGGCAGCGGCTGCCAGGGCGTGAACGTGCCGGGGACCTGGTTCCAGGGCACGGCTTCATCGTAGGTGTGGAGATACTTGCGGGACTGCCCGGTACCGCTTTGCCCGTATTCACGGAAGGTTTGCTCCAGCAGGCCGAAGTCATTGGCCTCCGGGCCGAAGTAGCTGATGTGTTTACCCAGATCGCGCGCTTTGCGGATGGCCATATCCATCTCCGGGCGCGTGTAGCGGTGAAAGCTGTCGCCTTCTACCTCTGCCGCCCGTAAGTTAAGCTGGGCGAAGATCTTGCGGAAGGCGAGGCTGGTGGTAGTGGTTCCCGCCCCACTCGAACCCGTAACGGCAATAACCGGATGTCTGGCAGACATAGCAACTCCCTGACTGGAAAAGTGTAAAGATCAGCCGTGAAACGCGTTGCGGGGCATGATATTGACCGTCTCATGCAGTTCGGACCATACCAGCACCACGTCGCCGCTTTTAAGCTGGCGCTTAACATCGTTGACCTTTTGTTCAAGCGAACGTTCATGTTCACCATAATCGGTGCCTTCGCGCAAGACAAAGCTTTCAATCAGATTATCGAGCGTGTCGGGAGAGAGATCCTGCCAGGGAATAATCATTATTTACCGTTCAGATAAGCCGTTAACCAGTCGGGAATGCGCGTCTCAAGCCACATTTTTGGCCGACGCAGCGTGCCGCCGACAAAGCCGACGTGTCCCCCGAATTGGGTGAGCTGATACTCCACGTTGGCCGGCAGATGATCGGGTGCCGGAATCGAGTGGTGATCCATAAACGGATCATCTTTGGCGTGGATAATCAGCGTAGGTTTCGTGATTTGGTTCAGTAAAGGCATGGCGCTGCACTGACGGTAATAGTCAATCGCATCGGCAAAGCCGTGAATTTTCGAGGTGATCAAATCATCAAACTCGCGCAGGCGCTTCACGCGTTTGAGCTGTTGCAGCGTCACAGGCAGCGTATCCGGATAGGCCTTCAGCTTGCGCGCGGCGTTGGCTTTCAGCAGGTTGAGCAGGTAGCGCTGGTACACTCGCGAAAAGCCCTTTTCCATATGATAGCTGCACTGCTCCAGCATAAAGGGCGCAGAGACGATCACCGCCGCATCCAGCGGTACGGCGTCGCTCTCCTTCGCCAGCAGGCAGGCCAGCATATTCCCGCCCAGCGAATACCCCACCGCTGCCGTTGGCGCCTCGCCGAAATGGTCTCTTAGCCAGCGCAGGAACCAGGTGCCGTCCTCGGTTTCACCCGAGTGATAAATGCGTTTCTGACGGTTAGGCTCGCCGCTGCATCCGCGAAAATGCATCACCACCCCAAGCCAGCCGCGGGCTTTCGCCGCCTCAATGAGACCGTGCGCGTAAGGGCTGTGCAGGCTGCCTTCCAGACCGTGAAACACCACCAGACGGGGTTTATGTCTGGCCCGATCCGGATCTTCGCTCCAGGCGAGATCCAAAAAGTCGCCATCCGGCAAATCCAGCCGTTGCCAGTGCGGGGTGAACTGTACCTTGCGGCGGATCAGGCGCGGCAGCATGGTTTGCAGGTGAGGGTTAGCCACACCGCGCATGGGCACGAACTCTGCGCTCTCTTCGGCTGCAATGTCGAAGTCTGAGGGAATGATTTGGGTCATAAGGGCGATGCTGATTCTTGTCAGAAATTAACTATACCTTCCGAATTGTACCCCGTTTAGCCCGTTTTTCCGAAACATGAACTGATCCCGATCACAAATATTTACCTTGATTATTACTCTCAGGCTAATGATTTGGCTCTACGCTTAATTGATGCCTTTCTCACCAGCGCGCACACTTTACTCAACGTTAAGCAAATCAGAATGATGTGCTGTATCAGGAGGTTAATAATGTTATCTGGGCAAACACCCACCCGGCAATGGAACACCCGACGCAGCGAGAAAGCGCGTCGTCTGGCGTCCGTACCGGTGCAGGGCAAGGTACTGCCAACCGGCGATCTTGTCGCCATGCTGGAAAAACTGATCGCACCAGGCGACAAAGTCGTTCTGGAAGGCAACAACCAGAAGCAGGCGGATTTCCTTTCCCGTTCACTGGCGGAAGTGAACCCGCAAATTGTGCACGATCTGCATATGATCATGCCGAGCGTGGGCCGCAGCGAGCATCTGGACATCTTTGAGAAAGGCATCGCCCGCAAGCTGGACTTCTCCTTCTCCGGTACGCAAAGCCTGCGCATTTCGCAGCTGCTGGAGGATGGTCAGCTCGAAATCGGGGCGATTCACACCTACATCGAACTCTACTCACGTTTATACGTCGACCTTTCGCCAAACGTGGCGCTGATTGCCGGTTTTAAAGCGGACCGCAAAGGCAACCTCTATACCGGGGCGAGTACCGAAGATACTCCGGCGCTGGTGGAAGCCGCCGCGTTCCATGACGGCATCGTCATCGCGCAGGTGAACGAGCTGGTGGACGACGAGTGCGACCTGCCGCGTGTGGATATTCCGGGCTCGTGGATTGATTTTGTGGTGGTTGCCGATAAGCCGTTCTTTATCGAACCGCTCTTCACCCGTGACCCGCGCCTGATCAAACAGGAACATATCCTGATGGCGATGATGGCGATTAAAGGCATCTACGCTGAACACCAGGTGCAGTCCCTGAACCACGGGATTGGCTTTAACACCGCAGCGATCGAGCTGCTGCTGCCAACCTACGGCGAACAGCTCGGACTCAAAGGCAAAATCTGTAAACACTGGACCCTGAACCCGCATCCAACGCTGATCCCGGCCATCGAAAGCGGCTGGGTGGAGAGCGTCCACTGCTTCGGCGGCGAGCTGGGAATGGAAGAGTACATCCGCGCCCGCCCTGACGTGTTCTTTACCGGTGCCGATGGCTCCATGCGTTCTAACCGCGCCTTCTGCCAGCTGGCTGGTCAGTACGCGGTCGATATGTTTATCGGCTCCACGCTACAGGTTGATGGTTACGCTAACTCCTCAACCGTGACCCGCGGCCGTCTTTCCGGCTTCGGCGGCGCGCCAAACATGGGCCACGATCCGCACGGTCGTCGCCACGCCACACCGGCCTGGCTGAACATGATCACCGAGCCTGACCCGATGCAGCGCGGTAAAAAGCTGGTTGTGCAGATGGTGGAAACCTTCCAGGCGGGCGTGAAGCCAACCTTCGTGGAAAAACTCGACGCCGTTGACGTCGCGAAAGCCTCCGGTATGCCGCTGGCGCCGGTCATGATTTACGGTGATGACGTCACCCACGTGCTGACGGAAGAGGGGATTGCTTACCTCTACCGGGCGAAAGATCTTGAAGAGCGTCGCGCCATGGTCGCCGCCGTGGCGGGTATCACCGATATCGGACTGGGCGTTGACGCCAAACGCGTGGCGGAACTGCGCCAGAGCGGCAAGGTTGTGTATCCGGAAGATATGGGCATTCGCCGCACCGATGCCACCCGTTCGCTGCTGGCGGCCGGTAGCGTCGCGGACCTGGTGGAATGGTCCGGCGGTCTTTACAACCCACCTGCGAAATTCCGGAGCTGGTAATGAAACTTCTGCCCCAGATCCAGGTTGAAGGCGGTGCCGAATGGCTGGCGCGAACCGCCACGCAGTGTCTGATTGACGAAGCACGTTTAAGCCCGAAGCCCGGTCTGGTGGACAGCCGGGGGAACGGCGCGCACCACGATTTATCGCTTGCGCTGATGGAGCGCTCCGCTCACAGCCTGACCCCCACGTTTCAGGCGCTGGCGCAGCAGAGCTGGCAGCGTCCGGCGGATATTGCCCTCCGGCAAACCGTTGGCCGCCTGGGTCGCAAAGGCGAACGGCAGATGATGGCCGCTACCGACGGCGTGAACACGCACCGTGGCGCGATCTGGGCGCTGGGATTGCTGGTGAGCGCGGTGGCGATGCTGGGCGGCGATGCCCGGGCGCAAACCGTCGCGAACACCGCCGCTCAGCTGGCGAAGCTGCCGGATGACGCGGCGCCGAAAGTGTTTAGCAAGGGGTTACGCGTCACGCACCGCTACCGCGTGCCGGGCGCGCGTGAAGAGGCTCAGCAGGCGTTTCCGCACATCATGCAGCGCGCGCTGCCGCAGCTTCGCCTCAGCCGTCTCAACGGCAGCAGCGAAACGCAGGCCAGACTCGACGCGCTGATGGCGATCATGACCTCGCTCACCGACACCTGCGTGCTGTCGCGCGCCGGCATGGAGGGGCTGGACGCCATGCAGAACGGCGCCCGTGCGGTGCTGAACGCCGGAGGATGCGCAACCCTCGCCGGGCAGCAGGCGCTGGCGCGGCTAGACCGTCAGATGCTGGCGCTTAACGCCTCGCCGGGCGGAGCCGCAGACCTGCTTGCCGCCACGCTGTTTCTTGACCGCGCCGAAACGCCCTATTCAAAGCATTAAGAGGATGTTATGGAAAAAATCACATTGACCGTGCCCGCCAGCCGCGAAGTAAGCGGCAGGGCGCTGGCAGGGGTAGTCGGTTCCGGGGATATGGAGGCGCTTTTCACCGCCGAACCGGGCCAGACCTTAACCATTGATATCACCACCTCCGTCGACAACAGCCGCGGGCGCTGGGAGGCATTGTTCAACCGCCTGCAAACCGTCAGCAGCCTGCCCGCAGGTAAGCTGACCATCCACGACTTCGGCGCGACGCCGGGCGTGGCACGCATTCGTATCGAACAGGTTTTTGAAGGGGTGAACCATGCGTGATGACAGCAGCTTTATCGAATTAAAAGCGCGCCAGCGTGCGCAGGCGCTGCTCGACGACGGCAGCTACCGCGAACTGCTGGATCCGTTTGAAGGCATTATCTCTCCGTGGCTTGGGCCACAGGGGATTGTTCCTCAGGCCGATGACGGCATGGTGGTCGCGAAAGGGACCATCAACGGTCAGCCTGCGGTGGTGGTAGCGATTGAAGGCACCTTCCAGGGCGGCAGCATGGGTGAAGTGTCCGGCGCCAAAATGGCGGCGGCGCTGGAGCTGGCGGCGGAAGATAACCGCAACGGCATTCCGACTCAGGCGGTACTGTGCCTCGAAACCGGCGGCGTACGATTGCAGGAAGCCAACCTCGGCCTGGCGGCGATTGCCGATATCCACGCCGCGATCGTTGACCTGCGTCGCTATACCCCGGTCGTCGGGATTGTCGCCGGGACCGTGGGCTGCTTCGGTGGGATGTCTATCGCCGCGGCGCTGTGCAGCTACCTGATTGTGACCCGCGAAGCGCGGCTCGGCCTCAACGGTCCGCAGGTTATCGAGCAGGAAGCGGGCATTGAAGAGTATGACTCCCGCGACCGTCCGTTTATCTGGAGCATGACCGGCGGCGAAGTACGCTTTGAAAGCGGGCTGGTGGACGCGCTGGTGGGCGACGGCGTGAACGCGGTGAAAGCCGCGATGAACGACGCCATCGCCAAAGGCGTACCGGCGAAACATCGCACCGATAACTACGACGATTACCTGAACCGTCTGACGAATTTCGACACCCGCAAACAGGCCGATGCCGAACAGATTAAAGCGCTTTTTGCCCGGGAGGTGAAATGATGACTAACTCAATTAGCCGTGGCGAACTCTGGCTGGAAACCCTGGCCCCGAACGCGAAACGTCTGGAGGGGTTATGCCCGTCCGTGCAGGCCGCAGACGGCGAGCTAAACGGTGAAACGGTGCGTTTTGTCGCCGTGGTGCCGGACGCCAACAACCACTTCCCGCGCGCGGCGCAGGGTGAAGTCGGCCTGCTGGAAGGATGGACGCTGGCAAAAGTGGTCAGCGAAACCGTCGCCGCCGACGCAGATAAAGCCGTGAAGCGCCCGATTGTGGCGGTAATCGACGTCCCAAGCCAGGCCTATGGCCGTCGCGAAGAGGCGTTTGGTATCCACCAGGCGCTGGCCGGCGCCGCTGCCGCCTACGCTAATGCGCGGCTGGCGGGTCATCCGGTGATTGGTCTTATCGTCGGTAAGGCCATGTCCGGCGCGTTTCTGGCGCACGGCTACCAGGCTAACCGTCTGATTGCCTTCAACGATAAAGGCGTGCTGATCCATGCCATGGGCAAAGAGTCTGCGGCGCGCATTACGCTGCGTACCGTTGAGGCGCTGGAAAAACTGGCTGCAACCATTCCGCCAATGGCGTATGACATCAGCAACTACGCCACGCTGGGGCTGCTTTCCGACCTGCTGGATATCAGCAATCCGGATGCCCCTACCGAAAGCGATCTGACGCGGGTGAAAACCACCCTGCAACAGGCCATCAGCGACGCTCGTCAGGACACCACGTTGAAAAACCGTCTGGGTGCTGACAACCGCCGCAGCTCGGCGCTCGTACGTGAACGTATGCGAGCCAGCTGGTAAGTAAAAAGAGACCTGCCAGATGCATCACCCCGTGGGCGCGCCCGTTGCGTCCACGCGGGAACCTGCATCCTGAAAATAATAAACATCGCGCCAGTGCTTAAACTTTTTTACTACAGGTGATTTATGACTTACGTAATTGTTCATGCTCTTGCACCGATTTTCGTCATCATGCTGCTGGGATTCTGGGCCGGTAAGGCAAAGATGGTCGATAACAAAAATGTTTCCCTGCTGAATATCTTCGTGATGGATTTTGCACTCCCGGCTGCGCTGTTCAGCGCCACCGTGCAAACCCCGTGGACCGGCATCGTGGCGCAGTCGCCGCTGATCCTGGTGCTCACCCTGGCGATGTGGATCACCTATGCGGTCATCTACTTCCTCGCGACGAAAGTGTTTAAAAAATCCCCGCAGGATGCGGCCGTGCTGACGCTTACCGTCGCCCTGCCAAACTACGCGGCGCTTGGCCTGCCGATTCTGGGCAGCGTGCTGGGCGAAGGCCCTTCAACCTCACTGTCCGTTGCGGTCTCCATCGCCTGTGGTTCAGTGTTGATGACCCCGTTCTGCCTGCTGATTCTGGAGCGTGAGAAAGCCCGCGCCGAAGGCAATAACTCGGGTTCAACGCTTTCCATGCTGCCGGTGCTGATGTGGCGTTCCATTAAAAAACCGATCGTGATGGGCCCGCTGCTGGGTGTGATCCTGTCCGCTATCGGCATCAAAATGCCGGAGCTGGTACTGGCGGCGATTAAACCGCTGGGACTGTCTGCGACCGCTGCGGCGTTGTTCCTGACCGGGGTGATCCTCTCCGCGCGTAAACTTCAGATCAACACCATGGTGATCACTTCCACTATCGCCAAGCTGCTGATCCAGCCAGCGATTGCCTGGGGTATCGTTTTAATCTTCGGTCTGCACGGTTCTGTGGCGATCACCGCCATCCTGATGATTGCGCTGTCCGCGGGCTTCTTTGGCGTGGTGTTCGGTAACCGCTTTGGCGTGCAGTCGCCGGATGCTGAAGCCGTGCTGCTGTTGAGCTCCGTACTGTGTATCCTGTCGCTGCCGCTGTTTATCTCGCTGACTTCAGGAATGTAATCATGACCACAACATTACGCCCACACGACCTCATCTGGCTTACCGCGCGCGACGCCCTGGAAGGGATTACCGAATCCTGGGTGGACGCGGCCTGGCATGCCGGACTACCGGTAGTGGTGCGGCGTGATGTTGATAATGAAGGCCGTATTCCCGTTGGCGTGCGCGGATTGCGCCGCGACCAGCGGGCGGCCGGATGGGTGAAGCCTGAGAACGTGTTGCGCGTGGTGTCGCCCGAAGATTTGAGCGTTGCCGCCGATCTGCTGCGTTCGCCGTTTATCACTCAGCCGCCGGTTCAGGTGGCGCTTCAGCTTGCGCAGCAGTCGTGGACGTGGACGTGGGGGATAACCGGCAGTACGGGGTACGCGCTGGCGACCGGCATTCCGGTGATCCACGCCGACAGCGATCTCGATCTGCTCATCCGCGCCCCGCGTGCCGTTTCCCCTGAGGCGTTTACTGGCTGGCAGGCTCAGCTCAGCCGTGCGTTGTGCCGGGCGGATACGCAGGTGGACACGCCCGAGGGCGGATTCGCGCTGGCGGAATGGTTACGCGACGGCAAAACGCTGCTAAAAACGCAATGTGGACCGCGCCTGGTGGCGGATCCATGGCACAGGGAGGAGTAATGAAAATACTGTTTACCTTTCCGGGGCAGGGCACACAGCATGAAGGTATGCTGCAAAACCTGCCGGGAACGGAGCTGGAGCAGGCCCGTGCTGTGCTGGGGGCGGAAGTCGATACCCTGGACAGCGCATGCTCGTTAACCCACACCCGTGCGGTTCAGCTTTCGCTGTTGATTGCCGGCGTGGCGTGGGCGCGCGAGCTGGAACGTCGCGGCGTGTCGCCGGATATCGTCAGCGGGCTGTCCATTGGCGCTTATCCTGCGGCGGTTATCGCCGGCGCGCTGGACTTTACGGACGCGCTGAAGCTGGTGGCGTTGCGCGGCGATCTGATGGAGCAGGCGTATCCTCACGGCTACGGCCTGACGGCAATTATGGGGTTGACCCTGCCGCAGGTGGAAAACCTGATTCAGGGGACAGGAACCTATATTGCTAACCTGAACGCCGAAACGCAGATCGTGATTGCCGGAGCCGATGACGGCATGGCGCAGGTGGCGGAGCGCGCCCTGGCAAAAGGCGCGAGCAAGGCTAAGCGGCTGGCGGTGAGCGTACCGTCGCACTGTGAACTGCTGGCGGAACCGGCGCAGAAGCTGGTGGCAGCATTTAATTCGGTCACGCTTTCACGTCCGCGCTGTGCGTACCTGAGCGGCAGTACCGGACGCGTGCTCTGGCAGCCGGAGAAAATTGCCGACGATCTGGCGATGAATATGGCGCGAACCGTGCGCTGGCAGGAGGCGGTGATTTCTGCTAACGAGCGTGAAGCGCGGCTGGCGATTGAGATGCCGCCAGGGGGCATCCTGACCTGTCTGACGCGGCAGGCGGCGTGGGAAGGCGAATCCATTTCGCTGGAGCGCAGCGGGGTGGACGTGGCGGTTCATCTGGCGGGTCGGCTTCAGCGGTGACTTTTTGCCCGGTGGCGGCTGCGCCTTACCGGGCCTACTCCCGGATTGTAGGCCCGGTAAGCGTAGCGCCACCGGGCAATAACATCAGGCACTATCCTGCAAACTTCTGGCATACATCCGCCCTTCGGCGGCCAGCGCGCGCAGGCTCGGATCCTGCTCGCGGTTGCGGGCAAAGACAATCGCGATCAGCTGCTGCATCTGGTACGGCTCCGCCAGCTTCAACAGTTGCACGGAATTCTCGTAGACCTTCTTCATCCTTCCCGGCATCAGCGTAAAGCCGACGCCCGCCTGCACCAGGCTGAGCATTGAGAAAATGTCGTTCACCCGGGTAACAATCTCTGGTTCAAACCCGGCGATATGGAACGCTTCCTGGAACCCGGCGTAGGTCGCAAAGCCTTCTGCAAGCGCGACAAATTTCTGATCTTTATAATCGCGGAGATCCGCTGGCCCGTGGGTATTTAGCGTGGCGGAAGCCGGTGCGGCAAGGAAGATATCGTCATGGAACAGCGGCAGAACCTCAAGGCTGTTGCGATCGATATCGCTTTCGGAGATGGAGATAAGAATCGCGTCCAGCGAGCCTTCATCCAGCATGTGCAGCAGGGTGTCGTTGGAGCCCATCGTCAGATCCATCTCCAGATCCGGACGGCGCAGCTTCATGCCCATAATCAGGCGCGGCACGGTTTCCAGCGTCAGGGAGTAGAGCGTGCCCACGCGCAGCCGCCCCTGGCCGATTCCGGCAATTTTGCGGGATTCTTCCAGCCCGCGCTCCATCACCTGCATCACCTCCTGGCAATATTCCAGCAGCGTCCAGGCGGAAGGCAGGGCTATCAGGTTGCGCCCTTTGTGAGCAAAGAGCGGGCAGCGGACGTTCTCTTCGAGGGTATGCAGCGCGCGGTGCACGCTGACACCGCTCAGGCCGAGCGTTTCGGCGGTACGTGCGATATTGCCCTTCTCCATGAACGTCATGAAGATGCTGAGCTTACGGAATGTAATCTCGCTCGTGGTATCGAAGCCCATAACCCTCCCGGCGTGTTAGTCGGCTTGCAGCATCGCTTCCAGCTGTTCCTGCGCGTCCAGCCATGCCATTTCGCACTCTTCGAGGCTGGATTTGGCTTTCGCCTGAGTTTGCAGACAGTCCGTCAGCTCCGCTTTGCGGCTCTGATCGTACAGTTCGCTGTCGCCCAGCTTCTCTTCGACGGCAGCAAGCGTGGCGTTGAGCTTTTCCATCTCTTTTTCGAGACGGGCAATCTCTTTACGCAGCGGCTGCGTCTGGGTGCGCAGTTCCGCTTCACGGCGCTTCTGGTCTTTACGCGCCTGGGCGCTGTTGGCGTTGTCTTTCGCTGACTCTTCCGGCTGGTTTTCCTGCTTCTGCACGTCCGTCAGCCACTGCTGGTAGTCTTCCAGATCGCCGTCGAACGGCTCCACTTTGCCGCCGTGCACCAGGTAGAGATCGTCGGTGGTGGAGCGGATCAGGTGGCGGTCGTGCGATACGACAACCAGCGCCCCTTCGAACTCTATCAGCGCTTCGGTCAGCGCCTGGCGCATGTCGAGATCGAGGTGGTTGGTCGGTTCATCAAGCAGCAGCAGGTTCGGGCGCTGCCAGACGATCAGCGCCAGCACCAGACGGGCTTTTTCGCCCCCGGAGAAGCGCTCGGTGTTTTCAGTCACCTTATCGCCCTGGAAGCCAAAGCCGCCGAGGTAGTCGCGCAGTTTCTGCTCCATCTCCTGCGGCGCCAGGCGCGCCAGGTGCTGGATCGGCGATTCATCCGCGCGTAAAAATTCCAGCTGATGCTGGGCGAAGTAACCAAGCTTGATGCCTTTCGCCAGGCCGATTTCGCCGCTGACCGGGTTAAGCTCGCCCGCCAGCAGCTTGATCAGCGTCGATTTACCGGCGCCGTTACGTCCCAGCAGACCAATGCGTGAACCCGGCACCAGGTTGAGCTTGATAGAGTCCAGGATAATGCGATCGCCATAGCCCGCGCTGACCTTCTCCATCTTCAGCAGCGGGTTAGGCAGGCTTTCAGGCTCGCGGAAGCTGAAGTGGAACGGGTTATCCACGTGCGCCGGGGCGATCATCTCCATGCGTTCCAGCATCTTGATGCGGCTCTGCGCCTGCTTGGCTTTTGACGCCTTGGCCTTGAAGCGATCCACAAAGCTTTGCAGGTGCGCCACGCGCTGCTGCTGGCTTTCATACATCGCCTGCTGCTGGGCAAGGCGCGTCGCGCGCTGGCGCTCGAAAGAGCTGTAGTTGCCGGTGTATTCGAACATGCTTTGCTGTTCGATATGAATGATTTTATCCACTACCGGATCGAGGAAGTCGCGGTCGTGAGAGATCAGAATCAGAGTGCCCTGATAGCTCTTGAGCCACTTCTCCAGCCAAATAACCGCATCAAGATCGAGGTGGTTGGTTGGTTCATCGAGCAGCAAAAGGTCGGAGCGGCAGATCAGCGCCTGGGCCAGGTTAAGGCGCATGCGCCAGCCGCCCGAGAAATCGCTCACCGGGCGTTCAAGCTGTTCGTTGCTGAAACCCAGACCGTGCAGCAGGCTGGAGGCACGGGAGCGAATGGTCCAGGCATCGATGGCGTCCAGCTTGCCGTGGACGGTGGCGATGGCGTGGCCGTCGTTACGTTCGTTGGCGGCGTTGAGCTCCGCTTCGAGCTTACGGTATTCACGATCGCCGTCGATAACATAGTCGAGCGCGGGTTCGCTCAGCGCGGGCGTCTCCTGGTTCACCCAGGCGAGCTGCCAGTTGCCCGGGAAGGTAAAGTTACCGCCATCCGCGCTTATCTCGTTTTTCAGCAGCGCCAGCAGGGTGGATTTACCGCAGCCGTTTTTGCCGACCAGCCCCACTTTCTGGCCCGGGTTGATGGTAGCAGTCGCGTTATCCAGCAGGACGCGCACGCCGCGACGAATTTGTAACGAGGAGAAAACAATCATAGAAGCGCCGTATGTTCCGACTATGTTAATTTGTCATTATGATAATGTAAGGTGTGGGCCATTTTCCCCACCGGGCCGCCATGGTAGCCCAAAACGACAACAATACACAAAAACAGAACCGGGAGGGGAGTGATGTCTCAGACAGCGAAAGTGCTGCTGCTGTATGCCCATCCGGAATCACAGGACTCGGTGGCGAACCGGGTGCTGCTTAAGCCGGCCACACAGCTCAGTAACGTAACGGTGCACGATCTCTACGCGCACTATCCTGATTTTTTTATCGATATTCCTTACGAGCAGGAACTGCTGCGTCAGCACGACGTGATTGTGTTCCAGCATCCGCTTTATACCTACAGCTGTCCGGCGCTGCTCAAAGAGTGGCTGGACCGCGTGCTGAGCCGGGGCTTCTCCAGCGGGGTGGGGGGCAACCAGCTGGCGGGAAAGTACTGGCGGAGTGTCATTACCACCGGTGAGCCGGAAAGCGCTTACCGTCACGACGGGCTGAACCGTTACCCCATGAGCGACATTCTGCGGCCGTTTGAGCTGACGGCGGCGATGTGCCGTATGCACTGGATGAGCCCGATTATTATCTACTGGGCACGGCGGCAGGATCCGAAAGCACTGGCGAGCCATGCCAGGGCCTATGGCGAATGGCTGGCGTCACCGATTCCGGCGGGAGGACGCTAATGGACGGTTCGAATTTACTCCTTGCCGGGGTGCTGTTTTTGTTTGCCGCCGTCGTCGCGGTCCCGCTTGCCGCGCGTCTCGGCATTGGCGCGGTGCTGGGCTATTTGCTGGCGGGGATCGCCATTGGCCCCTGGGGGCTTGGGTTTATCAGCGATGTGGATGAAATTCTCCACTTCTCCGAGCTGGGCGTGGTCTTCCTGATGTTTATCATCGGGCTGGAGCTGAACCCCGCCAAGCTGTGGCAACTGCGGCAATCTATTTTTGGCGTCGGGGCGGCGCAGGTGTTACTCAGCGCGGCCATTCTCGCGGGACTGCTGATGTTGACGCAGTTTTCCTGGCAGGCCGCGGTGATTGGCGGGATCGGTCTTGCGATGTCGTCGACGGCGATGGCGCTTCAGCTGATGCGCGACAAAGGGATGAACCGCAACGAGGCGGGGCAACTGGGTTTTTCGGTGCTGCTGTTCCAGGATTTAGCGGTGATCCCGGCGCTGGCGCTGGTGCCGCTGCTGGCGGGATCCGGAGACGATCATTTCGACTGGATGAAGATCTCCATGAAGGTGCTGGCCTTCGCGGGGATGCTGATCGGCGGACGGTTTTTACTGCGTCCGGTGTTCCGGTTTATTGCGGCATCCGGCGTGCGCGAGGTATTCACCGCCGCAACGCTGCTGCTGGTGCTTGGCTCAGCGCTGTTTATGGATGCGCTGGGGCTGTCGATGGCGCTCGGGACGTTTATCGCCGGGGTGCTGCTTGCGGAAAGCGAGTACCGCCACGAGCTGGAGACCGCCATCGATCCGTTTAAGGGGCTGCTGTTAGGGCTGTTCTTTATCTCGGTAGGTATGGCGCTTAATCTTGGCGTGCTCTATACCCATCTGCTGTGGGTTATTGCGAGTGTCGCCGTGCTGGTGGCGGTCAAAACGCTGGTGCTGTATCTCCTCGCGAGGATTTACGGGCTGCGCAGCTCGGAAAGAATGCAGTTTTCCAGCGTGTTAAGCCAGGGGGGAGAATTTGCGTTCGTGCTGTTTTCCACGGCGTCGTCTCAGAAGCTGTTCAAAGATGACCAGATGGCGCTGCTGCTGGTGACGGTCACGCTGTCGATGATGACCACGCCGCTGCTGATGAAGCTGGTGGACAAACTGCTGTCGCACCGCCTGAATCCTGCGGACGATGAAGACGAAGCGCCGTGGGTGGAAGATGATAAACCGCAGGTGATCGTCGTGGGCTTTGGCCGCTTCGGACAGGTGATTGGTCGCCTGTTGATGGCGAACAAAATGCGTATTACGGTGCTGGAGCGCGATATTAGCGCCGTCAACCTGATGCGCAAATATGGTTATAAGGTGTACTACGGCGATGCGACGCAGCTTGAGCTGTTGCGCTCGGCGGGGGCAGAGGCTGCGGAGTCCATCGTCATCACCTGCAACGATCCGGAAGACACAATGAAGCTGGTGGAGCTGTGTCAGCAGCATTTCCCGCATCTGCATATTCTGGCGCGTGCGCGCGGACGTGTTGAGGCTCACGAACTTTTGCAGGCGGGTGTGAAACACTTCTCCCGCGAAACCTTCTCCAGCGCGCTGGAGCTGGGACGCAAGGCGCTGGTTTCGCTGGGTATGCATCCTCATCAGGCGCAACGCGCCCAGATGCATTTCCGCCGGCTGGATATGCGAATGCTGCGTGAACTGATGCCCGTGCACAGCGACACGGCGCAGATCTCCCGCGTGCGGGAAGCGCGTCGCGAACTGGAGGAGATCTTCCAGCGTGAGATGCAACAGGAACGACGCCAGCTCGACGGCTGGGATGAATTTGAATAAAGGGTAACGAAAGATGGCTGTACGTAAACGCTTTATCGCGGGCGCAAAATGCCCATCCTGCCAGGCGCAAGATACGCTGGCCATGTGGCGTGAAAATAATATCGATATCGTTGAATGTGTTAAGTGCGGTCACCAGATGCGTGAGGCCGACAAAGAAGCCCGCGATCACGTTCGCAAAGAAGAGCAAGTGATCGGCATTTTTCATCCAGACTAGCGATATGCTCTGAGTTTTTTTAAGCTTAAGGGTACACGGGTGCAGATTTCCGCTACAATCTGCGCCAGCAATTTTCCCACGCTCAGGAGATATCATGAAAGTAGCAAAAGACCTGGTGGTCAGCCTGGCCTATCAGGTACGTACAGAAGACGGTGTGTTGGTTGATGAGTCTCCGGTGAGTGCGCCGCTGGACTACCTGCATGGTCACGGTTCCCTGATTTCCGGCCTGGAAACGGCGCTGGAAGGCCATGAAGTTGGCGACAAATTCGACGTTGCTGTAGGCGCGAACGACGCTTACGGTCAGTATGACGACAACCTGGTTCAGCGCGTTCCTAAAGACGTATTCATGGGCGTTGACGAGTTGCAGGTTGGTATGCGCTTCCTGGCGGAAACTGACCAGGGGCCGGTTCCGGTTGAAATCACTGAAGTTGAAGACGACCACGTTGTGGTTGACGGCAACCACATGCTGGCGGGTCAGAACCTGAAGTTCAACGTAGAAGTTGTTGCGATCCGTGAAGCGACCGAAGAAGAGCTGGCTCATGGCCACGTTCACGGTGCGCACGGTCACGACCATGACCACGATCACGGCCACGACGGCTGCTGCGGTGGTCACGGCCACGACCATGGTCATGACCACGGCCACGGTAAAGGTGGTTGTGGTAACGGCGGCTGCGGTTGCCACTGATTCCGTACTCCGGAAAATAAAAAAGCGGGATAATCCCGCTTTTTTTACGCCTCAATAATGAGGTGGTGGCGTCTCTTCTGACTGAGAGGCAATGTTTGACGGCTGCGTGGCCTTCAGCTTTTCCGTCAGCAGGCGCATGTGATCGCGCAGTTTTGCCATTTCAAGCTCATGGGCCGTCACGGTCTGGTTCAGTTCTTCGATGGTGATGTCCTGAAAAGCCAGGCGGCTTTCCAGCTCAGCCAGTCTCGCTTCGATCGTTGTATCCTTCATCATTCACCTCGTTTATCTCTCATTCGCCATAATGGACCAGCGGCGGCGAAGTTTAGCTGACTTTTTCCCTAAGTACAGTATCCATCTCCCTGACAAGAAACTTATTTAAACAAAAATAGTCTGAAAAGAAGCGACATTCGGGGGAGTCTGTCTGTAGATTTCTTCCACAACGTTTTATAGTACGTCACTCATTTACGTTTAACACTGGGGTGAGAGACCTCAGGTCCTGGAGATATGGATGAAATCACTGTTTAAAGTTACGCTGCTGGCGACCACTATGGCTGTAGCGCTCAATGCGCCGCTGTCTTTCGCTGCTGATACTGCTGCGAAGCCTGCTGCGACTACAGACAGCAAAGCGGCATTCAAAAATGACGACCAGAAATCCGCCTACGCACTTGGCGCGTCTCTGGGTCGTTACATGGAAAACTCTCTGAAAGAACAAGAGAAACTGGGCATCAAACTGGACAAAAACCAGCTGATCGCAGGGGTTCAGGATGCGTTCGCAGACAAGAGCAAACTGTCTGACCAGGAAATCGAGCAGACTCTGCAAGCGTTTGAAGCGCGCGTGAAAGGCGCCGCTCAGACCAAGATGGAAGCAGACGCTAAAGATAACGAAGCGAAAGGCAAAGCCTACCGCGACAAGTTCGCTAAAGAGAAAGGCGTTAAAACCTCTTCTACTGGCCTGATCTATAAAGTTGAGAAAGAAGGTACCGGCGACGCGCCTAAAGACAGCGACACCGTTGTGGTGAACTACAAAGGTACGCTGATCGACGGTAAAGAGTTCGATAACTCTTATACCCGTGGTGAGCCTCTCTCCTTCCGTCTGGATGGTGTGATCCCGGGCTGGACCGAAGGCCTGAAGAACATCAAGAAAGGCGGTAAAATCAAGCTGGTCATCCCACCGGATCTGGCTTACGGCAAAACCGGCGTTCCGGGTATCCCGGCTAACTCCACGCTGGTATTTGATGTAGAACTGCTGGACATCAAACCGGCGCCGAAAGCGGATGCGAAAACAGACGCACCGGCTGACGACAAAGCCGCAGCAGCTAAGAAGTAATCCTGAAAAAAACCGCCGCCTTTACAGGCGGCGGTTTTTTTATTGCGGGGCAGATATAATTAACACTGGAAAGCGTTATACACGCTGTATTAATTTAGTTGTCCGTGTAGATAATGAGCCTGCCCTGAAAACCTAACGACAGGCTCCTGAAAAGGAGTGTTTTTTTCATGTCCAGGTCGCTTTTAACCAACGAAACCAGTGAACTTGATTTGCTGGATCAACGTCCATTTGACCAGACCGACTTCGATATTCTGAAATCCTACGAAGCGGTAGTGGACGGGTTAGCGATGCTCATTGGTTCCCACTGCGAAATCGTATTGCATTCCCTGCAAGATCTTAAGTGTTCCGCTATCCGCATTGCGAATGGTGAGCACACTGGCCGTAAAATTGGTTCGCCAATAACCGACCTTGCATTGCGTATGTTGCATGACATGACCGGCGCGGACAGCAGCGTCTCAAAATGCTATTTCACCCGCGCCAAAAGTGGCGTGCTGATGAAATCAGAAACGATCGCGATTCGAAATCGCGAACACCGGGTAATCGGTTTGCTGTGCATCAACATGAACCTTGATGTGCCATTCTCGCAAATCATGAGCACCTTCATCCCGCCAGAAACGCCGGACGTGGGCTCATCGGTGAACTTTGCTTCTTCGGTTGAGGATCTCGTGACCCAGACGCTGGAGTTCACCATTGAAGAGGTGAATGCCGATCGCAACGTATCCAACAACGCCAAGAATCGTCAGATCGTCCTGAACCTCTATGAGAAAGGGATTTTTGATATCAAAGATGCCATCAACCAGGTGGCCGATCGCCTGAATATCTCCAAACACACGGTTTACCTCTATATTCGCCAGTTCAAAAGCGGCGACTTCCTGGGACAAGACAAGTAATGCGTTTTGCGTTAATGGTGACGGGCCCGGCGTACGGTACCCAGCAGGCCAGCAGCGCGCTACAGTTTGCCCATGCGCTGCTTGATGCCGGTCATGAACTGGCAAGCGTCTTCTTTTATCGCGAAGGCGTATATAACGCGAACCAGTTTACGTCTCCGGCGAGCGATGAGTTTGACCTCGTGCGCGCCTGGCAAAAATTAAACGAAACGCAGGGCGTTGACCTGCATATCTGCGTCGCGGCGGCACTGCGTCGCGGCGTGACGGATGCGACCGAAGCCGAACGCCTTGGTCTGGCGGGGGCTAACCTGCAACCGGGCTTTTCGCTCAGCGGACTGGGTGCCCTGGCACAGGCGGCGTTGACCTGCGACAGAGTGGTGCAATTTTGATGAAGCGCGTAGCGTTTGTTTTTACTTCTGCGCCGCATGGCAGCGCTTCAGGCCGGGAAGGGCTGGATGCATTGCTCGCGACATCGGCTTTAACCGAAGATATCGGCGTCTTCTTTTTAGGCGATGGCGTATTCCAGCTTCTGGCAGGCCAACAACCGCAGGCCATTCTTGCGCGCGACTACATTGCGACCTTTAAAGTTCTGCCGCTCTATGACATTGAAACCTTCTATGTGTGCGCCGACTCGCTGGCCGCGCGTGGGTTAAACGAGAAAACACCGTTCGTGCTGGACGTGACGATCCTGACATCTGCTGCGCTGCGCGAACAACTCTCTCACTACGATACCGTTCTGACTTTCTGAGGCTGTCATGCTCCATACCCTGAGCCGTTCACCGTGGCAATGCGATATCGACACGTTACTGAGCATGCTGCGCGAAGGTGATGATCTGCTGCTGATTCAGGATGGCGTGCTTGCGGCGCTTGAAGGCAGCCGTTTTGTTGAAATCCTCGCTAATGCCCCCATAACAGTCTCTGCGCTGAAAGAGGATCTGGATGCGCGGGGTCTTTCTGGTCAAATTTCAGCCAAAATTGACGTGGTTGGCTATACTGATTTCGTCAATCTTACTGTGACGCACGCCAGTCAAATGAACTGGTGATTTGAGATCGCTGTATATTTCTTGACACCTTTTCGACGTAGCCCTAAAATTTCGCGTCCTCATATTGTATGAGGTCGTTTTATTACGTGTTTACGAAGCAAAAGCTAAAACCAGGAGCTATTTAATGGCAACAGTTAACCAGCTGGTACGCAAACCACGTGCACGCAAAGTTGCAAAAAGCAACGTGCCTGCGCTGGAAGCCTGCCCGCAGAAACGTGGCGTATGTACTCGTGTATATACCACCACTCCTAAAAAACCAAACTCCGCACTGCGTAAAGTATGCCGTGTGCGTTTGACTAACGGTTTCGAAGTGACTTCCTACATCGGTGGTGAAGGTCACAACCTTCAGGAGCACTCCGTGATCCTGATCCGTGGCGGTCGTGTTAAAGACCTTCCGGGTGTTCGTTACCACACCGTTCGTGGTGCGCTGGACTGCTCAGGTGTTAAAGACCGTAAGCAGGCTCGCTCCAAGTACGGCGTGAAGCGTCCTAAGGCTTAATGGTTCTCCGTTAAGTAAGGCCAAACTGATTTATCTTAATGTCAAACTAAACTCGTAGAGTTTTGGACAATCCTGAATTAACAACGGAGTAATCCCATGCCACGTCGTCGCGTCATTGGTCAGCGTAAAATTCTTCCAGATCCGAAATTCGGATCAGAACTGCTGGCAAAATTTGTAAATATCCTGATGGTAGATGGTAAAAAATCTACCGCAGAAGCAATCGTATACAGCGCGCTGGAGACCCTGGCTCAGCGTTCTGGTAAAAATGAACTGGAAGCCTTCGAAGTCGCTCTCGACAACGTGCGCCCGACTGTAGAAGTTAAGTCTCGCCGCGTTGGTGGTTCTACTTATCAGGTTCCAGTTGAAGTTCGTCCGGTTCGTCGTAATGCTCTGGCAATGCGTTGGATCGTTGAAGCTGCTCGTAAACGCGGTGATAAATCCATGGCTCTGCGTCTGGCGAACGAACTTTCTGATGCTGCGGAAAACAAAGGTACCGCAGTTAAGAAACGTGAAGACGTTCACCGTATGGCAGAAGCCAACAAGGCGTTCGCACACTACCGTTGGTAATCCCTTCGGAGTCGTAGTCACCAGGCGGGCGCTTCAGAGAAGCCGCCCGCTCTGGGTAACTTAACTGAACGCCTAAAGATATAAACGAGGAATCAAATGGCTCGTACAACACCCATCGCACGCTACCGTAATATCGGTATCAGTGCGCACATCGACGCCGGTAAAACCACTACTACCGAACGTATTCTGTTCTACACCGGTGTAAACCATAAAATCGGTGAAGTTCATGACGGCGCAGCCACCATGGACTGGATGGAACAGGAGCAGGAGCGTGGTATTACTATCACCTCCGCAGCGACTACTGCATTCTGGTCAGGTATGGCTAAGCAGTACGAACCGCATCGCGTAAACATCATCGACACCCCAGGGCACGTTGACTTCACCATCGAAGTAGAACGTTCCATGCGTGTTCTTGACGGCGCGGTAATGGTTTATTGCGCAGTTGGTGGTGTTCAGCCACAGTCTGAAACCGTATGGCGTCAGGCAAACAAATATAAAGTTCCACGCATCGCGTTCGTTAACAAAATGGACCGTATGGGTGCTAACTTCCTGAAAGTTGTTGGCCAGATCAAAACCCGTCTGGGCGCGAACCCTGTTCCGCTTCAGCTGGCAATTGGTGCTGAAGAAGGTTTCACCGGCGTTATCGACCTGGTGAAAATGAAAGCCATCAACTGGAACGAAGCAGATGCGGGCGTTACCTTCGAATACGAAGATATCCCGGCAGAGATGCAGGACCTGGCTGACGAATGGCACCAGAACCTGATCGAATCCGCAGCAGAAGCTTCTGAAGAGCTGATGGAGAAATACCTGGGTGGTGAAGAACTGTCTGAGCAAGAGATCAAATCTGCTCTGCGTCAGCGCGTTCTGAACAACGAAATCATCCTGGTAACCTGTGGTTCTGCGTTCAAGAACAAAGGTGTTCAGGCGATGCTGGATGCGGTAGTTGACTACCTGCCATCCCCGGTTGACGTTCCTGCGATCAACGGCATCCTGGACGACGGTAAAGATACTCCGGCTGAGCGTCACGCAAGTGATGACGAGCCGTTCTCTGCACTGGCGTTCAAAATTGCTACCGACCCATTCGTGGGTAACCTGACCTTCTTCCGCGTTTACTCTGGTGTGGTTAACTCCGGTGACACCATCCTGAACTCCGTGAAAGCGGCGCGTGAACGTTTTGGCCGTATCGTACAGATGCACGCTAACAAACGTGAAGAGATCAAAGAAGTTCGTGCGGGCGACATCGCTGCTGCTATCGGTCTGAAAGACGTGACCACTGGTGACACCCTGTGTGACCCGGATCACCCGATCATTCTGGAGCGTATGGAATTCCCTGAGCCGGTAATCTCCATCGCAGTTGAACCAAAAACCAAAGCTGACCAGGAAAAAATGGGTCTGGCTCTGGGCCGTCTGGCGAAAGAAGACCCATCATTCCGCGTATGGACTGATGAAGAATCTAACCAGACCATCATCGCTGGTATGGGTGAACTGCACCTGGACATCATCGTTGACCGTATGAAGCGTGAATTCAACGTTGAAGCGAACGTGGGTAAACCTCAGGTTGCTTACCGCGAAGCGATTCGCGCGAAAGTTACCGATGTTGAAGGTAAACACGCTAAGCAGTCTGGTGGTCGCGGTCAGTACGGTCACGTTGTGATCGACATGTACCCACTGGAGCCGGGCTCTAACCCTAAAGGTTACGAGTTCATCAACGACATCAAAGGTGGTGTAATTCCTGGCGAATACATCCCTGCCGTTGATAAAGGCATCCAGGAGCAGCTGAAAGCTGGTCCTCTGGCTGGTTACCCGGTTGTAGACATGGGTGTTCGTCTGCACTTCGGTTCTTACCACGACGTTGACTCCTCTGAACTGGCGTTTAAACTGGCTGCGTCTATTGCCTTTAAAGAAGGCTTTAAGAAAGCAAAACCAGTTCTGCTTGAGCCGATCATGAAGGTTGAAGTAGAAACTCCTGAAGAGAACACCGGTGACGTTATCGGTGACTTGAGCCGTCGTCGCGGTATGCTGCGTGGTCAGGAATCCGAAGTAACTGGCGTTAAGATCCACGCTGAAGTTCCGCTGTCTGAAATGTTCGGATATGCAACTCAGCTGCGTTCTCTGACCAAAGGTCGTGCATCATACACTATGGAATTCCTGAAGTATGATGATGCGCCGAACAACGTTGCTCAGGCCGTTATCGAAGCCCGTGGTAAGTAATCCACAGGATTAAAACCTAAGTCCCGTGCTCTCTCCGAAGGGGAGAGCACTATAGTAAGGAATATAGCCGTGTCTAAAGAAAAATTTGAACGTACAAAACCGCACGTCAACGTTGGTACTATCGGCCACGTTGACCATGGTAAAACTACCCTGACTGCTGCAATCACTACCGTACTGGCTAAAACCTACGGCGGTGCTGCTCGTGCTTTCGACCAGATCGATAACGCACCAGAAGAAAAAGCTCGTGGTATCACCATCAACACCTCTCACGTTGAGTATGACACCCCGACTCGCCACTACGCACACGTAGACTGCCCAGGCCACGCCGACTATGTTAAAAACATGATCACCGGTGCTGCGCAGATGGACGGCGCGATCCTGGTTGTTGCTGCGACTGACGGCCCTATGCCTCAGACTCGTGAGCACATCCTGCTGGGTCGTCAGGTAGGCGTTCCTTACATCATCGTGTTCCTGAACAAATGCGACATGGTTGATGACGAAGAACTGCTGGAACTGGTAGAGATGGAAGTTCGTGAACTGCTGTCTCAGTACGATTTCCCAGGCGACGACACTCCAATCGTTCGTGGTTCCGCGCTGAAAGCGCTGGAAGGCGAAGCAGAGTGGGAAGAGAAAATCATCGAACTGGCTGGCTACCTGGATTCTTACATCCCAGAACCAGAGCGTGCGATTGACAAGCCATTCCTGCTGCCAATCGAAGACGTATTCTCCATCTCCGGTCGTGGTACCGTTGTTACCGGTCGTGTAGAGCGCGGTATCATCAAAGTTGG
>NZ_JADABR010000009.1:0-58141 GCF_015672585.1 Enterobacter sp. Res13-Sevr-PEC09-46 | reverse complement strand
AAAATATGGGATTTCAAGATAGTCTCATAGATGTACTAGCTTCTAATCAATTAAAAACATGTACTTATGAGTGTACTTAAAATGAAATCAATAATAAATAAACCTTAAAAATCAATATCTAAACTCGCTAATCTACATTCAGATTCAATCGAGTAATTCCTTTCAGGGTGGTGTTGCCTCGCACACCACCCATTACTTTTTCTAATCCTTATTTAGCCTTACTTTCTTTTCCTCCCGCCTTATCACAAGCCCGCCAGGCATGCGTTGATAAATTTCTGTAGGGCAAACCCCCTCGCCTTAGAAAATCTCAATCGTGATCTTCCGCACAAATCGCTAATCTCCTCCTCTTCATTCCGGAGGGTTTATGCTGCTTCACATTCTCTATCTTATTGGCATTACCGCAGAAGCCATGACCGGCGCGCTCGCTGCCGGACGTCGCCGTATGGACACCTTCGGCGTGATTATTATTGCCACGGCCACCGCGCTCGGCGGCGGGTCCGTGCGCGATATCCTGCTTGGCCATTATCCGCTCGGCTGGGTCAAAAACCCTGAGTACGTCATTATCGTGGCAACGGCAGCCGTGCTAACCACGATTGTGGCCCCGGTGATGCCTCATCTGCGCCGCGTGTTCCTGGTGCTGGATGCGCTTGGGCTGATTGTTTTTTCCATCATTGGCGCACAAATCGCTCTCGATATGGGTGAAGGCCCGGTTATCGCCACCATTGCTGCCGTGATCACGGGCGTGTTTGGCGGGGTGCTGCGGGATATGTTCTGCAAACGTATCCCGCTGGTTTTCCAGAAGGAACTGTATGCCGGCATCTCCTTTGCCGCGGCAGTGCTTTATGTCGCCTTGCAGCACTATGTCACCAGCCACGATGTGGTGGTTATCTCCACCCTGCTGTTTGGCTTCACCGCGCGTATGCTGGCATTGCGCCTTAAGCTGGGCCTGCCCGTTTTTCATTACAAACACAATGCGCATTAATGTCAGAACGGGCAGGCGCCGGATAATCAATTACTCGAATAGTTGTAACCGTAGTGATGATAGCCGTAGCCGTAAGCGTTGCTTGCCCGCTTAACGACGCCGTTGAGAATCACCCCTTTGGTATTGACGCCACTCTGCTCCAGACGCTGTACACAGACCAGCATCTCCTTCACGCTGTTCATCCCGAAGCGGGCGACCAGCAGCGTGGTGCCTGCGCGACGGCCGACAACAGCCGCGTCGGTGACCGCCAGGATCGGTGGCGTATCGATAATCACCAGATCGTAGCGTTCATTCGCCCAGTCCAGCAGCTGCTGGAAACGCGTATGCATCAGAAGCTCCGCCGGATTAGGGGGGATCTGCCCGCGCACGATGGTATCGAACCCGCCTTTATCGAAGGTCTGAACGCCCTGGGTATACTCCGCCTTACCGGACAACATCTCCGATAAGCCGCAGGTATTGTCGAGCTTAAACAGATCATGGGCATACCCGCGACGCATATCCGCATCAATATAGAGCACTTTCTGGCCCGCCTGCGCCACGACGGCCGCCAGGGTACTGCTGACAAAGGTTTTACCGCTGTCAGGCGTGGCGCCAGAGATCATCAGTATATTGTTAGCTGACTCCATCATCGCAAAATGCAGACTGGTGCGCAGGCCGCGAATCGCCTCCACGGAGAGATCGACCGGGTTATCCGCCGCCAGGAAGGGGATATGTTTGGTCTTATGGCGCAGCCCTGGGGACATAAAGTCTTTTTTGCGCAAACGCATCTTTTTAGCCAGCCATTCCGACAGCGGTACGGTGGCATAGACGTTAATCCCGTGCTCCTCCAGCTGCTCCGGCGTTTCAATGCCCATACGCAGCATACTGCGCGCCAGGATCCAGCCCACAGAGACGAACAGACCCAGGAGAACCCCCAGAACGACGACCAGCGCTTTTTTCGGCTTGACTGGCTGCGGCCGGGTCACGGCCGGATCGATAATGCGGACGTTACCAATTGCGCTTGACCGGGCGATGCTCAGCTCCTGTTCGCGGTTAAGCAGCTGCTGGTAGATAACGCGTCCCGACTCCACATCACGGCTCAGGCGCAACACCTCCTGCTGGGTTGACGGCATGGACGATACCCGTTTATTCAGGCGGTTTTTTTCCTGCTCCAGCGTCTGGCGTTTCTCAATCAGCGCCCGGTAGGTGGGGTGATCTTTTTTGTAGAGCTGCGAAATTTCCGCTTCCCGGAAGGTCAGTTCATTGAGCTGATTGTCCGCATTTACAATCTGCTCCAGCACCGCTTTTGCCTCCAGGTTCAGGTCAACGGAGTCATTTTGCTGGCGATAGCGGTTGAGCTTCTCCTCGGCCTGGTCCAGCTCGCTGCGCACCTGCGGAAGCTGCTGCTTCAAAAATTGCAGGCTTTTCGCATCCTGCGCCGCCTGGCGAGCCACGTTCTGTTGTAAATAGTTATCGGCGATGCAGTTAAGCACGCGCGCCATCTCATCGGGATCTTCCCCCGTGATGGTCAGGCCAAGCATCCCACTGTCCTTGCTGCGCTCGCTCACGGAAAAACGCAGCTGTAGCGCGTCAATGGCCTCCAGCTCGCTCAGCTGTGTAATCGTAAATTGCGTACCCGGCTTCGCCTGGATAGCGGCAATGGTAATGGCGATATTCGCCGCGCTCAGCGGCTGTCCCACTACGCCCTGTAACGTCACGTTATCGCCTTCCAGCTGATAGTGGCCCTTCTCGCCGACGGTCAGCGTCAGCTTTTGCGCCCGGCCCGCGACAGGGGGAAGATTGAGCATACGGATATCGACGATGCCAGGCTGTTGGCCGGTGAGCCGCGCCCAGCCGCGTCCGACAAGGGGAAAATAGTTTTCACTTACCTGCGTGCGCAGGTTCAGGTCATCAATCGTTTTACCGAGGATCATGCGCGACTGGAGAAGCTGAAGCTCCGGCGCCGACTCTGGCGAGGAGTCAGGGATGAACTCGCTAAGGTTACTGAGTAGCGCGTTGCCCTGCTTCTGTTCCACCTGTATCAGCGCATCGGCCTGATAAACTGGTGTGGCAAAGAGCGCATAAAGCAGTGCCGCCAGCGTGAACAGCGCGGTAAGGATGAGAATAAATTTTCGGTGGTCGAGCAACTCACCCAACAGGCGCACAAGATCGATCTCGTTATTCGCGGCAGACGCATCATGGGCGTGAAGGTTATTTGTTGACATAAAACGTAACTATCCCGTGTGATTAACTGAGCCGTTTCGCCCATTCCAGACTGGCCTGCTCCAGCAGCCCATAAACATATTCAAATGCGTCCCGGTTTTTACGGTAGGGGTCCGGGATCTCTTTTCTGCCCGTCCAGTGACCAAAGAGCATCATTTTGCCGCGCGCCTCCGGTGCAATAGCCGTGACCTGCTCGATATGTTCCAGCTCCATCGCCAGAATCAGATCGTAGTCGCGCACCATGGCGGGGGTGAGCCTGCGCGCCACGTGGCCCTCAAGCAGAGTGCCGCGTTCGGCGGCGATCTCTGTCGCCTGTGAATCGGCGGCGCGCCCTTCCAGGCCACACGTTCCCGCTGAATCGACCCGGGCGGCGGGAAGCAGCCGGCGCAGCAGCCGTTCCCCAATGGGAGAGCGGCAGATATTGCCGGTACAGATCACCAGGATGGCGTTAAACGTTAGTTTGGCCATGTTCTGATATATCTCCCTGTTTCAGTCAGGTCATGTACGCCGGTAATGGTCGGCACAAGCTGAGAGATCACGCGGTTCCAGCGCACCAGCGGCGCGGTGGTGACATAGACGATGTCGTAAGGCTCAAGCTGAAATTCGGTGCTCAACACCATCGCGGTGGCATCCCGGGCGTTAAGCTGGTAGACGTTGGCGATTTTGCCGTTCTGCTTGCCCTGCAACGGACGAATCACAAAGATCCCCGTGGCGTCGGCCATATCCTGATTTACGCCCTGCGCATTACCCAGCGCTTCCGCCAGCGTCATGCCGCTACGGTCCATCTTCAGGGTGCTCTGTTTACCCACCTCGCCCATGACAAACACTTTCAGGTCGTCATTACGGGGAATGAAGAGAATATCGCCCGGATAGAGGAGTTTATTCTGGGTGAGATCGCCGCGCTGCATCAGCGCGTAGAGCGAAATGTGCGTGTCCTGGCCGTTATGGGTCAGCACCACGTGGCGCCAGTCCGCCTCCGACGTCAGGCCGCCTGCCGCATTGATCGCATCCATTATGGTCAGCGGAATGTTGGTGATGGGCTGCTGGCCAGACTTGGCCACTTCGCCCGTCACGTAGGCTTTTTGCGAGCGGAACGCCGCGACGCTGACATCCACCTGCGGGCTCTCAATCACCGAGTCCAGCCGGGCGGCGATCTCATCGCGCACCTGGGCCAGCGTTTTGCCGACGACGCGGATTTTGCCGATATAGGGGTAGAAGATCGTGCCATCGGCATTCACCCAGTTGCCCGTATCGCTGGCGCTACGGTACTGACCTGCGGGGGTGGTCAGCTCCGGGTGGTCCCAGACGGTAACCATCAGCACGTCGCCGACGCCGATGCGATATTGGTAGTTCTGGAGCTGGCGATCCAGTTCAGGATTCGCGCGGGAGTCGACTTTGCCAGGCAGCAACTGCTCCACCAGCCCCGGCGTGAGCGGATAGACGTTGACCATCTTATTCAGATCGTAATTGCTGTCAGGCAGATCGATAATATCTTTGCCCTGGGTGCTAAGTCCCTGGCCCGGTACGATAGTACAACCGCTTAACGCCATCATAGCCAACGCAAGCACGGAAAATTTAACGTTTTTCATTCAGGAAAATCATCTGGTTAAGTAATGCCTGTTTCATCCGGTACTACTGCCCTACCGGGGTTTCGCGTTCTGACGTCATGTCATAGAGCTGATATTTACGGCCTAACATCTGGCCGCCATCACGGGTGAGAGGCGTCCACGAGACCACCGCCCGGTTGCGATTTGGGCCGATCGTCATCAGATCAAGCGGGATCGAGATGTAGAAGCCTTTGCTAAAGCCACCTTCGCCATAATCCTCTTTCGAGACGTTGGTCAGCGCCGCCCAGGCGCCTACCGTCACGCCGCTGTCGAATCGCTTCGCGACGTCGAGGGTGGCGCCTTTATCCTTCGCCAGGTACTGCCCGACGCTCAGCTTCATCAGCACGCTGTTGAGCTTCGCCGGGTTCCAGTAGGCGGTGATAAATCCGGTTGGCGCGCTGTAGTCGGTGAAGCGCATCATGTCGTCCCAGTCGCGCTGCTTGACGTAGTTCGCATCCACGCCCAGCGCCCAGTCGCTATCAAGCGGGCGCCAGAGCGCCTCTGCTCCCACACCGCCGTACATGGTTTCGAGGTAGCCGCCATAAATCTGGGCATAGAAGCCGTGCCCCAGCGCATCGACATAGTTGGCCTGTAAGTTGTTGATGTAGACGTCATTGCTGACATAATCGCGAATATGGGTTCTGACGCGCGGCAGGCTGGAGTCAGCGGGAAGCAGCGAGGATTTGAACTTGTCGTAGTTGTTATAGAGGTTGGCGAACACGCCGCCGTCGAGCAGCAGACGATCGGTCAGCCAGTAGCTGGCGCTGGCCATCACCCCCACCTGGAACATATAGAAATCTTCCGGACCGCCCAGCGACTGCGCCAGCGTCGGTTTGACGCTGTAGCTGAAGCGATCGGCGCGAATACGGTAGCCGCGCCCGAACGCTGTGGTATCCACAGGCTCGACGCGCTGCTGCCTGAGCGCCTCCTCCTGGCCGAGCGGCTGTCCCGCCAGCTGTTTGCGCAGGCTGGTGACATCGGTTTGCGTCGTGACCAGCGGCAGATGGTCACGCCGCTGGGTGATAGCGATCGTGTCGACCCCGTCGGGCAGGTTATTGATCAGAATACGGTTGGCGCGATCCACCGCTTCGCGCGGATCGCGATAGCGATACTGTTCGCCGGTCATGTATAAGGTATTGCCGTGCTGAAGGATCTCCGGCGCATCGAAGCCTGCGTTGTACTTAAGCGCGGTGAGCTGGTTTGCCGCCGAGGTATAGTCCAGCGTCTCGCCTGCCGGTGCCGGTTGCCAGGCCGGTTTCGGGTTATCACGCAGCGCGGGGCGCAGATCGTTAAAGTTGGTCCGCAGGGTGAAGCCAAACATCAGCGTATTGCCGCGCTCGTAGCTGAGGTTGAGATCGGCCCAGTCGGCAACGCGATAGACTGCCCCCACGTTGATATGGCTCGACTGCTTAATGGAGCCGGCAAAATCATCGGCATAATTGTTGCCGTCATACTCGAGCTTCAGGCGCAGGGGCTGCCAGGGCGTCTGATACTGGAGGCCGCCAAACAGCGACGCCGGACCACGAAACATATCGCTAAAGCTGATATCCCCGGCATCATGTGATTCGCCGCGGGTGCAATACTTATTGTTGTCGTGGCACAGCGGGTTACCCACGTTGTCGCTATTACCGGGATATCCCCAGGCTATTCCAAAGGTAAAATCGACCGGTCCGGCCATTTTACTGGCAACCAGATATTCACCGTCGAACAGGCCGGTGCCCGCAATATCGCGCTTGCCGAGCGCCACCTGCGGCAGGCTATAGTCCTCTTCCCACAGACGAACCTTAAAATCGAATGACTTATCCTTGTAGCTTTGATCGCCGCTGAAATCCTCGTCGCTGCTGTATTTGCGGGTGCGGACGTCGGTATAACGAATCGTCCCTTCCAGCCACGGAAAGAGCACGACCGAAGAGGAGTAAAAACGATACTGGTTGTTATCGCGGTAGTTGACGCTGAATTCCCCTTCCCGGCCAAAGCGCGCGTCGGGCATTTGCATCAGGCCGGTGCCGCCAAAGTCGGACTGTGAAGGTCCGGTCGGATCGGGCCAGGTACGCAGCTCCGCGTGGCAGGCAGAAGAGATCGCCAGAGCAAGGCCGCTCAGTAAAAAAAGTTTGTTCATCAGTCAGGTATCCGCCGCGTCAGGAGCGCAACGATTTGCTCATTCAGACCGGTAAAATCGTCCGGCACCGCCCGGGGATCAAACCCCACCCACAGAACAGCGCCCGGCTCTGCTTCAATATGGCGTGCGTTCCAGTACGCCACCGGCGCAACAACCCTACTGCCGTCAGGATCGATAACGGTCACGTTATTCCTGTCGGCGCCAGCCAGCCGCAGCTGCCCCTGTAAGTAATCCCTGATGCTTGCGCCCGGTCGCCAGGCCAGTTTCCCCGGTGTGGCGACCGCCCCCATCAGCGTGACGGTGCGGGGCGCAGGCGAGAGCCACAGATCGTAACGGCCCTCAAGGGAACGATCGCCGCGGGCGTCGGTACGCACGGCGTCTGGATCGAGGCTGACAAACTGCCGCCCGACGATCCGCAGGGAGCGGATCTGTGTAGCGACAGCGCGAATGGTCGCGATCTGCTCGTCATCGGCACGATTCTGCCAGGCTGAAAGCGACGCCAGCACCTGCTGTTGCGTCTGTTGCGCTCGCCGCGTGGCGGAAGGGGTTGCGATGACAGCACCCTGCCACCAGACGTTGTTCAACTGCGGCTGGGTGACCAGCCGGGAGAGCGTATCGGCCTGTCCAGCAGACCACGTTTTGCCCGGCTGATGCACGGTAACGACGCTTGCGCATAAGGCGGGCAGGCTGAAGAGAGATAGCCCTACGCCAGGTAACCATTTTCTGAGTCTGTTCATGGGGCGGGCTTCAACATCGTCATGGTGACAGGGAATACGCCCGCGCCGAGCATCTGTTCGCTCTGGCGTACCTGGCCGGTGGCGGAATCAATCCAGAAGGTGTTATGCCAGCGACGATCGAGGCCGTCGGCCTGCACCGTCTCCTGCCAGACCTGACAACGTAGCGTGTTTCCGGCAAGGGTCAGGTTTTCCGTCCCGCTCAGGGAGAAGCGCGAGGTCAGGTGTGCGGAGCGATACCGCCCCTCTTCCTGCCAGCGCACATCACGCGACCACTGGCTGCCGTCGCGGAGCTGCGGCGTGTGGCGCAGCGGATCGTGCTCAAGGTTGGTTACCTCAAGCAGGTTATAAGGGAGCTTGAGCGTGTGGATAAGGCGACCGTTATGCGTGACGATCATCGCATTATCCTGCGATAACCACTTACTGTTTCCCTGCTCGATGTATCCGAGAACCACCAGGATCCTCGGGCCATTATCCAGACGCAGGTACATGGTTGAGTATGGGAGCACCTGAATCTGCCCGTCCGTTACCGTCACATCCTGGCGCCCGTCCAGGCTGGCGTTAAAGGTCTCAATAATGCTCTGCTGGCTCGGCGTACATCCCTGGATCAGCAGAGTCATGATGAGCAGAATAAACAGTCTCACCAGAAATCCTTGATTAAATAACATTGAAATCAATTAAATACCCGGCTTTGATATCGCCACCGGGTCAAGTCGTTGCGCTGTTCAGCGCAAGGCTATATCGCCTTGCGCACCAGCCTTAGCGGGTAACTGTCGTCGTGGAAGTACCATTGCCTGAGTCATCGCCACTGTCGCTTGCCGCGACAACGGCTAACGTCGCTACGCCGGCAATCGCAGCGGTGGTGACAACAGCGGTTGTCCCAATCGCGCCTGCCGCCAGTCCCCCCGTAGTGCCAGCGGTAGTTCCCACCGTTGCTCCGGTTGTTGTACCGGTTGTTGCTGCGCTGGTGCTACCTGCTTCGGTGGTAGCGCCTATAGCAGGCAGGGCAGTCGCCAGCGTGAGTGCCGTCAGCACTGTACAAAGCGTCCTTTTCATTTTTGGTCCTCATTCAAATGAAGGAAAATATGAGCACCTGGAAACCAGGTCCCGGTTAACGGGCATAAAGCCCGGGGCTGAATTCCGGCCCGACAGGGACGGAAAATCATCCATGTAAAAGCCCTGGGCTCTGAACACCAGCGCATATAAACCGCCAGGATATATTTCGGTACCCTTAATTGCTTCAATTGGAGTTCAGATAGTTAACTCCCTCACGGGGTGCAAAAAGAAAGGAAAACGCAGAAGTGATGCGAAATGCACCCCAGCGGTAACTACCTTAAAAATTTTGGATAAGATAATTCTTATAATAATTTGACGCAATGATTTCCGGCAGAATAAATATGACTAATTGTTAACCAGAAAACACTCAACATATTATTAATAAAATAGTTAAAAAACTGAAATTAAAAGCAAAAATACGAACAATACTCAGGCTGCATTGCCTACAACTCCTTCATTCCCGGCTATTGCTCTCGATTAATAGTGATTGAGATCAATTAAGCCGTTCTCTCAAAGAAAATAAAAACGCAAGCAGAGCAAATTCTGAAATTGGGTTCAGGGATAATATTTCCTCAAAATATATTTACCATGAATAATTCATTTATATTCATAATTATTGCGTATATAAACCGCGTCTCATAAATACGCTATTCACGGCAGCGGAAGTGTGCCCCCTCGCCAGTCTGTTCAGGAGCGCACGCAGATTAAAATCCACCGATGTGCTCTGCGGCCAGCCATTTTGCCAGGGCATCAATCTGAGGCTGATGCAGCCAGTTTACGATCTGGCGGGCCTTCTCCTGCCCGACACCCGGCAGCATCCGCCACTCCGCTTCGCTTCGCTGAATCAGCGCCTGCCAGGTGCGATCCCCTGCCGCCTTGAGCGTCGACCGGGCCAGCGGTATTCCCATCGCGGTGATCCAGCGGATAAAAGGCCGCTCCCGCGCCAGGTTAAACTGATGCCACAGCGCAGCGCCATGCGATGCCGATATCCCCGCCGTCGCGGTGAGCTGCGCCTGCGTGAGCTGTAGCCAGGAGAAGAGGTGCTCAAACCGATGCGCCTGATAGAGGGTCCGCCATCCTGATTCGCCCATTCCTTCGATATCTAACGCCTGCCTGGAACTTAGCCACGTCAGCCGGGCAAAAAATTGCTCCATGCACTCCGGGGAGGCATAGAAACAGGTTAAGCCGTTATAGCGCGATGAGGGCGGCTGCGGTTTACGGCGATCCACATTGCGCCACACCACGTTATCCAGCCGGGGAATACCTTGTCCCGCCAGGCTTACCAGCACCTGATCGCCGGGGGCAATATCCAGCCTCTGCCAGCGGTTAACCGACCCTAAGCTGACGCGCTGTACGCGTTTATCGTCGAGCATCAGCGGCTCAAGCTGCGCAATCGCGGTGATCCGCCCGGTACGGCCAACGGTAAAGTGAATCGCTTTGACTTCCGTCACCTGGGCCACAGGAAGGTATTTCCATGCGACGACCCAACTCCCTTCCCCCGGCAGCCATCGCTCGCCCGGCGGCTCTGCCGAGGCGCGAACCACAATGCCATCCGTGGCGAAGGGCAACGAAGCCTTAAACCAAACCGTCCGCTGCGCCTCCACATCAGCCGCGTTTTTAACCGGCACGGTATAGCGGGCCGTCAGGGTAAAACCTGCCTCCGCCAGCGTGGAAAGGCGTGCTTTCATCGCTTTTGGGCCGTTCGGCCAGGCCCAGATAAAAATGCCTGTCTGCTTCAGCGCTGCGCGATCGGTCGCGCGCATCATCGCTCCCGCTACCTTCGCACGCGCGTTCATCCCTCCCATCCGCTGCTGGATATGCCCCTCGCGCAGCAGAAAAAGTTCACCCTGCAACACGCTGTTGGCAAGCGGCCCGGCCAGCGTTTGCGGAATAGCGGGGATCATTCGCGCCTGTGCCGTCCACTCTTCCCCCTGTAAGCCGTCGCCCCGGCTAATCGCCTGCACCAGCTTGCCGTTTTTGTAGACCAGGGTGACCGCAACACCATCCACCTTTGGCTGTACCCAGAGATCCTGCTGCGTCGCCATCCAGCGGCTAAGCGCCTGCTTGCTTTCTACCTTATGCACGCCGGTATGGGCGAAGGGATGTTTCACCGTCCCACTGGCAGCTGGAAGATCGTCGTGCAGCGGTTCATCGTGAAAACAGCGCTGCCACTGTTTTAAGCGGGCGTTAAGCCTGTCGTAAACGTCGTCGCTCACCTCGCTGCGGCCCTGCTTCCAGTAATCATCATTCCAGCGGGTCAGCTGCGCCTTCAGGGCCGCGATCTCCTGCCCGGCTTTAGCCGGTGACCAGACCGGGCAGATAGCCATCGCCCCGCTGCTTAAGAAGATCATCAGTATGCTTATCCATTTCACCATTATTACCCCTCCCTGTTTTGCGAAGGGTATACCCTGCCCGGGAGCCGCAGACCAGCTGCAAAATTGCATTTTACGAGCGCGCTTCAGCGCATTGTTTTTATTGCAGCAAAAAGAAGGTAAAAGCTGAAAACGGCACGCAAAATTTAATCATCCAGGGGAAAAAGTGTGACAAAGGCTACGTCACACAGCGGCGACGTGTATAATAAGCCCGTATGTAGGACTTCTTCGTTAACACATACAAAAGACTCTCATGGCTCAAGGCACGCTTTATATTGTTTCTGCCCCTAGTGGCGCGGGTAAATCCAGCCTTATTCAGGCACTGTTAAAAACCCAACCGTTGTACGATACGCAGGTTTCTGTTTCTCACACCACGCGAGCACCGCGTCCGGGTGAAGTGCACGGCGAACACTATTTCTTTGTGAATCACGACGAATTCAGAGCGATGATTGGCAGAGACGCGTTTCTTGAACACGCAGAAGTTTTCGGTAACTACTACGGTACTTCGCGTGAAACCATTGAGCAGGTTCTGGCGACCGGCGTGAACGTGTTCCTGGATATCGACTGGCAGGGCGCACAGCAAATTCGTAAGAAAATGCCTGATTCGCGCAGTATCTTTATTTTACCGCCATCGAAAGATGAACTGGATCGCCGCCTGCGTGGTCGCGGCCAGGACAGCGAAGAAGTTATCGCGAAGCGTATGGCGCAGGCAGTTGCAGAAATGAGCCATTACGCGGAATATGATTACCTTATTGTGAATGATGATTTTGATGCCGCGCTGAGCGATCTCAAAACTATCCTTCGCGCAGAACGTCTGCGTATGAGCCGCCAGAAGCAGCGACATGACGCATTAATCACCAAACTGTTGGCAGACTGAACCCACTTTCAGTATCATGCCCAGTCATTTCTTCACCTGTGGAGCATTTTAAGTATGGCACGCGTAACTGTTCAGGACGCTGTAGAGAAAATTGGTAACCGTTTTGACCTGGTGCTGGTCGCCGCGCGTCGCGCTCGTCAGATGCAGGTAGGCGGTAAAGATCCGCTGGTACCGGAAGAAAACGATAAAACCACCGTTATTGCACTTCGCGAAATCGAAGAAGGTCTGATCAACAACCAGATCCTCGACGTGCGTGAGCGCCAGGAGCAGCAAGAGCAGGAAGCCGCTGAATTACAAGCTGTTACCGCTATTGCTGAAGGTCGTCGTTAATTAAACCTGCGGGTCGCCCTTGTATCTGTTTGAAAGCCTGAATCAACTGATTCAAACCTACCTGCCTGAAGACCAGATTAAGCGTCTTCAGCAGGCGTATCTCGTTGCACGTGACGCTCACGAGGGCCAGACACGTTCAAGCGGTGAACCCTATATCACGCACCCGGTAGCGGTGGCCTGTATTCTGGCCGAGATGAAACTCGACTACGAAACGCTGATGGCCGCCCTGCTGCACGACGTGATCGAAGATACCCCTGCCACCTACCAGGACATGGAACAGCTGTTTGGCAAAAGCGTTGCCGAGCTGGTGGAAGGGGTCTCTAAGCTTGATAAGCTGAAATTCCGCGACAAGAAAGAGGCGCAGGCCGAAAACTTCCGCAAGATGATCATGGCGATGGTGCAGGATATCCGCGTCATTCTCATCAAACTGGCTGACCGCACCCACAATATGCGCACACTGGGCTCACTTCGCCCGGATAAACGTCGCCGCATCGCCCGTGAAACCCTCGAAATTTACAGTCCGCTGGCGCACCGTTTAGGTATTCATCACATTAAAACCGAGCTGGAAGAGCTGGGTTTTGAGGCGTTGTACCCGAACCGCTATCGCGTGATTAAAGAGGTGGTGAAAGCCGCTCGCGGTAACCGTAAAGAGATGATTCAAAAGATCCTCTCTGAAATCGAAGGGCGTTTGCAGGAAGCGGGCATTCCGTGCCGCGTGAGCGGTCGCGAAAAGCATTTGTACTCTATCTACTGCAAAATGGTGCTCAAAGAGCAGCGTTTTCACTCGATTATGGATATCTACGCGTTCCGCGTCATCGTCCACGATTCAGACACCTGTTATCGCGTGCTGGGGCAGATGCACAGCCTGTACAAGCCGCGTCCGGGGCGCGTCAAAGATTACATCGCCATTCCAAAAGCGAACGGATACCAGTCTTTGCACACCTCCATGATTGGCCCGCACGGTGTCCCTGTTGAGGTGCAGATTCGTACCGAAGATATGGATCAAATGGCTGAGATGGGTGTCGCGGCGCACTGGGCTTACAAAGAGCACGGCGGCGAAAGCAGCACCACCGCGCAAATCCGCGCCCAGCGCTGGATGCAGAGCCTGCTGGAGCTGCAACAGAGCGCAGGTAGCTCGTTTGAATTTATCGAGAGCGTTAAATCCGATCTCTTCCCGGATGAGATTTACGTTTTCACGCCGGAAGGGCGCATTGTCGAACTGCCTGCGGGCGCGACACCGGTCGACTTCGCTTACGCCGTGCATACCGATATCGGCCATGCCTGCGTAGGTGCCCGCGTCGACAGGCAGCCTTATCCGCTGTCGCAGCCGCTCTTCAGCGGACAGACGGTGGAGATCATTACCGCGCCGGGGGCACGTCCTAACGCCGCCTGGCTGAACTTTGTCGTGAGCTCAAAAGCGCGCGCAAAAATCCGCCAGCTGCTGAAAAACCTCAAGCGCGACGACTCCGTTAGCCTGGGGCGTCGTCTGCTCAATCACGCGCTGGGTGGCAGCCGCAAACTGGCAGAGATCCCGCCAGAAAACATTCAGCATGAGCTGGAGCGTATGAAGCTCGCCTCGCTGGATGACCTGCTGGCAGAGATTGGTCTCGGCAACGCCATGAGCGTGGTCGTGGCGAAGAACCTGCAACAAGGCGAAACGACAGCCGTTCCTGCCACCACGCAAAATCATGGTCACCTGCCGATCAAAGGCGCTGACGGGGTGCTCATCACCTTCGCCAAATGCTGCCGTCCTATCCCGGGCGACCCGATTATTGCGCACGTCAGCCCGGGTAAAGGGCTGGTGATCCACCATGAATCCTGCCGTAACATCCGTGGCTATCAGAAAGAGCCTGAGAAGTTCATGGCGGTCGAGTGGGATAAAGAGACGGCGCAGGAATTTATCACTGAAATCAAGGTGGATATGTTCAACCACCAGGGTGCCCTGGCGAACCTGACGGCAGCGATCAACACCGCCTCATCCAACATTCAAAGCCTGAATACGGAAGAAAAAGATGGCCGCGTTTATAGCGCCTTTATTCGCCTGACCGCCCGTGACCGTGTGCATCTGGCCAATATTATGCGCAAGATCCGCGTGATGCCGGACGTCATTAAAGTCACCCGTAACCGAAACTAGCATTATGAATTCAAAACGTTACGAGCGAATCTGCGAAATGCTCGCCAGGCGTCAGCCTGATCTGACGGTCTGCATGGAGCAGGTCCATAAACCTCATAACGTCTCTGCTATCGTCCGCACCGCAGATGCCGTCGGCGTGCATGAAGTCCACGCCGTCTGGCCTGGCGCACGTATGCGTACCATGGCCTCCACCGCCGCAGGCAGCAACAGCTGGGTATCCGTGAAAACTCACCAGACTATTGGTGAAGCGGTCTCGCACCTGAAAGGGCGTGGCATGCAGGTTCTGGCAACCAACCTCTCTGCTAAAGCCGTGGATTTCCGTGAGATCGACTACACCCGTCCGACCTGTATTTTAATGGGCCAGGAGAAAACGGGGATCACGCAGGAAGCACTGGATTTGGCCGATCGGGACATCATCATTCCAATGATCGGCATGGTCCAGTCACTCAACGTGTCGGTCGCCTCAGCGCTGATCCTGTATGAAGCGCAGCGCCAGCGTCAGAATGCCGGAATGTACGAGCGCAGCAACAGCATGCTGCCTGAAGAGGAGCAGCAGCGCCTGCTGTTTGAAGGTGGCTATCCGGTGCTGGCTCGCGTTGCGAAGCAGAAGAAATTGCCTTACCCCCACGTCAACGCGCAGGGCGAAATTGAAGCCGATGCCGAGTGGTGGTCCACCATGCAGTACGCGGGGTAAATCATGAAAGGCCGCCTGCTGGACGCCATACCGCTCAACAGCCTGACGGGCGTGGGCGCGGCTCAAAGCAGTAAACTGGCGAAGATTGGCCTGCACACCGTGCAGGATCTCCTGCTCCACCTCCCCCTGCGTTACGAAGACCGTACCCAGCTTTATAAAATTGGCGATCTGCTGCCCGCTATTTACGCCACCGTTGAAGGGGAAGTGCTGAACTGCAACATCACCTTTGGCGGACGCAGAATGATGACCTGCCAGATCAGCGACGGCACCGGCATTCTCACCATGCGCTTTTTCAACTTCAATGCGGCAATGAAAAACAGCCTTGCCACTGGACGACGCGTACTTGCGTACGGTGAAGCCAAACGGGGCAAATACGGCGCGGAGATGATCCACCCGGAATACCGCGTGCAGGGCGATCTCAGCTCACCTGAGCTACAGGAGACGCTCACGCCGGTCTATCCAACCACTGAAGGCATTAAGCAGGCTACGCTGCGCAAGCTCACCGACCAGGCGCTGGAGCTGCTCGATACCTGCGCCATTAACGAGCTGCTGCCGCCGGAGCTGGCACAGGGCATGATGAGCCTGCCGGAGGCGTTGCGCACCCTGCACCGTCCACCGCCAACGCTTCAGCTTGTTGATTTAGAAAGCGGTAAACACCCCGCCCAACGGCGTCTTATCCTTGAGGAATTACTGGCTCACAACCTGAGCATGCTGGCCCTGCGCGCAGGTGCGCAGCGTTTCCACGCGCAGCCATTAAGCCAGCGTGATGAGCTCAAAGATAAGCTGCTGGCCTCACTGCCGTTTAAACCCACCGGCGCCCAGGCGCGGGTGACTGCCGAGATCGAACGCGATATGGCGCTGGATGTGCCAATGATGCGCCTGGTGCAGGGCGACGTGGGTTCCGGGAAAACGCTGGTCGCCGCGCTGGCCGCTTTGCGCGCCATCGCCCACGGTAAGCAGGTGGCGCTGATGGCGCCGACGGAACTGCTGGCCGAGCAGCACGCCAACAATTTCCGGAACTGGTTTGCCCCGCTGGGAATTGAAGTGGGCTGGCTGGCCGGGAAGCAGAAGGGCAAAGCGCGCCTTGCGCAGCAGGAAGCCATTGCCAGCGGGCAGGTGCAGATGATTGTCGGCACGCACGCCATTTTCCAGGAACAGGTGCAGTTTAACGGCCTGGCGCTGGTCATTATCGACGAACAGCACCGCTTTGGTGTTCATCAGCGTCTGGCGCTGTGGGAGAAAGGTCTGCAACAGGGCTTCCACCCGCATCAGCTGATCATGACCGCCACGCCGATTCCGCGCACCCTGGCGATGACGGCCTATGCCGATCTGGATACCTCCACCATCGACGAGCTGCCGCCGGGCCGTACGCTGGTGACGACGGTCGCCATTCCGGACACGCGCCGCAGCGACATCATTGACCGCGTGCGCAACGCCTGCACCCACGAAGGACGTCAGGCTTACTGGGTCTGTACCCTGATTGAAGAGTCTGAGCTGCTGGAAGCGCAGGCTGCCGAAGCCACGTGGGAAGAGTTAAAGCTCGCCTTGCCGGAGCTGAACGTCGGTCTGGTTCACGGGCGCATGAAGCCTGCCGAGAAGCAGGCGGTGATGCAGTCGTTTAAACAGGGCGAACTGCATTTACTCGTTGCGACCACGGTCATCGAAGTGGGCGTGGACGTGCCGAACTCCAGCCTGATGATTATTGAGAATCCGGAGCGTCTCGGCCTGGCGCAGCTCCACCAGCTTCGCGGGCGCGTGGGCCGTGGCGCGATCGCCTCTCACTGCGTGCTGCTCTACAAAGCCCCGCTGTCGAAAACCGCGCAGATGCGTTTGCAGGTATTACGCGACAGCAATGACGGCTTCGTGATTGCGCAAAAAGATCTGGAGATCCGCGGCCCGGGTGAACTGCTGGGCACACGTCAGACGGGTAACGCCGAATTTAAAGTGGCGGATTTGTTGCGCGATCAGGCCATGATCCCCGAAGTACAACGCCTTGCGCGTCATATTCATGAACGCTACCCCGAACAGGCGGCAGCGTTAATTGAACGCTGGATGCCGGAAACCGAGCGGTATTCCAACGCCTGACGATCAGCCAAACATCGGCAGCATCAGGTAGAGCTTAATGACCAGCGCGTTGACGATATCAATGAAGAATGCGCCCACCATCGGCACCACCAGAAACGCCATGTGCGACGGGCCGAACCGTTCGGTGATCGCCTGCATATTCGCGATGGCCGTTGGCGTCGCTCCCAGACCAAATCCACAGTGACCCGCAGCCAGTACCGCCGCATCATAGTTTTTGCCCATCATGCGCCAGGTAACAAAGATGGCATACAGCGCCATGAACACGGCCTGCACCGCCAGGATCGCCACCATCGGCAGCGCCAGCGAGGCCAGTTCCCACAGCTTGAGGCTCATCAGCGCCATCGCCAGGAACAGCGACAGGCTGACGTTCCCCAGCACGGACACTGCGCGCTCAAAGACGCGGTAGAAGCCCATCTGCGCCAGACCGTTGCTCAGGATCACCCCGATAAACAGCACGCAGACAAAGGTTGGCAGTTCGAAAGCCGTTCCCGCCAGCCATTGCGCAACGATTTTGCCCACGGTTAGGCAGATGGCAATCATGGCGATGGTTTCAATCATCACCAGCGAGGTGATGCTGCGGCCAACGTCCGGTTTTTCAAATGCTGTCGGCACCATTTCATCGTCTGGCCTGCCTTCCGGCGTGGTGGAGTGTTTCACCAGATAGCGCGCTACCGGGCCGCCAATCAGCCCGCCAAGCACCAGGCCAAAGGTCGCGCAGGCCATTGCCACTTCCGTTGCGTTTTCAAAGCCATAGCGTTCGATGAACAGCTTGCTCCACGCCGCGCCCGTTCCGTGGCCACCTGACAGGGTAATCGACCCCGCCAGCAGACCCATCAGCGGATCCAGCCCCAGCAATGACGCCATACCGATGCCGATGGCGTTTTGCATCAGCAGCAGGCCCACCACAACAATCAGAAACACGCCCAGTACCTTGCCGCCCGAACGCAGGCTTGCGAGGTTAGCGTTCAGGCCGATAGTGGCAAAGAAGGCCAGCATCAACGGATCTTTCAGGGACATATCAAAATCGATTTCCCAGCCCATGCTTTTTTTCAGCACCAGCAGGGCCAGCGCCACCAGCAATCCACCGGCGACAGGTTCAGGAATGGTGTACTTTTTCAGAAAGGAAACACTGTGTACCAGCTTGCGACCAAGCAGAAGAACCAGCGTTGCGGCAACAAGGGTCGACAACGTATCGAGATGAATCATAAAAGGCTCCTGTTATGCGCGTGTTCCATACACACGCGGCGTTATCCTGGGCCGGGTGATGCTCGTCATGAGCCGCCGGCGCGAAAAGTGTAATTTTTTTTTCCTGTTCGTTGTAGAAAACCTGCTCACACCGGCAGATTTTCTCTCTTTTTTTTGCTGGCAATCGTTTGCTTTTACCAGGTGGTCAGCTAAAATGCCCGCTTTTCCACCGTGGGATTGCCGCCGATGTCTGTTAACACTCTGGAGTCTGCTGATGCGCAACCGATTGCGCAGAAGCAAAACAGCGAACTGATTTACCGCCTTGAAGATCGTCCCCCGCTGCCTCAAACCCTGTTTGCCGCCTGCCAGCACCTGCTGGCGATGTTCGTTGCGGTCATCACGCCGGCTCTGCTGATTTGCCAGGCGCTGGGGTTACCGGCACAGGATACGCAACACATCATCAGTATGTCTCTGTTCGCTTCCGGCGTGGCCTCCATCATTCAAATTAAAGCCTGGGGTCCGGTGGGCTCGGGTTTGCTGTCGATTCAGGGCACCAGCTTTAACTTTGTGGCGCCGCTGATCATGGGCGGTACGGCACTGAAAACCGGCGGCGCAGATGTCCCGACGATGATGGCGGCGCTTTTCGGCACCCTGATGCTGGCAAGCTGCACAGAGATGATCATTTCCCGCGTTCTGCACCTGGCGCGCCGGGTGATCACCCCGCTGGTCTCCGGCGTGGTGGTGATGATTATCGGCCTGTCACTGATCCAGGTGGGTCTGACCTCCATCGGGGGCGGCTACGCGGCAATGAGCGACCATACCTTCGGCGCGCCGAAAAACCTGCTGCTGGCAGGCGTCGTGCTGGCGATCATTATTCTGCTTAACCGCCAGCGTAACCCGTACCTGCGCGTGGCATCGCTGGTGATCGCCATGGCGGCCGGTTACCTGCTGGCGTGGGCGCTGGGCATGCTGCCGGAAAACACCACCCCAACCAACAGCGCGTTGATTACCGTGCCAACGCCGCTCTACTACGGCCTGGGCATTGACTGGAGTCTGCTCCTGCCGCTGATGCTGGTCTTTATGATCACTTCGCTGGAAACCATTGGCGATATCACCGCCACCTCCGACGTGTCCGAGCAGCCGGTCTCCGGCCCACTGTACATGAAACGTCTGAAAGGCGGCGTGCTGGCGAACGGACTGAACTCGTTTGTCTCGGCGGTGTTCAACACCTTCCCGAACTCCTGCTTTGGCCAGAACAACGGCGTGATCCAGCTGACCGGTGTGGCCAGCCGCTACGTGGGCTTCGTGGTAGCGCTGATGCTGGTGGTCCTCGGCCTGTTCCCGGCGGTGAGCGGGTTTGTGCAGCACATCCCTGAGCCGGTGCTGGGCGGCGCGACGCTGGTCATGTTCGGTACCATCGCGGCCTCTGGCGTGCGTATCGTCTCCCGCGAGCCGCTGAACCGCCGCGCAATCATGATTATTGCGCTGTCTCTCGCCGTAGGGCTTGGCGTCTCCCAGCAGCCGATGATTTTGCAGTTTGCCCCGGACTGGGTGAAAAACCTGCTCTCTTCCGGCATCGCCGCGGGCGGTATTACCGCTATTGTGCTGAATCTCATTTTCCCGCCTGAAAAGAACTGATCCCCACACGGCAGGCTGTCAATGCCTGCCGTGACATCTCTTTACACCATTCCCGCCTTGAGCATTGCGCATAAATCGTGCATAACACCCTTATGTGCGTTTCGCGGGAAGGAAGACCATGAAATTTATTGGAAAGCTGCTTATCTATCTTCTGGTAGCCCTGCTCATTGTAGTGCTCGCCTTTTATTTTCTGCTCCAGACCCGCTGGGGCGCATCGCAGGTCAGCAGCTGGATCACGGTGAATACCGATTACGAGCTCAACTTTGACCTGATGGATCACCGCTTTTCATCCCCTTCTCACATCCTTCTGGAAAACGTTACCTTCGGACGAGATGGCAAACCGGCCACGCTGGTCGCTAAAAAAGTGGATATTGGCTTAAGCAGCCGCCAGATCACCGACCCGCTGCATATGGATGCCATCACCCTGTTCGATGGCACGCTGAATTTATCGCCGCAGACGGCGCCGCTGCCGTTCCAGGCCGACCGTCTGCAACTGAATAACATGGCCTTTAACAGCCCGAATACGGAGTGGGATCTCAGTGCGCAAAAGGTGACCGGCGGCGTCAGCCCGTGGCAGCCCGAGGCGGGGAACGTACTCGGGAAAAATGCGCAAATCCAGATGAGCGCCGGGTCGCTCACGCTCAACGGCATACCGGCCAACAACGTGCTGATTCAGGGACAACTCAACGGCAAAGAGGTGGTGCTGAATACCATCGGTGCCGATATGGCGCGCGGCTCGCTGACGGGCTCGGCTCTGCGTAATGCCGACGGTGGCTGGGTTATCAACACCCTGCGTCTGAATGAGATCCGCCTGCAAAGCGACAAATCGCTGCTGGATTTCTTCGCCCCTCTCTCCACCCTGCCTTCGTTACAGATTGGGCGGCTGGAAGTGACCGATGCCCGTCTACAGGGGCCAGACTGGGCGGTAACCGACCTCGATCTCAGCCTGCGTAACCTCACCCTGAGTAAAGGTGACTGGCAAAGCCAGAAGGGACGGTTATCCATGAACGCCAGCGAATTTATCTACGGCTCGCTGCATCTGTTTGACCCTATCCTGAATGCGGAATTCTCCCCGCAGGGCATTGCGCTGCGTCAGTTCACCTCCCGCTGGGAAGGGGGCATGGTGCGCACCTCCGGCAACTGGCTGCGCGAGGGTCAGGCGCTGGTGCTGGACGACGTTGCCATTGCCGGGCTGGAATATACGCTTCCGGAAAACTGGAAAACGCTGTGGATGGACCCGCTTCCGGCATGGCTGAACAGCGTGACGCTGAAAAAATTTGGCCTGAGCCGCAACCTGGTGATCGACATCGATCCGGCGTTCCCGTGGCAGATCACCTCCCTCGACGGTTATGGCGCTAATCTGCGGCTGGCGCAGGATCACAAGTGGGGCGTGTGGGGCGGTAACGCAATCCTCAACGGGGCGGCAGCAACCTTTAACCGCGTCGACGTGCGTCGCCCGTCGCTGGCGCTGAATGCCAACGCCGCAACGGTAAATATTACCGATCTGAGCGCCTTTACCGAGAAAGGGATCCTGGAAGCAACCGCCACCGTGTCACAGCTGCCACAGCGACAAACCACCGTGAGCCTGAACGGGCGCGGTGTACCACTCAACGTTATGCAGCAGTGGGGCTGGCCAGCGCTGCCGATTGCGGGCGACGGCAATATTCAGCTCACCGCCAGCGGAAGCGTGCAGGCCAATGCGCCGCTGAAGCCGACGGTGAACGGGAAGCTGAGCGCGGTGAATATGGATAAACAGCAGGTGCAACAGACCATGACGGGTGGTGTGGTGTCGACGGTGGCTCCGGCACAGTAAAAAGCCGGGTGGCGGCTTCGCCTTACCCGGCCTACGAGGTTTTGGTTCCTTCTACCGTGGGTGAGGGCATCAGACCGCATAATTACCGTAGGCCCGGTAAGCGAAGCGCCACCGGGCATTTTTCCAGCTCAGAGGTGAACCACCACCTCATCCCCCTCGGCTTTCACCACCACACCCCATTCGCTGCCCGCATGTGAACCGCCTTTTACGCCGCCGACCTTCTGCACGTTGCGCAAGCACACCGACCAGTTTTGCGCATCTCCCGCGCCGGTAAAGGTCACGACGTCGCCCTGACGTGACGCCTTCAGCGTAAACACCACAGAGCCGTCCGCCGCAGGCACTTCACTTACCGCCGTTGCGCCATCGCTCAGGTTGAAGAGCTGGAAGGCCGTCCCCTCGTGCCACGCATAGTCCGGCTTCTGGTTATTGTTACCCAGCGCCAGCAGCGTGTTGTCGCGCACATAGACCGGCAGGCTCTGGAAATCGTGCTGCTGCTTATGCCAGCGGCTACCCTCGATTTCATCGTTGTGCCACAGGTGCGTCCAGCGCCCTTCCGGCAGGTAGAACTGCACGTCGCCCGCCTCGGAGAACACCGGCGCCACCATCATTGAATCCCCCAACATGTACTGGCGGTCGAGGTAATCGCACGCCGGATCGTCCGGGAACTCCAGCATCATCGCCCGCAGCATCGGCGTGCCGAACTCGCGGGCCAGCGCCGCCTGACGATACAGGTACGGCATCAGCTGGCATTTCAGCTGCGTGAAGTGGCGCACCACATCGCAGGACTCGTCATCGTACGCCCACGGCACGCGATAGGATTTGCTGCCGTGCAGGCGGCTGTGGCTGGAGAACAGCCCGAACGCGCACCAGCGTTTGTAGACGTGCGCCGGAGCGGTGTTTTCGAACCCGCCGATATCGTGGCTCCAGAACCCGAAGCCGGACAGCCCAATCGACAGCCCGCCGCGCAGGCTTTCGGCCATCGACTCATAGTTGGCGTAGCAGTCGCCGCCCCAGTGTACCGGGAACTGTTGCGCACCCACGGAGGCAGAACGGGCAAACAGCACCGCCTCTTCTTCTCCCACCGTCTCTTTCAGCACGTTCCACACCAGCTCGTTATAAATGTAGGCGTAGTGGTTGTGCATCTTCTGCGGATCGGAACCGTCAAACCACTGGACGTCCGTCGGGATACGCTCGCCGAAGTCGGTCTTGAAGCAGTCGACGCCGATCGCCACCAGGCCTTTCAGCTTGTCGGCATACCACCGGCACGCGTCCGGGTTGGTGAAGTCGTAGATTGCCAGCCCCGGCTGCCATTTGTCCCACTGCCACAGGGAGCCGTCCGGGCGCTTGAGCAGGTAGCCCTTCTCTTTCAACTCCCGGAAGATCGGCGATTTCTGGCCGATGTACGGGTTGATCCACACGCAGACCTTCAGCCCTTTCTCTTTCAGGCGGCGGATCATGCCTTCCGGATCGGGGAAGGTCACCGGGTCCCACTCGAAGTCGCACCACTGGAAGGCCTTCATCCAGAAGCAGTCGAAGTGGAACACGTGCAGCGGCAGGTCGCGCTCGGCCATGCCGTCGATAAAGCTGTTCACCGTCGCTTCGTCATAGTTAGTGGTGAAGGAGGTGGTCAGCCACAGGCCGAACGACCAGGCAGGCGGCAGCGCCGGACGCCCGGTGAACTGCGTATAGCGGTTCAGCACCTCTTTCGGCGTCGGGCCGTCGATCACAAAGTACTCGAGATACTCCCCTTCCACGCTGAACTGCACTTTGGAGACCTTCTCGGAGCCGACTTCAAACGAGACATTTTCCGGATGATTCACCAGCACGCCGTAGCCGCGGTTGGTCAGGTAGAACGGAATGTTTTTGTAGGACTGTTCGGTGCTGGTGCCGCCGTCGCGGTTCCAGGTTTCGACCGTCTGGCCGTTGCGCACCAGCGCGGTAAAGCGCTCGCCCAGGCCGTAGACCGTTTCGCCCACGCCCAGATCCAGACGTTCGAACACGTAATTGCGGTCGGTATTGCTGTCCTGCACGTAGCCGTTGTTTTTCAGCTGGCTGCCGGTAATGCGCTGGCCGTTACGCAGGAAATCCAGCGCCCAGAACTCGCCTTTGGCGACGCGCACGCTGACGCTGCCGCTTTTCAGCTCGGCAAATTCGGCGTTGTTTTCAATCTCAACTTTTACATCCTTCAGAACGTTCAGCGGATAGTGCGGGCCGTTGTTCAGCGCACCCTGGAAGTGCTCAATGCGCACCCCGACAATCCCTTCCTGCGGGGCAAACAGGCGCACCGTGAACATCAACGTGTCGAGCTGCCAGGTGCGTTCGCGCACGTCACGCGGCGCCACATACACCACCAGGTCATTGTCCTGCTGCTCCACGTCGAACACCTGCACCGGATAGGTCACATTCAGGCCCGGTTGAATAAGCCAGTTTCCATCACTGATTTTCATGCTTACGTCCTCTTAGTTCTGCAATTCTTTGCTGACCGGCAGGTTTTCAAACTCCTGCTGATTGCGGCGCGCGCCCTGCGCCAGCTCGCGCAGAATTTTGGTCAGGAAAGGGGTTTTCAGCGTGTAGTAGCGCCTGGCGATAATGGCGCTCAGCACGTAGCAGACCGCCGGGGCCAGGGTAAACAGGCCGATAATGATGCTGATGGTCACGCTGTTCTGGGTTTTGGCTGCCGCGTCGTAGCCGCCGCCTGCCAGCATCCAGCCGATCATCGCCCCGCCCAGCGCCAGGCCGAGCTTCAGCACGAACAGCGTGCCCGCAAAGCTGATGCCGGTCAGTCGTTTGCCGTTGGTCCATTCGCCGTAGTCGACGGTATCGGACATCATAACCCACTGAATCGGCGTCACCAGCTGGTGCAGCACGCCGATAACGAAGATGAAGCCGAACATCAGGACGGTGGCATGCATCGGCACGAAGAACATCGCCACGCTGACCACCGCCAGCGCGGCGTTGGTCCACCAGAAGATGCTGACCTTGCACTTCCAGTCGGTGAGCGGTTTCGCCAGCGCGGAGCCAATCAGGTTGCCGACGCAGTAGGTGGTGAGGAACGCGACGAACACCTCCTGCGAGCCCATGATCCAGGTGCAGTAGTACATCATCGCGCCGCCGCGCACGCATACGGCGAGAATGTTGAGGATGGTGAGCACGCCGACGATGCGCCACTGGTCGTTGTGCCAGATGTCGCGCAGGTCTTCCCGCATGGAGGTGGTGCTCGGCGGCACCTGGATGCGCTCTTTGGTGGTGAAGAAGCAGAACGCCAGCATCAGGAACGCGACCACCGACAGCACGGCGATCCCGCCCTGGAAGCCGAACGCTTTGTCATCACCGCCAATCAGGTTCACCAGCGGCATCATCAGCACCGTGGAGAGCATGCCGCCCGCCGTCGCCAGCACGAAGCGCCAGGACTGGAGGGAGATACGCTGCGTCGGGTCGTTGGTGATCACGCCGCCCAGCGCGCAGTACGGGATGTTGACCACGGTATAGAGCAGGGTCAGCAGGGTGTAGGTGATGGCGGCGTAAACCATTTTACCGTTGAGGCTGAGGTCCGGCGTGGTATACGCCAGCACGCAGACGATGCCGAACGGGATCGCGCCGAACAAAATCCACGGGCGGAACTTGCCCCAGCGGCTGCGGGTGCGGTCGGCAATCAGCCCCATGCACGGGTCGGAGATCGCATCCAGCGCGCGGGCCAGCAGGAACATGGTGCCGACAAACCCGGCGGGAATACCAAAAATATCGGTGTAGAAAAACATCATATAAAGCATGACGTTATCAAAAATGATATGGCTGGCGGCGTCTCCCATGCCGTAGCCAATCTTCTCTTTTACTGACAGTACTTCGCTCATATTTTTATCCTTCACGCTGTAGGGGGCGCTGAGACCGGTTACCGTTTTTTAAACCATTGTTTCAGGGGCGGGTATTGCGTTTTCTGGTTAAGAGATTACGTTTCTTGTTTTTTGTGATCGGGATAAAAGTTGATGAGCACGAAATGCTAACCTGAGGATTTTCTTAAGAATTAGCTGAAACAGGGGGGTTAAGGTCAAAAGAGAGGTGAAAAAAGTGGTGTGGGGTATGTGGTAAATGCCTGAAAGTAGCTATAATGCGCCCCGCCTCCATGTAGCAATGCAGGCGCGGAAGATCGTCATCTCCGGTGAGGTGGCTGGACTTCAAATCCAGTTGGGGACGCCAGCGTTCCCGGGCAGGTTCGACTCCTGTGATCTTCCGCCAAAATTTTAAATTCCCCCCATAAAATTCATTAGAAATTTAACTATCCTTCCTAAATATATTATTATAACACCCACTATCATTGAAATTAAGAATTAATAAAATGAGAATTACTAAAGCCAGAATTAACACAATTCGTTTTATTATCTCTGAATCCATGAGAATTGACGATGAGATTTTAAAAGCATTGAAAAATAAAAATTACAATGAATTTCATCAAAAAGAGTATGGGGAAGGGTTGGCTGGATTAGGCATGTCTATAAGCTCACCGAATGATTTCACAGAAGAATATAAACATGACCCAAGAAGAGAAATAAAACTTTCTAACAAATCTAAATCTGCCATACTTCATATGCTAAATGAACTCATTAAAGAAGTAAACTTAGAGATGAACTCAACAACCAATGAGTTTTATATTGAATTTAAAAAGATATTTTATAATCATTTCTTTCTTGGTGATGGAAATATAGATCATGATGGTTGTCTTAAAATACTTAATGAAGTGGTCAATAGAATAAAAGACAGTCTACTCGACGAAGATTTTTATTTCCCGATACTAGCCAACGGTCTAGAAAAAGATGAGATAAATTTAGGTATCGCTTCGATCATTCCCAAAGAAAACATCTTCTCGGATATCCAACCCAATTTTACAACCGACGTAATTGAACTAGCCGAAGAGTTTTGTAATTCACAATTACATCCTTATAAACACTTCCTTAAAATAACCATAAAAAACTGCTCTAAAGAGAGAAGGAAGTATTTATCTAAGCAAATCGCCAACTTTATCGTTGGAATAATACAATTATTTAGTGAACATTTTCACATAGATTCAGACGTGGTTGCTTTATCATTAAACCCGTATCCTAACTACGAGTCCTTTTACATTACAAATAATGATGATGGATACAATTATTGTTTTTCGAGCAAAGGAACAATTGTTCATAGCGCAGTGTTTTGGCAAAAATTCAAACAAGAGAATGCATCAGAACTTGGTAGCATAATAAAACAGACTATAATTCATGCAACAACCCCAAAATCGAATCCCATTTTAGTGGATAGGCTTATAGATGCAATATTTATTTTTAGAAGTGCAATGCAAGATAATGATGACTCATCAAAAATCGTAAAACTAACTACAGCACTTGAACGCCTTGTAAACACACAAAAAGATAACATCACTTCCACATTTATAAATAGAGTTACACTTCTGCTGAATATGTACCATAAAGACAACAGCGACTGGAGTAGCATAGCAAAAGAAATGTATAACTATCGCTCAGAAATCGTACATGGTTCGTGGTCACTTTATCGTCAAACAAAACCGTTATATGCCGGCCGATATAGTGAACTTACCAGCAAAGCTCTTATATCAGCATGTATAGGTTTCTTTCACGTTGGCTTAAAAAGAGAGGATGACATAAAGTTAATTAATTCTTTTTATGATTATCTTTCCAAAAATAACCAATCCTAACTTACATACCTAACCTTCAATCAGTAATTAAATCACATTGGGAAATTAATCACCCTCTTGGTTCTTTTCCTTTCTTCCTTAGCGCTTCCCTCGCTAGTTCTTTCAACCAACTAGCAAGACTCACCCCTTCCTCAGCCGCTACCGCATCCAACTGTTCCTTCAATGCCGGATCAATACGCATCTTAAACTGCGGAGATTGTCCGCCGCCTTTTGGTTTTTTTTCGCGCGATATGATTGACATGAGGCCACCTATCCACCTACTCTGACACACATAGGAGGCCACCTAATCCTCCTGTATTAGCAACGCTCCGAAGTGCGGGAACACAACCGGAGCGTCTAACCTCACCAACTATCAAGGAGTTGATTATGGCTGATTCGCATTCTACCCCAGACACCGACCAATCCGGAACCGAGCGTTCGTTAATTGTGGGTTACCGCCCGAATGTTTACGACAAATCTACCCCAAAAATCATCCTTTCCGGCAAGTGGCTGCGCGTGGCGGGGTTTGATACCGGACAGCAGGTCACGGTAAAGGTCATGAAAGGATGCATCGTTCTGGTGGCGTATAACGAGCAGGAGCAGCGTTTGCAGGATGATTATAAACGGACGAAAGCAAAGCTTATTGAGATAGAGGACGCGCTTGCAGCGATCCAAATTCCACATGCTGGAAAGCGCCTCGCAAAATCAAATACAAACCACCTGGCTTAGCGGCTGTTTCTGGCATACTACCTGCCTGGTGCATTAGATGTGGAGGCGACATGGCAGATAAAGACGTAATCCAATCCCCGGCAGGCGAATTTGTTATGTTTGCCAGTGATGATGGAACGGTTCGCATCACATGTCGCTTTGAACATGAAACACTCTGGCTGTCGCAAGCAGCCATTGCGTCTCTTTACCAGGTCACCCCTCAAGCTATTACTCAGCATATTAAAGCTATTTACGAAGAAGGTGAGCTTGAACAAAAAGCAACTTGTAAGGCTTACTTACAAGTTCAGCAAGAAGGTCAGCGCAAGGTCAATCGCAACACACTTCACTATAGCCTGCCCGTCATTCTCGCCATCGGCTATCGCGTCCGATCCACGCGAGGTACGCAGTTCCGCCAGTGGGCCACCCAAACGCTCCAGGAATACCTGGTTAAAGGCTTCGTTATGGACGACGAGCGCCTGAAAAATCCGCCTGTGGGATCTTCCGCCGTCCCTGACTATTTCGATGAAATGCTGGAACGCATTCGCGATATACGTGCCAGCGAACGCCGGGTCTACCTTCGCGTGAGGGAGATTTTCGCATTAGCTGCTGACTATCAGCCGTCGCTCAAAGAAACCACGCAATTCTTTCAGACCATCCAGAATAAACTGCATTTTGCCTGCACTGGGCACACCGCTGCTGAGTTGATTCACCAACGTGCGGACGCCACTCAACCGCATATGGGGCTGACCAGCTATAAAGGCGAAGAAGTCCGTAAAAGCGATGTCACCACCGCAAAAAATTATCTGTCTCAGGATGAGGTGAGCGAGCTTAATCGCGTCGTTAATATGTGGCTCGATTTTGCCGAAGATCAGGCCAAACGCCGCAAGCAGGTATTTTTACGAGACTGGCAAACCAAGCTCGATCAGTTTCTGCAATTTAATGACCGGGACGTTTTAGAAGGAGCAGGCAAAATCAGCAAGAAAACGGCTGATGAAAAGGCGTGCTCAGAATACCTCGAGTTTGAAAAAAAGCAGCGCCTGCTGAAAGAAGCCGAAGGTAAGAAAGATATCGCCAGCTTATTAAAATGGGATAAGCAGGCTAAGCGCTAATCCCGGCATAGGTTCATTATTCAATGATATTCATCATTTCAATATTTGATGCTTTTTTAGTGACTATTATTCTTGCGATGGAAGAATAGTCATAAATCAACATTATAAATTTTTAAACGTCAATTGATACCATCCATATCTCGCAACTACAACTTTCTATTAAACCAACCGAAATTCTTTAACATTCCTGTTTTGAAATGAAAGTCACAATTTAAATCCATTATGAAGAGTAGTTTCCCTCAGTCTATAAAAGGAGATTGAGATGGCTATACCTGTTTACTTATGGCTCGAGGATGATTCAGGCCGGAGGATTAATGGATCTGTCGATATAAAAGATCGCGAAGGTTCAATAGAAGTGATTGAATTTATGCATTCTATAGAACAACCTATAGATAAATTCTCCGGTAAAATCACTGCAAAACGCATTTGTAGTACCTATGCATTCATGAAAGAGATTGATTCATCATCCTCTTATCTATACAAAGCCTTATGCACTGGGCAAACACTTAAAAAAGCAGAGTTCATATTTTACAGAATCAACTATAACGGACTTGAAGAGGCTTACTTTAAGACAACTTTAGAAAATGCAAGAGTAGTTCAAATTGAACCACTCATGTTTGACATTAAACTACCGCGAAACGAACGCTATACACATTGTGAATATGTAGATCTAACATATGAAAAAATAACATGGCATTACATAGATGGAAACATCATTCATTCTGATACCTGGAAGGAACGCGCTTAAGGAGAAAGTATGTCCTGGGAATATGATGTAAAAGAGCACAAATTTTATCTGGATGGTGTCTACCAATTTGATGCAGATTACGCAGGTGCTAGTGGTTACAAAAACGATCCGTCACAAGAATGTGTAAAAAACAGCGGACCGCTGCCACGAGGTACCTACACTATTGGGTCCCCTCATAATTCAGCCCACACCGGGAAATATACTCTCAGCCTCACGCCCTACTCGACAAATGAGATGTGTGGTAGAGACTCATTTAAAATACATGGTAAAAGCAGTTTGCACCCTGACGACTCTTCAGAGGGCTGCATCATTGCTCCTCTGAGTGCCAGAAGGAGTATCTGGAAAAGCAACGATACGGTATTGATAGTCAAATGAAGCGTTTATTTTGTTTATTGCCATTACTCGTTGCAGTCAGTTCGCACGTCTCAGCAACGGAAATGACCGGCTTCGCGACCGAGTATTACGATGAAGACGGATCATTGACGGAAATTTCTACAACAGTGCCCCTTTCACCGACCATCGCTATAGGCAAGCAAGCCGTACGAATGGAGGTTACTCACCTGTCAGATATCACCAGCACACCAGTTAACAAAGACAGCTCAGCACGCTGGGTCTGCCTTCATGACGACGATGGCACGAATTACTGGTTCATTTCTGATAACGAAATGGGTGCAGGATTGTTAACTGCGCTAGTTATTGCCAAAGATGGCATCCATAAAGAGTGTGCTAAAACAACGGAACCTGTCAGCGTCTCAGTCGCGAATGTTCCATTGTTGAATGCTACTCACAGGAATCTAATTGAAATGTTCGGCAAGAAAGGGATCGCCAAAAAGAAAGCGATACTTTTTTATCAGGAGACGCCAGTACAGAATGGATTCATCCAGAGTAATACGGTCTCGTATTACTTCGATGGCGAAAAAGTGCGTGGTGTAATCATCGGGCAAATTACCAGTAACTAGCTTGCAGACGCCCTCTCCAGAGGGAGAGGGCGTTAAGCCTGTCCACTCAACCGCATATGCAACAGCGGAAACGGATTCCCCTGCCCGTCCAGCTCCGAGCGCCCGACCTGCTCAAACCCCATATGACGATAAAACGCCACCCCCTGCGGATTCTGCTCGTTCACATCCACTTCATTTACGCCGAATTCTGCAATGGCATATTGCAGCAGCATTTTCCCGATACCCTTCCCCCGGCTCGCATCATCCACAAACAGCATTTCAATGCGATTTTTATCCACGCCCAAAAAGCCGTGAATAATACCCACGTCATCCCGGGCAATCACAACCCTGAGATTAGGCAAATATGCGTTGAGCAATAACGGACGCAGCGCCGCGATATCGCTTTCCTGCAAAAAGCGGTGCGTGGCGCGAACGGACGACTCCCAGACTGCGACGAGGCGTTCAAATTGTGAGGGGTGTGCGGCTTCTATTTTCATGGTGATATTCCGGTTGAGTAAAGTTTCAGGGCAGCAATGTAATGATATTCAGCTCTGCGACGTGCGCCACACGCCAGGCGTACAACCATACTCCGTCTGAAAATGACGAATAAAGTGCGCGCAGTCGCTGAACCCCATCCGCTGCGCAATATCCGTCACGCTTTGCTGTGAGTTCTTCAGCAGCCAGCAAGCATAGCGCAGTCTGGCGCTGCGGATAAATTCGCGGGCCGTTTTGCCGAATTCTGCGTGGAACAGTCGGTTGAGCTGGCGTTCACTCAATGCCACTTCTCGCGCAAGCCCGGCGGTAGTGAGCGGCCGGGTCAGGAACTGTTCTATCAGCATGACGGCGCGGCGCAACCGCGAGTCAGGGATAAGCGCAAAATTCGCCGGACGCGGGGTGGCAATTTCATGCGGAACGAGCGACAAACGCTGACAGGTGTTGCTGGCGATATCATCCCCGGCATGGGCGCGGATAAGCTCAGTTGCCAGCGTCAGGGTGGAAATACCGCCCGGGCAGGTCAGCACATCGCCATCGTCGATGAAATCATACCCTTGCTCAGCATACACCAGCGGGAAAGCCTGCCGAAATGCATCAAGGTGGAAAGGATGGATGGACGCTCGTCGTTCATTCAGCAATCCTTCCTGTGCGAGGACAAAACTGCCGGTGCCAATGCCAATGAGCGGAACCCCGGCATGGTGGGCATGTGCCAGATACGCTTTATCCCCCTGATACCCTAAGTCCAGATACTGCAATTCACCGCCGATAACAGCAAGGTAGTTAAAACTGTCCGGCGGCGCATGGGGGGAATCCGGTCTCATGATAATCCCCGCATTGCTGATAATCGGGATATCAGGAAATTCACTTATCAGGCTGATTTTAAATGCTAATTTATCCTGCGCTTTCGCTGCATAACGCAGCGCCTCCAGCAACCCGGAGACGGCCAGAAGTGAATAACGGGGCCATAATATCAACCCAATATGCAGACACTTTTCCGGTACTGATTTCCCCCCATCGGAGGAGTCAAATACACTTTTCATTTACTTGCCAAATTTAAAATTAATTACATTATCGCAACATGATCTGTCGCACTTTATATTTCTAAGATAATCCTGATATTTTAAATCAAGCATAAATGAGACGGGAGGAAAATATAATGTTTTTCTCGTTTATATCATTCTTTTTTTGAACCACGACACACATATGTCGGTAATGTTCCTAAGGTAAAGATATAGTTACCATTATGTTGTTCATTGATCCGCATATAAATACTCTTGCCCGGATAGACAAAAAATTGCGGTTCATATTTTTCCAGCCAGCTGTCGTCGACATTATCGTCCGGGAACGTCATATTTTTTTCTGACGTCAGCAAATAGAGATGATCTTGTCTCTCCACCCGAAAGGAAATTTTCCTGTCGATGGTTTTACCCGGATCGCTCTTTGCCCGGCCATTCATGCTCAGGGTGCCGAATTTCCCGTCGAAGGTGTAATTCAGCCAGACCGTCAGCGTCTCATCCGGATGGTGCTGTACCAGATTGGCCTGGCATGAAAAAGGCTGAACGTAAGTTCGGTGCCACAGGTAATAGCCCGTCAGCACGCCTGCCGTGACGAGGCCCGCCACGATGATATACAGCATCTGCCGAAAACGAGTCATGCTAGCTATCCTTCAGGAAATAATCAGATATACAGCGGTTCGGTTCTTTCATTGGCCGGTCGCAGCGAATAACCGACGCACGAGGAAGCAGAGCGTACCAGCTGATGTAAACCCAGGGATATTGCGCGCATTCAGCCTTGAATTGTTCCACATAGGTCAGCGCTGAAGCGCGTTCAGCGTGAGTCTGAATGTCGTTCGCAAGATAAACGCGACAGGCTCCGACGGATGCCGCAAAACGGTAATCCTCAACAAAACGGTTTTCTGTGGCGTTCATATATCCCGTCACGCCTGCCCCGGCCAGGACGATCAATAGACCCATGACAACAGCCAGCCAGCGCGTGGGCTTCCTGGCAACGGGTGTTGCTGGCTCGGAGGGTGCAGAGACCTCCTCGATCGCTGGCGCCTCCCCACATTGTTCCTCTGCGGGTTGAGGCGCGACGGGTGAAGACTCTCTGACGGTTATTTGCGTGTCGCTTGCCAGCGTCAACCCAATCCGCGGAATGGTAACGATAGGGTCAGTTTCAAAACCAATCTTTTTGAGCCCTTTGCGCAGGATGGAGATGTTCTGGTAATAGGTATTGGAGGAGACAAGCATGCCGCGGCTTTGCCAGACAATATCAAGGAACTCTTGCTGAGTGACAATCGACCCCGCTCTGTCGATTAATAACAACAGGCATCGGCCTGCTGGCGAATTTAACACAACCACACGGTCAGGATTGTTGATATCACGTAACGTGCTGGCCGCAGGATGAAATTCGACGATATTATTTATAATGTAATGCTTATGCATAGGGGCAGTATGAATTCTCCGGTTAACAGATGTTGAACCTGGGTCACCGCATGTATGGGATGACATTCACGTCGGGATTAATGTGACTGATTAACGTCATGCTGTATATCTTCGCCATTGGCGAAAAATCTTAATTTATATTTCATCCCTTAAGCTTCACTGAACCTGCATAAGAACTCAACCCTTGTAGAATGCGGCTTGCAGAGCCGCTTCATCCGCGATCATCCTCATTATGATGTTTTGTGAAGTGAATTTCCGCTCCACAGAAGTATCTGACTACCGGCAGCATCTCATTTATCAGGGCCTCATCTTTTGGCGCACTTCTCGCCTCTTGACATTGACAAATATCTACATAAAAAAACATTGTACGCCACGGACATGCGTGTCTGAAATATTCAGCACCCTTAAGCCTTAAGTTTTCTCAACCTGACCAATATCAATAACTTACATGGTTTTTGTATGCTTTTAAGCCACCTTTCTATCAGTTTTTATCGATGATAACATTCGTAAATTGTTATTCCCCGTCAGCAACTTCACACCCGCACTGACACCAGACGACAAACTCCTTACAAAACATTTATCAAAGCTAAATTTTCATTAAAAATAGCGGCTATCATAATTTACAGAAAGCGAAGCGGAATAAGACCAATCAGAGGGAAGCGTCGTAACCGGTCTCGATCTTAGTAATTAATACAATTTTAGATTAATTCAGATTACCTCTTTATTGGCCGACGTATAGTAGGCCTACAGTATGCAATACGTCATTGCTTCGAGAATACTGGCGATAACCTTATAAATAATTCGCCTGATTACTATTATAAATCGAGGAATAACATGACGAACAATAGCCAAATAACACAGTATATAACTGTTGCACTGATGGGCGGCGATCATTATGCAAGAAACGGCATTAAAACGTTATTAAGCAGCATCCGCGACGACCTTCACATCATTATCATCGAAGGAGGTTATCAGGAACTGGATAAGGCGCTGTCGTCGATTCGTATCGATATCTTATTTATATCCGGCGCAGAGAAATACCATACAGGGTATGACTCACTGAAATATTTAAAAAAAATCAAAGTCACGCAGCCTGAAGTGATTATCTGCCTGTACTCAACCTCTGCCCATTCCCTGTTATGGGTCCGGGAAGATATTGATGCCTATATCTCGCTACAGAACACGGTTTATCAGTGGCGGATAAAGCTAGCAAAAATGGTCGATAGCCATTATCGGCCCCAAAAGCAGCCAGCGGCGTTATCGCTGACGCCTGGAGAAAGGAGGGTATTAAAGGAACTCAGGAACGGACTGGATATACGTTACATCGCAGAACTGGAGAAACTTTCTTATCGCCGCGTGAGCGCCTTAAAAAGCTCAGCGATAAGGAAACTCGGGCTCAGGAATAAGACAGATTTGCTGGTCTTTTTAACCAGTTAGACCTGCCGCTTTCAGAGCAAATCTCGTAATAAAAAAATCAAGGAACTATGAAATGAAAGCACGCCTTACTTGCCATTCTCTGCTGGCATTAAGCATTGCCGCCCTGCTGCCAGCGGGCGCAGCACTGGCCGCCACCACCAGCGGCGGCACGGTTAACTTCAGCGGTAAAGTGGTGACCTCCGCCTGTGCCATCAGCGCCGGTAGCGCCAATATCGACGTCGACATGGGTGAAGTGCGTACCGCCACGCTGGCTGCCGCAGGCAGTGAAGCCAGTACCGCAAAAGCCTTCTCCATCACCCTGGAAGATTGCGAAATCGCCGATACCTCCGCGTCCACGGAAGATAACCCTATTGCCGCAACGACCGTGGCTATCACCTTCACCGGTACACCGGACAGTACCGATGTGAATAGCCTGGCCGCGGGAGTAAACGGCGGCGCGGGCTCGGCGCAGCATGTCGCTATCCGTCTTTATGACGAACAGGGCAACGTCGTCAGGCTGGGTGAGCCGGCAGCAGCGATCCCCCTGCGTGCAGGGGCGAACATCCTGAACTTCAGCGCGAAATATTACTCCCCACTGGGCAACGCCACGGCGGGTGATGCCAGCGCGGTCGCCACCTACACCGTGACCTATTCGTAATCTTCAGGCCCGGTCTGCTGGCCGGGTCTGACTCAGCTTTCAGGAGACGCACTATGCGCGTAAACACATGGATTTGTCTGGCTGGCACGTTATGTTCATCCGCCGTGTACGCAGGCGGCGTGGGGTTAGGCGCAACGCGGCTGATCTACACCGGCGCGGCTACGCAGACGATGATGCAGGTAAGAAATACCCACCCTGATGCCACGTTTCTGATCCAGTCCTGGATGGAAGACGAGAAAGGGAGCCGTACCAACGACTTCGTCATCACGCCGCCGCTGTACGTCATGAAGCCCGCCAGCGAAAGCGCGGTGAAAATCATGTTCAGCGGCGACGCCCTGCCAGCCGATCGCGAGACGCTGTACTGGATGACGGTCAAAGCTATCCCACAGCAGGTTAAAAACGGTTCCGGCAATTCGCTGCAATTCGCCTCTGCCAACCGCATCAAGGTCTTTTATCGCCCGGAGCGGCTCAGGGAAGGTGCAGGGGAGGCATGGAAAAACCTTGCCGGCGCCTACCGCGCGGGCAAGGTCACGCTGACCAACCCAACGCCGTATTACCTCACCACCATTAACGTGAAAATTGATGGCAGGCCGGTGTCGCCCGTCATGGTGCCGCCGAAATCCAGCGTGACGCTGGCAGACACCTTCAGCCATGCGAGCAGCATGAGCTACCAGACGATTAACGATTATGGGGCCTGGACGCCCGTTACCCGCACGTCATTGTCCCAATAATAAAAACAGTAAGGCGTGACCACATGAAAATTAAAATCCTGTGCGCCACGGCGATCGCCCTGGTGATTCGGCAAGCCGTGGCTGCCGAAAGCGAGCTGCAATTTAATCCTGCGTTTCTCAACGGCGAGCGCGCCAACAGCGCCGATCTCGCCTGGGTCAACGCCGGGAGCGCGTTGCCGCCGGGCGAGTACAATCTTAACGTATATATCAACACCCAGTTCGCATTCACAGGTAACGTCACGTTTCGCGTCGCTGAAAACACCGCCGGTGAAGCCCTGCCGTGCCTTACGCCTGCGCAATTCGCCGCACTTGGCATCGACAGCCGTCAGGCTAAAGGGGGTGAGCTGCCGCCTGCGCAGCGGTGCATTTTTTTAACCCAGTCATTCGCCGATACCCGGTTTGATTTTGACCAGAGGACGCTTACCCTCAACTTCACCGTACCGCAAAGCGCGATGCGCAATATGCCGCGCGGGTACGTCAGCCCGGAGAGCTGGGAGTCCGGCATCCCTGCCGCGTGGCTGAACTATGTGGTTAATGGCGCGAATAATGACTACCGGGGCGAGACGCGCACGCGGGAACAACAGCTGTTTGTGAGCCTAAACAGCGGCGCCAACCTGGGCGCATGGCGGCTACGTGATTTCACCACGTGGACCAAAGAGAGTAACGAGCTCACCCACGTCCAGACCTGGCTACAGCGGGATATCCGCGCCCTGCGTGCCCAGGTTTATGCCGGTGAAACGTTCACCTCATCGCAGGTGTTTGACGCCGTTGGCCTGCGTGGGGTTGCCCTGAAGACCGATGACAATATGTTGCCCGCCAGCCTGAGCGGTTACGCGCCCGAAGTGCGTGGCATCGCGCGCAGCAATGCCACGGTGACGGTTCGCCAGAACGGTAACGTCATCTATCAAACCTCCGTTCCGCCGGGGGCGTTTGTGCTGAAAGATCTCTATCCGACCTCTTCCGGCGGCGATCTCGCGGTCACCATTCAGGAGAGCGACGGTAGCCAGACGCAATACACCCTGCCCTTTGCCAGCGTGCCGAATCTGGTGCGTAACGGTCAGGTCAAATATGCTCTGGGGGCGGGGAAATACCGCCCTGCGGGCAATCAGATCTCGCCCTCCTTCGCGCAGGGCGAGCTGTTCCTGGGCTGGAGATACGGCCTCACGTTTTATGGCGGGGCGCAGTTTTCCGATCGCTACAACGGCCTGGCCTTCGGTATCGGGCAGAATCTCGGCCGCTTTGGCGCCTACTCCCTCGACCTCACCCATGCCCGCAGCCAGCTGGCTGATAACCAGCACTACACCGGTGATTCGGTGCGCCTGCGGTACAGCAAGCTGCTGAACGATATCGGTACGCGAGTCAATTTCTTCTCGCTGCGTTACTCAACGGCAGGGTTTTATACCCTCAGCGATACCACTTACAAAGGCATGGCGGGCGGAGCGCCAAAACAGACCGTGGAAGACGATGGCACCGTCACCACTCACTACGACACGGTTTACAACCTGCATATGTCGCGTAAGGCAAAAAATCAGCTGCTGTTGTCGCAGCCGATGGGCGAATACGGCGCGCTGTCGCTGTCCTGGGATCAACAAACCTACTGGAATACGTCAAAAACCACGCAAAGTTTGCAGTTCGCGTGGAACGCGACGTTTCGTAACCTGTCGCTTGGCATCAGCGCCCAGCGTAGCTCTGGCCTGTACGACAACAAGAAAGACAATATCCTCGCGTTGTCCCTGTCGGTGCCGCTGGGTAACCCGGCGCTGTCGACCCGTCTCCGTTTTACCGCTACCCATGCGGATCCCGCTGGCACCACCGCCAGTACCGGTGTCAGTGGTTATCTGCCGGGGCAGGAGAATCTTTTCTATAGCGTCAACCAGCGCTACAGCGCGCAGCAGCACTACGGCGGCGATGCCGCGCTGCAATACGAGGGCGCGTGGGGAGACTATAACCTGGGCTACAGCTACGCCGGTGACTCCCGCAACCTCAGTTACGGGATGAGCGGCGGTGCGGTGCTGCATGAGGATGGTCTGACGCTGAGCCAGCCGCTCGGGAACACCAATATTCTGGTGAAAGCCCCGGGCGCCAGTCATGTCGCCGTGCTCAACCACAAGGGCATCAAAACCGACAGCCGGGGCTATGCGGTGATCCCGTACGCCACGCCGTATCGCGTTAATCAGGTTGCGCTGGATGTCACCACCGTGGGCAATGACGTGGAACTTGAGAACGCCATCGCCAATAAAATCCCCACCGACGGGGCACTGGTTCGCGCCACCCTCACCACGCGTCAGGGGGCAAAAGCGATGTTTATCGTACGTCACGCTAAAGACGTGCTCCCCTTCGGTACGCTGGTCTCGTCAGAGGATGACAAAGCCAGCGGTATCGTCGGCGACGGCGGCAGCGTGTATCTGACCGGCCTGTCAGCGGAGGGAACATTGCATGCCGTATGGGGGCGCAACAGCGCCCAGCGCTGCACGATCCGCTATGCGTTGAACCCGCAGAATTATCACGCCCGCACCGGGCTTTATTCCCAGGAGGTCATATGTCAGTAACCATCCGGTTCCTCCCCCTGATCCTGCTGATGTTCATCACCGTTCCCGCGCGCGGCTATGACGTGCTGGTTTCCGTGACCGGCAACGTGATCGGCAATACCTGCATTGTCTCGGAAGATTCGAAGGAGCAAAACGTGCCGCTGGGCACCCTCGGCGTGAAGCAATTTAGCGAGGCGGGCGCGGTCAGCAATATCAAAACGCCCTTCACGCTCACCCTTGAAGCGTGCGGCCCCACCTTTGCTGGCGTGAAAATCCGCTTCAGCGGTACGCCGGATGACGAGAACCCGCAGCTTCTGAAAGTCGCTGACGGCGGCGCGACCGGCGTGGCGGTGCAGATTCTGGATAAAGACAGCGTACTTATCCCGCTGGACACCCAAACCGCTGCTTACGGCGCGGCGGGGGATGACAGCGTAAAAATGACCTTCTATGCGCGACTGGCCGCCACGGGTGCGCCGGTCAATGCCGGAGACGTTTCGGCAGTGGCAACCTGGACGACGGAGTATCAATAATGCGTTTACTGTTTTTAGCCCTGTTTTTCATGTCCTCTCAGGCACTTGCCCTCTCCTGGACATCGGATATCACCCTTTCGCCAACGCCTATGTCGTGGTCCGGCCCGGCAGACTCCATCGTGCCTGGAAAGACGATCGGCTCTGAATGGAGCGCCTCTGCGAGCGTCTCGGAAGTGTTCTGGTGCGGCCTGGTATTTACCTGCTCCAAAGGGACGCTGGAGCCGAGCAGCAGTATAACCGCCACCGGCATCACGGTTATTCTTGATGGCGCAAATTACATGGTATTTGAAACGGGCGTGCCCGGCATCGGCTTCATTCTTGGGCTTAAAGATTATAACGGCACCACCTATGTCCCGATGCAGACGGGCATTACGCAGAGCTATCCGGCCGATGGGACTAACGGTTACGCCACCGCACTGGGCTGGTCGGCAAAAGTGACGTTTATCAAGACCGGCGTTCCGCTGAAATCCGGCGTATACCAGACCCCGACCATTAACGCGGCGATCCTGACGGCCTATAACAACGAAGTGAAAACCGCGCAGGTGATCATCAACCCCACCACCATCACGGTGACGGCAAGCGGCTGCACGGTAGGCACAAAAAGCGCCAACGTCGACCTGGGCACCATTGATGTTCACACGCTGCCCAGCGTAGGCAGCACCTCGCCGTCGGGGGAGTTTAACGTCAGCCTGACCTGCGATGAGAACGTGGCGGTTAACGCAGTGATGACCGATCAGACCACACCGTCAAATACCTCGTCGGTCGTGACGCTGACCGGGGACTCCACGGCCTCCGGCATTGGCGTACAGTTTTTCTATAACGGTACCGGGCCGCTGATGATGGGGCCGGACAGCTCGTCCGCAGGTACGACGGGACAGTTTTTCATCCAGACCACCAGCTCGGCACAAACGCTGTCCCTGCCGTTCCAGGCGCAGTACATCCGAACCGGTGAACTGGTCCCCGGCTCGGCCAACGCCCTGGCAAGCATCACCTTTTCGTATCAGTAGGTTAGTGCTTCACCCACACCAGCTGATCGACCCGGAAGCCCAGCTCGCGTGCGGTGTTCAGGTAGTCCTGTTTTACCGCATCCGGAATGGTCGGGGTGCGCGATAAAATCCACAGATAGTCACGGTTCGGGCCGCTGACCAGCGCGTACTGGTACTTATCATCCAGCTTGATCACGTTATAGCCGCCGTAGAACGGGCCGAAGAACGATACCTTCAGCGCAGCCGTGGTCGGTTCGCCGGTAAAGTACGCCTTTCCTTCGCTCTCATTCCATTTTTTCTTCACCGGATCGTAGCCGCGGTTCAGTACGCTGATACCGCCATCGCTGCGATTGCCGTACGTCGCGGTGACCTGTTCCAGACCGCGCTCGAAGCGATTTTCCAGTCGGGCGACTTCATACCATTTGCCGAGATAGCGGCTGGCATCAAAGCCGGTAATGGGCTGCACGCCTTTCGGCGGCGTGGGAGATTTACAGGCAACCAGCGTCAGCGCAATGGCGACACCGGTAACGACAGGCCATAGCCTCATGAGAACTCCTTTCATTTACGCGGTTGGACGTTAAGTGTAGCGCACCCGTGCGGCGCTTCATCCCGTCGGGGAATATTCGTAGTATATTGAGACAACTCCTTCTCTTCGGATGCAGACATGGCTTACTCCATCGGCGAATTCGCCAGACTCAGCGGCATCACCGCCACCACGCTGCGGGCGTGGCAGCGACGCTATGGCTTGCTCAAACCCGAGCGTACGGACGGCGGTCACCGCCTGTACAGCGATGAGGACGTTCAGCAGGCGCTGAAAATCCTCGACTGGGTAAAAAAAGGCGTACCCATCGGTCAGGTAAAATCACTGCTGGAACGCCCTGCGCCGCGCCGCGCCAATAACTGGCAAACCCTGCAACAGGCCATGCTGCAAAAGTTGCAGGAGGGGAAAATTGAGTCCCTGCGTCAGATGATTTACGACGCCGGACGCGAATACCCAAGGCCAGAGCTGGTCACTAACGTGCTGCGTCCGTTGCGCAGCCAGATTTCGGCGAACGTCGCCGCCGCCATGACGCTGCGTGAGATCCTCGACGGCATCCTCATCGCCTATACCTCGTTTTGCCTTGAGGGCGATAAAAAAGCGCCGGGCGATAACATCCTCATCAGCGGCTGGCATCTGAACGACCCGTGTGAGATCTGGCTTGAAGCTCTGACGCGCACCGGCCAGGGCCACCGCATCGACATACTGCCGGTTCCCCCTGCCGCGCTGGCCCCGGAAATTTTCCCGGACCGCAAATGGCTGCTGGTCACCAGCGGTAAACTTACCGCCGCGCGGAAAAAGCAGGTTGCACAGTGGCAGCAGCAGGTTTCCCTTGAGGTGATTATCCTCTGATTATTTTCTGCTGTGGCAATCTTCACGAAAAGTTGAATATTTTTTCGCGCAGCGAGTGCTAACGTTTTCCTGTCACCGACAACTCAACAGGAAAACACGATGAAAAAGACACTCCCTCTGATGATGCTGGCTGCAATGGCTTTCGCGCCTGCCGCGTTCAGCGCCCCGGCAGGCACCCTGAGCGTTCACGTTCTGGACCAGCAAACCGGTATGCCGCCAGCGGATGTGACCGTCACGCTGGAGAAGCAGGAGCAGGACAAGTGGACCCCGATTGCCAGCGGTAAAACCGACCACGACGGGCGCATCAAATCGCTCTATCCGCAGGATCAGGATATGGCGCCTGGCGTGTATAAAGTGACCTTCAAAACCGCAGATTACTTCCACGGCAAAAAGCTGGACTCCTTCTTCCCGGAAGTTCCGGTGCTGTTCACCGTCACCCGCACCAATGAAAAACTGCATATCCCGCTTCTGCTCAGCCAGTACGGTTACTCAACCTACAAGGGCAGCTGATTGCTCTTGATTTTAAAGACGATTTAAAAATAATCCCGCCAGTACTTGGACAAATACGCATTGTTGTGTAACTTTTAGGTATGAGATCGGGAGGTGCACACCATGACAACAAAACCTGTGCTGGGTATTAGCGGATGTTTGACCGGTTCCGCCGTTCGCTTTGACGGCGGGCATAAGCGTATGGGCTTTGTGATGGATGAGCTGGCGCAGTGGGTCGCTTTCCGTCCGGTATGCCCTGAAATGGCTATCGGCCTGCCCACGCCTCGTCCGGCGCTGCGTCTGGTGATGACCACCGGCGGCGAGACAGAAATGCGGTTCAGCAAAGCGCCGCACGATGACGTTACGCAGAAGATGGCCGCATTTACGGCAGATTATCTGCCGAAAATCGGCGATCTGGCGGGTTTTATCGTCTGTGCAAAATCCCCCAGCTGCGGCATGGAGCGCGTGCGGCTGTACGACGAAAACGGCAACCGGGGCCGCAAGGAGGGTGTCGGGCTGTTCACCGCCGCCCTCCTTGAAACTTTCCCCTGGCTGCCCGTCGAAGAAGACGGTCGCCTGCACGATCCGGTACTACGGGAAAACTTTGTTGAGCGCGTTTTCGCTCTCCACGAACTGAACGTAATGCGTAAAAATGGCCTGACGCGCCGTGCCCTGCTGGACTTTCACAGCCGCTATAAGCTTCAGCTTCTGGCGCACCATCAGGCAGGCTACCGTGAAATTGGTCCGTTCGTGGCTTCACTGCACGAGTGGGACGATCTGGACGCGTTTTTCGTGACCTATCGTGACAAGCTGATGACCATCCTGAAAAAACCCGCTTCGCGGAAGAATCACACTAACGTGCTGATGCACATTCAGGGCTATTTCCGTAACCAGCTGAACAGCCGCCAGCGTGGAGAACTGCGGGATGTGATCCTGCATTACCGGGACGGGCTGCTGCCGATCCTCGCGCCGCTGACGCTGCTGAAGCATTATCTGGCTGAATACCCTGACCGGTATCTGATGACGCAAAACTACTTTGATCCCTATCCTGATGATTTGGGTCTGCGTCTGGCCGTTACCTGATAAGAAAGAAGCGAAGGCCCTGTTGACCCACAGAGGCCCAAAGCAGTACCCCGTTTAGACGACACCCTCACTGTCGTCTTTTTTTTGCGCTCAGCGTAAAATACTGTAATTCTGTACAGGTTAAGCGTGCACAGCGGAGTACCCCGATGATCAAAAATTTGCATATTCAGAACTACCGCTCAATTCGCGATATGTCGCTTGAGCTGGAACAGCTCAATATCGTGTTCGGCCCCAACGGCACCGGAAAATCTAATATTTATAAAGCGATTTACCTGATGCACAGCGCGGCGCAGGGGCAATTCTCCCAGGCGCTGGCGAACGAGGGGGGAATTTTGAAAGTGTTCTGGGCGGGAAAAACCCGCAGCGACCAGCTGCGACGCATGAACCTGGCGGTGGAAACGGAAACCTATGAATATGAGCTTCAGGTCGGGTTCGTGGAAAAGCTGCCCTACCCCTCACAGTTTCAGCTCGATCCGGTGATCAAGGAGGAATCTATCTGGCTCGGCGGACAGCACCGTCGCCCGTCGTCACAGCTGATGAAGCGTAAGAATCAGGCGGTATTCCTGAACAACGTGCATCACGAAAAAGTGACCCACAGCGGCACGCTGTATGAGAACGAGTCGGTGTTCGGTCAGCTCGGTGAACCGCACCTCTACCCCGAAGTGTCGCAGATGCGCGAGTCCCTGCGTAACTGGCGATTTTATCACGAGTTTTCCGTCTCATCCGGCTCGGCGATCCGTGCCCCGCAGGTGGGCTTTCGTTCCCCGGTGCTGGCCAGCGACGGCGCGAACCTGGCCGCCGCGTTTCAGACCATTGTCGAAATTGGCGACGAGCTGCTGCTGATGCGCATTCTCGACCAGGCCTTCCCCGGCTGCGTGTTTTACAGCGACAACACCGGCGGGCGCTTCCGCATGATGATGCAGCGCGAGGGGCTGAGCAGACCGCTGGAACCGGCAGAGTTCTCCGACGGCACGCTGCGTTTTTTGTGCCTGGCGGTGGCGCTGTTAAGCCCGCGCCCTCCCGCATTCATCGCCCTCAACGAACCGGAAAACAGCCTGCATCCGCAGATGCTGCCCGCCCTGGCAAGCCTCATTGCCGAGGCCAGCCGCTATTCGCAGATCTGGCTCACCAGCCACTCGCCGGAGCTGGCGCATTTGATTGAGAAGCACCGATCGTTTTCGCTGTATCAGCTGTCGATGGCGGAGGGGGAGACGAGGATGGAGAGGCTGGGGTAATTGCCAGGTGGCGCTACGCTTACCTGGCCTACTGGCGAGTACGAAACGTCTTGCGCCACTCCGCCGGGCTGACGCCAAAGCGCGCCTTAAACTGCTGCCGATACGTCACCGCTGATAAAAACCCCACCTGCCCGGCGACGTTTTCGATTGGCAGGTTGCCGGACTCCAGCAGGATCTGGCTGCGCCGCAGGCGCTCGGCGGTAAGCCAGTCGGCAACGCTCATGCCCGTCGCCTTGATAAAATGGCGGGTCAGCGTGCGCCGGCTCATCGACACCACTTCCGCAAGAGAGTCCAGGTTATGCGGTTCGGAAATATGCTGCTGAAGGTAGTCAATCAGACAGTTAATCCGCCCATCACGGGTATCTTTCGGCACAGGTTGCGCAATAAACTGCGCCTGCCCGCCCTCTCGGTGCGGCGGGACGATCATTCGGCGGGCAATCTGATTGGCGACGACGCTGCCAAAGCGCTGGCGGATGATATACAAACAGCAGTCGAGCGCGGCGGCGGTACCCGCCGAGGTAATCATATTACCGTCATCCACGTAGAGGGCGTTGATATCCAGTCGGACGTCCGGAAATAGCGACTGGAACTGGCGTTCAAACTCCCAGTGAGTGGCGGCCCGTTTGCCGCTGAGTATGCCCGCATAGCCCAGCACAAACGATCCCAGACACAGCCCAACAATTTCCGCCCCGTTGTCTCTGGCCTGAACCAGGCTGTCGAGCAGCGTCTGAGGCGGGCGCTCCAGAACGTGCTGCCAGTAGGGTACAACCACAATTTCAGCCGATGCGATCGCGGAAAAATCCTGCGTCGCATGCAGGGCAAAACCGTCTTTCGAGTTCAGGAATCCCGGTTTTTCAGCGCAGATCGTGACGTTAAAGCGCTTTTCCCCGGATACCGTGTCGCCAAACAGGATGCAGGGGACGGAGTAGTGGAACGGGCTAAACCCGTCCACCGCGACAATGGCAACGTTAATAAGCGGCATCTGTCTCTCCTGTCCCCTTTAACAGTCAGAATATAACGGTTTCGCCGTCCTGGGGAATGCTCACCGCGTCACCTGCCTCGTTGGCATCAACATACTCGCGCAGCGCGCGGCGGGTCAGCAGGCAGTGGTTGAGAGCTTCCATATGGGTCGCCACGATTTTCGCCTGCGGCAGCAGGAAATGCACGTTAAGCAGATCTTCTTCCCCCATGATAATCGGCCCAAACCCAATGACATGAGCGTAACCGGCGTTGAGCACGACGATATCCGGCTGGTGCTTTTGCAGATCGGCCGCCACCGCATCGCGCCAGATGGTATCCCCTGCGATATAAAGCGTCTTCTCATCGGGATGACGGAACACCACGCCGCAGGCTTCCCCCAGAAACTCTGCCAGCTCCGGCACGGCGTAAGCGCGGTCAGTACCGTGCTGGCCGCCGTGGGTTTTCACTATCCGGATATCGCCGTACGTTGTTTCCCCGGTCATGATCGTCAGGTTGGTAAATCCCTGGCTGCGCAGCAGCGCGGCATCACTATCATTTTGCACGTAGATCGGCTTGCCTTTGGCGATCAGCTCAACGGCGTACTGATCCCAGTGATCGGCATGGGTATGGGTGACGATCACCGCGTCAGCATCCAGAAGCGTTTGAACGTCAACGGGAAGATCGACCATCGGGTTGCGAATATCAGCCCGCGCCGTGCCGGGAAAACCCGGATAAGTGCCTTTTGGCGCCAGCATTGGGTCGATTAAAAAGCGTTTTCCCGCGTAAGTGATCAGCTGGGTGGCATTGCGAATTTGCGTAATGTTCATGGGCTATCCTCCGGTTGGTATGAGAAGGAGAATAGCCCCAGGGTGCCGTTAAGAATGTGGGCTAAAGGGCGATGATCGATGAAATCGGGTCAATCGATAAACCGCTTGCGTACCCTTTCCAGCGGCGCAATCAGCAGATTGATAAGCGGCTTACGATCGATAACGATATCGGCGTTCACCGTCATTCCGCCCATCAGCATGCGCTTTTTCTTGTCCGGGTCGGTAAACCAGGAGGGGACGCGCACTTTAGCCAGGTAGTAGTTCTGCCCCTCCTGGAGCGGGATCAGCGCCGAATGGGCATCAATGTTTACCTCATAGAAATCGGACAACGTCGCTTCCACGGAACCGTATTTGTCTACGGGCCAGGAGTCGAAGCGCAGCTTGACCTTATCGCCTTTCGCCACGCGCCCCACCCCCGTTGCCGGAACATACAGGTACCCCTCCATCGTCGCCGCGGTATTTTTACGGATCACCACCACCACCTCGCTATTTTGCGTAATGGCCCGGCCAGGCGGGAAGTTAATCGCCACCACGTAACCGTCGGAAGGGGCCAGCATCGCCATGGTGGAACTTCCCCGGCTGGACAGGTTGCGGTCAATTTCGCTGATGCGGTTTTTCACATACAGCTGCTCTTCGCTCAGAGAGTCAATTTGCGACTGGGTGCTGTCGGTCAGGCTGGTTTTTCGTGCCTCAAGCTCAAGAATAGTGCTCTCCTCCAGCGTCAGGTTGAGCTGCGCATTGAGCACATCGTTGTGGCTTTTATCGAGATCCACTTTGGAGACATAGCCCTTCCCGGAGACGGATTTCCACGCCTCGTAGGTGTCGGTGCTGTTTTTTAACAACGCGCGCAGCTTCTTCACCTTATCGCGGGAAACGGCGATCTGCTTGTCAGTGAGAGCCAGCTGCTGCGCCAGATTTTTGCGATACGACGCAATCGAGTCCTCAATGGCCTGGATGCGCTGCTCGCTGCGCTTCTTCTCCGCTTCCATCTGCTGGCGGTCAAACTGCACTACCGAGCCCTGCTTGCCGCCATAGTCCTGCGACACGGTGAACAGCGGATCGTTTTCCTTCACGTACTGACCTGGCCGTACGGCAAAATCCACAAGCGTACCGGACTCCCGGGCGCGGACTTCCACATCGCCCTGCGCCGGGATCAGCACCCCACGTGCCAGCGTGGTTTCCGAAAAATTAAAGACGATGGCAAAAACCAGCAGGCAGAGAAAAAAGGTGATGAACAAGGTCAGCACGGCTTTCAGCCGTGGCGCGTTGATGTGATAGCTTTTTGAGAAATGATGCGGGATCAGCGCCCGCCGCTGTCGGCTTCGGTTTTTTAATTTCACGATATGTCATCCATGATAAATCACTGAAAGATCGTCCCATGCACTCCAGAGCGTGGGGGTTTTGCGCAGCGCGTTCAGCGTGTCGGCGGCGGCCTGACGGTAATCCTCTGGCGCATACGCCTGACTCTCCAGCCCAAACTCCACCGCATGCAGCGAACAGATCGGCAGCAGCGTTCGGACGCTGTAGCCATAGCGCGATAAAAACCGCGTTGAGACATCCGTTAACCACGCCTTTTGATCCCCTGCCTGGGTGGAGAACAGCGGCGCATCCGGCAGGCGTTCGTCCATCAGCAGCACCGTCACCAGGCGGTGAGGGGCGAAAAACGAGCTGGCGCGTCGGCCTTCGTGCGCGGCCATTAGCTTATGCAGCGCAGGGTGACGGGTAATAAACTGAAAGCGCACATCGGCTGGCGCGGTGGCGAGCAGCGCATCCACGATCAGACCAAAGCCCGCCCAGCGCATTCCCAGAAGCAGGGTGCGAGATGAACTGTAAAACGCCTGCTCCTGCGTCCACTGCGCCACGTACGCGTGCAGATCGAAGCGGACGTTGCGCGCCCAAAGCGCGGGCGGGAAGATCTGCTCCACGAAGTTAAACCCGCTCAGCTCATGGGCGTTCTGATGCAGAAAATCAGCCGGGACATCGGTCTCCGGGCAGCGCATAAACTGGCTGTAGTTTTGCGTGATCCGGTTTGCCAGCAGCGTGCGCCCGGCCTGGCGCGCGCAGAGTCGCGCATAGAGACGCGGCAGAAACATCATTGCTCACTCTCCCGCAGGGTGCCGTTTTCCATGGTATAGAGACGCCCCTGGCAGCCCACCACGTCCGGCGAGTGGGTGACAAACACCAGGCCAATCCCCAGGCTACGCAGGTTCGCCAGCACTTTCTGCGCGGTCGTTTTATCCAGGTTCGCCGTCACTTCGTCACAGAGCAGAAGCTTAGGCTGGCTGTACAGGGCGCGCGCCAGAACCAGACGCTGCATCTCCCCGGCAGAGAAAAAGGTGTTCCCCGGCAGCATCTCCGTTTCGTAGCCGTGCGGCAGCCTGGCGACGACGTGGTCCACCTCCGCCAGCCGACACGCGGCAATGACCTGCTCTTTATCCGGTGCGCTGTCAAAGCAGGCGATGTTGTCCAGAATCGAGCCGGTAAAGAGAATATCGTCCGCATGGACGATGCGGATGTGCTGACGCAGCGAGGAAAGATCGCACTCCTCAATGGGGATCTTATTGATCCGCAGCGTGCCAGACGATGCCAGCAGCATGCCGGAGATCAGACGCAGCAGCGTGGTTTTTCCCGACCCGCTCTGGCCCACAATCACCGCTTCTTCGCCCTGCTTCAGGGTCATATTGATATGCTGTAGCGTGGCCTCCCGGCCAGGATAGGCAAATGAGACATCCTCAAATTGCAGACAGACCGGCGAGGTGACAATCCGCTTCCCAAACTGGCTGGTTTCAGAGGGGGCAAACAGCAGGTCGCCCACGCGATCCAGCGGCCCCTTGAGGGCATTTTTGTCCAGCAGCTTCTGCGCCACCTGCACCATGGCATCGGAAAAATAGCGCTTATAGCTGATATAGGCGTAAAGCATCCCGATGCTCATCTGCCCTTCCAGGATCAACCACGCGCCAAAGCAGACCACCAGCAGCTGCTCGGCATTGATCACCAGCAGCGAAGCCACGTCAAAGCGGGCCAGCAGCCGCTCTTTACGCATCAGCCCGGCGATGTGTTCGCGCTGGGATTTATCCATCACCGCATCCCGGGCCTGCTCCATATTGTTCGCTTTGAGCGTAATGATCCCTTTCTGCGTCTCCACCAGCAGGGATTCATACTGGGCGGTGCGCTCGATGGAGTCATCCACCGCGCGTTGATAGGGGCCGATCAGCGAAAAGCGGATCAGGAAAAACACGCCCATCAGCAGCATCGTCAGCAGCGCAATTTTGACGTTATACAGCAGCATAAACAGCAGGCTGGTGACGGCGATCAGGCTGGAAAAGAGAATTTGCACGTAACCATTGCTGATGAACTCCGCGCAGGCGTGGAGCGATTTTTCAATGGCCAGCACGATGCCCGGCGGGCGCGAGCGGAACCAGCTGGTCTGGGTGCGCAGCATGTAGTGGCGCACGGACTGGCTTAAATCGTCATAGGCAATGTTACGCATCAGGATCTCAAGCAGCTGCTTGAGGAATTTACCGATGACTTCAAAGATAAAGACAATAGCGAAGATCGCGGTGAGCAGGATCACCAGATCGCTGTCGCTGCGGGAAATGGCCTCATCCATAATCAGCTGCACGTAGGTGGGGCTTGCCAGCATGGTGATGAGGGTAAAAATACAGAGCACAAACAGCAGCAGCTGGCGCTGGAACAGGCTCGGGGATTTATTGGCTAACCGGCCAAGCGTGAGCTTTTCATCCGGGGATTTCTTTTCGAAGCACGGCGTGGGCTTAAGCTCAAGAACATAGCCGGAAAAGAGTTTTTCCGCCTCTTTCAGACGGTAACGACGCACGCCGCTGGCCGGGTCGTGAACGGTCACGCTGCGGCTGTCGATCTTCACGATGACCACGAAATGGTTGCCGCGCCAGAAGGCGATGAGCGGCAGCTCAGACGTTTCTATTTCAGTGATTTCGCCTTTAAGCACCCGGCCAGACATATTTTTATCGCTGGCAAGGGTCATCAATTCCGCCATTGAGGTTCCCGCATCGGCGGAAACGGAAATCTCCCGGCGCAGCTGGCTGACAGAGACATGGTGGTCGTAGTGCCCCAACACCATCGCCAGGCAGGCCAGTCCACATTCGGTAAATTCATGCTGGCGAATAACAGGGGTCTTACCCTGTTTTTTATACTGAAAGAGCGAAAACATAATGATCCGTGGCTGAAATAAAAAAATGGCCCGGCAATGCGGGCCATGCGTACAACGTGCTTCTCGCTTAGGCGCTGAAGAAACCGCCGATGAAGCCGCCCACCAGGCCGAACACGCCGCCGATGGTGCCGCCCAGCGCGCCTAACATCTGGCTGCCCGCGTTATAGCCCGCGCTTGCGCCCTGAATAGCGGCAGCAAACGGATCCCAACCACCGATGATGGCCTGTGCTTTTTTGAAATCAATAACTTGCATGAGTCTTTTCCTGTTAACGTGAATTAGTTGTAGCTACCAACCAGCGCACCCAGGAAGCCCATTGCGCCACCCAGAATTCCGCCAACCACACCGCCAACCATGCCCATGATGCTTGCGCCGGTGTCGTAACCCAGCTGTGCACCTTTAACCAGACCAGCGAACGGGTTTAACGCGCCACCGATAATGTCTTTCGCTTCTACGAATGAAATCGCTTTCATTTTTATCTCCTGTAGTGATGGATCTTTAGCATGATGCTAAAGGCTAATTTCCTTTTATGAAGGAAAGCGGTTGCTACGGGCAGGTGGTAAGCGGAATGATTTTATTGCCATAAATAATCATCCGCCTTGCAGCCTGCCCGGCATTATCTATTTCCAGCCGTTGCCCCGGCGGAATATATTTTGAATTGTTGTATTGCGTACTGCACCCGACCGAGGAAACATATTTAAAATAGGTATTCCCGGTATTACTCATCACCCCGTTGCTAAACGCATAATCAAAATGTCGTGTCCATGGACGGACAATCAAAATAGCCTCAAGCGAGACCACCACATCCGACTGGATGCGCTGGCCTTTGCGCGTGATAACCTTTGCCTGGAGCGGCGTCTCGGTGAATTTTACGCGATAGTATCGCTCTTTGTTGTCATGCGGGCCGGTATAATAAAATTTAAAACCCGCGCGTTCACCGCTCCCCAGCGTTAATTGCTTAGGCGAATACATGACTTCGCCGTCTTTTATTTCGGTTTCTTTTCCCTTCTCTTTAGGAACGTCTACCTGAATAAGCGAAACGGTATAATTCTGACGCTCGCTGGTATCGTTTTTTATCGGCTGAAAAACAACTTCTCTTTCGGGAAGAAAATCAATATTCAGACTTTCGATAATTAAAGCATTTGCCCCTGTGGAAATGAAGCAATTTATTGCAAAAATAGCCAGGAATTTTCCAGTCATGGTTGATTAATTCCAGGATGCGCTAACATCTATTCTTCCCTGCGCGGTCACTTCGCCAAACCAGCTATTTCCGTCATAGGTGGTTTTCGATACCGGATTATCCATAACGAACTGGAGGATCAGCGGTGTTTTCCAGAGCCACATATCGGTCACGCCGGAACTCATTTTGTCCCACTCTTCCGCATGGGTGGCCGGCGCCGGGATCGACAGTACTTCGCCTTTACAGTTGTGCGCCATCAGCGTCTGGCTTTTCCCCACCAGCACGTTGCCCGGAATGGGAACCGTGAAGCCGTTGCCGCTAAAGGCGCAGTAGTCAACCCCATTCAGGCTTTGGGTAGGCCCGGTGACTTTTACCGTGACCGCAATCGCCGCATCTTTTTGCGCCCCGCTGTAGGTGATGGTGTAGGGGATCTCAATGGGCGCTTCGCCGATAATGCCTTTCCCGGAGCCGCCCAGACCGTCAGGATCGAGGGTGTAATCCGGGTTGTCTGGCACAATCTCCAGCCCGGGCTCGATAGGGTTAATCACCAGGCCGCCCCCCGGCTGGAAGCAGAAATCCGCCGCCAGCGAGCTGTTGCCGGGCGTCAGACACAGGCTGACGATATTGCCAATGTTGCTGCCGTCCCCCGCCTGCGCCACGCTCAGAATTAACGCTTTCGGCAAAAAGATTTTAAGGGACGCTTTGCCGCCGTTTTTCTGCGGCGCTGCAAGGAAGGTGTTCGCCAGGACACGCGTATCGCTCAGGATACCGCCGGAGATACTGTACCAGGTGTTTTCATCGAAGGTCAGCTCGGCGGCAAGCCCGGTGCCGCCGCTCATGTGCGATTGCAGCACGCTGTTGACGCGGGAAGAGGTGAGCGCCAGCCCCCCGTTGTAACCGGAGATATCCTCCCCAACAAACGTGTATTCGAGCAGGTCGCACAGGACGCCAGAGACCGTGTTGCGGGTGTATTTGGTGCAGGTGGCCCCCGTTGATCCATCGACAATCGTCACCTCACCGCTGATCGGGTCAATCCCCAGGTTAAGCGCCCTGGCGTTGGTCATGGTCAGCGTGCCCACCTTGTGAAGCGTATTGGTGGTGGTCACTTTGTTGATGGAGCTGATTTGCGGCGTGGAGGTGATGGTCACTTCATCCCCTGGCGCGGCGTTGAGCAGATAGTTAAAGAACGGATCGCCCAGTACCCAGCGCCCGTATGACGTGCCGGGCTCCATCACCGGCGGCTTAACCACCATCGACGTGTCGGTATAGCTGGTCGTCGGGGTGTACCCCGTGTTGCCGCAGGACGAGGAACACGCCGTCCCTTTGAAGAACGGAGAGGCGCTGGAACCGGTCACCGAAAAGTCGATGGTCAGCGCGCTGCCTGCCGGACCGCTGTAGCTGTTGTCCGGGATGTAAGTGGCGATACCGTTATTCGTTTTCGCACTCAGGGTCGGCCACTCGCGCGAACCGTGTAAAAACGCGGTCGACGTGCTGTTCAGACTAAACAGCCCCGCGCTGTTTCCCGTACCGTTATTGTCCGGGTTATTAATGGCGAAATAGGGCAGCTCCTGCGCCTGGGCCGCCGCGCTCATCAGCAGTAAATTAAGAGCGAATATCTTTTTCATCGTCACGTTCCTGCGTTCCTTTTGCTTCCTGCCAGACAAAATCGCCTTTGTCGCAGGAGATGTCCCCGAGCCACAGCGCACCGCGGTTAGACTCGATGTCCAGGCGCACTTCGCAGACGCTGTCGTCCGGCGTGGCGATACTCAGGACAGGGTTGTTCTTATCAACGTCGATCACGAAGCGTCCGTCGTTTTCCGTCCGGGTCAGCCCGACATGGTTTTTGATCTGCATGGCGCCAACCGGGGCCCCGTTTGCATCCACAAGACGACCAAACAGGGTGACGATTTTCTTCACCTGCGGCTTCATCACCACGGTATTGCCCGGATAAACCGTGATATGGCGACGCGCATTCGCGCCAATCTCATAGCTTTCCGTACCGGTTTCACTGTTCATCACTTCCAGGTCATAAGCCTGGTATGCCGGCAGCGACAGCCAGGTCTTATCCCCTTTGATGCGTTCCGCCCGGCCGTTAAGCTTCAGGGTCAGTGCTTCATCAGATTTGAGACCGGTACTGACAATCACCCCTGCGCTTTCGGTACCTTTCCCGGCGGCGATGGCCTCTTTGGACCAGCCCACGCTGCCGTCACTGGTCAGCGTGGAGTTCCAGCCTTTACTCATGCCGCTCTGGACGCTGAGGATGTTGCTGTTCCACGGCGTGTCGAAGTTCACGCTGCCGCCGCCGCTTACGCTGCGATCCTGGCGGCTGTTAAAGGCTTTCGAGACGTTGGCGGTAGCCGATTTCAGGTAATCGCCCTCAAACTGGCGGCTGGCGCTGACGTTCAGCGCCGTGCCGGTATCGCGATTGTGGGAAACGCCAACCGACACGGTATTGCCGAGCGGTATGGCGAAATCGAGCATCACGTAACGATCTTTCTCTTCGTAATACCCGTCGTATTTGTTGCGCGACATTCCCACCCGCAGGCGCGCCGTACCGTAGCGACCGGCGTATAACCCCTGGGAGTAGTCCAGCTGATAGCGTTTATAGCGATAGAGGTCGTCTTCCTGACGCATCAGGCTCAGGTTGCCTGCCGAGGGCAGGCCGAATGACGGCAGGCTAAAGGAAGCGCCCCAGGTGTTGCCCTTGCTCTCATAGATATCCAGGAACTTGCCGCTGGAGAGCTGTTCATGGGAGTACCACACCGAGCCGATCTGCCACGGCAGGCTGAGATTCGCCCCATAGTTGGCGCGATACGTTCCGTCGGAGGCGGCCATGGTCTGGGTATTCACCGAGAAATAGCCCGTCAGGTTCAGGGAGGCCCACAGCTCGCTGACGATGTGTTCCCGCATCATGTAGGTAGAGGCGTTCCAGTCGACCATCCCGCTGCGCTTGCTGAACGAGGCTCCCACCAGCGACATGGTGTCTTTATGTTTGGTGTCGTAATCGTAGTAGTAGGTGTTATCCTGCTCGTTTTTGCGTTTCGCGTATTTTTTATAATTGACGACGGATTTATCGCGGCTATACATCCCGCCCCACATCTGCCAGCGCAGCGTTTCCGACACGTTGCTGGAGAACGGTTTATTTACGGTGTACATGCTGCGCGACACGGTGCGGCTTCCGCTCACCACTTCAACTTCGACGCTGTAGATCCCGTAGGGCAGGCTGCTGGTGTCAATTTCATGGTTGCCGACGTCAAAGCGCTGAATGCCGATAAGCTGCCCGTCACGACGAATACGGGCCTCGCCCGCCGTGGGAAAATAGACCACCACCGGCGTCAGAGAGAGCGTGTTATCGCGCTTGCGGGAGTTGGCCTGGTTGCCCATGGAAACGCCGTAGACTTCACCGCCGGAAATCCCGCTGACGCTCGCCAGAGACTGCATCGCCCAGCCGTTCAGCATGCCCGCGGCGTAGCGCATCCCCTGATAGTCGCGCTCCCACATAACCGCGTTCATCTGGGTATCGCTGCTGCTCTCGTTGACGTAGCCAGAGCCATCGATCAGCACATGATCGACGCCCATTGAGATCCAGTTTCTCGCGTTCAGATAGCCCGACGACCAGCTGTCACCGTAGCCGCTCTCGGTGTGATACGCCCCGAGGTTGTAGGAGAACGTGCCGCTCAGGTCGTCAGACTCCGGCGCATCAATATCCACCTCACGCGGGCGAATATTCACCCCGTAGTCGCTCTGCGACAGATTCAGCAACAGGCGCATTTTTTTCTGATCCAGTTCGAACGCCGAACCCGCGCTAACCGGAATACGCATCTGGCCATCAAACTGCTTATCGTTAATGCTTTGCAGTAACGCCCGCATCTCTTTTGACAGACGAATGCCGTTATCAGACTCCTGGACCTGAACATCCCTCAGCCCCAGCTTCAGATCTTTTGCAAAGAGCGTCACGTCACCGATACGAACATATTCGCTCGCCGTGCCTTCGTGGTTCCCTTGTTGTGCTGAGTGTGGACGCGTATTCACCAGATAGACGGGAATTTTGATCCCCTGCTCCAGCAGTGCATAAAGCGAGTCGGGAAAACGGTAATTAGCGATAACCACGGAGCTTGAGGCTGCATGCGCAAGCGCGGGCAGCGTGCCGGATGCGCAAGCCATCATCACCGGCAACACTAATTTATTTTTCACCATGCATCCTTACTTAACAGGAATGAACTGTTTCAGGTCCCATATTCCGAGATGAAAATGGTTATCCGTAACGTTGATATCCTCGATAGCGCGCGAGGTCTCTGGCATCAGGTAGAAGTTTTTGCTACACGGCGTGCCGGGGGATTCCGGATTCGGCTTCAGGCAGGTCCCGGTCGCATTGACGCGAAACGAGGTGTTCCCTTTATTGGTTATTTTTCCCGCCACATAGACGAAGTCGATCTTCTTATCCCGGGGCTGAACCACCAGAATGGTGCTCACCACCGCACGCGTCATCCCGGTGCCGTTTTTTGGCGAACCGCTGTCCACCTCTTCGCTTACCCCTTCATCCGTGAAGGTAATGCGGTAGTAACGCTCTTTGTTATCGGCGTTCCCGTGATAGTAAAATTTGACGATATTGCTGGTACCGGCGGGCATTACCATGCGCGTGGGCGTCAGCAACAGTTCGTCCACTTTCTCCGGATTAATGACGATCCCTTCATCCATTGGGCTGCTGATCCGCTGTGCGCGAACAGAAACAATACGCACGCTGTCTGCTTCGTTTTTTATTTCCTTGGCGGTGGAGTCAGCATCCGCAGAAATAATGGTGGTGACTTTTCCCACATTAATGGCCAGCGCGGAGGAAGAGATAAATAATAAAAATAAGAAGGTGGATTTGAGGTTAAACATGCTATTTCCCTAAACAGGGGCTTGCGCCCCTGGATCGATCAGGCCTTAGCCCCAGGTTGCGCGGAACGCAACAGACACGGTCCCTTCCCACAGGCTGTTGGTCAGGTCTTTGAACTCTTTCGCAGTACCCGCGTTGTCCTGAGCGGAGTCAACGTAGAAGACGAATTTGTCCTGGCCGGTAATTTCGGTATCTGCCGCCGCGCCTGCGCTGGTGGTCAGGTTCCACAGGCCAGAAGAGACGCCGGTGTTAGAAGAAGAATCAACCAGCGTGGTCCATGCGGTCGATTTCGCCCCCACGGTGCCACCGATAGAGCCCAGGTCGTTACCGCCCCAACGCGCACCCACTTTCAGCTTGGTCGCTTCACCACCCACGCTGAACAGCGTGTTGTTTGAATCGTCGAGGATAGCTTCGAGTTTGAAGCTGGTCGCCGTAGAGTGATCGCCACGGATAGCCACATCAAACAGACCGGTATCGGTGTTGAAAGATTTGGTATTGGCGCTGTAAACGAAGTTCAAAGCACGCGTTGGCGTAACAACCAGATCGGATTCGCTGTCTTTGGTCGCGGTTGCCTGCCAGGTGGCAGAAGCCGTGGTTTCAGCTGCATTAACTGCGCTCAGGGCAGAAACAGACAGCAGGGAGCCCAGAACGATAGCGTTCAGTTTGTTCATTTATTTAGTCCTTCAAAAAAGAATCCACGTGTATAAAAAGGGGAGCCCCTTTTTCGAGGCGGAGTATAGACAGCCGCAAAATAACGAGGCAATACAGAAAAATTCACTCGACGGAGAGCAACAATAAAAATATAAATAAATTTCTCGTATCTTATTGTTACGTATTGAGTAAATTACTCAATTTCCCGAGCAATAGATAAATATCGATTTTTCAATAAAGAGAAATATCAGGACGTCGGGACAGCTACACACATCATTACAGGCAACACCAGCCCCTTAATTAACCACGCATGTTTTTTTACGCTGGTAATATAGAAGAAGTTGATATTATCAAGTAACATTTCGTTTACAACGCCATCCGGCGCCGCATCATCTTCAGATTTATTCAGCTTTTTATCCTTAATATAAAAGATATTGCTGCCGTCGACCTTTTCCACGCTG
>NZ_JADABR010000008.1:0-28975 GCF_015672585.1 Enterobacter sp. Res13-Sevr-PEC09-46 | reverse complement strand
GGCTAATCGCTGATAACATTTGACGCAATGCGCAATAAAAGGGCATCATTTGATGCCCTTTTTGCACGCTTTCACATCAGAACCTGGCTCATCAGTGATTAATTTTGTCATAATCATTGCTGAGACAGGCTCTGCGGAGAGCGTATAATACGAAAAGCGAATAGCATTTCGATTGGTTTGCCTCGCGCTCGCGGGGTGAAAATGTTTGTAGAATACTTCTGACAGGTTGGTTTATGAGTGCGAATACCGAAGCTCAAGGGAGCGGGCGCGGCCTGGAAGCGATGAAATGGGTAGTTGTAGCCGTGCTGCTGATTGTGGCGATTGTCGGCAACTATCTTTATCGTGACATGATGCTGCCGCTACGCGCGCTTGCAGTGGTAATTCTGATTGCTGCGGCGGGTGGTGTCGCGCTGTTGACGACGAAAGGCAAAGCGACCGTTGCGTTTGCCCGCGAAGCGCGTACCGAAGTCCGCAAGGTCATTTGGCCGACTCGCCAGGAAACATTGCACACCACGCTGATTGTAGCGGCGGTAACCGCTGTAATGTCACTGATCCTGTGGGGACTGGATGGTATTCTGGTTCGCCTGGTATCCTTTATCACTGGCCTGAGGTTCTGAGATGTCTGAAGCCCCTAAAAAGCGCTGGTACGTCGTTCAGGCGTTTTCCGGTTTTGAAGGCCGCGTAGCTACGTCGCTGCGTGAGCATATCAAATTACACAATATGGAAGAGTTATTTGGCGAAGTTATGGTTCCGACCGAAGAAGTGGTTGAGATCCGTGGCGGCCAACGTCGCAAAAGCGAGCGTAAATTCTTCCCGGGTTACGTGCTGGTTCAGATGGTGATGAACGACGCGAGCTGGCACCTGGTGCGCAGCGTACCACGCGTGATGGGCTTTATCGGCGGCACATCTGACCGTCCGGCGCCAATCAGCGACAAAGAAGTTGATGCGATTATGAACCGCCTCCAGCAGGTTGGTGATAAACCGCGTCCGAAAACGCTGTTTGAACCGGGTGAGATGGTTCGTGTTAACGACGGTCCGTTTGCTGACTTCAATGGCGTCGTCGAAGAAGTGGACTACGAGAAGTCCCGCCTGAAAGTTTCCGTTTCTATCTTTGGTCGTGCGACCCCGGTAGAGCTGGACTTTGCTCAGGTAGAAAAAGCCTAAGCAGCGATCAAAAAAGCGACGATTTAATCGTTGCACAGGGCGCGAGATTGGAATACAATTTCGCGCCTTTTGTTTTTATGGGCCCCGGCCCGTAAAACGAATTTTATTCACGGGGAGCCTCTCCGAGGCGTTATTACCCAATCAGAGGATTTTAGAATGGCTAAGAAAGTACAAGCCTACGTCAAGCTGCAGGTTGCAGCAGGTATGGCGAACCCAAGTCCACCAGTTGGTCCAGCTCTGGGTCAGCAGGGTGTGAACATCATGGAATTCTGTAAAGCGTTCAACGCCAAAACTGAATCCATGGAAAAAGGTCTGCCAATCCCAGTTGTAATCACTGTTTACGCTGACCGTTCTTTCACTTTCGTTACCAAAACCCCTCCAGCAGCAGTTCTGCTGAAGAAAGCAGCGGGCATCAAGTCTGGTTCCGGTAAGCCGAACAAAGACAAAGTGGGTAAAATTTCCCGCGCTCAGTTGCAGGAAATCGCGCAGACCAAAGCTGCCGACATGACTGGTTCCGACATTGAAGCGATGACTCGCTCCATCGAAGGTACTGCACGTTCCATGGGCCTGGTAGTGGAGGACTAAGAAATGGCTAAACTGACCAAGCGCATGTCCGTGATCCGTGACAAAGTTGATGCGACCAAACAGTACGACATCAACGAAGCTATCGCTCTGCTGAAAGAACTGGCAACTGCTAAGTTCGTTGAAAGCGTTGACGTTGCCGTTAACCTGGGCATCGACGCTCGTAAATCCGATCAGAACGTTCGTGGCGCAACTGTACTGCCACACGGTACTGGCCGTTCCGTACGCGTAGCTGTATTTGCTCAGGGTGCAAACGCTGAAGCTGCTAAAGCTGCCGGCGCTGAACTGGTAGGTATGGAAGATCTGGCTGATCAGATCAAGAAAGGCGAAATGAACTTTGACGTTGTTATTGCTTCTCCAGATGCAATGCGCGTTGTTGGCCAGCTGGGCCAGGTTCTGGGTCCACGCGGCCTGATGCCAAACCCGAAAGTGGGTACTGTAACGCCTAACGTTGCTGAAGCGGTTAAGAACGCTAAAGCAGGTCAGGTTCGTTACCGTAACGACAAAAACGGCATCATCCACACCACCATCGGTAAAGTGGACTTTGACGCTGACAAACTGAAAGAAAACCTGGAAGCTCTGCTGGTTGCGCTGAAAAAAGCAAAACCAACTCAGGCGAAAGGCGTGTACATCAAGAAAGTTAGCATCTCCACCACCATGGGTGCAGGTGTTGCAGTTGACCAGGCTGGCCTGAGCGCTGCTGCAAACTAATGCCTTTACGTGGGCGGTGATTTTGTCTACAATCTTACCCCCACGTTTGCTAACAAAAGTTAGCGGCTAAAAGAATTGTTCGTTGGAGCCTGGCCTATCCAGGCCTCCGTCGAAGACCGCAGGTGTTTCGCAAGAAACTTAATCCCCTGCGTAGACGGTGACAGAACGCTAAGATTATTTTAAATACTCTGGCTTGTTTCTGCTCACCGTATTAAGACGCTCTTCCCGTTGGGTCGAGTGAAGTGAGTTCCGGAACATGAGTTCCGGCAAACATCCAGGAGCAAAGCTAATGGCTTTAAATCTTCAAGACAAACAAGCGATTGTTGCTGAAGTCAGCGAAGTAGCCAAAGGCGCGCTGTCTGCAGTAGTTGCGGATTCCCGTGGCGTTACTGTAGACAAAATGACTGAACTGCGTAAAGCAGGTCGTGAAGCTGGCGTATACATGCGTGTTGTTCGTAACACCCTGCTGCGTCGCGTAGTTGAAGGTACTCAGTTCGAGTGCCTGAAAGACACGTTTGTTGGTCCGACCCTGATTGCATACTCTATGGAACACCCGGGCGCTGCTGCTCGTCTGTTCAAAGAGTTCGCGAAAGCGAATGCAAAATTTGAGGTCAAAGCTGCAGCCTTTGAAGGTGAGTTGATCCCGGCATCGCAAATCGATCGCCTGGCAACCCTGCCGACCTACGAAGAAGCAATTGCACGCCTGATGGCAACCATGAAAGAAGCTGCGGCTGGCAAACTGGTTCGCACTCTGGCTGCTGTACGCGATGCGAAAGAAGCTGCTTAATCGCAGTTATCTTTATAAAGCATTTGCTTACGTATAAACTTATTCTGATTTTCAGGAACAATTTAAATGTCTATCACTAAAGATCAAATCATTGAAGCAGTAGCAGCTATGTCCGTAATGGACGTTGTAGAGCTGGTTTCTGCAATGGAAGAAAAATTCGGTGTTTCTGCTGCTGCTGCTGTAGCTGTAGCTGCGGGCCCGGCTGAAGCTGCTGAAGAAAAAACTGAATTCGACGTAATTCTGAAAGCTGCTGGCGCGAACAAAGTTGCTGTAATCAAAGCAGTACGTGGCGCAACTGGCCTGGGTCTGAAAGAAGCTAAAGACCTGGTAGAATCTGCTCCAGCTGCGCTGAAAGAAGGCGTGAGCAAAGACGACGCAGAAGCACTGAAAAAATCTCTGGAAGAAGCTGGCGCTGAAGTTGAAGTTAAATAAGCCAATTTTTCTGGTTGCAGCCTAAGTAATTAGGCTGATGGCTGGTGACTTTTTAGTCACCAGCCTTTTTGCGCTGTAAGGCATCAGCAGCATTTCACACTGTTTGACTGCTGGTTGTCCTGACAATGCTTGTTTCTATCGACGACTTAATATACTGCGACAGGGTGCTCGCTCTGTGTAAATCGCAATGAAATGGTTTAAGCGTGATAGCAACAGGTATTGCGGAAAGTATTCAATTTTCCGGTCCACAAAATGGTGTTGCACAAACTGTCCCTTCGTCGGACAGATGGGTCGACTTGTCAGCGAGCTGAGGAACCCTATGGTTTACTCCTATACCGAGAAAAAACGTATTCGTAAGGATTTTGGTAAACGTCCACAAGTTCTGGACATTCCATATCTCCTTTCTATCCAGCTTGACTCGTTCCAGAAGTTTATCGAGCAAGATCCTGAAGGGCAGTACGGCCTGGAAGCAGCCTTCCGTTCCGTGTTCCCGATTCAGAGCTACAGCGGTAATTCCGAGCTGCAGTACGTCAGCTACCGCCTTGGCGAACCGGTGTTTGACGTTCAGGAATGTCAGATCCGTGGCGTGACCTATTCCGCACCGCTGCGCGTAAAACTGCGTCTGGTGATCTACGAGCGCGAAGCGCCGGAAGGCACCGTAAAAGACATTAAAGAACAAGAAGTCTACATGGGTGAAATTCCACTCATGACGGACAACGGTACTTTCGTTATCAACGGTACTGAGCGTGTTATCGTTTCCCAGCTGCACCGTAGCCCAGGCGTCTTCTTCGACAGCGATAAAGGTAAAACGCACTCTTCCGGTAAAGTACTGTATAACGCACGCATCATTCCTTACCGTGGTTCATGGCTGGACTTCGAATTCGATCCAAAAGACAACCTGTTTGTCCGTATCGACCGTCGTCGTAAGCTGCCTGCAACCATCATTCTGCGTGCACTGAACTATACCACTGAGCAGATCCTGGACCTGTTCTTTGAGAAAGTGATCTTTGAAATCCGCGACAACAAGTTGCAAATGGAGTTGGTGCCGGAACGTCTGCGTGGTGAGACCGCGTCGTTCGACATCGAAGCCGACGGCAAAGTGTATGTGGAAAAAGGTCGCCGTATCACCGCGCGCCACATCCGCCAGCTGGAAAAAGATGATATCAAACACATCGAAGTTCCGGTTGAATACATTGCAGGAAAAGTAGCCGCGAAAGATTACGTTGATGAATCAACTGGCGAGCTGATCTGCCCGGCGAACATGGAGCTGAGCCTGGATCTGCTGGCTAAGCTGAGCCAGTCTGGCCACAAACGTATCGAAACGCTGTTCACCAACGATCTGGACCACGGTCCGTACATCTCTGAGACTGTACGCGTCGACCCAACCAACGATCGTCTGAGCGCGCTGGTCGAAATCTACCGCATGATGCGTCCTGGTGAGCCACCAACTCGCGAAGCGGCTGAAAGCCTGTTCGAGAACCTGTTCTTCTCCGAAGACCGCTACGATCTGTCCGCGGTTGGTCGTATGAAGTTCAACCGTTCTCTGCTGCGCGACGAGATCGAAGGTTCCGGTATCCTGAGCAAAGACGACATCATTGAAGTGATGAAGAAGCTCATCGATATCCGTAACGGTAAAGGCGAAGTGGACGATATCGACCACCTCGGCAACCGTCGTATCCGTTCCGTAGGCGAAATGGCGGAAAACCAGTTCCGCGTTGGCCTGGTACGTGTAGAGCGTGCGGTGAAAGAGCGTCTGTCTCTGGGCGATCTGGATACCCTGATGCCTCAGGATATGATTAACGCGAAGCCGATTTCTGCGGCAGTGAAAGAGTTCTTCGGTTCCAGCCAGCTGTCTCAGTTCATGGATCAGAACAACCCGCTGTCTGAGATCACGCACAAACGTCGTATCTCCGCACTCGGCCCAGGCGGTCTGACCCGTGAACGCGCAGGCTTTGAAGTTCGAGACGTACACCCGACTCACTACGGTCGCGTATGTCCAATCGAAACGCCTGAAGGTCCAAACATCGGTCTGATCAACTCCCTGTCCGTGTACGCACAGACGAACGAATACGGTTTCCTCGAGACCCCGTATCGTAAAGTGACCGACGGTGTTGTTACTGACGAAATTCATTACCTGTCTGCTATCGAAGAAGGCAACTACGTTATCGCTCAGGCGAACTCCAACCTGGATGACGAAGGCCACTTTGTAGAAGATCTGGTTACCTGCCGTAGCAAAGGCGAATCCAGCTTGTTCAGCCGCGACCAGGTTGACTACATGGACGTATCCACCCAGCAGGTGGTATCCGTCGGTGCGTCCCTGATCCCGTTCCTGGAACACGATGACGCCAACCGTGCATTGATGGGTGCGAACATGCAACGTCAGGCCGTTCCAACTCTGCGTGCTGATAAGCCGCTGGTTGGTACCGGTATGGAACGTGCTGTTGCCGTTGACTCTGGTGTTACAGCAGTTGCTAAGCGTGGCGGTACCGTTCAGTACGTTGACGCATCCCGTATCGTTATCAAAGTTAACGAAGACGAGATGTATCCGGGCGAAGCGGGTATCGACATCTACAACCTGACCAAATACACCCGTTCTAACCAGAACACCTGTATCAACCAGATGCCATGTGTGTCTCTGGGTGAGCCAGTTGAGCGCGGCGACGTGCTGGCAGACGGTCCGTCCACCGACCTCGGTGAACTGGCGCTCGGTCAGAACATGCGCGTAGCGTTCATGCCGTGGAACGGTTACAACTTCGAAGACTCCATCCTCGTCTCCGAGCGTGTGGTTCAGGAAGATCGTTTCACCACCATCCACATTCAGGAACTGGCCTGTGTGTCCCGTGACACCAAGCTGGGGCCAGAAGAGATCACTGCCGACATCCCGAACGTGGGTGAAGCTGCGCTCTCTAAACTGGATGAATCCGGTATTGTTTACATCGGTGCGGAAGTGACCGGCGGCGACATTCTGGTTGGTAAAGTGACGCCGAAAGGCGAAACCCAGCTGACGCCAGAAGAGAAACTGCTGCGTGCTATCTTCGGTGAGAAAGCGTCTGACGTTAAAGACTCTTCTCTGCGCGTACCAAACGGTGTTTCCGGTACGGTTATCGACGTTCAGGTCTTCACCCGTGACGGCGTTGAGAAAGATAAGCGTGCGCTGGAAATCGAAGAGATGCAGCTCAAACAGGCTAAGAAAGACCTGTCTGAAGAACTGCAAATCCTCGAAGCAGGTCTGTTCAGCCGTATCTATGCGGTGCTGGTTGCCGGTGGCGTTGAAGCTGAGAAGCTCGACAAACTGCCACGCGATCGCTGGCTGGAACTGGGCCTGACCGACGAAGAGAAACAGAATCAGCTGGAACAGCTGGCTGAGCAGTATGACGAACTGAAACACGAGTTCGAGAAAAAACTCGAAGCGAAACGCCGCAAAATCACTCAGGGCGACGATCTGGCACCAGGCGTGCTGAAGATTGTTAAGGTGTATCTGGCTGTTAAACGTCAGATCCAGCCTGGTGATAAGATGGCAGGTCGTCACGGTAACAAGGGTGTTATCTCTAAGATCAACCCGATCGAAGATATGCCGCACGATGCTAACGGTACGCCGGTAGATATCGTACTGAACCCACTGGGCGTACCGTCTCGTATGAACATCGGTCAGATTCTGGAAACCCACCTGGGTATGGCTGCGAAAGGTATCGGTGATAAGATCAACGCCATGCTGAAACAGCAGCAGGAAGTCGCGAAACTGCGCGAGTTCATCCAGCGTGCCTACGATCTGGGTACCGACGTTCGTCAGAAAGTCGACCTGAACACCTTCAGCGATGAAGAAGTGCTGCGTCTGGCAGAGAACCTGCGCAAAGGTATGCCAATTGCAACGCCGGTATTCGACGGTGCAAAAGAAGCTGAAATTAAAGAGCTGCTGCAACTGGGTGGTCTGCCAACGTCTGGCCAGATTACGCTGTTTGACGGCCGTACCGGTGAACAGTTCGAGCGTCCGGTAACCGTAGGTTACATGTACATGCTGAAACTGAACCACCTGGTCGACGACAAGATGCACGCTCGTTCTACCGGTTCTTACAGCCTGGTTACTCAGCAGCCGCTGGGTGGTAAGGCTCAGTTCGGTGGTCAGCGCTTCGGGGAGATGGAAGTGTGGGCGCTGGAAGCATACGGCGCAGCATACACCTTGCAGGAAATGCTCACCGTTAAGTCTGATGACGTGAACGGTCGTACTAAGATGTATAAGAACATCGTAGACGGCAACCATCAGATGGAACCGGGCATGCCAGAATCCTTCAACGTACTGTTGAAAGAGATTCGTTCGCTGGGTATCAACATCGAACTGGAAGACGAGTAATTCTCGCTCAAACAGGTCACTGCTGTCGGGTTAACGCCCGACAGCAGAGTGTGCTAACTCCGACGGGAGCAAATCCGTGAAAGACTTATTAAAGTTTCTGAAAGCGCAAACTAAAACCGAAGAGTTTGATGCGATCAAAATTGCTCTGGCTTCGCCAGACATGATCCGTTCATGGTCTTTCGGTGAAGTTAAAAAGCCGGAAACCATTAACTACCGTACGTTCAAACCTGAGCGTGACGGCCTTTTCTGTGCGCGTATTTTCGGGCCAGTAAAAGATTACGAGTGCCTGTGCGGTAAGTACAAGCGCCTGAAACACCGTGGTGTGATCTGTGAGAAGTGCGGCGTTGAAGTGACCCAGACCAAAGTACGCCGTGAGCGTATGGGCCACATCGAGCTGGCGTCTCCGACCGCTCACATCTGGTTCCTGAAATCTCTGCCGTCCCGTATCGGTCTGCTGCTGGATATGCCGCTGCGCGATATCGAACGTGTTCTGTACTTCGAATCTTATGTGGTTATCGAAGGCGGGATGACCAATCTGGAACGTAACCAGATCCTGACCGAAGAACAGTATCTGGACGCGCTGGAAGAGTTCGGTGACGAATTCGACGCGAAGATGGGTGCGGAAGCTATCCAGGCCCTGCTGAAGAGCATGGATCTGGAGCAAGAGTGTGAAACTCTGCGCGAAGAGCTGAACGAAACCAACTCCGAAACCAAGCGTAAAAAGCTGACCAAGCGTATCAAACTGCTGGAAGCGTTCGTTCAGTCTGGTAACAAACCAGAGTGGATGATCCTGACCGTTCTGCCGGTTCTGCCGCCAGATCTGCGTCCGCTGGTTCCGCTGGATGGCGGTCGTTTCGCAACGTCGGATCTGAACGATCTGTACCGTCGCGTGATCAACCGTAACAACCGTCTGAAACGTCTGCTGGATCTGGCTGCGCCGGACATCATCGTACGCAACGAAAAACGTATGCTTCAGGAAGCAGTCGATGCCCTGTTGGATAACGGTCGTCGTGGTCGTGCGATCACCGGTTCTAACAAACGTCCTCTGAAATCTTTGGCCGACATGATCAAAGGTAAGCAGGGTCGTTTCCGTCAGAACCTGCTCGGTAAGCGTGTTGACTACTCCGGTCGTTCTGTAATCACCGTAGGTCCATACCTGCGTCTGCATCAGTGCGGTCTGCCGAAGAAAATGGCACTGGAGCTGTTCAAACCGTTCATCTACGGCAAGCTGGAACTGCGTGGCCTCGCCACCACCATCAAAGCCGCGAAGAAAATGGTTGAGCGTGAAGAAGCTGTCGTTTGGGATATCCTGGACGAAGTGATCCGCGAACACCCGGTACTGCTGAACCGTGCACCAACTCTGCACCGTCTGGGTATCCAGGCCTTTGAGCCAGTCCTGATCGAAGGTAAAGCGATCCAGCTGCACCCGCTGGTTTGTGCGGCCTATAACGCCGACTTCGATGGTGACCAGATGGCTGTTCACGTACCGCTGACGCTGGAAGCCCAGCTCGAAGCGCGTGCGCTGATGATGTCTACCAACAACATCCTGTCTCCAGCGAACGGTGAACCTATCATCGTTCCTTCTCAGGACGTTGTACTGGGTCTGTACTACATGACCCGTGACTGTGTTAACGCCAAAGGCGAAGGCATGGTGCTGACTGGCCCGAAAGAAGCTGAGCGTATTTATCGCGCTGGCCTGGCCTCTCTGCATGCGCGCGTTAAAGTGCGTATCACCGAATACGAAAAAGATGAAAACGGCGAGTTCGTTGCGCACACCAGCCTGAAAGACACGACCGTTGGCCGTGCCATTCTGTGGATGATCGTACCGAAAGGTCTGCCTTTCTCCATCGTCAACCAGGCGCTGGGCAAGAAAGCGATCTCCAAAATGCTGAACACCTGTTACCGCATTCTGGGTCTGAAGCCGACCGTTATCTTCGCTGACCAGACAATGTACACCGGCTTTGCTTATGCAGCGCGTTCAGGTGCATCTGTTGGTATCGATGACATGGTCATCCCAGAGAAGAAACACGAGATCATCTCTGAAGCGGAAGCTGAAGTTGCTGAGATCCAGGAGCAGTTCCAGTCTGGTCTGGTAACCGCAGGCGAACGTTACAACAAAGTTATCGATATCTGGGCTGCGGCGAACGATCGTGTATCTAAAGCGATGATGGATAACCTGCAAACCGAAACCGTGATTAACCGTGACGGCGTAGAAGAGCAGCAGGTCTCCTTCAACAGCATCTACATGATGGCCGACTCCGGTGCGCGTGGTTCTGCGGCACAGATTCGTCAGCTGGCAGGTATGCGTGGTCTGATGGCGAAGCCAGATGGCTCCATCATCGAAACGCCAATCACCGCGAACTTCCGTGAAGGTCTGAACGTACTCCAGTACTTCATCTCCACGCACGGTGCGCGTAAAGGTCTGGCGGATACCGCACTGAAAACGGCGAACTCCGGTTATCTGACGCGTCGTCTGGTTGACGTTGCGCAGGATCTGGTCGTCACCGAAGACGATTGTGGCACCCTCGAAGGTATCACTATGACCCCGGTTATCGAGGGTGGTGATGTTAAAGAGCCGCTGCGCGATCGCGTACTGGGTCGTGTGACCGCGGAAGACATTCTGAAGCCGGGCACCGCAGACATTCTGGTTCCACGCAACACCCTGCTGCACGAACAGTGGTGTGACCTGCTGGAAGCGAACTCTGTTGACTCCGTGAAAGTGCGTTCCGTTGTATCCTGTGACACCGACTTTGGTGTGTGTGCGCACTGTTACGGTCGTGACCTGGCGCGTGGCCACATCATCAACAAAGGTGAGGCTATCGGCGTTATCGCGGCACAGTCCATCGGTGAGCCGGGTACACAGCTGACGATGCGTACGTTCCACATCGGTGGTGCGGCATCTCGTGCGGCTGCTGAATCCAGCATCCAGGTGAAAAACAAAGGTAGCATCAAGCTCAGCAACGCGAAGTCGGTTGTGAACTCCAGCGGTAAACTGGTTATCACTTCCCGTAACACCGAGCTGAAGCTGATCGACGAATTCGGTCGTACCAAAGAGAGCTATAAAGTGCCTTACGGTGCGGTTATGGCGAAAGGTGATGGCGAGCAGGTTGCTGGCGGTGAAACCGTTGCAAACTGGGATCCACACACCATGCCGGTTATCACCGAAGTAAGTGGTTTCATCCGCTTCACTGACATGATCGACGGCCAGACCATTACTCGTCAGACCGACGAGCTGACCGGTCTGTCTTCTCTGGTGGTTCTGGATTCTGCTGAACGTACTACCGGCGGTAAAGATCTGCGTCCTGCACTGAAAATCGTTGATGCTCAGGGCAACGACGTTCTGATCCCTGGTACCGATATGCCTGCGCAGTACTTCCTGCCGGGTAAAGCGATTGTACAGCTGGAAGATGGCGTACAGATCAGCTCTGGTGACACCCTGGCGCGTATTCCTCAGGAATCCGGCGGTACCAAGGACATCACCGGTGGTCTGCCACGCGTTGCGGACCTGTTCGAAGCACGTCGTCCGAAAGAGCCTGCGATCCTGGCTGAAATCAGCGGTATCATCTCCTTCGGTAAAGAGACCAAAGGTAAGCGCCGCCTGGTTATTACGCCAGTAGATGGCAGCGAGCCGTACGAAGAGATGATTCCTAAGTGGCGTCAGCTCAACGTGTTCGAAGGTGAACGCGTAGAACGTGGTGACGTGGTTTCCGATGGTCCAGAAGCGCCGCACGACATCCTGCGTCTGCGTGGTGTGCATGCTGTTACCCGTTACATTGTTAACGAAGTACAGGACGTATACCGTCTGCAAGGCGTTAAGATTAACGATAAACACATTGAAGTTATCGTTCGTCAGATGCTGCGTAAAGCAACCATCGAAAACGCGGGCAGCTCCGACTTCCTGGAAGGCGAGCAGGTTGAATACTCACGCGTTAAGATCGCTAACCGCGATCTGGAAGCGAACGGCAAAATCGGTGCGACCTTCGCACGCGATCTGCTGGGTATCACCAAAGCGTCTCTGGCAACCGAGTCCTTCATCTCTGCTGCATCGTTCCAGGAAACCACTCGTGTCCTGACCGAAGCGGCTGTTGCAGGTAAACGTGATGAACTGCGCGGTCTGAAAGAGAACGTTATCGTGGGTCGTCTGATCCCGGCCGGTACCGGTTATGCGTACCACCAGGATCGTATGCGTCGTCGCGCAGCGGGCGAACTGCCAGCTGCACCGCAGGTGACTGCCGAAGATGCATCCGCGAGCCTTGCAGAACTGCTGAACGCAGGTCTGGGCGGTTCCGACAACGAGTAATCGTTGATGCCGTAAATAAAAAACCCGCCTCGGCGGGTTTTTTTACGTCTGTATGTCTTCAATTCACTAACGGGATGCGTCGATAAAGCTCAATCATATCGCCCGCCAGATCCTGAATAACCATTGCGTTCATCAGGTGATCCTGAGAGTGGACGGTAATCAGGTTAACCGGAAGCTTCCCGGTGCCTTCATCAAGACCAATAAGCTGTGTCTGGATGGTGTGCGCATGCTTCACATATTCACGCGATTCTTCCATCGCTTTCTCGGCTTCATCAAAGTCGCCTTTTCGCGCCATCTGTAACGCCGTCAGGGCCGCACTGCGCGCTGCGCCTGCGTTGACCAGCAGTTCCATAATCGTGGTTTCTAAGTCTTCCATTATGACTCCAGAAGTTTGAGCGCTTTTTCCAGTACGGCATCACCTTTCATCATGCCGTAATCCATCATGTCGATGACCGCAACCTTTTTTCCGAGCGGATCGGCCTGCGCCTGGAGTTTTGCCTGTTCGTATTTAACCTGTGGCCCCAGTAATACGATATCAGCCGTCGCGATGTTATCTTTAAACTCCGCGACCGGAACGGCTTTAATGGTTACTTCGACTCCTTTTTTCTGCGCGGCATCTTTCATACGTTGAACCAGCATGCTGGTTGACATTCCCGCTGCACAGCATAAAACGATGTTCTTCATAGTCAGCCTCGATCTACATGTGTTTATTGATAATTATCCCGTGCAGACCGCTTCAACAACCGCTTTACCGCGATTGTGTGTCAGGCATCACAAAGAAATCGGCATTTTTCTGAAACCGGTTACAATTTTACAGCGGAGAGCATTCTGCCCGTCAGATCGGGCAGAATTTCAGGAAGGGTATTATCGGCTGGCCGTGCTTACGATGCGGTTTTTACCCTGTTGTTTAGCGGTATACAGCGCTTCATCTACGCTACCGATAAACTGCTCCAGCGGTTCGAAGTGCCACTCTCCCATCCCGGCGCTGAAGGTCACTCGCAGGTTCTCTTCCCGCCAGGTCCGCTTTTCAACGGCGGTGCGCCAGGCTTCCAGTAGCGCGTGCGCGGAGTTCATCAGCTCGGCCGGGAATATCACGCCGAACTCTTCTCCACCGTAGCGGTAAACGGAAACGTGGTGCGGCTGCATGATCTGAATACCTTCCCGCGCCACGTTGCGCAGCACAATATCCCCGCTCAGGTGGCCCCAGGTGTCGTTAATGGATTTGAAGTTATCGATGTCGATCAGCGCCAGAACGAAGGGTTGATGAGCGGTCAGCAGCTCATCCACATCGTTATCGAACGCACGGCGATTTTTGCAGCCTGTCAGCGCATCATGGGTGGCCTGACGGACATAGGCCAGCTCGCGTTCTTTATTGGTTCGAATGGTATGGCTGAGCATCGCCTCAAGGCGTGGTGCCTGGTTGACGTCGCCGGTTTTGATGGCGTTGATAATGTTCATCAGCACAGAACGCGAGGCATGACGAAGGTAAAGCCCGAACAAAATGATGATGATTGCCGCCAGCGCAAATCCCCAGCCGACGACGGTGGTTTCATGCCGGGTGATGACGTTAAGCGTGGCATCGGAGACCCGATAAATCACAAACCAGTCCGGATTGGTGAAAGAGTAGTAGTAATACCAGGTTTTACTTTTGGGGTCGAAAAGATGGCCTTCGCCGCTGGTCATTTTGTCCATCAGCGCTTCGCTTACGTACTGCTTAAAGAGCGCCCCCGTGTCCGGATGCAGCACAACGGCGCCGTCACGCTCCACGACAAAAAACTCACCCTGAACAGGCGCCACCATCTGGCGCAGGGTATACCCCATGGACGTTAAATCAAGATGGAAAGCGAGCGTGCCCTTCAGACGGCCTTCCGGTGAAATGACCGGCTTATAGAGGGTGACAGTAGGATGTTGGGTGAAATAGTCCAGATAGGGGCGGGTGTAGTGAGGAAAGTTGCTGGCTTCCGCTTGCCCGACAAACCATGGGCGGGTTCTGGCGTCGAACGACTTACTTTTCTCCGTTGGCAGCACTTCCGGCGCGCGCAGATGGCGCCCTTCTGTGTCCGCCAGAGAGATAGACGACACCGTCGGCATCAGGTTCTGCAAATGCATCAACATCTGCAAACCGTGTGTCGGATCGATATTTATTGTCTGATTTACTCTGTCGTTACGGGCGAAGTACATCGCAGCGCGACCAAGAATATAGTCATTTTCTCGCAGGATGGATTCGGTATAGTTCACCGCCAGATTATGGGTGAAATTACCATTAATTTTATGATAATCCTCAAGAAAATCCTTTCTCTGTGAAAGGATGACCAGGATGGCGATCAGCGCGAAACTGAACAGGATCCCCGCGAAGCTGACCATAATTGGCCGGGTAAAAGAGAGCTTTTTACTGTGGAGTGCCATGAGTTGTACATCAATCCAGATGGTAGACGCGTTGCGTCTGTCGATACCCTCAGCATAGTCGCTGTCCGGTTGCTGGTAGTAAATTATACAGAAGGCGATTACCGACGAGATGATTTATCTTAAGCGTAGATAAGAAACGACGTATTTATTGTATCAATTGAATTTTGTTTAAGAGGCGGAGGGCAGGGCGAAACGAGGAAGAAGCATTTTCACCCTGGTCAGCGTCCGTTGCTGACGTGGTTAAGCATAAGAAAACCGGGCAGATCGCCTCAATCGCCCGGTTATGATCTTACGAGCCGCCTCGTAACCTTTTCGCATTTTTGCAGACAGTTTCAGCGCTAATGCGAGGCTCTTCCCAGCCAGCTATCCCAGTCTTTCCACACCGGCTGTAGCCCCTGTGCAGTCAGGGCTTCCGCCACCGCTTCGGGCCGTCGGCCGTCGTGCGGTGCAAACTGTTCCAGTTCCGGGTGATCGTCCGCGTAACCGCCCGGCTGCGTTTTGGAAAAGGCGCTGACGTTATTGATCGCCAGCGGGATCGCGCGGTCGCGAAACGCGGGGGATTCACGCGTGGAGAGCGACAATTCCACTTCCGGCGCGAACAGGCGAAATGCACACAGGGTTTGCACCAGCTGGCGCTCATCCATCAGCGAGGCGGGTTCAACGCCTCCCGTACAGGGACGCAGTCGCGGGAAAGAGATGGAATAGCGGCTTTGCCAGTACTGCTGCTGTAGCCACAGCAGATGCTCCGCCACCATATAGCAGTCCACCCGCCAGCTGTCGGACAGACCGATAAGCGCGCCCAGCCCAATTTTATCGATACCGGCGCGCCCCAGCCTGTCCGGCGTTTCCAGCCGGAAGATGAAATCCTGCTTCTTCCCTTTCAGGTGATGCCGGGCATAGGTCGCCTCATGGTAGGTTTCCTGATAAACCATTACGCCGTCCAGCCCGAGGGTTTTCAGCTCCGCATATTCCTCCTGCGACAGAGGCTGCACTTCCATTTGCAACGAGGCAAATTCGCGGCGGATGGCCGGAAGATGCTGGCGAAAATAGTCCATCCCCACTTTGCCCTGATGTTCACCCGTCACCAGCAGGAGATGTTCAAAACCCATCTCACGAATAGCCGCACACTCGCGGGCGATCTCATGCTCATCCAGCGTTTTACGCTTAATACGGTTGCTCATGGAGAAACCACAGTAGGTGCAGTCATTGGCGCACAGATTAGAAAGATAGAGCGGCACGTAAAAGCTCACCGTGTTGCCAAAACGCTGGCGGGTGAGGCGTTGCGCGCGCTGGGCCATCGGTTCAAGGTACGCGCTGGCTGCCGGAGAAAGCAGGGCCATCAAATCTTCGCGCGTCAAATGTTTGGCTGTTAATGCCCGCTCTACGTCCGCAGAGATTTTACTGTTGATGCGTAAGGCAATATCGTCCCAGTTAAGCTGACGCCAGCGATCGGTAAAGGTAGCCATCAGAGCGCCTCCAGAAAATCGGTCAGCGGGCTGGTGGCCTGCGCCTGAACACTGCGCGAGCCGGGGCCGGACTGCCGAGCCAGCAGACCGGACTCGACGGCAAGGCGGAACGCACGCGCCATCATCACCGGGTCGTCGGCCACCGCAATCGCGGTATTGACCAGCACCGCATCGGCCCCCATCTCCAGTGCCTGCGCGGCGTGACTGGGTACGCCGATGCCCGCATCCACCACCACGGGCACGGTCGCCTGCTCGATGATGATCTCCAGCATCGCCCGGGTCTCCAGTCCCTGGTTGGAGCCAATGGGCGCCCCTAGCGGCATTACAGCCGCGCAGCCGACCTCTTCCAGACGCTTGCACAGCACAGGATCGGCACCACAGTAGGGCAGAACGGTAAACCCCTGCTGCACCAGCTTCTCTGCCGCTTTCAGGGTTTCGATCGGATCGGGCAACAGCCAGCGGGCGTCCGGATGAATTTCCAGCTTCAGCCAGCGGGTGCCGAGCGCTTCCCGCGCCAGTTGCGCAGCGAAAATTGCTTCCTCGGCCGTTTTCGCACCGGAGGTATTCGGTAAGAGCGTCACGCCTGCCTCCAGTAACGGCGCAAGTATGGCATCGTTGTGCTGACGCAAATCCACGCGCTTCATCGCCAGCGTCACCAGCTGGCTGCCGCTTTCACGAATGGCATCCACCATCAGTTGCGGGGAGGCGAATTTTCCGGTTCCGGTAAACAGATGTGAATCAAAGACTTTGTCGGCAATACGTAACATCTCAGCCCCCTGCGATAACCTGAAACAGCAGGATCTGGTCGCCCTCATTGACCTGCTGATGTTCCCACCGCTCGCGCGGCAGGATCTGTTGATTGAGCGCCAGCGCCGTTCCCGGCTTCAGCTGGCGCAGCATGTCGAGCAGGGCGGCAACGGTGAGATCGTCGTCGCACGTCATCGGCTCATCGTTAAACAGAATGCGCATTGCGGCCTCCGCATACCGGGCAGTGGCTGGCACGGTTTAACGCCAGATGACGCCAGCCGCTGGAGCGGGCGTCGAACAGCCGCAGCGTGTTGCGTTCTGTCTCCATGCCGCTGAGCAACTTGATGGCCTCCAGCGCCTGAAGAGTACCCATCACGCCCACCACCGGGCCCAGAATGCCTGCCGTGCGGCAGTTACGCTCCGGTTCAGCCTCGTCCGGCCACAGGCAGCGGTAGCAGCCCTGTGCCCACGGCGGCGTAAGCACCATTATTTGCCCACCGAAACCGACCGCGCTGGCGGTGATCAGCGGCGTGTTCTGCGCAACACAGGCCGCGTTGATGGCCTGACGTGTCGCCATATTGTCCGTACAGTCCAGCACCACGTCGGCAAGGGCCACTTCGCGTTGCAGATCTTCCCCGCTCAGCCGCGTCTGGAGTGCGACCAGTTCGATATCGGGGTTAAGCTGGTTCAGCCGCTGGCGCGTAACGTGCGCTTTAGGCTGGTTGATATCTTCTGTCGTAAAGAGAATTTGCCGTTGCAGATTGCTGAGATGTACCTCGTCGTCATCGGCCAGCACCAGCGTGCCCACGCCCGCGCCGGCCAGATACAGCGCGGCGGGGGTACCTAATCCGCCCAGACCGACAATCAGTACCCGGCTGGCGAGCAGCTTTTGCTGCCCCTCGATGGCGATATCCTCCAGCAGGATCTGGCGGCTGTAACGCATAAAATCACGATCTTTCATCACCTGCTCCTGCCAGTTGTAAAAGCTGCGCGGTGGCGGCCTGCCAGTCTGCCGCCTGGGTGATAGCGCTGACGACGGCGATACTGCCGACGCCGGTCTCCAGCACCGCGGGCGCACGTTCAAGGCTGATCCCGCCGATGGCGACGGTGGGGTAATCGGCAAGGCGCTTAACGTGGGCCGCCAGCTGCGTCAAACCCTGTGGAGCGGACGGCATCTGTTTGGTTTGCGTCGGGAAAACGTGCCCGAGCGCGATATAAGAGGGGCGGGCCGCCAGCGCCACGTCGATCTCCATATCATCGTGGGTAGAAACGCCCAGCCGCAGACCGGCGTCACGGATCGCGTTGAGATCGGTCGTTTCCAGATCTTCCTGTCCCAGATGCACGCCGTACGCCTGGTGTTTAACCGCCAGCCGCCAGTAGTCGTTGATAAACAGGCGGGCGTGGTAGCGACGTCCCAGCGCGATAGCGGCGATCACGTCGGCCTCCACCTCTTCATCGCGTTTATCCTTGATGCGTAGCTGGAGGGTGCGAACGCCAGCTTCCAGCAGGCGGGCGATCCACGCCACGCTGTCCACCACCGGGTAAAGCCCTAAGCGGAAGGGGACAGGGGGGAAATCAGGCTGGTACATTATGCCTCCTCTTTTTTGAGGTAGATTTCGCCGCCTTTCGCGCGGAAGGTTTCCGACATGTCCGCCATGCCGACTTCAATGGTCTGCGCGGCGGCGTAATCGCGTACTTCCTGGCTGATTTTCATCGAGCAGAATTTAGGTCCGCACATGGAGCAGAAGTGCGCAACTTTGCCCGATTCCTGCGGCAGGGTTTCGTCGTGATAGGCGCGGGCGGTGAACGGATCGAGGGCCAGGTTAAACTGGTCTTCCCAGCGGAATTCAAAGCGTGCTTTGGACATGGCGTTGTCGCGAATTTGCGCGCCCGGATGGCCTTTCGCCAGATCCGCTGCGTGGGCGGCAATCTTGTAGGTGATCAGCCCCTGCTTCACGTCCTCTTTGTTTGGCAGCCCGAGGTGCTCTTTCGGCGTCACGTAGCAGAGCATGGCGCAGCCGAACCAGCCGATCATCGCCGCGCCAATGCCTGACGTGAAGTGGTCGTAGCCCGGCGCAATATCGGTGGTCAACGGCCCCAGGGTGTAGAACGGTGCTTCGTGGCAGTGCTCCAGCTCTTCGGTCATGTTGCGACGGATCATCTGCATCGGCACATGGCCCGGGCCTTCAATCATCACCTGCACGTCGTACTCCCAGGCGATTTTGGTCAGCTCGCCCAGCGTGTGCAGCTCGGCAAACTGCGCCTCGTCGTTAGCATCGCGGATGGAGCCAGGACGCAGGCCGTCGCCCAGCGACAGGGAGACGTCGTACGCGGCGCAGATCTCGCAGATTTCGCGGAAGTGCTCGTAGAGGAAGTTTTCCTGATGATGGGAAAGGCACCATTTCGCCATAATCGAACCGCCGCGTGAGACGATACCGGTCAGACGTTTCGCCGTCATCGGCACGTAGCGCAGCAGCACGCCCGCGTGGATGGTGAAGTAGTCCACACCCTGTTCCGCCTGCTCCAGCAGCGTGTCGCGGAACGCTTCCCAGGTGAGGTTTTCGGCGATGCCGTTGACCTTCTCCAGCGCCTGATAAATCGGGACGGTACCGATCGGCACCGGGCTGTTACGCAGGATCCACTCGCGGGTTTCATGAATATAACGGCCTGTGGAAAGATCCATCACCGTGTCCGCGCCCCAGCGCGTCGACCAGACCAGCTTTTCCACCTCTTCTTCGATGGATGACGTCACCGCTGAGTTGCCGATATTGGCGTTGACCTTCACCAGGAAGTTGCGGCCGATAATCATCGGCTCGGATTCCGGGTGGTTGATGTTGGCAGGGATAATGGCGCGCCCGGCGGCCACTTCGTCACGCACAAATTCCGGCGTGATGTTTTCCGGCAGGCGAGCGCCAAACCCTTCACCCGGATGCTGGTGGCGCAGCACTTCGCTGCGGATGCGCTCGCGGCCCATGTTTTCGCGGATGGCGATGAACTCCATCTCCGGCGTGACGATCCCCTGGCGCGCGTAGTGCAGCTGGGTCACGCATTTACCCGCTCTGGCGCGTTTCGGCGTCAGCAGGCCGGTAAAGCGCAGCTCGTCCAGACCGTCGTCGGCCAGGCGCGCGTTGGTATACGCCGAGCTGCGCACGCTCAGTTCTTCGCAGTCGTTACGGGCGTCAATCCACGGCTGGCGCAGTTTTGCCAGACCCTGCTGTACGTTGATAGCAACAGAAGGGTCGCCGTACGGGCCGGAGGTGTCATACACCGGCACGGCTTCGTTGTCTTCAAACTGCGGGTTTTCTTTGCTGCCGCCGATAAGCGTCGGGCTGAGCTGGATTTCGCGCATCGGCACGCGGATATCAGCCTGTGAACCGGTGATGTAGATGCGCGTTGAGTTCGGGAAAGCGGTGCCTTCCAGGGTGTCGATGAAGCGTTGTGCGTGTTCGCGCTGTTCGCGGCGGGTCAGTTTTGTTGTAGACATAGCTCATTCCAGATGTGAAGGACATGGCTTGTCAGACGACGGATGAAGCAAGAGAAGATCGCCTCAGGGGCGATACAACTGCAGTGTGACTCTTGTTCCCTTCGCAGGTATTAACCTGATCAGGTTCCGCGGATCCCGAATTAACGGTCTCAGCCCGTGCTTTCACACTGGGCACTCCGACAAGAAAAATCCCCCTCGTGAGAGGGGCGAATGGTTGTAAATTACTCGTTAACGATTAAGAACTCAAGCAGGGCGCGCAACGTTATCGCTGGTGCTGATATTCAGGTTGTTGTCCAGCACGAGGGCGATGAGCTTGTCTTCCAGCGTGAATCGCTCTTCCAGCGCTTCGCCAAGGTCGGAAAGCGCCTGCTGAAACTCAAGATAGTTATCGTGATCGATAGCGTTCTCTAGCGTGGAATCGTAGTAGTCCATGATCTGCTGGGTGTTGGCTTCCAGCAGCGGACAGAGTTTGCTGGCCGCTAAATACGGCGTTGTCCCTTCCATTTCGCGGATAATGCGTTCATAAAGGTTGAAATGGCCGTCGGAAAGGTAGTCGACCAGGCTCTGACAGAAGTCGTCCAGCGCTTTTTCATTCAGCCGCATAAAGGATTCTTTGCCAGGCTTAAGACCAACCAGATTGTAATACGCCACGAGTAGATGCTTGCGCACATGTAGCCAGCGATCCACCAGGGTGTTACTTCCTCCAACGCGCTCAGTCAGGCTTTCCAGCTGGTTTAACATGGTCGACTCCATAAGGTTTAGAATGGGATCTGCTTATCCAAAATGTAACCATAATGCTAACAACATGTCAGTGAAGCGAAGGTAGTGCAATAGATATGGATCGTATTATTGAAAAATCAGATCTGGGTTGGTGGATCGTCAGTCACGAACAAAAATTATGGCTGCCCGGTGGGGAGATACCCTACGGTGCGGCAGACATCTTCGATCTCGTCGGCCAACCGGCGCTGCGGATCGGCGAGTGGCAGGGCGATCCGGTATGGTTGATCCAACAGGCTCGTCGTCAGGATATGGGATCCGTTCGTCAGGTGTTGGATCGGGATGTCGGCCTGTTCCAGCTGGCGGGGCGCGGCGTGCAGCTGGCGGAGTTTTACCGCTCGCACAAATACTGCGGCTACTGCGGCCACACCATGCACCCGAGCAAAACCGAGTGGGCAATGCTTTGCGGCCACTGCCGTGAACGCTATTACCCGCAAATCGCACCGTGCATCATTGTCGCCATCCGCCGTGATGATTCCATCCTGCTGGCGCAGCATACCCGCCATCGCAACGGCATTCACACCGTCCTCGCCGGGTTCGTGGAAGTCGGCGAAACGCTGGAACAGGCGGTGGCGCGCGAGGTGATGGAGGAGAGCGGCATTAAGGTGAAAAACCTGCGCTATGTGACATCGCAGCCGTGGCCGTTCCCGATGTCCCTGATGACCGCGTTTATGGCGGAATACGACAGCGGCGAGATTGTTATCGATCAGAAAGAGCTGCTGGAGGCGAACTGGTATCGCTACGACGATTTACCGCTGCTGCCCCCACCGGGAACGGTGGCGCGTCGCCTGATAGAAGATACCGTGGCAATGTGTCGGGCCGAGTATGAGTAGTGTTACACTGACGGACTGACGCAATAAGGAACTGCAAAATGACCGAACTGAAGAACGATCGTTATCTGCGTGCGCTGCTGCGCCAGCCCGTTGATGTCACCCCGGTGTGGATGATGCGCCAGGCGGGACGCTATCTGCCAGAGTACAAAGCCACGCGCGCGCAGGCAGGCGATTTTATGTCGCTGTGCAAAAACGCCGAGCTGGCCTGTGAAGTGACGCTCCAGCCGCTGCGCCGCTTCCCGCTCGATGCCGCCATTCTTTTTTCGGACATTCTCACCATTCCGGATGCGATGGGCCTTGGGCTCTATTTCGAAACCGGAGAAGGCCCGCGTTTTACCTCTCCGATCAAAAGCAAAGCCGACGTTGATAAGCTGCCGATCCCCGATCCTGAAGGCGAGCTGGGCTATGTGATGAACGCCGTGCGCACCATTCGCCGCGAACTGAAAGGCGACGTGCCGCTGATTGGCTTCTCCGGTAGTCCGTGGACGCTGGCCACCTACATGGTGGAAGGCGGCAGCAGCAAAGCCTTTACCGTCATCAAAAAGATGATGTACGCCGAGCCGCTGGCCCTGCATGCCCTGCTCGACAAGCTGGCGAAGAGCGTCACGCTCTATCTCAACGCGCAGATTAAAGCGGGCGCGCAGTCGGTGATGATTTTCGACACCTGGGGCGGCGTGCTGACCGGACGTGATTATCAGCAGTTCTCCCTGTACTACATGCACAAAATTGTCGATGGCCTGCTGCGTGAAAACGAAGGCCGTCGCGTGCCGGTGACGCTGTTTACCAAAGGCGGCGGTCAGTGGCTGGAAGCGATGGCGGCCACCGGCTGCGACGCGCTGGGCCTCGACTGGACCACCGATATTGCCGATGCGCGCCGTCGCGTGGGGGACAAAGTGGCGCTCCAGGGCAACATGGATCCGTCCATGCTCTATGCGCAGCCTGCCCGTATCGAAGAAGAAGTGTCGACTATACTGTCTGGTTTCGGCCAGGGCGAAGGCCACGTCTTCAACCTCGGTCACGGTATTCATCAGGATGTACCGCCAGAACACGCTGGCGTATTTGTGGAGGCGGTGCATCGGCTTTCTGCCCAGTATCATAAGTAAGGAGTGGTTATGGATCTCGCGTCGCTACGCGCTCAGCAAATCGAACTGGCTTCATCAGTGATCCGCGAGGATCGTCTGGATACGGACCCTCCGCGGTACATTGGCGGGGCGGACGTCGGGTTTGAGCAGGGCGGTGAAGTGACGCGAGCGGCGATGGTGGTGCTGAAATACCCTTCGCTGGAGCTGGTGGAGTACAAGGTGGCGCGTATCGCCACCACCATGCCCTATATCCCCGGCTTTCTCTCCTTCCGCGAATATCCCGCGCTGCTGGCCGCGTGGGAGCAACTCTCGCAAAAACCCGATCTGCTGTTTGTTGATGGGCATGGTATCTCCCATCCGCGTCGCTTAGGTGTCGCCAGCCACTTTGGTCTGCTGGTGGACGTGCCGACCATCGGCGTGGCGAAAAAACGCCTGTGCGGCGCGTTTGAGCCGCTCTCTGCCGAACCGGGCGCGCTGGCGCCGCTTATCCATAAAGGCGAGCAGCTGGCGTGGGTCTGGCGCAGTAAAGCGCGCTGCAACCCGTTGTTTATCGCCACCGGGCATCGGGTCAGCATGGATAGCGCACTGGCGTGGGTGCAACGCTGTATGAAGGGCTACCGTTTACCGGAGCCAACCCGCTGGGCTGACGCCGTGGCCTCTTCACGTCCGGCATTCATTCGTTGGCAGGAAATTCAGCCGTGATTCAGGTAAACTGCGGCTAATTTTCGATTCGAGACATCATCATGTTACAAAACCCGATTCATCTGCGCCTTGAGAAGCTGGAAAGCTGGCAGCACGTGACGTTTATGGCTTGCCTGTGCGAGCGCATGTATCCCAACTATGCCGCGTTCTGCAAGCAGACGGCGTTTGGCGAAGGCCAGATTTATCGTCGTATCCTGGATTTAATCTGGGAGACGCTGACGGTCAAAGATGCGAAGGTAAATTTTGACTCTCAGCTCGAAAAGCTGGAAGAGGCTATTCCGGCTGCGGATGATTTCGATCTGTATGGCGTCTACCCGGCCATTGATGCCTGTGTGGCGTTGAGCGAGCTGATCCACTCCCGTCTGAGCGGTGAAACCCTGGAACACGCCATTGAAGTCAGTAAGGCATCCATTACCACCGTTGCGATGCTGGAAATGACCCAGGAAGGCCGTGAAATGACCGACGAGGAGCTGCGTGCTAACCCGGCGGTTGAACAGGAATGGGATATTCAGTGGGAAATTTTCCGTCTGCTGGCGGAGTGTGAAGAACGTGATATTGAGCTGATCAAAGGGCTTCGCGCGGACCTTCGCGAGGCCGGTGAGAGCAATATTGGTATAATTTTTAACCAATGAGACAACAAAACGTGATTTAACGCCTGTTTTGTCACTCCTCGACTCTTCCCTTTCGCCCCCCGTCTGGTCTACATTTGGGGGGCGAAAAAAAGTGGCTATCGGTGCGTGTATGCAGGAGAGTGCTTTTTTGGCATTTTCGTCGCACTCGATGCTTAGCAAGCGATAAACACATTGAAAGGATAACTTATGAACAAGACTCAACTGATTGATGTAATTGCGGACAAGGCTGATCTGTCTAAAGTGCAGGCTAAAGCTGCTCTGGAATCTACCCTGGCTGCTATTACTGAGTCTCTGAAAGAAGGCGATGCTGTACAACTGGTTGGTTTCGGTACCTTCAAAGTGAACCACCGCGCTGAGCGTACTGGCCGCAACCCGCAGACCGGTAAAGAAATCAAAATCGCCGCAGCTAACGTGCCGGCATTTGTTTCTGGTAAAGCACTGAAAGACGCAGTTAAGTAAGACGCGTGGCAGTGAACAGTTTTAACGAAGGGGCGGCAACGCCCCTTTTGTCATTCTGGCGTGGAACGCTCGCGCTGGCAGGCGTACTGTTGCTGTCTGCCTGTAGCCATGATTCCTCACTCCCCCCGTTTACCGCCAGCGGCTATGCTGACAACCAGGGTGCGGTCAGGATCTGGCGCAAAGATTCCAGCGATGAAGTCCATATGCTCACCGCATTCAGCCCGTGGCATAACGGCAACACCTCGACCGCAGAATACCGCTGGCAGGGCGATGCGCTGTCGCTCATTGAACTGAATATCTACAGTAAGACTCCCGAACACGTGAAGGTGCGTTTCGACGACCACGGCGAGCTGAGCTTTATGCAGCATGAGGTCAGTGGACTGAAACAGCAGCTTTCCAGCGATCAGGTCGCTCTCTACCGCTACCGTGCTGAACAACTCCGCCAGACCAGCGATGCGCTGCGTCAGGGCCGCGTGGTGCTGCGCCAGGGGCGCTGGCATGCCGACGGCACGGTGACCACCTGCGAAGGGCAGACGGTGAAGCCTGAGCTTGAATCCTGGGCAACCGAACACATTCAGCGTCGTCAGCGGCATTCATCTGTGGAGGTGAGTGTGGCATGGCTGGAAGCGCCGGAAGGCTCTCAGCTGTTGCTGGTGGCGAATGAAGATTTCTGCACCTGGCAGCCGACAGAGAAGAGTTTCTGACGTAAATCCCCTCTCCCTGTGGGAGAGGGTTAGGGTGAGGGTGTGAAATTACTCTCCCTGCTCCCGCGCAATGGCACGATAGCCGATATCCTGGCGGCTGAAGCTGCCATTCCAGTGAATATCCGCCATCAGCGCATAGGCGCGCTTCTGCGCCTCTGCCACGGTCTGGCCCAGCGCGGTCGCACACAGCACGCGACCGCCGTTGGTGAGCACGCGGTCGTCGTCAGAGAGCTTTGTACCGGCGTGGAACACCTTCGCACCGTCAATCTCTTCCAGCGGCAGGCCGTGGATCTCATCTCCGGTGTTGTAGCTACCCGGATAGCCACCCGCAGCAATCACCACACCTAAAGAGGCACGCTCGTCCCACTCGGAAGTTTTCTCGTCCAGCTTGCCTTCGCACGCCGCCAGACACAGATCAACCAGATCGGACTTCATGCGCAGCATGATCGGCTGGGTTTCCGGATCGCCGAAGCGGCAGTTGAATTCAATCACCTTCGGGTTACCCTGCTTGTCGATCATCAGGCCTGCGTAAAGGAAACCGGTGTAGGTATTGCCTTCCGCAGCCATCCCCTTCACGGTTGGCCAGATGATGCGGTCCATGGTGCGCTGGTGTACTTCGTCAGTGACCACCGGAGCAGGGGAGTAAGCTCCCATCCCGCCGGTGTTTGGCCCCGTGTCGGCATTGCCTACGCGCTTGTGATCCTGGCTGGTCGCCATCGGCAGAACGTGCTCGCCGTCAACCATCACGATAAAGCTCGCTTCTTCGCCGTCGAGGAACTCTTCAATCACGATGCGGTGGCCCGCGTCGCCAAAGGCGTTACCCGCCAGCATATCCTGCACGGCGGCTTCCGCTTCTTCGAGGGTCATCGCCACGATAACGCCTTTCCCGGCAGCCAGGCCGTCGGCTTTGATCACGATGGGCGCGCCTTTTTCACGCAGGTAAGCCAGAGCAGGCTCTACCTCGGTGAAGTTCTGATATTCCGCCGTCGGGATGTTATGACGCGCGAGAAAATCTTTGGTGAAGGCTTTTGAGCCTTCCAGCTGCGCAGCCCCTTCCGTTGGGCCGAAAATTTTCAGGCCCGCGGCGCGGAAGGCATCTACAACGCCGATCACCAGCGGTGCTTCCGGGCCAACAATCGTCAGATCGATATTCTCGTTTTGGGCAAAGCTCAGCAGCGCCGGGATGTCGGTTACGCCGATGGCGACGTTCTGTAGTGCGGGCTCCAGCGCGGTCCCGGCGTTACCCGGTGCCACAAAGACGGTTTCAACCTGCGGAGACTGCGCTGCTTTCCACGCCAGGGCGTGCTCGCGCCCGCCGTTACCAATCACTAATACTTTCATTTTCTGCTCCGGGAATTAATGGCGGAAGTGGCGCATGTCGGTGAAGATCATTGCGATGCCATGCTCGTCGGCAGCGGCAATCACTTCGTCATCACGGATTGAACCGCCAGGCTGTATCACACAGGTGATGCCCACAGCAGCGGCCGCATCGATACCGTCGCGGAACGGGAAGAAGGCGTCAGAGGCCATGGCGGAACCTTTGACTTCCAGACCTTCGTCACCTGCTTTAATACCCGCGATTTTCGCAGAGTAAACGCGGCTCATCTGGCCTGCGCCTATTCCGATGGTCATGTTCTCTTTGGCGTAGACGATGGCGTTGGATTTCACGAACTTCGCCACTTTCCAGCAGAACAGCGCGTCACGCAGTTCCTGCTCGGTTGGCTGACGTTTGGTGACGACACGCAGATCGGCTTCGCCCACCATACCCAGATCGCGGTCCTGAACCAGCAGCCCGCCGTTCACGCGCTTGAAGTCCAGGCCTGGAACGCGCTCTGCCCACTGGCCGCAAACCAGTACGCGCACGTTCTGTTTCGCCGCGGTGATTTTCAGCGCCTCTTCGGATGCTGATGGCGCGATGATCACTTCGACAAACTGACGGGAGATGATGGCCTGCGCGGTTTCCGCATCCAGCTCGCGGTTGAAGGCGATAATGCCGCCGAACGCGGAGGTCGGGTCGGTTTTGTAGGCGCGATCGTAAGCTTCCAGAATAGACGCACTTACCGCAACGCCGCATGGGTTGGCGTGCTTGACGATAACGCAGGCTGGCTCGCTGAACTCTTTCACGCATTCCAGCGCGGCGTCGGTATCGGCAATGTTGTTATAGGAGAGCGCTTTGCCCTGAACCTGCTGGGCAGTCGCTACAGAGGCTTCTTTTACCTCTTCTTCTATATAGAAGGCAGCCTGCTGGTGGCTGTTCTCACCGTAACGCATATCCTGCTTCTTAATGAAGTTCAGGTTCAGCGTGCGCGGGAAGCGGCCAGATGGATCTTTGCTTTCACCGTGGTAGGCAGGTACCAGGCTACCGAAATAGTTGGCGATCATGCTGTCGTAGGCGGCGGTATGCTCGAAGGCTTTGATGGCGAGATCGAAACGCGTTTCAAGCGTCAGGGACCCTTCGTTGGCATCCATCTCATTAATAATGGTGTTGTAGTCACTGCTCTTTACCACGATGGCCACATCTTTATGGTTCTTGGCTGCGGAGCGCACCATGGTCGGGCCGCCGATGTCGATATTCTCAACAGCGTCTTCCAGAGAACAGCCTTCGCGGGCAACGGTCTGGGCGAACGGGTAGAGGTTAACAACCACCATGTCGATGGGGGCAATATTGTGCTGCTCCATAATGCCGTCGTCCTGACCGCGACGGCCCAGAATACCGCCGTGCACTTTCGGATGCAGGGTTTTGACGCGTCCATCCATCATTTCCGGGAAACCGGTGTAATCGGACACTTCGGTTACCGGCAGACCTTTATCTGCTAACAGGCGAGCGGTACCGCCTGTAGAAAGCAGCTCTACGCCACGTGCAGAAAGTGCCTGAGCGAATTCGACGATACCGGCTTTATCAGAAACACTGAGCAGAGCGCGGCGGACTGGACGACGTTGTTGCATGGTAAATCCCCTGGATTTCACGATTACAGAGAGCGTTAGATGAATTTTCCTGTGAAAAACTCATCTAACACACCTGACGAGGCATCCTTGTGAAGCGCGAGCATTTTAACGAAAACGTTTGCGCAACGCTCGCACATTTTTACTTTTTCGTATCATTGTGGATAAGTCTGTGCGTAAAAAGGTATAAGGCGGGGTTTTGCTGTGGAATGCAGCAGTCAGTCATTTTTCTGTCATTTAGCGGTTGCGGCCTGCGGAGAACTCCCTATAATGCGCCTCCATCGACACGGAACATGTGAATCACTTCACAAACAACCGGGTCGGTTGAAGAGAAAAAATCCTGAAATAACGGGTTGACTCTGAAAGAGGAAAGCGTAATATACGCCACCTCGCAACGGTGAGCGAAAGCCGCGTTG
>NZ_JADABR010000007.1:0-66894 GCF_015672585.1 Enterobacter sp. Res13-Sevr-PEC09-46 | reverse complement strand
AGCAGGCGCTTTCAGGTGTGGATATGAACGAAGAAACCGTCAATATGCAGATGTTTATTCAATATTACCAGGCCAATGCGCAAATTCTACAGACCGCAACCACCATGTTTGATTCGCTGCTTTCGATTAAATAAGGAGCTATCCGATGCGATTAAGTACGCTGTATATGTTTAAACAGAGCGCCGAGAGCATGTCAAAGCGCGTGAGTGATAATAATAATATTTATCTTCAACTCTCTGCTGGAAAATCGTTGCTGCGAGCCTCGGATGATCCAAAGTCCGCTACCGATGCGGTAAATTATCAGGACGCACTGGCGAAGCTTGAGCTTTACAGCAACGTACGTTCAACGGTGCGGAGTTCACTTGAGCATGAAGATAATATCCTGAACGGTGTGGGCAATTTGCTGACCACCACCCTCACCGAAAAAATCGTAGCGGCGAAAACGGAAAGCTACTCTGATGAAGATCGTCGGGCGCTGGGTGCAGAGATTAAAGGTATTCGCGGCAATCTGATGGATCTCGCGAATAATCGCGACGGGAGCGGGCGCTATATTTTTGGCGGATTTAAAAGCGATACGGCGCCGTTTGACGATGCGGGTAACTATGTCGGCGGTGATACCGCTCGTCGACAAACCGTTGCCGATGGTACGGATATGCAGACGGGCCACCTGGGCAGCGATGTTTTCGGGGATATATTCTCTGTTCTTGATAAAGCGGTAGAAGAACTTTCTCGCGATCCCATCGACCGTGATGCGCTGAATGCTGCGTTGAGCACCGCCAGCGAAGCGGTTTCCGGCGGCATCGATCGTCTGGGTAAGGCGCAGGCGGAACTGGGGACCAACCTTCAGCAACTGGACGCGCTTGATATGAGTGGCGACGTCATGATCAACGACACCATAACCAAGGTTCAGACGGCCATTGGCGCTGACTATAGCACGATGACCTCGCTCATTATGGATTCTAAAATGTCAGAATTTGCGCTGAACGCATCCATGATGGTATTTCAGTCAATGCAAAAAATGAATTTATTTAATAAATAACATTATCTTTCCATCTTATTTCTGAAAGTTTTAGCCGCATATTTATGTGCGGCTTATGAGGATCTATGTTAAATAAACTTAAAATCTATACCGTAATCAGCCTGATTATCGGCATGATCTCTTGCATGCTGTTTGGCGTTACGGCTTTTTCCGTTTATAACTCGGTGACGATTAATAAAAATTTTAAACGCGTTGTGGACGTTAATGACAGCAACGCCTACATGACTAACGCCGCATATAACATTAACTCGGTGGTGGCGAATACGAACGGGATGATGCTTCAGACGTCGCTGCATAAACCGCTGTCGCCAGAGATGATCAAACATACCCACAACCTGCTGAAAGAGGCGCGCAAGGAGATGGATGCTTTCGCGCAGGTGAAGTTCAACAGCCTGGCAGAGACAAGGGCTGCTGAGGAGCTTCGCGCCAAATTTGACCTGGTTTATAACACCGTCCAAACCAAGCTCGGCTATCTTGAGCGACCGGAAGGATACCCGGGCTCGATGAACGGTGATATGGAACTGCGTACCGAGCTGCGTCAAAAAATTGAGAAGTATTCAGAAATCTCATCTGACCGGGGGTACGAATATGTATCAGTAGCTGAAAGCAGCTACAAGATGATGATTTGGGTAAGCGTGGTGATGATGGCCATCGCGATTTGCGTATTGTTAGCCGTTCGCTACTGGTTGCGTATTGCGCTGGTGCGCCGGATGGAAACTACCGTTGAGATGCTTCAGCGCGTAGCGGCAGGCGATCTGAGTCATGCCATAGAGACTGGCGCTGATAACGAAATTGGCAAAATGCTCAGGGAGCTTGAGAAGATGCGTGTCTCCCTGACCAACACCATTACCGGTATCCGTGAAGGGGTAGTGAATATCCATTCTAACGCCCAGGAGATTGCTCAGGGCAACAGCGATCTTTCCTCCCGTACCGAAGAACAGGCAGCGGCCCTTCAGGAGACGGCTGCCAGCATGGAGCAAATTAAAACCACCGTACGCCAGAATGCGGATAACGCACAAGCGGCGCGCAGTCTGGCAGAAGGGGCAAGCATGAATGCCCAAAATGGCGGTGAGGTGATGGTAAACCTGGAAGCTATCATGGCGCAGATTACCGAAAGCTCCCGTCAGATTGCTGATATTAACGGCGTCATCGACAGTATCGCCAATCAGACCAACATTCTGGCCTTGAACGCAGCGGTTGAAGCCGCTCGAGCGGGAGAGCAGGGGCGTGGCTTTGCGGTAGTTGCGGAAGAAGTGCGTAACCTCGCCAAGCGCAGCGCCGATGCAGCGAAAGAGATTAATCAGCTGATTAATACCAGCGTTAACAATATTGATACAGGTTCGCGCCAGGTAAGCCAGGCGAGCGGCGTCATGCAGGACATCGTGACTTCGGTTGCTGAGGTGACGCAGATTATGGGCGAAATCAGTTCGGCCTCTGACGAGCAAAGTGCGGGTATCAATCAGATTTCGCAGGCCGTGAACGAGATGGATCTGGTGACTCAGCAGAACGCGGCGATGGTGGAAGAAGCGGCCATGGCGGCAGGCAAACTGGAATCTCAGTCGGACGAGCTTGAGCAGCTTGTTGCCCAGTTTACCCTGCGAGATGAAAAAGTTGAAAAACGCCATACGCCCGCGCCGGAAAAAATGACGTTGCGTCACGTTGAAAATGATAATGCGCAGTGGGAAACGTTCTGACATCTGCGGAAAGAGAATAATTGGCGTCAATAGTGCCGCCAATTATTCCTGTCAGGCAGCGCGATGATTAAATTAACAGAATGCGCATTTTTATAAAAGCTTATCGCACTTTTTGATTATGTGGTTTCAACTGATAATTGAGAATGTGAAGATTAGGTGGAAGAAATGCGTGGACGGTATATACACAGCTGAAGGGCTGGAGAATAAAACGGCATTGTGGTCAAAATACCATTTTATCGTCAGGCAAGAAGCGCTGCGTTTGCATAAGAGACTGCCTGCCAATGTCGAATTAGACGATCTCATTCAGGCGGGCTCCATGGGTTTTTTGAGTGCCATTGATAGCTTTGACCCTAAAAAAGGGGTGGCCCTTAATGCCTGGATCTCACAGCGTGTGAAATGGGCATTAATGGATGAGCTTCGGGAAAGTGATTGGGTTCCGCGGCGCGTGCGATCGCATTCGCGGGAAATTGTGTCACTTATTCAGCAGATCGAACAGGAAAAGGGGGGAGAAGCGACCGAAGCTGATATTGCTGAACGGATGGGCGTTTCGCTAAAGGAATTTCAGCAAATGCTGGCTGATAATAATAGCAGCCAGATGTACTCTATTGATGAGCTTCAGGAAAACTATTCTGACAGTTGGGAGAGTAATGACGGCGAAAATGCACAGCTTAATCCGTTAAATGAGGCCATTCAGGAAAATTTGATAGCCAACATTGCTGAGCATATCCGAATGATCCCCAAGCGCGAACAGCAGATATTGCAGTTTTATTATCAGCAGGATCTAAACATGAAAGAGATTGGATTAATTTTGGGCGTTACAGAAACGCGCGTTAGCCAGTTGCACAGTTTAGCGATAAAACGCTTACGAAGCAGAATGGATCGGTTAAGGAAAGAATAACATAGCGATAACATTAACAAGATTAACAATATTTCCTAAGTAAAGTTAATTACGTTGCGTGATAATTAAGAATGTTTAACAATGTGTATTTTTATAGGTAAATCATTTAGTTATGATAGTTTTCTGGTGCGCGTTGTTTTCTTAAAGCTTGCTAGGAAAATTCTTAATGAATATGATTTCGTCAGATTTGTGATGTAGCCATCCTTTGGCATTGAAAAGTTTTTCGATAATTTATTGAATCAGCTTGACTGAATTCAGCGATTATCAATGCCAAAAGACTCTCTGCATCGACCGGGTAAACATTTGCCTTAACTATTTAGCCTTGTTTGTGGTTGAAAAACAGTGGGAGCTTTTTGTGTCCAATTTTGACGAGTATCTGCAAAACATTCACGATATTAATCTTTCTTATTTATTACTGGCGCAGCAGCTGATCAGACAGGACAAGTTTGCTGCCAGTTTTCGTCTCGGCTTATCCGAAGGGACGATTGATAATTTAAAAGAGTTGTCTTTACCACAGTTGATGAAACTGGCTGCGACCAATCAGTTGATTTGTCGTTTACGCGTCGATGACGAAGTGGTCATCGAAAATTTGACGAAAGATTCGCGTATTGAAGCTCTTCAGCAAATTCATACCGGCATCATTTTATCGACAAACTTACTTAATTCATTAAGCGAGTCCGATGCTGCTGTGACGGGAGAAGCATAAAATGTGCGAGAAAAGTTTATTGCAAGAAATTGAAGAGGTAAATATTGCCATGGGGTTAATTAACCTTGGGGCAAGAATGCAGGTTCTGGAATCTGAAACTTCTTTAAGTCGTCGGCGTTTACTGCGCTTGTATAAAGAGTTACGCGGCTGTCCGCCTCCAAAAGGGATGCTCCCTTTTTCTGAAGACTGGTTCATGTCATGGGAGCAGAATATTCACTCTTCCATGTTCTATAACATTTACCTTTATCTTCAGAAAACTGGGGGCGGGCGTCCTATTGAAATATTGATGAAAACCTACCGTCTTTATCTGGAGCAGTGTGGTTCTTGCTGCGACGATAAACCTGTCCTGGGGCTAACGCGTGCCTGGACATTATTACGCTTTATCGACTGCGGTATTATTTCCCGTAAGGCCTGTAGCGTTTGTTCCGGTGGTTTTGTGGTCACGACGGAATTCATCAAAAACCCGTTCACCTGTAGTTTGTGTAGCCCTCCTTCGCGGGCATTTAAGAAATCGCAGGTCAACCTCAGCGGAATCGCAGGCAATTATGCCACGCCGGAAATTATGACAGCCTGACGGATGTTCGATGGCAATGCACAGGATGGCGTTTTATTCGATGCCACGGCACTCGACATCGGTCAGCGAGTAAAAAGGAGAGAGTGTGTTAGTTATCTTTGGCTATCTTGTTGTTATTGCTACCGTATTTGGTGGGTTCGTACTGTCTGGTGGTAATCTGCTCGCGCTGTTCCAGCCTTTGGAATTGTTAATTATCGGCGGTGCCGGGGTCGGCGCTTTTATTGTTGGTAATAACATGAAATCCCTTAAGGCGACGGGTAAAGCTATCGTGAAGCTGTTCGTGGGGAAACGCTACAACAAAACGGTTTATATGGACCTGATGGCGCTTATGTTTTTGCTGCTGTCAAAAAGTCGTGTTCAGGGACTCATGTCACTTGAGAAAGACATTGAAGATCCGGCGGGCAGCGAAATTTTCAGCGCTTATCCTCGTCTGATGAGCGATCCGATGTTAAGCAACTTTATCCTCGATTACTTCCGCCTGATGATTGGCGGAAGTATGAACTCGCATGAAATCGAAGCGTTAATGGATGAGGAAATTGAAACCTGCGAAGAGGAGCTTGAGGTTCCGGCCCACAGTCTGAATACCGTCGGCGATGCCTTTCCGGCCTTTGGTATTGTGGCTGCCGTCATGGGGGTAGTGAACGCGCTCGGTGCCGCGGACCGACCCGCAGCCGAGCTCGGAATGTTGATTGGCCACGCGCTGGTGGGCACGTTCCTCGGAATTTTGATTGCCTACGGGTTTGTATTACCGCTCGCAACCCTGCTGCGTCAGATGAGTTCCGATCAGGTCAAAATCCTTCAGTGTATAAAAGTCACGCTGCTCTCCAGTCTAAACGGCTATGCGCCACAAATTGCCGTGGAGTTTGGCCGAAAAACCATTTTTACCAGCGAACGGCCTTCCTTTGAGGAGCTTGAAGAGCATGTGCGGGAAGTGAAATCCAGCGCCAGCCTTAAGTCTAAGTCTGCGGATGCCACGGCATGAAAAACGATTCCCCGATAATCATTTCGCGTAAGCGAAAGAAGAAAAAGCATGCTCATCACGGTGGTACGTGGAAAATCGCCTACGCCGATTTTATGACCGCGATGATGGCGTTCTTCCTGGTAATGTGGCTGATTTCTCAGTCCAGCACGGTGCAGCGGGAGATGATCGCCGATTACTTCCGCATGCCGCTTAAGCCATCTATGGCCAATGGCGACAAAACCAGCCTGAGCGACAGCATCATCCCCGGCGGCGGTGACGATCTGATGAAGCAGGACGGAGAAGTGGCGAATCATAAGCGGGTACAGAGCGAGCGGCAGCGCTGGATGGAGAGCCTGAAACAGGCCAGAGATAAATTGCAGCAGATGATCGAAACCGATCCCCGGCTCAATAACTTTAAATCCAACATTATGCTGCGTCTTACCAACGACGGTCTGCTCATTCAGATCACCGACAGCCAGGATCGCCCGATGTTCAGAGTAGGCAGCGAGCTGCCGGAATCCTATATGAACGGCATTTTGCAGGCGCTTGTGCCGCTGTTGCAGGAGTTGCCCAATAAAATCAGTCTCACCGGCCATACCGACTCGCTTCCCTATGCGGGCGGCACCTCCGGATACAGTAACTGGGAACTTTCTTCCGGACGCGCCAACGCCGCGCGCCGCGTGCTGGTTAAAGCAGGTCTTGACGATGAGCGTTTTCTTCGCGTGATCGGCACGGGAAGCCGTATGCCTTTAGAAAACAGTGATCCCTCAAGTCCGGCGAATCGCCGTATTAGCATTTTGGTATTAAGTAAAACCAAAGAACAGGATATCCGTCTGGAAGACACGCGCATGCATCGCCCAGAAAACGTCCTGAACAACACTACGCAGCAGGAGGTAAGGGGGTATAGCGATGGACATGAATGATTTCACCGAGATCTTTTTTACCGAAGCGGAAGAACTGCTGGCCGAGATGGAGAAGCATTTGCTGGAGATTGATGCCGCATCGCCGAATCCTGAACAGGTAAATGCCATTTTTCGCGCAGCGCATTCTTTGAAAGGCGGGGCAGGGACTTTTGGCTTTAATGCCCTGCAAGAGACCACGCATCTACTTGAGAACCTGTTTGACCAGGTGCGAGCCGGAGAACGCTCGCTTAACCGAACGACCGTTAATCTATTTCTGGAATGTAAAGACATTATGCAAGCGCAACTGGAAGCCTATCAGTCTTCGCAGGAACCTGATGAAGCGAGTTATCGCTATATTTGTGAAGCCCTGCGCAAGATTGCTCTGGAAGACAAACATGCCCAGACGGCAGTCGAGTTGCAAGACAAAGCCGCGACGCAGCAGGGGGCAGCTGATGGTGAGCCTTTACTCTGCGTGACGTTGAAGAAAATTCCTGAAAGCGAGCGGGCAATGCTTCAGGAAGAGTTATCCCACATGGGAGAGATTGTCGCTACGGAGAAGGCTGATGATGGCATGGTGGTTCAGCTGCGCACGAGCGCCTCTGCCGATGATATCTCCGCGGTGCTGTGTTTTGTGCTTGAAGAGTCGCAAATCCTTATCGAGCATGTCGTTCAACCAGCGTCGGTTGAAGTGACTTCTCCTGTTACGGACAAGGCTTCTGTAGTCGCGGACCATTCAGAACCGCCTTCACGACCTGCCGCGCCGGTGCCAGCCCGCAGTAATAGTCAGGAATCGGGCAGCATCCGCGTGGCGGTCAGTAAAGTCGATCAGATCATTAACCAGGTGGGTGAGCTCATCATCACCCAGGCGATGCTATCTCAGCTTTCCAAAAAACTTGATCCAGCGAGCTACGACATGCTCTCCAGCTGCGTGGCGCAAATGGAGCGTAATACACGCGAGCTTCAGTCATCAGTCATGTCGATTCGAATGATGCCAATGGATTATGTGTTTAGCCGCTTCCCGCGGCTGGTGCACGATCTGGGTTCACGCCTGAACAAAGAGGTAGAGCTAACTCTTCGTGGCGGCTCGGCCGAGCTGGATAAGAGCCTGATCGAACGCATTATCGACCCACTGACTCATCTGGTGCGTAACAGTCTCGATCACGGCATTGAGCAGAAAGAAGAACGTGCCCGTAAGGGGAAGTCGGTAGTGGGCAATCTTATCCTCTCGGCGGAACATCATGGCGGCAATATCATCATTGAGGTGACTGATGATGGTGCCGGACTGAACCGGGAGAAAATCCTCGCGAAAGCCCGCTCCCAGGGAATGAATATCAGCGACACCCTCAGCGATGAGGACGTATGGATGCTGATTTTCGCCGCGGGATTTTCCACCGCAGAAAGCGTGACGGATGTTTCCGGGCGCGGCGTGGGCATGGACGTGGTCCGTCGTAACATTATGGCCATGGGCGGCCATGTCGAAGTCCTTTCAAAGCCGGGAGAAGGCACGACGATACGCATTATTCTGCCGCTGACGCTGGCAATCCTTGATGGCATGCTGGTGAAAGTTGGACAGGAGATCTATGTTCTGCCGCTCGGCGCGGTAATGGAATCGCTGAGGCCCGGCGAGGATATGCTCTGCCGCTTCGTCGGGGAGGAACGCCTGCTGCAAATTCGTGGCGAATATCTTCCGCTGGTGATGCTGCGTCAGCGCCTATCGGTGCCCGGCGAGACCGCACCTGAAGATGGCATTGTGGTGATCGTCCAAAGCGCTGGATGCCGCTACGCCCTGTGGGTCGATCAGCTCATTGGTCAGCAACAGGTTGTGGTAAAAAACCTCGAACAGAACTATCGCAAAGTACCGGGCGTTTCAGCCGCGACCATTCTCGGTGATGGCAGCGTTGCGCTAATCCTCGACGTGGTTGAACTGTCGACGATGAACGGACAAAAGGAAAACCATGTCAGGCCGACGTTCGGCAAGCAAGGAGTAACAGCATGACCCAAACAACGACAAAGCCTGCGGGCGCGGACGCCATTGCGCAGGAGTATCTGGTTTTTCGTCTCGGTAACGAAGAATATGGGATCGACATTCTGAAGGTACAAGAGATACGTGGATGCGATAGCGTTACTCGTATCCCGAACGCGCCAGGTTTTATCACCGGCGTGACCAACCTGCGCGGTGTGATAGTGCCAATAGTTGACCTTCGCGTGCGCTTCAGTCTTCCTGACGTTCAGCAGGATGACAGTACGGTAGTGATCATCCTTAACCTCAATAATCGCGTTGTAGGAATCGTGGTAGACGGTGTGGTTGACGTGCTGTCGATGGACATGGATCAGATTAAACCGACGCCGGACTTCGCGTCCATGCTATCAAGCCGCTATCTTCTTGGGCTTGGCGTGATGGAAAACAGAATGATCATCCTGGTCAATATCGAAATGCTGCTCAGCCGTGAAGAGATGGATATGGTGGATTCAATGCTGGAAACTAGCCTGGCCTAGCCTGATATATACCCACCGCCATTATAAAATCCCCCTGCGATTGCAGGAGGGATTGATTAAGCATTCTATGACCGCAGGCGCTTACCGGTCTGGGCATCAAACAAGAACATTTTTTCCGCGTCTACGGTGAGGAAGACCTTCTGACCCACGTTGATATCCAGCTTTTCATGGGACACCACGATCAGCTCCTGATCGTTGATACGCACCCGGATCTCCTGTCCTTCCCCGGTCATCTCTATCAGCACGATTTCCGCTGGCATCCCTGACTCGCCGATCCGGATATAGTGCGGTCGGGTGGCGCAGATGATCTCCATCCCTTCAATATGTGAGCGGAGGGGGCAGGGGAAGCGGTAGCCGTTGTTGAGCACAATCTCGCCGTGCTGAATCACGCCTTTAAGGGTGTTAATTTCCGGCGTGCCGATAAAGCCCGCGACAAACAGGTTATCCGGGTTACGGTACAGCTCTTCCGGGGTGCCGACCTGCTCAATATGTCCGGCATTCAGCACCACAATCCTGTCCGCCATGGTCATCGCTTCCGTCTGATCGTGCGTCACGTAGATGGTGGTGCGACCCATCCGCTGGTGGATCTTACGAATTTCTCCGCGCATTTTATGGCGCAGTTTGGCGTCCAGGTTGGAGAGCGGTTCATCAAACAAAAAGGCCTTCGGGTCACGCACCAGCGCGCGTCCCATCGCCACGCGCTGACGCTGGCCGCCGGAAAGATCCCGCGGGAGGCGATCGAGCAGATGCGTCAGGCCGAGGATTTCCGCTGCCTCTTCCACGCGCGCCATCCGTTCCGCTTTTGAGACGCTGGCAAGCTTCAGGGCAAAACTCATGTTGTCCCGCACCTTCATGTGTGGATAGAGCGCATAGCTCTGGAACACCATGGCGATATCGCGTTTTTTGGCGGGCAGAGTGTTGACCACCTCGCCGTGCATCAGCAGTTCACCGGAGGTGATGTCTTCCAGACCCGCAATCATGCGCAGCAGGGTGGATTTCCCACACCCGGACGGGCCGACCAGCACAATAAATTCGCCTTCGTGAATGCTCAGCGAGATCCCTTTAATGATGCTGACGTTGCCGTAGGATTTACCGAGATTATTTAAAACGATTTGGCTCATGTTACTCTCCTCGGCCGGCGGTGTGGCCTGGCTGCAATAATGGCATGACGTGCTGGCGGTAAAGCGCCGCCGCAGCGAGATCCTGCTGGATAATGCTTTGTGCTGATTCGCTGAAGCGCAGCGCGGCCGTACGCAGATCCAGGCGGTTGGCGCTATCAATACCCGCCAGCACCTCAGGTTCGACAATGGCTTCCCCGTGCAGCGCGCCTAAAATTGCGCCGCTCATCACCCCGATAGAGTCGGTATCACGGCCTGAATTGATAGCGTCTTCCACCGCCCCGCGAAACTCGCCTTCGCGCAGCAGGCAGAAGGCCAGCGCCATCGGCAGTTCCTCAATCGACATCAGACGCGAGGGCTGGTAGGCCATGGTCGGAACGCCCGCTTTTTCCGGGCCGTGCATCAGGTCATCTCCCATCGGTGAGAAGGGCAAAAGCGCATCGTGCAGGGCGTCAACGACCTGTTGATAATCCCATGCGGTTCCACGGTAGCGACGCGCGACGTCAAGCGTTGCCGCGATGGCCTGGCGGGTGCCGTCTTTAGCCAGTTTCAATGCGATGTTGGTGATAGCCTCAATGGTGATGCCAGGAATAAATGCCGCTGCAACGCAGGCGGCGAAGACCCCGGCGGCCTCCAGCCCATAGCTCTGCTGATGCCCCTGGGTGAAATTAATGGCTTCCTGGTAAGCTGCCGCAGGGTTGCAGGCATTAATAGCTCCGATGGGGGCGGCATACATGGCTGCGCCGCAGTTCACCATATTGCCCACGCCGCCCTGGCGCGGATCGCAGGCGGCCAGTTGCAGACGATGGAAGATCCATTTTTCCGGATAAAACAGGCGCTCAATAACCAGCGCTTCCCGATCCAGTTCCGGCACCCAGCGCGGTTCCCAGGCAATCTTCCGCACAAAAGACTCCCCCATATCCCACGCATCAACGTGACGGCCCAGCTCGCTGTAAACCTCCATCAGGCAGAGTGTCATCAGCGTATCGTCGGTAATGATACCGTTGCCGCGTACGCGGTTGTTGCGCCGTGCGGACGGCTCGTTCATCCGGTGCCAGCGCTGGTGGATGGAGGTGACGCGGCCATATTTCTCCGCGATTTGCCGGGCGGAGAGTTTCTCAACCGGTCCGCCTAAGGCATCACCGAACGCCACGCCATACAGCATGCCCAGAATGCGGGACGTGAACGATAAATCAGCGGCTTGAGTAACGGTCATTTTAATTTTTCCTCTGCATATTCGGTCATGGCGTTTCCACCTGCGGCTTTCCAGGCGCTGACATACTGATCCCACTGATCAAATGACGCTTTGCCAGAGACAAACTGGTACGCCCACTGGTTATAAATACTGCTGGTTGAGTCGATGGCGGCGGCAAACGACGCCGGGAAGATAAAGGCGTTATCCGCCGTAAAATAACGTTGTGAATTGTCGATATAGCGCAGCATCGCGGGCGTCCGCCACTCCACCGGCGGCTTCCAGTTGGCGGCCTGGATAAACCGCGGATACCAGGCATTAATTTTTGGCGTCACGTTTATCGTGTTGCCCTTACGAACGTAGTGCGTGTTCTCGAAGCCCATCTGCTCCATCATTTGCCCTTCCGGGCTTGCCAGAAAATCGAGCAGGATCATCACTTCCTTTTTATGTTTCGAGAGCGAGGACATGGCAAAGCCGCGCGTTTCCATGGAAACATCTGTCGCCGCCAGCCCTTTACCTGCCGGGCCTTCGGGTGGGTCGAGCAGGGTGAGGGTGGCGTCAGGATGGATCTGGCGCATCTTTTCCTGGTACACGCCGACGTTGCCCGGCGATGAGACGGATACCACGCCAACCTTGCCGGTATAAAACTCATCCTCTTTTAGCTCCCAGTTGGTGGTGATGTACTGGGAGGAGAGCAGTCCTTTCTGATACAGCGAATGGTAGAACTCCAGCTTGCTCCGCTCCTGCGGGCTTATCTGGGCGTTGATCAGCTTGCCCTGATCGTCCTTGAGCCAGGTGGCGTGAATGCCAAACGCCGGGTTCATAAAACCGTCGAGATCGTGCAGGTCTTTCTCGGAGGTGATCCCCCAGCTATCCGTCTTACCGTCGCCGTTGTAGTCACCGGCGTGGATCGCATTGAACAGCGTGACGTACTCCGCCAGCGTTTTGGGTGATGCGCTGAATCCGCTCTTCTGTAACCAGTCCTCACGGATCACCGGCTGGCGCGCGCGCAGGGGAAAGACATACAGCAGGGTCGGATGGTTTTGCAGGCGAAGCTGGTTGTGCGGCCACAGCGCCTCTTTCAGATAGCGGGTTTGCGCAATCCACGGACGCCAGTCTTCAAGAATGCCCTGTTCGACCATCTTCTGGTCGCTGCCGTTGAAATAGATCAGATCAGGGATGGTGCCGGAGAGCAGCATCACGTTCAGCACGTCGGAGTAGCCGGAAGACGACAGGTTGACGATCTCAATGTGGATATCGTGTCCCTGGCGTGCCAGCGCCTGCTCGATTCGCTGAATATGCGCGACATCTTCGCGGTTGGTGGTCAGCAGATCTTTTTCCACAATCCGGATAGTGACCGGCTCGGCCCAGGCGGCCTGGCATAACAGCAGGCCGCAGGCGATTGCTGTGAATAATTTCATCGTCATCGCTCCTGTTAACCCTTCACCGCGCCGGACATGGTCCCTTTGGTGAAGAAGCGCAAAATAATCGGGTAGATGGCAATCAGCGGGGCGATGGTTAAGGTGATCATCCCGGCTTTCAGCGCCTTGATGCTGATCTGGCTGGCATCGGTGTAGTTCGACATGCTTTCGACGCCTACCATCGCCAGCTTATCGCCCTCGACGACAAACTGACGCAGCACCACCTGCAACGGCCATTTGTCCGGGTCGTTGAGGTACACCATGGCGCGGAAAAACTCGTTCCAGTGCAGCACCATGTAAAATAACGTGATCATGGCAATGGACGATTTGGCGACCGGCATAATGACGTACCACAGCGTCTGGAACGGGTTCGCGCCATCGAGTTCCGCGGCTTCCAGCAGCTCCTCCGGGATCTCTTCGAACAGGCGAACCAGAATAATCAGGTACCAGGCGAAGACGGCGCGATACAGGATGACGGACCAGTAGCTGTTCAGTAGCCCCAGCTTTTTCATCACCAGAAAATCGGGGATGATGCCCGGCTCAAAGACGATGGTGAACAGGACAAACATAAACAGCCAGCGGCGTCCCGGCAGGCGTTTTTGCGCCAGCGCCCAGGCCAGCAGCACGGTGAAAACTACGTTGATGATGGTGCCCACCACGGTAATCAGCATCGCATTGCCAAACCCGCGCAGCACGGCTTCGTTGGTCAGCAGCAGCTTCCAGACGTCCAGCGAAAAGCCCTGCGGAATAATTTCCAGGCCGCTCATGCCGGGCACGTTTGCCGGGCTGGAGAAGGATATCGCCACCAGGTTGAGGATCGGTTGTAGCGTCACGACAACCAGCAGCATCAGTACCGAGAGAATGAGCATGTATTCGATGCGCTCAAAAGGGGTGCTTCGTGATGAGATGCGCATTACCAGACTCCTTTACCCGTCAGGCGTTTTGAAACGTTATGTGCCAGCACGATAAGGACCATGCCGATCACGCCTTTGAATAACCCTGCGGCGGTCGCCAGCGAGAACTCCCCGGTGCGCAGGCCCATGCGGTAGACGTAGGTGTCGATGATGTCTATCTGACCGTTCACCACGTCGTTGGTCATGTTGAAGACCTGATCAAAACCCTGGCTCAGGAACAGCCCGACGTTGAGGATAAACAGCGTGGCGATGGTCGGGGTGATAGCGGGCAGGGTGATGTGCCAGATTTTGCGCCAGCGCCCGGCACCATCCATTTCCGCCGCTTCATACAGCTGTGGATCGATGGCGAGGATCGCCGCGATGTAAAGTAATGAATCCCAGCCCGCGCTGCGCCACATTTCAGTGAACACCAGTACCCAGCGGATAGAGCCGCTGTCGGTCATAAAGGGGATCGGATCGTAGCCCATCGATTTAATGATGTCGTTAACCGCGCCATCAACCGGCGAGAGCGTGGCAATCGCGATACTGGCGATCACCACCCAGGAAAGATAATGCGGCAGATAAATCACCGACTGGACAAATTTACGGTAACCGGATGAGCGCACTTCATTGAGCAAGAGCGCCACGATAATGGGAACCGGAAAAATAAAAATCAGCTTCATTGCGCCGATAATCACGGTGTTCTGTATCACCTGCCAGAAAACAGGGGATGACATCAGCGTGGCAAAATACTGCATCCCGACCCAGATATTCGGCGGGATAATACGGTACTGCTCAAACGCAATTTTTGTTTCCCAAATGGGTAAATAGTGCCAGATAAAAAAATAGATAACCCCAGGCAGGGCCATCACGTAGAACGGCCACCACCGGCGTAACGTCTGGCGGCAACGTGCCATGCGGGATAGTGTTTGCTGGTGAGGCATGTTATTTACCTGCGGTATCGCGCCGCCGGGTTTAGATTCTGTCAGGGCTTTCATCGGACATACTCCCATTACTGAAATGGTTGTCGTGAATATAATCTGTGTTTGCAGAAATATGCGTGCGTTAAATTTTCTCGGTGAGAATTTTTTTATCGTTATATTGCGCGAGGCGGGTCAGGACATCTTTATATTCAGGCATATTTGATGCGCCTTCTTTTTCGACGGCCAAAGAGGCGAAAGCACAGGCAAATTTTGCTGCCTGAATAATGGATTCCCCTTTCGCCATCGCGGCGGCGAATGCGCCGTTGAAGGCATCGCCAGCACCGGTGGTATCCACACATACGGCTTTCAGCGCCGGGATATGAATGAATTGCTCACCGTCATAAATAAGCGCGCCTTTCGCTCCCATGGTGATGATGACGTGACCTACCCCTTTCGCTTTAGTGGCTCTGGCGGCTTCCTTCGCGCTGGCAAGATCCACAATATGAATGCCGGACAGCAATGAGGCCTCAGTCTCGTTTGGGGTCAGAAAGTCCACGTTCTTCAGGCAGCTAACCACATCAGATGACCAGGGGGCAGGGTTCAAAACCACCTTAATCCCGTTACGGCGGGCAATTTCAATGGCCCGAAAGGTAGCGGGTAGATTATTTTCCAGCTGGGTTAAAAAAATATCTGCGTTTTTCACTTCAGGGGTAATCGCTTCAACTTCATCGGCTGTAATGGACCGATTGGCCCCAGGGCTGATGGCAATCATATTTTCACCATCACTTTGACAAACATAAATAAGCGCGGTGCCGGTTTTCTGATCTTTATCCTGATAAAGCGTGAAGCTGTCGATAGCAGAAGATGAAAGATGTTCAAAGGCCAACTGACTAAACTGATCGTTACCCACCTTACCGACAAAATGGGTTTTAACATTGCATTTGCTTACGGCCAGCGCCTGATTGGCGCCTTTGCCGCCGGGTCCAATAATGGTATTTTCGGAAAAAATAGATTCTCCGCTTTGCGGGAAACGATCGACATTAGCAATAATATCAACGTTGAATGAACCCAGAATACAGACTTTACCTTTCATCTTTCGCCCTTTATGTCGGGATTTGATCGTTTTTCTTGACTGCGCGGAGTCAAAAAAATGAATGATATTGCTATCTAAATTATTGACTGATTGGGTATGAAAAATACGGCGTTTGATAATTGCCCCACCGTGGCATCGCTCAATGCCGCCTTCCTGCGCTAATAAGTTCAGGTCGCTGCGAATCGTTTCCCTGGTGACGTTAAATACTTTCGCAAGCTGATTCACCGTCGCCCGTTCGTACCTGTTAAGCCAGGTCAAAATTGCATAATGCCGTTCTTTATTGAGCATAAGGTCACCTCTGTAGTTATATTATTGTTTCCTTGTTGTTAATGTTTTGGTGTTGTTCACAGATCGTTCGACAAAACAAAAGGAAACGGAAATAAATGAGGTGATAAATATTTAATATCAATGGTTTATGTTGATTGCGGGAAAGGGGGTGGGCTTTGATATGCAGTGCGGGGATTTCAACGATGGCACGGGCCATGACGCAACGTTAGATTTTTCTCGGGCGCTTTAGCACGCAGAACATTGGTGTAGGTCTGGGGGGCTGTGGCTGATCCGGCATGAACCGGAATACCTGAACGTATAGCGATAATTGCCGGACTAAGTCGAATGGCTCGGAGAACGACAGACACAAAAAAGCCCGCAGGGCTTGCGCCGTGCGGGCTTTCAGGACTTCATCGGATGACTCTGGTAATCACCGATGGAGAATTTTGGTGGGCTGGCGTCCCTGTAATTAGCCATTCATTCCATTGATTTTTAATGTTATTTATACTTTGAATTTTATGTGTGGTTCTAAAAAGGAACCATAAATCGTAATGGTATGGGTTATCACGATTAGCGGATTGGAGAATTGTATCAAAAGGAAACAAATTCTTCAGTTCAACTCCCTGCTAGTAGCTGAACTGCGCAAGCAGGATCTGCTTTTCACCGATTAGTGAATGCGGTAGTTTTTCAGCGAAACTGAATTCTATCCGTAGGGCAGTACCAGCATAGGTGGAGAATGGATTTTGAACAACTGGTCACCAGAGCACACAAAAGACATCAAGAGTTGGTTTAAGATTGATACATATCGCAAATTTGAAGACCTCTCATTGCTCCAGTTTTACCATGAGATATGGGCTCGTAACTTGTTCTTTAAGGAGTATCGGGAAGAGTTTGAGAGCAGAACTCTTATGGGTTACTTCTCAAAAATTTTCAGTGGCAATCCTTTTTTAATTGAAGAAGGGCAACTGGGATACATGACTCCTGCCAATAAACTTTTTCAGCCTCCCCATTTTTTTCTAACAACTCTTGATCGCCTTGCTGAAACGAGCATCATTGCTATGCAACGCGGAGGTTTTGTTTGGGATGGTGATGACAATTATTCAATAAACAGAGATCTTCGGGAAGAATCACTTTCAGATATTATGCCAGATCAGTTTTCACGAACAGTCATGTTCGAGATTGATTTGGCAAGTGGCACAGACGAAGAGATTGCAGAGTCGCTTAAAGCTGCATTACCGCAGTGGCGTAAAATCAAAGGTATCGAACCAGATCCTTTAGAATCAGTTCGCTTTGGGTATGGAACTATCAAGAAACTCATCAGTTATCGTGTGATACCTATGCTGGATATCCTGGTGTGGGCAGCCGTTAAAAAAATCCGTGTCTCTGACGACAGGTTATCCAGACTGCTATATACAGACGATGACGAAGAAAGCGAAATGAGGCAGTCTAGCCAAATCAAAGATACCGACAGGCCTTTGGCTCTTAAATCCTGCACAACTGACTTTATCCGACAATTCCATTACTTCATGAACAAAAATAGCCATTTGAAGCAAATGAAAGTCTCTGATGTAATGAAACTATCTGATTAGAATTACATTTATAACTATTTGTTTTAATTGTTAAAATTAACTAAAGGCATCATTGTGAATGGTGCTTTTTTTTGCGATTTTTACTTTAAACCGGGCATTTTGACACTTGCTATAAAACGGGGGAATTTCAGCTACTCTCAAGTTCCCCTTTTCTGTACGGCACCAACTTCGAGAAAACCATCCTGCATAGCTACGAAGAACCTCCGCTTCAGGAGCTTCGCTCTTTTCTTTTCCCAACTGTTCGTATAGTGACTTCACCGCAACGACAAGGGATAACGAAATGAAAAATCAAGCAACCCGCCTAATACGATTACCAGAAGTTCTCGAACGAACTGGCTACGGAAAAGCCTGGATATATCGTCTGATCAACGATGGTAAGTTTCCTGCTCCTGTCAAAATTGGAAGTCGTGCAGTAGCTTTCGTTGAAAGTGAGATTGATACCTGGATTCAGTCTGTTATCGAAACAAGTCGAAATAATGTTGCTTAATTGAACTTAGGAGTGATTTTATGAATATCGAAGAATTTGTAAGCGAAGAAAACCATATGTGCAATTTATGCGGAGATCTTTTTTACAAGATCTTTGACCAAGAAGTGATTTATGACTTACCTAATAACGAGTTTAATAAAGAAATCATTTACTGGCTCAGTCAGTACCTTGTAGGAAATCTGAGAGAACCTTTAGACTCGATCTCTGAGCTTAATGCTTGCAAACAGATATATGTTTACGAGACCTGGTTATCTCTAATTAAATGTCCTGATGAATTGAAACTCCTAGCGAAGCGGATAATTTTATATCTAATGGATTAAGAGCTTTTTATGAAAATGTAAAGTTTGGCTGCATAATTTATCTTAAAACTTTACAGAATAACTTACATTATTTTGGTTGCCGTTTATTAGCAAGGCAGTGAGATAGTTTTCGAAGTATTAGGTGTACATAATATTAACTAGATCTACCAGATGATAATTTGACAAGAATAATCGTCTATCTCACTGTTTTAATTTAAATAAATATCTTAATCGATCCAAATAAATTTGTAAATCTACGAAATGCTTATTATTAATATATTGGAATTATACTTTTTGTAAAGTTTAGGAGGAAAATATGTGCAGTATTTGTGTGGATTCTTTTATGTTCGAAAATGGTGAGAGATATTGTCATGTTGTAAATAAAGATACTGGTGAGCCATTGTATTATCCAAACTTGTATATAACAACACAAGTCAGGAATCGGTCAGAGTCTATATCAACAATGAAGGTTATCGCTGGGAGCATTTCATTGTTATATCGATTCTTTATGAGAAAAAATATCAATATTGATGAAAGAATTCAGAAAAGGATATTTCTGGCTCCTCATGAAATTGAAGATTTGATCGAATTCACTTCATTCAATTTTCGAGATGGCGAGAATGATAATTTTAGAAGTTCAAATGTCAAAAAACCAACTAAGTACTTTCGGATAACAACCATAGCTAACTATCTGGAATGGCTGTGCAAAATACATCTTTCTCATACAGGACAGAAGGATACTCTCAAATATATTTTAGATTTCATAAACAACATAAAACGAAAGAAACCGAGAAATAATGATAAATATAATATGGATATAGAAAAAAGTTTAAATAATGAACAATTGGATTCTTTGTTTAGCATTCTTGCACCGGGTAGCAAATTAAATCCTTTTTCAGAAAAAGTGCAAAAAAGAAACAATCTAATATTCCTGCTATTACACTGCTTTGGCCTGAGAGCAGGTGAACTTTTGAATCTGCGAATTGGTGATATAGATTTTGCAGAATCGACAATTGCAATAAGAAGAAGAGCAAATGATAAAACAGATCCGCGAGTGTATCAGCCTTTAGTTAAAACTTGTGAGAGGAAATTAATTGCTGATAAAAAGCTCATGTTTGAAATTTCAGATTATATTCTGAATGATCGAAGAAACATAAAAAATTCTAACAAACATGATTTCCTGTTTATTACTTATAAGGAAGGAAAAACTCAAGGGCAACCTATTTCATTTTCTTCATATCACAAAGTGGTGAGTGTTGTTCGTCAATCCTCCTCACTTCTAGGGGGATTGACAGGTCACAAACTCAGACATACATGGAATTATGAGTTTTCGAAAGCAATAGACAAGAATCAGGACATATCCGATGAAAAAGAGCAACAAATCCGTTCTTATCTCATGGGATGGCGACCGGGTTCAGAAACTTCAATGATTTATAATCGCAGGCATATTTATGAGCTATCGAAAAAAACTGCACTTGAACAACAAGAGCAACTATTCAAAGGAGAATTTGATGAATAATTTAATTAAAAATAAATCTGATAAAATGTCTTTGCATGAACATAAAATCGTCAGTTCGATTGAAAATAACGGAATCAATCTTACAAACTTAATATATGCTATGAACGAAAATTTGGTTTGTGGGTTTGTATATACAGTACAATATTATTTTAATAGCAACAGCTATTTGTATGTGAAAAATATTGTTAGAAATATGGAGAGTCTTATCCGTAAACTATCTCCTACTCATATTGATGATAAGGTTCTAATTGAATATCAAAATAAGAAATTATCAAAAGCCTCAGCATCATTTCGCGTTTTACGACCATTTTTGATTAAATGGTTTGAGTTAGGATATCCGGGAATAGATGAAAGTGCGGTAGAACTGTTAAAGCATTTGGACCTAAAAATAAAAAAATCTGGTCAGTCTGTGCTTCAAGATGATCCAACAGAGGGACCATTAAATAAAGAAGAACATACTTCTTTGATTAAGGCTATGAATCATGCATATAGAAAAGGTGAACTGTCACTGCCACATTATGCAATATCACTATTGATCAGTCTTACAGGTAGAAGACCTCAGCAGTTAGTTATGTTGAAATATAAAGACCTTCTTCAAAAGAACTTAGATAATGGCAAAGTAGAATATGTAATTTCAGTGCCACGAGTAAAACAACGGGGTAAAGAACTACGATATCGAGAACTTGCAATAATATCAGAGGTTGCATCAATTGTTCAATTGCAAGCTAATCAATCAGTGAAACTTGTTGAGCAAGCTCTTGGAAAAACTCTTGATGATTATTCTAAACGAGAAGTTCCTATTTTCTTAAATGAGGAAAAACTCTCAGATTTATCCATAACAGGTTCAATTCTTCTGGAATATAATAAATTATATGCGAAGCCTACAATTGCTAATGTAGCATTGAAAAGTATTGTTAATAATGGGAATGTAATATCCAACCGTACCGGTTCGATACTAAATATTACTCCTCGTAGGCTTCGTTATACAATAGCAACTATGCTGGCTAAGAATGGGCATAATGTTAATACTATAGCTGAATTATTGGATCATTCATCTACTTCAAGTGCGGGGATTTATATTAAAAATCATGCTGACAGTGTTGAAAGGATTGATTCCGCTGTTTCAGAACAATTGTCATTTGTCGCTGATATTTTTATGAACGGAATCAAATCGAAAAAGAGTAGTCATTTCAAATTTTTTTCTTCAAGTAGATGCCAGAGTCAGAATTCAGGATTTCCTTGCAATCAATGTATGTTTTTTATTCCGATTGATCGCAGTGAGGTGAATCAACTATGAATAATATTATTTTGTTCAAATCAAAAAAACATATTCTTGTAGAAGAAAATTATAATGAGTTCATAAAATTTTGTCGCTATCAACTGCCCGGACTAACCCAAACTCAGGATTGGGAGCAGTATGCCTGGAAAGGATATGTCACATTTAGAAAAATAGGGATTGGAAATAAAATCTTTGATTCCATTGATGCAATGCACGAAGATTATATCAATTTTGCGAAAGCATATATCAGATATCAACACACATTGAAACCATTAAAAAATTATGGGGTTATTATGATGGCCTTGCGATGTCTCGAACAGGCCCTTTTGCAGGTTCAGAAAACTGGTCTCATTTATAATGTTACAGCCGTTGTTTTCGATGAGGCAATGCAGATCGGGAGTAAATATTTTGAAGGTAACGTTTTGGCTAAATGTGGAATACAGCTTGAAAAAATATCAAAGTTTCTGTGTGAACATAATCTTGTGAAGTCAGGATATATCTCATGGAAAAACCATGTAAAACAGAAAGTCAAAAACAATTATCTTCCTGAGATTGAGGATTATCACCGAAGCGATAAGTTACCAGATGAAGAAGCATTGCTCGCTATTGCTGATATTTTTTCTCAAAATGATGAGTTACTGAGTCCAAGGGATATGTTCACCAGTTCAGTATTTGCACTTCTACTTTGTTGTCCGAGCAGAATTTCTGAAATTTTAGCCTTACCTGCTGATTGTGAGATTACACAAATAGATGGCAAGGGTATCGAAAGATATGGTTTGAGATTTTATTCGGTAAAAGGGTATGGCCCTAATATCAAATGGATTCCACGGGTTATGATACCAGTTGCAAAGAAAGCGATTAGAAGATTACTTTCCTTATCACAAAATGCAAGAGCACTTGCTCACTGGTGCGAAAAGTACCCGGATAAATTTTACCGACATGAGCTTTGCCCAACAGTTGATGAAAAAGCTAAATTGACCGTTGTACAAGTTTGCCATGCACTGGGGTATAATTTATTTGATCATAAATCATGTGTTTTAAAAATTAAAAGAACGAGTTTGGATGGTGGGAAAAGTTTCTTAAACCACAATGATTACAACTATTCATTGAGTAATTTGTGGGAAATTATTAGTTCTAATTTTAGCAGAGATTTTCCATGGTATGATAAAGAAAAATCCATAAAATTTAGTAATGCTTTATGCTTGCTCAATACTGATCAATTTTCTTTATCAAGAATGACTTCAATTTTCACATTTTACAAACCTACTAAAAGTTTCTTTTTCAGTGACATACAAAGAAAAAAAAGCTATGAGATGAATTATAAAAATATATTTTCCCGATATGGATATTATGATGATGAAGGTAAACCACTACTTATTCGCTCACACCAGCCACGGCACCTTTTAAACACAATAGCCCATTATGGTGAAATGTCTGAACTGGATATAGCTAAATGGTCTGGTCGTATCAATGCGAATCAGAACAGAGTTTATAACCATGTGTCGGAAGAAGATATGTTAGATAAAATCAAAGCTATTAAATTGAATAGGAGTAATTACTGTCAAAGGGAGTCAATACCCACAAATGAATTGACAATTGATTTTGATAACCTTAATCAAGGTGCAATACACTTAACTGAATTTGGTTACTGTGTACATAACTATTTAATCAAGCCTTGTGCAAAAATTAATCATCTTATTGAATGTGATAATGAAACACCGGACATTAACTCAGTAGATAGAATTAGACTGCAATCTGTCCGAGAGAAAGTAATGCAATTAAAGAGAATAACTCAGATCGCTTATGAAAATGGTGATTATGGTGCAGACAAATGGTTGCAACACCACAAAAAAAATTTGGAAAGAATTAATAAACTATTGAATAATTGAAACAGGAGATGCATATGGCAAAACATTTAAACAGGAGTGAAATAAAGGCAATTAAACACATTATACTGACTTGGGACGGTAAAATCACATGGAGCGATTTATGTGAATCAGTTTATAAGAATCTAAACAGAACTATCACAAGGCAATCTCTAAGTGCTCATGATGAAGTTGTTGAAGCATATAGAACAAAGAAAAATTTGTCTAATTTGAAAAAATCTGGCCTTAAAAAGCCAGCTAACTTAACGATTGCGGCACAACAAATAATAAATCTTAAAGCCGAAAATGAAATGTTAAAAAAACAGAACAATAGATACAAAGAGCAGTTTAGCTATTGGCAGTATAATGCTTATAGACATGGTCTCACTATGGAACAATTGAATAGACCATTTAATAAAAAATAATAGTTGATAGGTTACACCTATTGACAAGTTAAATAAATACGATAAATATAAATATATGGTCAGGATGACTATTTCAATTATGCAAGGATGCATTTTATGGACAAAAACATCATCAATTCAGAGTTTACTCTGGAAGAGCAACTTATCATTATAATTGATAAATATATCTCAAAACGGTACCAGCCCGGAGATAAAAGTTTCTCATATCAACTTTACTTAATTTTTGTGGGATACCATTTAAAATATTTTTACCCTAAAAGGATTTATTCCAAATCCAATCGTAATATTGATAACATAATGACTATGTTTAGCTCGGTATACAAAAGTCTGACAAGCAATCTTCTACAACGATTAAATAACAAAGAAGGAGTTATTAGGGAACTAAACTCGCTTGTTAATTACATAGATAACAATCAAGAAAAAGCAGAGGAAATCTATGCTACTGTCAGAGCACAATATGAAATGAAAGTAATTGAGAAAGAGTTAACCCATGAAGTTCGCGTAAGAACCGTCAGGTTATAGGCAATAAAAAGCCCCTAAGCAGGGGCTAAAAGACTTCTTGATATAGGCTACTACTGAACTTCTTTCCAGACACCATCAGATTTGATTAGTTTTACTGGTTTTGTTTGTTTCATATTACTAATAGAGACATCGACAATGCAGTTATAAACATTGTTTGCTTCTTCTGTGCAACTAACTTTCTTCACGTAATCGATTCTTAAAAGATCTTTTTCTGTAACTCTTGAATCAAGAGCTTTCATACTTGTATTTGTTCTATCTACAACACTTTTGAAAACATTGTATATATCGTCTTGCGATGGTTCATTGTTACATGCGGTTAGAAGGAAGGTGGTAATGATAACTGTGATAATTGAGTATATTTTCATTTTCTTATCCAAAAAACAATTAATTAAGAATGCCAGTTTTGGTGTTGTTATTGTCAGTGGAGAACGTCCATTTGCTGACAATTTCGCCTTTAAAATCTATTTCAAGAGTTTTAGACTGAGTCTGCGAACCGCCAGTAAACAGCCCTACAACTGGAATGAAAGTTGTTGCATTGAACTGATTGTTATACATAAAGTATCTCCACTGCTCATTTCCGTCATCGAGTGTGGTTCTTGTATCAGGCTCACCTAATTTAGTGAGTAATTCCGTCTTGGTTGTTTTGTTTTTAATGATCTTTGATTGGAGGCTTTGAGGTGTTTCGTTTTTAAGGTTCTGGTTCCCTGATGTTGAACAGCCAGAAAGCAGGAAGACAATAATAAAAAAAGATGACTTTATAAATCGGTTCATTTACTTTCTCATTTTAGGTTTGCGGTTGTGTGAAATTAATTTCACCGTATAAAAACAACTCTGTCTGCATACGTTTTTTTAATTTTATAGATAAGAATAATGATGCTTACGAAAAACGTAATGACTGATACAAGAGTGCTGCCAGTCCACGAAAATGCTAACCACGCGAGACCAAATGCAACGAATTGAAACAGGAATGCCACACTGAGCGGGCTTTCACCGTAAGCGATCTTTGCATGGCAGCCTTTACAAATCCGCACACCGTGAGGACTTTGTGTAAAGCAGAACGGGCACTTTATTGTTTCGTTTTTCATAGCAACCCCAGGGTGGAAGATTTACTGCGTGTTTGTAGGGATTCTCGATGGCTGGCTGGTTAAAGTAAAATCACTTGTACCGATCGATGTTTGAATCGTGATAAGTAAAAACTATCATAACTAGTTTATCGATCTGTAATAACGATCAATTTATTGTTGACTTATCCTAAATTAACCACTGCCCAAACGATATTGCTGTCAGGGATAAGCGGTAAGCTGTTGTCTATAAATGAATTTTCCTTTCTTTATGTAGAAGTCGGGTTGCAGAGAGTTTTGAGAATCCAGGGAGGGGCTTGTGAAGAATGCTCTTACCATAGCTTCGGAGAAGCTCTGCAAGCCTTCTAAGAAATGGAAGCCAGCCGATAAGCCTGAGATGCTTTTGCTGTTGTACTGCGTTTTTTTGAAGAATCTTTTCTACTATTTCTTTTCTTCTGTCTTCTCTGAGTCGCAGTTCGAGTTCAGCAATTTTTTCACTTATGCTTTTCCTTGGAATATCCGTTGTTGCAACATCCTTTGCAGGAGCAGGAGCAGGAGCAGGAGCAGGAGCAGGAGCAGGAGCAGGAGCAGGAGCAGGAGCAGGAGCAGGAGCAGGAGCAGGAGCAGGGATAACTTCCTTTGTCGCTCGCAGAGCTTCTATGTGGTCGGGGGTGTAGTTAAGCCGATTACTGAGATTTGCCCAAGAGTAGCTTTTACCCAATTGCGAAGCTTTGAAAGCGATTCCTGCATATTCGAATGAAAAGCCGTTCATCTTACCTGTAGAGGCAACATTGGCCTTCCAGGATACTTCTGCTTCTTCCAATCGTTTTGTGAAAGTTAGAAGGTCAGGCTTACCGACTAAACTTTTATCAATAATTTGCTGTAAAGCTTCTTTTGGTGAATGCTCCCCAGTTCGTTCAGATAGCATTTTCTCATTACGGGACACTCTCTTCCGCTTCGGTTGTGCTTGCGAGGGGGGAGATGCAGTTTTTGTCACTGTCAGGCCATGAGCGATTTCGAGTTCACTAATGATCCGTGTGCTTATAAGGTTTTCGTTCCTCCCCAAGTAGAGCTTCCCACCGGCTATGTCGATCCTGCTGGCAATGATGTGTATATGCTGGCCAACGTCGTCATGAAGCACATAGCAACGGAGATGAGTATCACTGAACCCCATCCTCTTCATGTAGTCGTCAGCTATGGTTACCCATTGGTCATTCGATACTGATTCAGTATCAGGTAAGCGAAGCGAGTTGTGCCATACCGGTTTCTGAACATCGGGCCGAAGCTGTTTAGTGCCATCAAATTCAGTGATCAGTTTAGAGGCTGAATCACCTAACATGTTCCCGCCAATGACGATTGGATTACTTTTATGATGTGAACCTGGCTTCAATGCATATTGCACGACACCAGCGAAGCTTTTACCCCTTTTGATCTTCTGCATACCCTTCATAGGGTTTGCTCCATATGTCAGCATTTAGCAGGTGCTGGCGAAGCTCTTCCAGTTGTCGTTTCACTGCGAAAAGCTCTGTATGAGTAAGCTTGCTGTCTTTGCTCTTACCATCGATATGGATCGCAATTCGATTTAGCTTTTGCGATATGTCAGTTAAAGCTATCCAGGCTTTGGTATTAATAGCTGGTATAACTGGAGGCAATTTTTGAAGGGAAGCCATACGAAGCCACTCTCCTTTCGAATAATGCTCCCTCAATGTATTAAGCTTGGCCAATTCAGCATTGTTAAGACGAACACTAACACAATGAATTCGTAATTCCTGTGGTAGTAAGTTACACTTTGAGGTTGAATGTTTTGCATCCTTAGTGTTCAAAAACTGCGATTTTTTATTTGCCATATAAACTCCTTTTATATGTCATGCTTTAAAAGTAATTAACTAACTTTATCTCTTGTTATAGTAAATAATTATTAGTTGTCAATGTTAAGCGCGATTTAATATGTTTGCTTCTCTATTGGATAAGAATAGGCGACTAATTAAAAAAGAGGTTAATTAGTAAATATGATAAATCTAAATAATAAAAATTAAGATGAATATATCAATAAGCTGTATATATTAGTTTATTCATTAAAAAACAAGGGCCAAAAGGCCCATGTAAAATTAGTTCCATTCAAAGTGGAATACATACCCATTTAATGTTAAAAAAGTTAGTGCCAAGATTAAAGTTATGACCCCACCACTACCAAGAGCTTGAATACGGAATAAATTAGTTATTTTAAGACTTATAAACCAAAATCCAGACATGTTTTTGTTAGCTAAGGAGTATGATAATTCTCTGAATGCAGCGAAGATTATCAATATTATTGATGCACCAATCAAGATACTCGAAGATATCAACGACAAAGAAAGGTTTTTGCCATATTCGTTTAATCCGTTCCAAAAACCTGAAACCGATGTGGCTCGTTTTGATAAGTCGATGATTTCTAATGGAACATTTATATTCAAATCTTCATTTAATAAAAAAACAGAACCTCCAGCTAAGACTAAGAAAAAAAATCTGACAAAATCTGTCGTTTCAACCTCTTTTCTAAGAACTAAAGCTATAATTCCAATTATCGAGAAGACAGGAGAGAATAAAGCACCAGTTTTTAAAATGGAATAAATTTCTTGATAGTGTGTGAAAAATGACCAGATGACAAATCCTATTCCTATAGTTAAAATGACCGCTCCCGCCATAAAAGCACCTGCATCGCCATCACCATTAGAATTTTGCTTTGTATAATGATTGTTGATGGTTCGATTATTTATGACCTGGGTATTTTGAACATTATAACCACCACTGTTGCTCTGACTGACATTAGTATTTTCGGTATTGTTTTTGATATTAAAATCCGCAAATTTTCCCATTTTTTATTCCATGTCAAACGAAGGAGTAACAATTTTACATCGATTAAATAGTAGATCATAGAAATTTCGTATCGGCATACAAAAGTTCTCTTTTCATGTGGCAATTAATTACATCCTAATTAAATTAGGAGTTCGAAAGTTAAGGTTCCAGGTTTAAATCATTCTTTTTCAATCAAAGAGCAGAAAAAGCAAGGCAACTTAGAGAAGCGGAGCATCTCTGAGTTAGCTCTTGCTTAATTTAATGGGGTGTTGACAATAGATTAAAATAAGCTATTTATATATAAAACACGAGAGGGTTTATGATGAAAGAAAAAATTATAGCTTTATCAGCTTCATTAATATGTATTGTCTTTTTTTTATTTTTATCATTAATGATAAAAGAACCATGGGTTAAGGACGGGTTGTATTTCCTAACTCCGATCATGGTTCTAATGATTCCTATAATTTGCGTGCTAATTCTTAAAAATTATATGAAGCTAAAAAAACGTGAAATCAATAATTTTATTCGTTAGTAAAAATCTCAAAAAGAGCTATGGATGCCTTCAACGTCGCAGCTGTGGCTAAAATCATTAGCAGTAATGTACTATTTTTTAAAGCATCTATAATTTGATTCAATACTAAGCTATCATGATTCAGTTTAGAAGCAACTAACTTAATAGCACCAAGTCCAGCAGAAGAAAAAAGCAAAAAATCATTTGCACTTTTAAGCTTCTTTAAGCTTTTTTTGAAAAACATGCATAGGGATATTGAAATGATGAAAGGAAGAAAGAAAATCAAATAATTTAAGGGGCCAATCATTTCAGAAATAACATAGCAAAACAATATAGCATATATAAAGAAAAATATACCAATTATCACTTTCAAAAAGATGTCTACTTGATTCATATTCTTTCCTTTGTAGTAACCAGTGAGTTAATATTTCCTCACTGGTTATATTATTAAGCTGCTAATCCTTCATTGGGGCGATCTGAATCTTCTCTGCTATCTTTTTCAGCAGCATAAGTAGATTCACGAGATTTCGTTGACATACCTGAACCATAGATTCGTTGAGCTTCACTATTCTCAGGTTTCCATGCCCAGTTTGAAACATCAACTTTTTGTTCCGATTCCATTTTTTCAAGAAAATTTAAACCAAATACATTCATAGTTCACCTGCTATTTGAAGTTAACCAATTTGCAATGGACCCGGAAATATCCATGCCGGATAAATCTTCGATCCACAACCATTGACCAGCAGAATTCACCTCTAAGAACCACCAGTCATTATTTTCATCAACGATGAAATCTAAAGCCCCATATCGAAGGTTTAACTTGGACATTAAAGAATTTATTTTATCCTTCACCGAAGTGGGTGCGTCAATTTTCCAGTGCGGTGTATTAGGTATATCGTATCTACGCCAGTCTACTTTTGCCTTGTTTGAATGCTGAGAGTCTATAGCACAAGCAAAATGTTCATCTTCAATTACTGTGTATCTAACTTCGAATTTTTTATTAACATATTTTTGAAGAGTAATTGGGTTTTCTGAATCGTTTGCGAAACTATCTAATTGTTCTAAAGTGATTTTGTTTACATATAGACCTAATATCTCACCTGATTCAGAGACATACATATCTTGCGACATGAATTTAACAACCGAATCAGGATAAGTAGTTAAGAAATTATTGAGGTCTTCTTTGGAGTTTGAAGTTATAAATGCTGGATTATTGAACCCAACTTCATTAGCTATTTTATGTTGAAAATACTTGTTATCAGCGAGAGTTGCATCTCTTACATGATTAAACCAGCAACTTTCAGATAATGCATTATATAGGCCAAAAAGGCTTTTATTCCATTCAGATCGCCATAATCTCAAACCATTACTTTGATCTTGCTGTTGTTCAGAATTGACTTGAACAGATACCCGCCTTGGCCAAACACATTTTACGGATGAATTTTTGATTGTTTTTCCGTTCTGGGAGATAGTCCATTCAGAGCCATCAAAGCTAATTTTGGTATCTTTAAGGGCTTCTATATCTAAATTCAAACGGAAATAGTTATCACCGAGTTTCATCGAAACTACATCTGCATGAACATCGTTACTGTCAGTAAGTATCAAGATCATTGTTAGGATGTGTCTGAAATTTTTTGTTCATTTAATATCCGATAGTTATGTTGCATCGTCAATATTAATTTTTATCCAGTGTAATCTATTGATTTAAAAGTGTTTTAACCGTTATATTGGTTTTTATAATATAATTTCAATGTGGTATTATATCTTTTCTTTTAGTCATTTTTGTAAACTACATTGCTTTTACTTGACTTAACTAGACTTTTGAACTCGATGGCTTTGTGCTTCTGGTGGCTATGGAGTAATCTAATGTGTAGTAAAACTATGCTAAGGGCCCAATCGATTACTATGTATATCAATAAATTAGCTATTAGAAACTATAAAAACTTTCGAAGCTCAAATTTCTACTTTGTTAAAGGCTCAGTGAATACAATTATCGGTGAAAATGCTTCGGGAAAAACAAATTTATTTAATGCGATGAGATTAATTCTAGATGATTCTCTCCCAATGAATTCTAGGATTCTATCTAATGAGGACTTCTACCGTGGATTATCCGAACCCTTTGGTCATTGGATCATAATTACGCTATATTTTGATGATTTAAGTGAGTCGGAGGAAGAACAGGTCCTTGCCAACTATACAGTAAATGATGGTAATGATAAGTCTATAAAGGAAGGTAATTATACTTTTATATATCGACCTAAATTTCATATTCGACAAAAGCTGTATGAGTTAACATTAGAAGATGACAATGTGGAAGCAAGATCCGCTTCTTTTACTGAATTTGTATCTAACCATATTATTTCTAAAGAAACATATGAAGCAGTAGCTTTTGTTAGAACAAAGGTTGATTTGAATAATGACGAAATTTATAAACAAGTAGTTGGGGATTTTGATAGTTACTCCTTTTCAAACCCTAATGATGATGATGCTACTGTATTAGGTGTGAAGAAGCCACCTTACTTTGCCTTAGGCAGCGAAGTCGCTTGCACTTATGTCAAAGCACTCAGGAATGTAGTTGCAGATCTTAAATATTATAAAACGAATCCATTGTATAAATTACTTACTTTAAAAAGTAAACAAATTGATGATAGAAAAGATATTGTAGAAGATGTTAAAGAGATCAATGGTAAAATCTCTGCCATACCTGAAATTGAGCGATTGAGTAATAAGATATCTGCTTCATTACTTAATACAGTAGGTTCGACTTATTCTCCTAAAATATTAGTATCCTCACAGCTTCCAGAGGATTTCACAGAATTAATTCAATCACTTGGTTTAGTGGTTGAAGATTCTCTGGATTATAATGGCTCAGGAAAGATTGATGATCTGAGTCTTGGTGGAGCAAACTTAATCTATCTTGCTTTAAAGTTATATGAATACGAAGAAATAAGGGATAGTGAAGAGCATATTACTCACTTCTTGTTAATTGAAGAGCCCGAAGCACATATTCATAACCATATCCAAAAAACCCTTTTCGATAACTTCAATTTTAAAAATACGCAAGTGTTTGTTTCTACACATTCAACACAAATTAGCTCTGTATCAAAAATATCATCAATGAATATATTATCTCGCCAAAATGGATTCACTGATGTATATCATCCATCGTTTGGTTTGACGCCGAAAGAAATTTCTTCCGTAGAGCGATATCTTGATGCAATTCGTAGTGACCTTTTGTTTGCTAAAAGTGTCATTTTGGTAGAAGGCGATGCAGAACTTATTTTAATACCAGCAATGGTAAAAGAAACTTTAGGAATTAGTTTAGATGAGTTGGGCATAAGTCTTATAAAAGTAGATGGCACTGTTTTTAAACATATTTCTAACCTTTTCCATGAAAAACGGCTGAAAAGAAAATGTGCAATTCTCACGGATCTTGATTCGGCCTATGTAAAAGTAGCTGATGATATTTTTAATGCGGATTTTGTCGAATCTCTGGTAGATGCCGAAGATGATGGGTTACGAAGAAAAGAAGAGTTAGATAAATATATTGAAGGTAATGAGTTTATTACGGTTTATTACGCAGAAAATACTTTCGAAACTGAGCTTGTTCGCTACGATGAAAACAATAACTTGTTTTTAGAGGTTATGAAAACAGAGTATAAAAAAGAAGCGTATTTTAAAAAGGCTGAATCAGATGTAAAATCATCTGATCTCAGAGTTCGATATAAAAGAGTATTAAAGTTTGCAAAGAAAATAGGGAAGGGATGGTTGGCTACTGAAATGGTAGAACATCTTAGTGTTAATAATCGTGTTCCTGATTATATTTTACAGGCCATTCAATTTGTTCTTCGGGATAGAAATGTCGAGCATATATATCAAAAAATGCTTGACTACAATATGTCTTTAATGGGGGTTAAAGCATTTGACTGTATAAATGCCGAAAAAGATTTTTCTAGTAAAATGATAGAATATAAGAAACACTTCAATGACAGTTTTGTAAGATTGTTGGAGTTATAGTTTATGCCATATAGAAATTTAACTTCTGAGCAAATGGATGCCGTTAAATTCAACGGGAATTTATTATTAACGGCATGTCCAGGGTCGGGTAAAACAAAAACATTGGTTTCTAAACTTTGTTTCATTTTAGAAAATAAAGAACTATTTTGTATAGGAAAAAAGAAGATAATTGCTCTTACATATACAAATATAGCAGCCGATACGATTCTTGAACGGATTATGTCATTCGGCATAAGTAGTGAATCGTTATGGATTGGAACAATACACAGTTTTTGTTTGAATTGGATTATAAAACCTAATGTAGATAAGATACCAAGACTTTGCCGAGGATTTAGTGTAATTGATGAACATGAAAAGGAATTTCTCATAAATGAATTAAAAGAAAAACATGGCCTATCTGCAAATGATAAAATTTTTACTAATTTAGATTTTAACCTTGGTCAATTTTATTCCCGTGGGACCAAAGAATATTTGATTGTAAAAGAATATCATAATCATTTGTATGAGAAAAAATTAATCGATTTTGATTTGATATTAAATCTGACTTGTCGAGTGTTGACAAAATACAATGCACTTTGTGAAAGATTGTCTTTACTTTTAAGGTGTATTTTAGTCGATGAGTATCAAGATACATCTCTTATACAATATGAGATACTCAGACAAATTGTATTAAAGAAAAATACAATGATTACTTTTATTGGGGATAAAGAGCAAGCTATATACACTGGTTTGGGGGCTGTCGTAAAGAATAGAGATGAATTAATTGATTGTTTCCAACTTGATAATCTAACCGAGATGAAATTAACGGGGTGTTTCCGTAGTAGCCAATCTATTGTTGATTTTTATAGTAAATACAAAGACGAAGATTATGAGATTAATTCACTTTCAGATAATAAGGATTTCAACTCAGTAATTTTTAAAGAAAGCGAGGTAGATGTTACTCAACTGCCGATTTATGTATCAGGTATTATTAGAACTCATTTGGCTCAGGGAATGCTTCCAAATGAAATTGCTATTCTGTGTCCTGGTTGGTTTGATGTGATAAAACTTTCAAATGATATTGTTACTCTTAATCCGGATATAGAAATTGATGGAGTCATGATCTCTCCTATACCTAAAAACAATGAGAATCTTTGGCTTGCTTTAGTTAAACTATTTTTAATTAGGAGAGTCCCCTCTAATTTTAATACTAGACAGAAGCTATTGCGGGATTTCCTTCAAGAGTTAAATGTTGCTGCACCCTATACTGAATCGTTGTCTCCTAAAAAAATATTGAAGATTATTAATAAAATATCATTATCTGTGGATTATAATTGTGAAATTGATGTTTGGTTGAGAGAGGTTATAACGAGATTTTGCCATTCTATTAATTTGAGCATAAGTAATGATAGCTACTATTATCAAGAAATGGAACTTTTGATTAATGCCACATTGAAAAGAATGTTAAAGTATAATATGGCTTATAAAGCAAATGAATTACATTTGTTTTTCAATTTTAGAAGCGGTGTTAAAATCACAACTTGTCATTCGACAAAAGGTGATGAGTATGAAGTGGTCATTTGCACTGGATTACTAAATGGAAAAATACCTAATTGGAATGATATTATAGATTGTAGCTCAGAGCATCAAAATTATGTTGCCCGTAGACTTTTATATGTTGTTTCTTCGCGTGCAAAGAAACATTTATATATGATATCAGAGAGAGGTTACAAGACAAAAAGGGGATATCCATATCAGACAACCCCACAGCTTTGATCTCGCATTTCTTGTATTGTTTGCCAGTTCATACAGAAAATCGCTTTTGTTCGTTACTGCCTATGTATCTTGGTTCAGAAGCAAGTGAAATAAAAATAGAAAGTTATGTCTTGGGAGGGAATAAGGGGCTGGAAAATTTAACCCCTTATAGAGTTGTTATGCCGCAATAGCTTTAAATTTTTGAGCAATGACATAATCACTCCACCACTGCATGAGAACCATTCGTTCTGCGAGATATTCGGCACGATTGTAGGCTGCAATTATTTCATCTTTCTTCTAGTGGGCAAGGGCCGCTTCTAAGACATCTGTCCTGAACTTACAAGATTCCTCTGTGGCCGTTCACGCAATAGATCTCATTTTGTTAACCATAAGTTCACCTCCTTAACCCGTTCGAATGATTACGGCTTATACTGCCTACTTATGCTAATATCTAAGAGAAACCTTTGTGATTGTGTAAGTATACTTCGGCTATATAAAACCATAACCATAACCATAACCATAACTATGACTGGCTGTTTTCAGCAAGAGTCTTATCATCTAAAGAATTTATTTTCGAAATTCTTTTTAACTCATTAAGATAATCAACCTCGTTTTCCAAGAACCAATGAAGAACTTTAGAGTTACCAAGTAATTTAATAATATATGACTGGATTATAACGAATTTCAACATATCTGAACCATACTCGGTTTGAAGCTTTTTTGTTTCTTCCGAAGTTGTTGCCATTTCCTGTTCCAAACGAAGTATGGTTTTTTTTATGTCCTTTTTATAGGGAGTGTTTTTCCCTTTATTTATTATCATCGATGCCGGTGTTGCATCCAAGATGCTCATTGCAAATTTTTTACTATAATTATCAAAATTAATCATTGTACCGACTGCTTCAATTTGACGAATTGGTTTCATTTTCCTCAAAACATCAAATGTAGCCTTAGGTATAGGTTTATCAGAAAGTTTCGCAATCACACTTGGATCTATACCGTTCATCACATTAGCTTTATCTTTTATAGCATCAATAGATATGCCCAAAGCAGCACTAAGTTTTTCAATTGAAACTTTTGCCAAGGACTTGATTATCATTCTATGTTCTTCAACTACATTTATATGATTGACTTGTTTGTTAGGAGTGAACGCATCATCTATGCTCGAAAGTATACATGGAGCTTTTTCTATGCCTAAATCTTTTAAAGCCTCAACCCTCAAATGGCCATCGAGTATCTTAATGGCATCTTTATCTTTGTCATAGAACACTATTATGGGTTCAATAATACCTAAGCTTTCAATTGAGGTAACTATTTGATGATATTTATGACTTAGCTTTACATTTTCTAACAATTCCTTAGAGGGAATTAACTTGTTAGTTTCTAAATAAATAAAATTGTCGCCAAAACGTATCTGAATCATTTTGATGCCTCTTTGTTTATTGGATTGAGGATCTGAGATGGCAGTTCTGATAGATTCTCTTGTTCAAGTATATTTTGAAAGCTTTTATTCATCATTATGATGTTAAAAATCTCATTTACTATCAGCAAATTAGTTTTAATAAATTTAGAGTTGTTATAAACAGATTTATGTTCAGCGATACTATTTTCATAAAGCTCAATTAACTCCTCAGCAGTCATTCTTTTTGATGGTTTGTGATAATAAAACCCGGCTGCTTTTGCACCTTTATTCCCAATTGTTCGCTGATTTAGAATGTGTTTTATCTTTATAATGTCTCGGCTTTTTATTAATTTTTTATCATATGCTTCGGTAAGAATATCTTGTGCTTCTTCAGTTTCACATCTTGCAAATTGCACTGCGAGATACAGAGGCAAATTCCCCCGTTCGACTGCAGAGAGAAGTTTATGCTCTCCCTTATCAAGAAGCATATTTATACTGCTCACCCAGTTCGATGAATACCCAGTAATCTCACTTATTTCGGAGTCTGAAAGTCCTCTGTTTTTCATATCTTTTATTATCTGTAATAACTCATTGGAACGTGGTCTCCTCCTTGCAATGTTTTCAACCAAACTCATAACATAAGCATCTTCTTCTGATACATCTCTTATAATTGCAGGAATAATGGTCTCACCTAATGCAACGAGAGCCTCTATTCTCCCTTGGCCACAAATTAAAGCATATTTGAAGTCGTCTTCATCAATCGCTCTTACGCTTATAGGCTTGCTTAATCCTCTTTTTTTTATACTTTCCTTAATTTCTTCATGCACTACCTTATTTCTAGTTCGCGGGTTAAGAAATTTTATTTTGGCAATTTCAATTTGGATTATTGGGAATTCATTTGATTCAGGCAGCATATAGTTCCCTCACTTTCATGCGAGTAATAATTTGTAGAAGTTTATCCAGATTATCAAATCTATACAGATCTAATCGAATGTTGTTTGTTTCCGTCATACACATTTTACTATATTCGTTTTCAATCTTTGGTATGATATAAAAATCAAGTGGTGAAATATTTTGTGAATCCATTCGTATAACAATTGTTATGTCTGCTTTCTGTGAGTTATCAAACCGGACTTTCCATCTAAGTTTACCCGATTTCATATGTGTGCATTTAGTAATAAGGACGGAAATTAAAAGCTCATCATTGATGTAAAGCATTGGTGCATATTTATATTCGTCTATATGGCAGTTGCTTTTTAAAATTTCTCCCTTAAAATCCTCAATTATGCCTGAGTAAAATGATCTTAGTGCTTCATTTATTTGGATATAGCTGTAATCATGTTCTGGCTTATAACCAATCAACGTATATGCTCTTAAAAGACCACCAAATCGGGTTCTGTAAACAGAAGATGAAGGGCCTGTATCATCTTCATCAATGATAAAGCCAGATAGTTTTCCATTAGATTCTAATTTTTGTTTTAGCTTTTCTAAAAGCTCTTCATTAGTCAAATGTACGGATCGGAGCTGAATTATTTCTTGAGCTTTATTATATTTTTTCTTTGAAATAATGGGTTTATATGCCTTGTCGCATCTAACCCATTCATTTTTGGGGTTTTTTACAAGCCTACTTTTTAGTTTAGATGAGGTTTTGTTATATATGTTATTTCCAATATATTTTTCATTTGTCAAGATTTGATGTATTTTTGCACGAGTCCATAATGTTCCATTTTCTGCAGGTATATTCTGTTCATTTAGTCTCTCAGCAATAATGAATTCTGGCATGTTATCATCTATAAAGAGATCATAGATGCTATTTACAATTTTTATCTCATTTTTTGGTCCCGGAATTAATATCACCCTATCTGTTTGAATACTCTTTCTTTTGCGAAAGCCCAATATTTCTTTAGCTATGCCATTTTCATCTACTAAAAGACGTCTCAGCCCATAACCAGCCATTCCGCCTTGATGATAACCAAGCTTTATTAAATTTACTTGGCCTATAAATACCTTTTCTGATAAATTCCTGCTGTGATATGCGGCACTAGATCTTTTTATATTCAGTATAACAGAAGACTCTAAAGGGAAATCTTTAGTGGGAATAGGTTCAGAACAGTATATAAGATCTACACCGTTTCTCTCAAATAGAAAGGAATAATATGCAGCTTCATCACTATTTTGAAAACGACCAAAACGGCTCACATCATAAAATAATACAGCCTGTATATCTATTTTCTTTTGTTCTACATCACTAAGTAACTGCTGCAAAGAATGCCGGCCTATGATACTGACTCCGCTCTTACCTGCATCATCGTAGGTATAAGCGATTTCCATATTGTTCTTTTCAGCATAATCTTTGATATATTCGGACTGATTATGTAAAGAATATTGCTGATGGTCGGTAGACATCCTCAAGTACTGTGCGACCCTAACTTTATGATTTTTATCATTTTCGCTAGCCATGCACGAAACCTCATGGATGATTCAATACAATGTAGAGGATAAAATTGATCAATTTTTAACCAAATTCAACTGTTTTATCATTGATTAGAGCGAATTTAGTAAATCTTCAAGGTGTATGATAATCGAGAAGAGATGTGAATTATTTAGCTGATATGACCGACAGCTTTCGTTATGTGGCCTCAAGGTATCGATTCGTAAATGGCTATGCTTAGTCCACATAGGTTAATAGTATGATTATTAATTCTTTAACTAAATCAAGATAGTTAACCCATCATGGAAGAGTTATGCGGCAATAATTTTGTATTTTTGAGACGAAACAAAGTCACTCCACCACTGCATGAGAACCACCCGTTCTGTGAGATACTCTGCACGATTGTAGGCTGCAATTATTTCATCTTTCTTCGAGTGGGCAAGGGCGGCTTCTAAGACATCAGTCCTAAATTTGCCAGACTCCTCCGCAGCCGTTCTGGCGATTGATCGCATACCGTGAGCTACAAGCTCACCTCCGAAACCCATACGGATTATGGCCGCATTAGCTGTTTGTTCATGCATGTGATTGAGTGGAGCTTTGATACTGGGGAAAACCCACTCTCTATGCCCACTGATGGCTTTCATTAAATCCAAAACTCGCAAAGCTTCTTTGCTCAGTGGAACTTTGTGAGGCTTCTTCATTTTCATAAACTCCGCCGGGATGTTCCACATGCCAGTATCAATATCAATATCTGACCATCTTGTGCGAACAGCTTCACCTGGGCGAACCCATGTGAGAAGTTGCCACTCAATCAGTAGCCTTGTTTCCAAACGGATAGAAGCATTGTTTAGAGCAACCAGGAAGCGAGGGAGTTCGGAAGGGGGTAATGCTGGCATATTCTGTTTTTTTGGCTTGCTGAACCGTTGCCCCAGATTGTCTGCCGGGTTGAATTCTATGAGTTCTTCTGTTGCTGCATAGCGGAAAATTTCATTCAGGCGGGATATGATGCGGCGAAGTGTTTCAAGGACACCTCGTTTTTCTATAGGTTCTAAATGCTGTTTAAGCATTTTAGGGCGAATCTCCTTAATGGGGGTATCACCCAATGTGGGAAAGATATTTCTCTCTAGGCTTCGCCAGATGTCGTTAGCATGATCTTGGGAGATGCCTGACGTTTTGACTTTCTCATCAAGCCACTTCTTGGCTACTGCTTGAAATGTATGTTCCGTGGCATCTTTCAGTGCATTGGTTTTTTGGGTGTTATGAACTTGGGGGTCTATACCATTTGCAAGCAACGACAAGTATTCATCACGTAAAGCTCGTGCCTTCGCAAGTGTAAGGTGAGGATAGGTTCCTAAGCTCACCTTAGTTCGCTTTTTGGTCACAGGCACTGCATATCTGAAATACCAATTTTTCTTCCCTCCCTTCGCCAAGGGAGCGATTCGCAACAGCAAACCATCGCCGTCAAAAAGGTTAACCTCTTTCTCGGCAGGTTTGGTGCTTTTGATTTCAGTGTCAGTGAGTTTCTTAGCGATTTTGGCCATGTTTGGGACCCTCAATTTTAGGACCCTTTTTCGTGGGTCCCATTCAGGGTGCCATAACTCGAAGTTCTCAGCAATTCTCACTAGACTACAATAGACGTAAAAAAGCCCGCAGAGCTTGTGCTGTGCGGGCTTAGTAGACTTTACTGAACTTCAGTACATCAATATTTGGTGGAGCTGGCGGGAGTTGAACCCGCGTCCGAAATTTCTACATCCTCGGTACTACATGCTTAGTTTGTCTTTACATTCGCACGCCAGCTGCGGACAAACACGCCACTGACGAACTAGCCTGATTAGTTTTAACGCTTCAACCCCAGGCAGGGTTTCCACGCGATCTCTTTTGGGTTTGACCTCTCTTTGATCCCCGTCTTAAGAGCGGAAGCTAGGGAGAGAGGGCTCTTAGCAGGTTATTAAGCTGCTAAAGCGTAGTTTTCGTCGTTTGCGACTATTTTTTTGCGGCTTTTAACGAGGCAAACCGCCCCTCGGCATGCACCTTGGGTTTCGCAAATCCCGTCGAATCCAGAATCAGCCCCAATAGTGTTGAACTCAGTATACCAGATTTTACTTCCTCGACACCAGCCCGAAACGCTAACTTATTGAATAGTACAATAAGTGCGCAGAATCAACGTCCTGCGTTTTTCATGATACGTGCTTTGTCGAGCTGCCACTCGCGTGCTTTCAGGTCAGTACGTTTGTCGTGCTGTTTCTTACCTTTCGCCACGCCGATTTTCACTTTGCACCAGGCATTTTTCCAGTACAAAGAGAGCGCCACCACGGTGAAGCCTTCGCGGTTGATGCGTCCGTAGAGGGATTCCAGTTCGCGCTTGTTCAGCAGCAGCTTACGGGTGCGGGTAGGATCGCAGACGTAATGTGAAGAGGCGACGGTCAGCGGCGTAAAGTTCGCGCCGAACAGGAAGGCCTCACCGTCTTTCAGGATCACGTAGCTGTCGCCGATATTGGCTTTCCCGGCACGCAGCGATTTTACTTCCCAGCCCTGCAACGCAAGGCCGGCCTCGAATTCTTCTTCGATGAAATACTCGTGGCGAGCACGCTTGTTAAGCGCAATGGTCGCCGAACCAGGTTTATGTGCTTTTTTCTTCGTCATAAGTGTCGTAAAGCCGTCGGTAATCTGATTTTAAAAAGTCACCTCATTGCGTCCTGTGAGGTCTAACGCGCTATCTTAGCACGAGATAAGGCTTAGCGTTTTTTTAACAGGTGATAAATGTTATTATTTGTCTGTTGTGTGACTATGGAAAATGCTATGCCTCAGATTAGCCGTACCGCGCTTGTTCCCTACAGCGCGGAACAAATGTATCAGTTAGTGAACGACGTTCAGTCGTATCCGGAATTTATTCCGGGATGCACCGGTAGCCGGGTGCTGGAATCCGGCCCGACGCAGATGACTGCGGCCGTGGATGTCTCCAAAGCGGGGATCAGCAAAACGTTCACCACGCGCAATACCCTGACGAGCAATCAGAGTATTTTGATGCATCTGGTGGATGGTCCGTTTAAAAAACTGATGGGGGGGTGGAAGTTTACGCCGCTGAGCGCTGACGCCTGCCGCATTGAGTTTCATCTGGATTTTGAATTTACCAATAAGCTGATCGAACTGGCGTTTGGCCGTATCTTTAAAGAGCTGGCCTCGAATATGGTTCAGGCGTTCACCACGCGCGCCAAAGAGGTTTACAGTGTCGCATAAGATTGCTGTTGAGGTAGTGTATGCGCTGCCAGAGAAGCAGTATTTGCAGCGCGTAATGCTTGAAGAGGGCGCCACCGTTGAGGCGGCTATCCGGGCCTCCGGCATCCTTGAACTTCGCCGTGATATTGACCTGGCGAAGAATAAAGTCGGCATTTATAGCCGTCCGGTTAAGCTTGCTGATGCGCTGAAGGATGGCGATCGGGTTGAGATTTATCGCCCGCTGATTGCTGATCCGAAAGAGCTGCGCCGTCAGCGAGCGGAGAAATCGGGTAAGTAGCGCTTTCTCCCCCGGTGGCGCTTCGCTTACCGGGGCTACGATTCTGCGTAAGAATTCAGATACAAAAAAGGTGCTCATTGAGCACCTTTTTGCGTTGCTGACGCCTGATTATTTGGTCAGGGCAGGCTTGTTGTCGATGTTGGTCAGCACGCCGGCACTGCTGAAGGTCAGCGTCAGGGTTTGCTGGGTCACATCTTCATGACCAGGCTGCTGGCGGAATACATAGAACCAGGTGTTTGTGCCGAACGGATCGGACATCATCGGGGTTCCCAGGGCATAAGCGACCTGCTGTTGTGTCATACCCACGCGGATTTTGGACACATCGTTAGGGGTAAGGTAGTTCCCCTGGTTGATGTCAGGACGGTAAACCACTTTCTCCAGAGTGGAACAGCCTGCGGTCAACATCAGAAGAACCGCTGCGGCAGCGGTCAGCGTTTTACAGCGCATAGTGATTTGATTCCTTTTCGGGCCCGAGCAGTACGCGGCTCATATGTAATATGCCGATGATAATAGACCTTGCCCCACTTTGAAACCGGTCTGGCGGCGTTTTTGTTGTTCTGTATGACCCTGAGATCCCGAAAAAGTTTATGCCGCCAGCAGTTCTTTCGCATTCGCAAGCGTATTGCGGGTGACTTCACTGCCGCCGAGCAGGCGTGCCAGCTCCTGCAAGCGTGAGCGTTTATCCAGCGGCTTCATGTGCGTTTCCGTCATTTCGCCATCGGTTTCCTTGCTGACGATAAAGTGGTGATGACCACAACCGGCGACCTGCGGCAGGTGAGTCACACACATGACCTGCGTCGATTCACCTAACTGACGCAGCAGTTTGCCGACAACGGCCGCGGTCGGGCCGCTGATACCCACATCCACTTCATCGAAAATCAACGCCGGGGTTTCCATTTTACGGGCGGTAATCACCTGAATGGCCAGGGCGATACGCGACAGTTCACCGCCGGAAGCCACTTTCGAAATCGCCTGCAAAGGCTGGCCCGGGTTGGTGGTGACGCGGAATTCTACGCGGTCTGCGCCTTCCGCCGTCAGGTGATTCTCTTCAAAGCGAACATCTATGGTGAACACCCCATGCGGCATCGCCAGCGTATGCATGCTGTCGGTAATGTGCTGGCTAAGCTCCAGCGCATAGTGTTGCCGCACGTCATGCAGCCGTTTCGCCGTTTCCAGCGCCTGCTGATGATGCAGATTGACCGCCAGAGACAAGGTTTCAAGGGAATCGGCCTGATCGTCCAGCTGCTGCTGTTCCTCCAGCAGAGACTGATAGTAATTCGGCAGCTCTTCCGGGGTTACGTGATGCTTACGCGCCAGTGAAATCTGACGGGAGATGCGTTGCTCAAGTTCGAACAGACGGTTCGGGTCGAGATCCAGACGTTCACAATAGTGGCGCAGCTCATCCCCGGCTTCTGAAATCTGAATCGCGGCCTCTTCCAGCATTTCCAGTACGCCAGAAAGCTTATTGTCCATGCCGGTCAGTTCGGTCACAAGCTGACGCACGTTATACAGCTGGCTCTGCAAATTCACGTCTTCGCCATCCGCCAGCATGTTAAGGGCAGTCTGGCTGGTGGAAAGCAGCTGACCGCTGTTGGCCAGACGCTTGTACTCTTCGTCGATTTGCTCAAATTCACCCGCCTGCGGGTTAAATTCGTTCAGCTCTTTCAGCTGATATTCCAGCAGCTCGGCGCGCGCGGTACGCTCCTGGCTTTGCTGCTGATGCTGCGCAAGTTCGCGGCAGCTTTGATGCCACTGACGATAGTGCTCCGCCATGAGTTGAGTAAGCGCGTACTCACCTGCGTAGCCATCAAGCAGGGCTTTCTGCTGTTCGGGTTTGATTAACTGCTGGTGCGCATGCTGACCATGGATCTGGATGAGCAGCTGGCCCAGCTCGCGAAGCTGGGAAAGGGGAACCGCTGTACCATTGATAAAACCGCGGGAGCGGCCATCGCTGCTGATGACGCGGCGAAGTAAACACTCACGTCCGTCTTCGAGCTGGTTCGCTTCCAGCCAGCGCAGGGCGGCAGGTGTGTCTTTCAACGAGAAGCGGGCGCAGAGATCGGCACGGGCGGCGCCTGTGCGCACCATATCCCCCTCAGCACGACCGCCGAGGCACAAGCCGAGGGCATCAATGGCAATGGATTTACCTGCACCGGTTTCTCCGGTAATCGCCGTCATTCCGCTATGGAAGTCGATCTCAAGCTCACGAACAATGGCAAAGTTGCTGATGGTCAGTTGTGCCAGCATAATTGTTTTCCTGTATGAAAAACCATAACTGTGTTTGTATACAGTATAAACTGGTTTTATATACAGTAAAGTGCTGGATGCAAAATCAGAACAATTTTTTTGACCAGCCGAGCTTGGAGCTTAATGTGTTGAAATAGCTGTAATCTTTCGGGTGAATCAGGTTCAGATGGTAATCGCAGCGGCGAATGAGGACATCTTCACCTTCCTGAATGGGGAGCGCAATCTGACTGTCGCAGCTGATCTCCAGGTCGTTACGGCGATGGGAAAAACGCAGGCGGATGGTGCTGTCGCCGTTGATCACCAGCGGACGCGCCGAGAGCGTATGCGGGAACATCGGCACCAGGGTAATGGCATCCAGCGATGGCGTCAGGATTGGGCCTCCGGCTGAAAGCGAGTAGGCAGTTGACCCCGTCGGGGTTGAAATAATCAGCCCGTCAGAACGCTGCGAGAAAGCGAAGATTTCGTCGATATAGACTTCGAACTCGATCATGTGCGCCACTTTACCGGGATGGAGAACCACCTCGTTAATGGCGGTGCTGATGCGCTTCTGGCAGTCCTGCTGACACACCTGGGCTTCCAGTAAAAACCGTTTTTCACTGATATAGTGGCCGTCCAGCACGTCCGCCAGCTGCTGCTGCGCATTGTCCGGGTCGAGGTCGGTCAGGAAACCGAGATTGCCACGGTTAATACCAATAACCTTAATATCATAGCGAGCCAGCGTTCGCGCCGCGCCCAGCATATTGCCGTCGCCACCGACCACCACGGCGAGATCCGCCTGCTGGCCAATTTCCGCCAGCGTGCCGGTTCTGACGCTTTTAAGCTGCAACTCCTGGGCGATCTGCTGCTCGACCATCACTTCATAGCCTTTACCACACAGCCAGCGATACAACATTTCATGTGTCGTCAATGCGGTAGGGTGACGCGGATGGCCGACGATCCCAATACACCTGAAATGATTATTCATTTTCTGGAGGTCCTTGTGCCTGATGAATGATGACAATCTGCCTTGTTCCCTTGAATCCAGGAAACTGATCCCCATAATAAGCGAAGTTAGCGAGATGAATGCAGAAAAACGCGGAGAAATTCATGAGTAGTAAAGAACAGAAAACGCCTGAGGGGCAAGCCCCTGAAGAAATTATCACGGAACAGCACGATGAAGTTGAGGCAGTAGAGCCAGACACGTCTGCTGAGCAGGTGGACCCGCGCGATGAAAAAATTGCCAACCTGGAAGCTCAGTTGGTAGAAGCGCAGAATCGCGAACGCGATGGCGTACTGCGTATCAAAGCGGAAATGGAAAACCTGCGCCGTCGTACCGAGCTGGACGTTGAAAAGGCGCACAAATTTGCGCTGGAGAAATTCGTCAACGAACTGCTTCCGGTGATCGACAGCCTGGATCGCGCGCTAGAAGTGGCGGATAAAGCTAACCCGGATAACGCGGCGATGATTGAAGGCATTGAGCTGACGCTGAAATCCATGCTGGATGTGGTGCGTAAGTTCGGTGTTGAAGTGATTGCCGATACGGATGTACCGCTGGATCCAAACGTTCACCAGGCCATTGCGATGGTGGAATCCGAAGACGTTGCCGCGGGTAACGTGCTGGGCGTGATGCAGAAAGGGTATACCCTGAACGGTCGTACTATTCGCGCTGCGATGGTGACCGTGGCGAAAGCGAAAGCATAACGTGCTGCCTGTAGTGCCGGGTGGCGGCGTTCGCCTTACCCGGCCTACATTTTATTCGGCGATACTTTCGCGTAAAGGTTTAACGGGCAGGACCTTCACCTGCTTAATCATGTTGTCCTGAACGTCCAGAATATCAATATCATACTGTTCAATGCGCACGCGCGTGCCTGCCGCCGGGATCTCTTCCAGCGCTTCCAGGATCATACCGTTCATCGTCCGCGCTTCGTCTTCCGGCAAATGCCAGTTGAACGCTTTATTGATTTCACGAATGTTGGCGCTGCCGTCGATAAGCACTGACCCGTCGTTTTGCGGGGTGACTTCTTCCGCAAGGGAAGGCGACATTGACGTGGTAAAGTCCCCGACAATCTCTTCCAGAATATCTTCGACCGTCACCAGCCCCTGTATATCGCCGTATTCATCCACCACCAGGCCGACTTTCTTCTTGTTTCGCTGGAACTTCACCAGTTGCGTGCTGAGTGGGGTGCCTTCCGGCACGTAGTAAATTTCGTCGGCGGCGCGCAGCATCACCTCTTTGGTGAACTCGTTTTTCTCAGTCATCAGACGATAGGCCTCGCGCACGCGCAGCATGCTGATGGCATCGTCGAGGGAATCGCGATAGAGGACGATACGCCCGTGCGGGGAGTGTGTCAGCTGGCGGACAATGGCCTTCCAGTCGTCGTTGATATCAATCCCGACGATTTCATTGCGCGGCACCATGATGTCGTCAACGCTGACCTTTTCCAGATCCAGCACCGACAGGAGCATGTCCTGATTGCGGCGGGAGATCTGCGAGCGGGATTCATTCACGATGGTACGCAGTTCGTCTTTGCTGAGCGCGCTACTAATGGTGACGTCTGCCTTTATACCGACCATGCGCATCAGCACCCGTGTCACCATATTCAGCAGCCAGACCAGCGGCATCATCAGAATAAGCAGCGGTGCTAACAGGAAGCTGCTCGGGTAGGCGACTTTTTCCGGGTAAAGCGCGGCGATGGTTTTGGGCAGCACTTCCGCAAACACCAGCACCACAAACGTGAGCACACCTGTGGCAATCGCCACGCCTGCGTTGCCGTATAGACGCATCCCGACGATGGTGCCCAGTGCAGAGGCGAGAATATTGACCAGGTTGTTACCGATAAGCACCAGGCTAATCAGCCGGTCCGGCTTACGCAGAAGCTTTTCGACACGACGCGCGGCACGGTTACCCTGCTTGGCGCGATGGCGTAACCGGTAGCGGTTCAGCGTCATCATGCCGGTTTCAGAGCCAGAGAAATAAGCGGAGATGACCACCATGATGACCAGAATGACGATCAGCGTGGTGGTAGAGATGTGTTCCAGGGGGAACTCCTTTTGTTACTTAGCCAGCAAATTGCTGTATGAAGCGGCTACCAAAATAGGCAAGCGTGAGAATGCCCGCACCCGCTACGTTGAACCAGACCACGCGACGACCGCGCCAGCCTTCATGATAATGGCCCCATAACAGGACAATATAGACAAACCACGCGATGATGGAGAGGACCGCTTTATCGATATTCTCCACGCTGAACAGGTTCTTCATATAAAACAAGCCCGTGCACAGCGTCAGCGTCAGCAGAACCACACCGACCTGGGTGATGTGGAACATCTTACGCTCAATCACCATCAGCGGCGGCATTTCGTGGTTAAACGCCAGCTTTTTATTTTTCAGCTGGTAGTCAATCCAGGCGAGTTGCATGGCGTAAAGGGCGGCGATGATCAGCGTCGCGTAGGAGAACAGCGACAGGCCAATATGCACCAGCATCCCCGGCGTGGCTTCCAGGTGAGTAATAAACTCATTGGGCATGAACGTGGCTAACGCCAGGTTGATCAGCGCAAAGGCGTAGACTATCGGCAGCAGCAGCCAGCCACGGTTTTTAGACGCGACAATGGTCATGACCGTACAGATCATCAGGCTGACCAGCGAGCCGACGTTCAGTACGCTCAGATTCTGCACGCTGCCGTCGCCGGGAATGATGCGTGATTCCAGCGCAAACGCATGGCTAATCAGTGCGATCACTGCCGAAAGAATAGCCATGCGCCGCCAGCCGCTGTTTTTTTGCAGCAGGCCAGGAATGATCAGCGCGAGGCTGACAGAGTAGGCAACAAGGGCGATCAGTGCGAAAACAGGCATATAGGCGTCGACAGTTGTCTTAATAAGAAAGAGAAGCAGTATAACGTTACGTGACGCCTGCTCCAACCGTTGCATAACAACAAAGGCGCCTTCATGTTATACTCCGGCAAAATTCTGTGTATGTGTCGCCCAGGCGACCTAACGTTTCTACCCCAGGCGAGAGACAATGTTTGATAATTTAACCGATCGTTTGTCGCGCACGCTGCGCAACATCAGCGGCCGTGGACGCCTCACCGAAGAGAACATCAAGGAAACGCTGCGCGAAGTGCGCATGGCGCTGCTGGAAGCAGACGTCGCGTTGCCGGTCGTGCGTGATTTTATCAACCGCGTGAAAGAGAAAGCGGTTGGCCATGAAGTGAACAAGAGCCTGACTCCGGGTCAGGAGTTCGTCAAAATCGTCCGTAACGAACTGGTTTCGGCGATGGGTGAAGAGAACCAGGTGCTTAACCTGGCGGCTCAGCCGCCGGCCGTCGTACTGATGGCGGGTCTGCAAGGTGCGGGTAAAACCACCAGCGTTGGTAAGCTGGGGAAATTCCTGCGCGAAAAGCACAAGAAAAAGGTGCTGGTGGTGTCGGCGGACGTGTATCGCCCAGCGGCGATCAAACAGCTGGAAACGCTGGCCGAGCAGGTTGGCGTAGACTTCTTCCCGTCCGACGTGGCGCAGAAGCCTGTCGATATCGTTAACGCGGCGCTGAAAGAGGCGAAGCTGAAATTCTACGACGTGCTGCTGGTGGATACCGCCGGTCGTCTGCACGTTGACGAAGCGATGATGGACGAAATCAAGCAGGTGCATGCCTCTATCAATCCGGTAGAGACCCTGTTTGTTGTTGACGCCATGACCGGTCAGGATGCGGCAAACACCGCGAAAGCGTTTAACGAAGCCCTGCCGTTAACCGGCGTGGTGCTGACCAAAGTCGACGGCGATGCCCGCGGCGGTGCGGCGCTCTCTATTCGTCATATCACCGGTAAGCCAATCAAGTTCCTCGGCGTGGGCGAGAAAACCGAAGCGCTGGAGCCGTTCCATCCGGATCGTATTGCCTCCCGTATCCTCGGCATGGGCGACGTGCTGTCGCTGATCGAAGATATTGAAAGCAAGGTTGACCGCGCGCAGGCGGAAAAACTCGCCAGCAAGCTGAAAAAGGGCGACGGTTTCGATCTGACCGACTTCCTTGAGCAGCTGCGTCAGATGAAAAACATGGGCGGCATGGCAAGCCTGATGGGCAAACTGCCAGGCATGGGCCAGATCCCGGACAACGTCAAATCCCAGATGGATGACAAAGTGCTGGTGCGTATGGAGGCCATCATCAACTCGATGACGCTGAAAGAGCGCGCGAAGCCAGAAATCATCAAAGGTTCCCGTAAACGCCGTATCGCAGCCGGTTGCGGCATGCAGGTGCAGGACGTTAACCGCCTTCTGAAACAGTTCGACGACATGCAGCGCATGATGAAGAAAATGAAGAAAGGCGGCATGGCGAAGATGATGCGCGGCATGAAAGGCATGATGCCTCCCGGTTTTCCTGGGCGTTAATCGCTTTTGAGATTGCTTTTTGCCCGAAAATGAGTAAAATTTTCGGGCTTTTAATATGACACCCGGGCTCCGTTCCTCGATGGGGCCCGGTTGTTTTATTCACACAAGAGGATGTTATGGTAACTATTCGTTTAGCTCGTCACGGCGCTAAAAAGCGTCCGTTCTACCAGGTTGTTGTGACTGACAGCCGTAATGCACGCAACGGTCGCTTCATCGAGCGCGTTGGTTTCTTCAACCCACTGGCCGCTGGCGCAGAAGAAGAAACCCGTCTGGATCTGGATCGTATCGCTCACTGGGTTGGCCAGGGCGCTACTGTTTCCGATCGCGTTGCTACGCTGATCAAAGCAGCAAACAAAGCAGCTTAATCTGTCACGGTGGTCATGATGAGCAATAAAGCACCTGTTGAACCGATCGTATTGGGAAAAATGGGTTCTTGCTACGGTATCCGTGGTTGGCTCAGAGTGTTTTCCTCCACTGAAGACGCTGATAGCATTTTTAATTACCAGCCCTGGTTTATCCAGAAAGCCGGTAAGTGGGAAGAGGTCGAGCTGGAAAGCTGGCGTCACCACAATCAGGACATCATCATCAAGCTGAAAGGCATTGACGATCGTGATGCCGCGAATGCGCTGACTAATTGTGAAATTGTTGTGGATTCGTCGCAGTTGCCACAGCTGGAAGAGGGTGACTACTACTGGAAAGACCTTATGGGTTGCCAGGTAGTGACCACTGAAGGCTACAGCCTGGGGAAAGTCATCGACATGATGGAAACCGGGTCAAATGACGTTCTCGTCATTAAGGCAAACCTGAAAGATGCATTTGGCATCAAGGAGCGGTTGGTTCCGTTCCTCGATGGACAGGTTATCAAGAAAGTCGATCTCACTACTCAAACCATTGAAGTAGATTGGGATCCTGGTTTTTAAATTCTCCGGATAAACGGTAAAAGACGGCGCTATGTGGATTGGCATAATTAGCCTGTTTCCTGAAATGTTCCGCGCGATTACCGATTACGGGGTAACTGGCCGGGCAGTAAAGAATGGCCTGCTGAGCATCCAGAGTTGGAGTCCTCGTGACTTCACGCACGACCGGCACCGTACCGTGGACGATCGTCCTTACGGCGGCGGACCGGGGATGTTGATGATGGTGCAACCCTTACGGGACGCCATTCACACAGCAAAAGCCGCGGCAGGTGAAGGCGCGAAGGTGATTTATCTGTCACCTCAGGGACGCAAGCTTGATCAAGCGGGCGTGAGCGAACTGGCGACGAATCAAAAGCTGATTCTGGTCTGTGGTCGCTACGAAGGGATAGATGAGCGCGTAATTCAAACCGAGATTGACGAAGAATGGTCTATCGGCGATTACGTCCTCAGCGGTGGTGAGTTACCAGCAATGACGCTGATTGACTCCGTTGCCCGGTTCATTCCGGGTGTACTGGGCCATGAAGCTTCGGCGACAGAAGATTCGTTTGCCGATGGATTGCTGGACTGTCCACACTATACTCGTCCTGAAGTGTTAGAAGGGATGGAAGTCCCGGCAGTATTACTGTCTGGAAACCATGTCGAGATACGTCGCTGGCGTTTGAAGCAGTCGCTGGGCCGAACCTGGCTTAGAAGACCTGAACTTCTGGAAAACCTGGCTCTGACTGAAGAGCAAGCAAAGTTGCTGGCCGAGTTCAAAACTGAACACGCGCACCAGCAGCATGAACATGATGGGAATGCGTAATACGCTCCCGAATATCAGTTTACCCAGGATAAGAGATTAAATTATGAGCAACATTATTAAGCAACTTGAACAAGAGCAGATGAAGCAGGACGTACCTTCCTTCCGTCCAGGTGACACCGTGGAAGTGAAAGTATGGGTTGTTGAAGGTTCCAAAAAACGTCTGCAGGCATTCGAGGGCGTGGTTATCGCTATTCGTAACCGCGGTCTGCACTCTGCATTCACTGTTCGTAAAATTTCCAACGGCGAAGGCGTTGAGCGTGTCTTCCAGACTCACTCTCCGGTAGTTGACAGCATTGCTGTTAAACGTCGTGGTGCTGTACGTAAAGCTAAACTGTACTACCTGCGTGAGCGTACTGGTAAGTCTGCTCGTATTAAAGAGCGTCTGAACTAAGATTCGCTTAAGCGACATCCTGTTAGAAAGGGCTGGCCGAAAGGCTGGCCCTTTTTTTATCCCATCGCACCTCTCGCGTTAACCCTTCCGTCATAAATCATTTACAATGTTCGCCTCTTGGGTGGAGGGTAAGTGGATAACGTACTGCATCAGCGTAACTGGAAACGCGCAGCGGCATTGACCGCGCTGTTTGCGATCCTGCTGATCGTCGTGGCGCCGCTGATCTCCGTCTCGCTGCAAAAAGATCCCATGAGCGCCATGCCGGGTATGCACCATGACATGAGCATGATGTCGATGGACGAGCATCATGGTGATATGCCGCATTCTATGCCAGTTGACCATGCGGAAGCATGCGGCTACTGCGTGCTGTTAGCGCATGTGCCGGGCGTGATGCTGGCGCTTATCGTTCTGCTCAGCGTGGTGTTGCAGCGGCTGCGCGTGAAACCGCCTCGTCAGGCGGTCAGCCACTGGCACTTTTTCCCCTGGCTTTACCCCGATACCCGCGCGCCGCCGCGTCGGTCTGCTTTCTCCCTTTAAAACAAAATCACTCACTTTTTGCCTTAAAAAGGAAAAGTATGACTACCTGCACTCCGCGCGCGGCATGGGGAAACCTGCTGCGTCGCCTCCATTTCTATATCGGGCTGTTTGTCGGTCCGTTTATCTTCTTCGCAGCGCTGACCGGAACGCTGTATGTCGCCACGCCGCAGCTTGAAAAGGCGCTGTACCATCATGCACTCCACACGGATGCCGTGGGTGAGGCGCAGCCTCTTGCTGAACAAATTGCCGTGGCGGAAAAGGCCGTGGGTTCAGCGCTGCGTTTACATGCTGTACGTCCGGGGCTGGAAGGGGGCGAAACGACCCGCGTGATGTTTGCCGACCCGGCGCTGGGTACCTCCGAGCATCGGGCTATTTTTATTGATCCCACCAGCCTTGAGATTCGAGGGGATATGACCGTGTACGGCACCAGCGGGATTTTACCGCTGCGTCAGACTATCGATTATCTGCATACCTCGCTGATGCTGGGCAACATCGGGCGGCTCTATAGCGAGTTAGCCGCCTCGTGGATGTGGGTTGCTGCCCTGGGCGGGATCGCGCTGTGGTTCTACACCCGACCGAAGCGCCGTATTAACAATCGTTTCCAGAATCGTCGTCGCCTGCATGTGATCTTAGGCTGGACGTTACTGGCGGGAATGCTGTTGTTCTCAGTCACCGGGTTAACCTGGTCACAATGGGCCGGTGGCAACGTCGATAAGCTGCGTGCAGAGATGAACTGGCTGACGCCGCAGGTAAACACCACCCTTTCCGGTGCGCCGGAAATGAGGGATGAACACGCCGAACATCGTGGTCATCACGGGGGAATGACGATGCCTGAAATGCCAGTCAAACTGTCGCTTTTTGACAACGTATTGCAGGTCGCCCGCCAGTCAGGGATTGATGCGAACAACGTTGAGATCCGTCCGGCAAGCAGGGTCGACCAGGCCTGGACGGTGACGGAAATCGATCGCCGCTGGCCTACGCAGGTTGATGCCGTTGCCGTGGATCCCCACTCACTGAAGGTGCTGGACAGCACTCGCTTCGGGGATTTCCCGCTGATGGCTAAACTCACCCGCTGGGGCGTGGATTTCCATATGGGGATCCTGTTTGGTCTGGCAAATCAGCTGCTGCTCATCGCGTTTGGCGTTGCGCTGTGTGTGTTGATTATCTGGGGATACCGGATGTGGTGGATGCGTCGCCCTGCAACGTCAGCCGCGAACCCGGTACAGACGCTCTGCCAAAGCTGGCTGGCATTGCCGCTGTGGGGAAGGGGAGTGTCGTTCCTGATAAGCCTCCTGCTGGGGCTGGCGTTGCCGGTAATGGGCGTCAGTCTGGCGGTCTTTATTGTGATTGACTGGCTGCGCTGGCGAGCGGTTTCAGGCGTGTCGCTCGCCGGAACATCCGTTAAATAGCCTTAAGGCGTGCTGATGACTACCGCAACCCGGCGGTTTTCAGCGCGCCCCTGCGCAGTGCGGTTGCTGCTGACAGGGTATTTTTTGCCTAAGCCCCGCGTAGTGAGATTGCTGCGCGGGATGTTCGCGCCCTTCGCCCAGGCATCCGCCACAACATTGGCACGTTTTAACGAAAGCGCTTCGTTGTAGCTCTCTTCGCCATAATTATCCGTATGGCCATCCATCCTGGCGTGGTTCAGACCGGTTGCCGCCAGGCGTGAGGCCATAGTCTGGATCTGCGTTTCACTTTCCGGGCGCAGCCTGGCGTCATTTTTATCAAACAGGATCTTATCCGACAGGCCCAGAGACCAGTCGCCATTCAGTTCGTTAAAGCCGTAGGATTTCATGGCCGCAATTTGCTCTGGCGTGAATTTCCCTTCAGGGGATGACTGGCATCCGGACATTACCAGTGATGCCAGTATTAACGGCGCAAAGTATCGCTTTAACATATCGTCTTCCTTTCAGGATATTGTTTTCGAACGCTGGTTTTTGACCAGATACATATTGCGATCGGCTTGCTCCAGTAATGCTTCAACGGAGGCATTTTCCCACGCCAGAGCAAAGCCAATGCTGAGGGACATTGATGCTGTGTGCCCGTTATGCAGATCAAACGGACGGATAAATTGCTGCGACAGCGCAGCGCAAATAAATTCGACCTCACGTGCGGTGTGGACGCCGTAAAGGATCATGGCAAATTCATCGCCGCCAAGACGGTAAGACTGATGACGTTTTTCGCCAAACTCGACCATCCTTTTGGCGGCTTCGATCAGTACGCAGTCACCTGCGGCATGACCCCAGGTGTCATTGATAACCTTGAAGTTATCACCGTCCAGGAAGAGCAGGGCAGAATTGGTTTTTGCTGAAGCGTCGTTCATTAATGCCGCAATGTTGTTGCGAAACGCGGCGCGGTTTGCAAGCCCCGTGAGCGGATCGTGCATGGCGGTACGCAACAGTTGAGCGTTTTTCGCCTGTAGCTTGAGCTGCCACTCTTCCATTTCATCCAGCAGGCTGTTGAAGTCTTCACCAAACTGGTGGAACTCTTCAATGCGGCCTTCCGTTACCCGGCGAGAGAAGTTGCGGTTAGTGCGAACGTCATGCACAACGTCAGTGATGTTTTGCATTTCAACAACCATGCCATGATGTAGCGAGCGGGTGATGGTCAATGCGACGGCAGAGGCAAAAAGAATGCAGCCGGTGAGGACCGCAAATGAGAGCCAGATAAAGTGGCTAATCAGGCTGTCTCGCGCGGTCAGACGAATTTCGCCAATCACATTGCCATTATGTATGATGGGCTGTGCGACAGGAACAGGGAACAACCACCGGTTGACCAGCGCGCCCAGCGTGTCGGTATTATCCGCCGGGTTCCATGACCACCAGGCAAACCGTTTATGATGTGCGTTAAGCACTTCCGCCACGGCGAACTGCCCCTGCTTGCCGAGGGTCGCCAGCGTTTCATTTGCCGCCACGGCATCGTTGAACACCAGAGAGGCTTCAAGGCTGTGGCTCATGGTGGCGCCGGTAAGTTCGAGGTTTTTTTGCGCGTATTGCTTTAATGTCACCACGGAAGCGAAACACAGCAGCAACCATATAAACGTCATCGTTATAATGACGCTTATCATGCTGATTCGTCGCAACGTTCTTTTAAACGTCGGACGCGGTGTTGGTGCGACTTCCTTATTCATGCTTCTTATTCCGTGCGAGCATTAATACATCCGGATTGACTCTTACGCCACTGCGCGCCAGCGCATCCAGATTTACGGAAAACCTGACGAGGTTGTGCTCTATTATCAGACAAAATGCGCTGCCAATAACGCATTCAGGATTTTGTTCTGACATTAATAGCAACGCCTGGCCCTGATATTGATTTATTATTTCCTGTTGTTTTGCCGGCGACTCGCTCCCGAAATAGAGGGCATCACACCTTGCTGCGAGTGCTTCCCGATCGCTATGCACAATGACAGGACTATAGGGCAACGGGTTGTGTTCATCTTCACTGCTGAGCGCCTGTCTGTAATGGGAAGAGGCATAAATACAGAGCTTAGGCTGGCCGGACAGTGCTGGCCATCGGGTGTAGCTCACAATGCCAGAAACAATCGAACGTACTGATTTATCCGTTTCCGTGAACGAGCCTGCCGTTGCAGGGGCTACTAAAATGAACAGTATTAGCGCCAGGGGGAGTCGGAGCAAAGCGATCAAGATTGCATTTCTCATCAGAATCCGCCAAACCGCCCCGGAAATAGATGTCCTTAAGAATTGTCGGCAGAATACCATTGTTTATCAAAGCCGTCATTATGTCAGAAATATCCCTGTTTTGACCTAAGCTAAATCTTACAGTGAGCTATATTCAGAGGAATTAAGGCAGGCTCAATTAAGCCTGCTGGAACGCATACTTTCATCCAATCCTTGTTGCCAGGATTCATGCAGTTTTACTGCATTTTCAGTTGCATCGCAGCTGGCAGGAAATGATTTGCCCGCTAATCCCCAGGCGTGAATAAAGCCCTCTTCGCATATTTTTTTCTGTCCGTCAGCGTAGCCACGAAGATATTCCGCTCGATCAACCTGAGGGTCATTAAAACTATCGGCCAGAGCCTGGTTATCTTTAACCGGAACACCATTCATAGCGTCTTCTTTACCGGCCGTGAACCAGTCCGGTCTGGTCCAGTCAGGCTGAAAAGTATAAGGATTGATCTGGCAACCCGACAAAATCAGCGACAACAACATAAAAGCAATTGAACGCATGGCTGGTCTCCTTTTTGTGAGCATAGCCTGGCTTACAGGCGTGCGTGTGTAATTTTAACTTTACGATTTTAGGCCATTATTTTTGCAATTAAAGGGTTGGTGTAAAGTAATGTGTACGTATTTTGGATTGAAATCTTTACTTAATGTGATATCGTTGTGTCACCTCTTCGAGGAAAACCACTATCGCAAACGAGTTTGACAGGATCGCAATCATGCAAAAAGACGCGCTGAACAACGTACATATCACTGACGAACAGGTGTTAATCACCCCGGATCAACTGAAGGCGGAATTCCCGCTGAGCGTCGCGCAGGAAGCTCAGATTGAGCACTCGCGCCAGACCATTTCTGACATTATCGCTGGCCGCGATCCGCGCCTGCTGGTGGTATGTGGTCCTTGCTCTATTCACGATCCTGAAACCGCCATTGAGTACGCTCGTCGATTTAAAGCATTAGCGGAGGAGGTCAGCGATAGCCTCTATCTGGTGATGCGCGTCTATTTTGAGAAGCCACGTACGACCGTTGGCTGGAAAGGGTTGATCAACGATCCGCACATGGATGGCTCGTTTGATGTGGAAGCAGGACTGAAAATTGCGCGTCGCCTGCTGGTGGAACTGGTGAGCATGGGGCTGCCGCTGGCTACCGAAGCGCTGGATCCGAACAGCCCGCAGTACCTGGGCGATCTCTTCAGCTGGTCTGCGATTGGGGCGCGCACCACCGAGTCACAAACCCACCGCGAGATGGCGTCTGGCCTGTCTATGCCGGTTGGTTTTAAAAACGGTACCGACGGCAGCCTGGCGACGGCAATTAACGCCATGCGCGCCGCCGCCATGCCCCATCGTTTTGTCGGGATCAACCAGGCGGGCCAGGTATGCCTGCTGCAAACGCAGGGCAACCCGGACGGGCATGTGATCCTTCGCGGTGGTAAAGCGCCAAACTACAGCCCGGCGGATGTCGCGCAGTGTGAAAAAGAGATGGAACAGGCGGGACTGCGTCCGGCGCTGATGGTAGATTGCAGTCATGGTAATTCGAATAAAGATTACCGTCGCCAGCCTGCGGTTGCAGAATCTGTGATTGCTCAGATTAAAGATGGCAACCGTTCAATTATCGGCCTGATGATTGAAAGTAATATTCATGAAGGCAATCAGTCATCGGAACAGCCGCGTAGCGCGATGAAGCCCGGCGTCTCGGTCACCGATGCCTGCATTAGCTGGGAAACCACCGATGCGCTGCTGCGTGAGATCCACAAAGATTTGAACGGCCAGCTGGCGACGCGTCTGGCATAAGAGGGTAGTTATGGTTGCTGAATTGACCGCATTACGCGATCAAATTGATGAAGTGGATAAGGCGTTGCTGGATCTTCTGGCGCGCCGCATGGCACTGGTTGCTGAGGTCGGCGAGGTTAAAAGTAAATACGGCCTGCCGATTTACGTTCCGGAGCGTGAGGCCTCTATGCTCGCCTCCCGCCGTAAAGAGGCGCAGGCCTTGGGCGTTTCACCTGATTTGATTGAGGACGTCCTGCGTCGCGTGATGCGCGAGTCCTATTCCAGCGAAAACGACAAGGGCTTCAAAAGCCTCTGTCCGTCGCTGCGCCCGGTGGTTATCGTCGGTGGTGGCGGGCAGATGGGGCGTCTGTTTGAGAAAATGCTGACGCTTTCTGGCTATCAGGTGCGTATTCTGGAGAAAGAGGACTGGTCGCACGCGCCGGAGCTGATGAAAGACGCCGGAATGGTTATCGTCAGCGTGCCGATCCATGTGACGGAGCAAATAATCGCGAAACTTCCTCCGCTGCCGGAAGATTGCATACTGGTGGACCTGGCCTCCGTTAAAAATGGTCCGCTACAGGCAATGCTGGCGGCGCACACTGGCCCCGTGCTTGGGTTACACCCGATGTTTGGCCCGGACAGCGGAAGCCTGGCGAAGCAGGTAGTGGTTTACTGTGACGGACGGCAGCCGGAAGCCTACCAGTGGTTCCTGGAACAGATCCAGGTCTGGGGAGCACGTTTGCACCGCATTAGCGCGGTAGAGCATGACCAGAACATGGCGTTTATTCAGGCGCTGCGCCACTTTGCAACCTTCGCCTATGGGCTGCACCTGGCGGAAGAGAACGTTCAGCTTGAACAATTGCTGGCGCTTTCCTCGCCAATCTATCGTCTGGAGCTGGCGATGGTCGGGCGACTGTTTGCCCAGGATCCGCAGCTTTACGCCGACATCATCATGTCGTCTGAAAATAATCTGGCGCTGATCAAGCGCTATTATCAGCGTTTTGGCGAAGCGATCACCTTGCTGGAACACGGCGATAAACAAGCCTTTATCGACAGTTTCCGTAAAGTGGAGCACTGGTTCGGTGATTACGCCACGCGATTCCAGAGTGAAAGCCGCACGCTGTTGCGCCAGGCAAATGACAGTCGCCAGTAATGCGATGATGTATATACTGAAAGCCAGCATTGCTGGCTTTTTTCATTTTGGGGAACTGTCATGGCTGAACCGCAGCTGCTGTTGAACTATACCGGGCATCTGCCCGAATGCCCGACATGGAGTGCAGACGAGAAGGCGCTCTACTGGGCGGATATCCTGGAAGGGGAGATCCATCGGTACCATCTGCCCACCGCGGAACACTCGGTGCTCTCATTCCATGAAGAAGTTGGGTGTTTTGCCCTGCGTGAACGCGGCGGATTTATCGTCGCGATGCGAAACGCCATCTGGCTGACCGATAAACACGGCCTGCTCCAGCGTAAGGTTTGCGATAACCCGTCCAACCCGCAGCTTGCACGCTTTAACGATGGCGGTACCGATCATCAGGGACGGTTTTATGCGGGCACGTTCTGGGGGCCGGAAGATTATAACGGCGCCATGCTGATGCGTATCGACAACGACCTGACGCCGCAAGTGATCCAGTGCGATATTCACGGGCATAACGGTTTAGCGTTTAGTCCTGATAAACGGTGGATGTTTACTTCTGATACGCCGAACGGCGTGATCTACCGTACGCCGCTTGATGAGCAGGGAGAACCCGGTAAGCGCGAAGAGTTTCGCCGGTTTAGCGAGGGAGAAGGTATACCCGACGGTGCGGCAATGGATGAGGAAGGCTGCTACTGGAGCGCACTGTTTGACGGCTGGCGTATCGCACGGTTTTCACCGCAAGGCGAACAGCTGGAAGAGTATCGGCTGCCGGTACGCTGCCCGACAATGGTCTGCTTTGGCGGCGACGATATGAAAACGCTGTTTATCACCACCACGCGGGAAAATATGGAGGCGGAGGAGCTGGCGAAATATCCGCTTTCCGGTGCCATCTTCACCCTGCCTGTAAATGTGGCAGGGATGAAGAAAAGCCGCTTTATCGAACGTTAAGCCGGATCGACCGGGACCACGTTTTCGCTCGGATAGCAGCCCAGCACTTTCATGGAGCGTGTGATCTCGCCCAGTTCGCGCAGGGCTTTCTGCATGGACGCAGACTCCAGGTTGGCCTGAACGTCGAGATAAAACATTTCTTCCCACGGGTTGCCATGTATTGGGCGGGATTCCAGCTTCGTCATGATCAGGTTGTGATTACGCAGCACCAGCAGCGCTTCAACCAGCGCACCCGCCTGCTGGCCGGTCGCCATCAGCAGGGTGGTTTTCGCCGGGACCTGGTCCGACACGTTGATGGCCTTGCGGGCCAGAACCACGAAACGGGTGATATTCTGCGTCTGGTTGGCCAGATTGCGTTCCAGCACCTGTAAGCCATACAGCGCGCCGCCCGCTTCGCTACCGAGAGCCGCGACGGCAGAAGAGTTTGCCTGCGCCACTTTTTCCATCGCCGCCGAGGTGCTTTCGGTGTATTCAATTTTCCAGTGCGGATAACGGTTCAGGAACTGGCTGCACTGCTGGAACGGCTGCGGGTGGCTGTACACCGTTTCGATCTGACTCAGATCGGTTGAGCCAGAGACCAGCACGCAGTGATCGATAGGGATAGTCAACTCGCCGACTAACGACAGGCTGGTGTGCTGGAGCAGATCGTAAACATCGTTGATGGCGCCGGAACTGGTGTTCTCAATAGGCACTACGGCGTAATCTGCCTGGCCGGTTTCGACCTGGTTGAAAATGTCTGCAAATTTCGCGCAGCCGCTCTCAATAAACTCTTCGAAATGGCGGGCTGCGTACTGGCGAGCTGCCAGGTGAGAATAGGACCCTTTCGGGCCGAGGAAAGCGATACGAGCAGAGTGCGGGTTGGTTTTGTTCAGATGCTGCTGGAGCAGGGCTTGTTGCGTCAGAACGGAGTCTTCGATGATGAGCTGGAACAGGCGGGTGATGTAGTGCGCATCCAGATGATGCGCTTTGCCGAGTTGAATCAACCGTTCCAGTAAATCACGTTCGCGATCGATATCGCGCACCGGCCGATGGGACTCGAGCTTGGCTTTGCCCACTTCAACGGCGAGCGCGCGGCGTTCTGCCAGCAGGGCCAGTAATTTTTCGTCGAGTGCACTGATTTTTACGCGTAAATCCAGGAGCGGGTTTTCCGGTGTCATAGTGTTGTCTGTCTCATTTTATCGTTATCAATAAAAAAGGCCTCCCGGTGTGGGAGGCCTTGTTGTTCGTCTTCGCATTCTTTATCACACGACGAAACGCCTCCCGGTCAGGGGAAGGTAAAAAAGAATGCGAAGAAAAACGGCGTCTGTTTCATAAGGTCATCCTGAAATTGATAGGTTAAAGTACCTGCACTGTTTTGATCCTGTCAATAAAAAACGCGCCCGAAGGCGCGTTGTCGGTACACTCAATTTTAGAGGATTACTCTTCTTCAACTTCTTCCGCGAAGCTGGCGTCTTTCACCGAGGTTGCGGCGCGACGTGCTTCACCTTTGTGTTGCACTTTATTGAGCTGCCGTTCCAGCTTGTTGATCAAATCGTTAATTGCGGTGTACATATCCTCGTGTTTTGCGCTGGCGACCAGATGGCCGTTTGGAGTATTGATAGTTGCATCAGCGATGAAACCCTGCGGCTCCTTGGACAGGATGATATGTGGATTAATCAAATGTGTTTGCCATTTATCCAGTTTGGCGAGACGGTCTGCGACGTGCTGGCGGATTGCCGGAGTAATTTCCATTTGTTTACTGGTAATGTTCATTGTCATAAATTTTACCTCTTGTCTTTCCGTCTTGGTGATTCCAGCATACCCGACCTAATGTCAAAATGTGTGATTTAGATCACGTTATTTTGTCGGTTTTTGTCAGGGAATCTTTTTTGTGAGGCAGGGCAGGAAGAGGTGAGATTTACCTTGTCGAAGCCAACAATTGCGGTCATAGTTGAATGGATGTGTTGAAGCTAAACCGCTTCAGCGTAAGTGTGAAAGAATAAAAAAACGGCAGCCCGCGGGCTGCCGTTATGCGTTGTAGCGGTATCAGGTGTTGCTGCTGTTCGCGGCGATGATTTTCGCCACTTTGTCAGCCTGAGCCGTCATCTGCATCTGGCGATACGCATTTTCCATCAGCTTCAGGCCATCACGCGTGGCCTGGGTATCCGGATAATCACGCAGCATGCCTTCTACACGGTTAACCACGGCAACCCATGCGCCACGGCGGGTGTAGTATTCCGCAACGGAGTACTCATATTTCGCCAGACGATCTTTCAGGAATACCAGACGCTTAGTGGCATCGGTAATGTACTGGCTGTTCGGGTAGCTACGCACCAGTTTGGAGAAGTCATTGAAAGCATCACGCGCATGTTGCGGGTCACGGTCGGAACGATCCACCCCGAAGAAGCCCTGCAATGCACTATCATCCAGCGCCATGTTAGTCAGGCCGCGCATGTACATCACGTAATCGATGTTAGGATGGGTAGGGTTCAGACGCATGAAACGATCGATGGTTGCCTGAGCCAGCGGCAGATCGGCATTTTTGTAGTAGGCGTAGATAAGATCTAACTGTACCTGCTGCGAATACGGGCCAAACGGATAGCGATTATCCAACGCTTCCAGTTGCGTTATCGCCTGTTTCCAGTTACCGTCCTGCAACTTTTGTTGTGCAGTCGCATAGATTTCATTCGGCGGATTGTCAGGGACCTGTTCATTCGAACCGGAGCAGCCCACCAAAGCCAGGCTCAACGTGGCCGCTGCCACCAGATATTTCATGCGCGTCATGACGTTTTGACTTTCCTCAAATGTTTGTCCGGGAGAAACTCAGTTCCTGCTCCCGATTAAGACCAGCTACAATAGCACACTATATTAAACGGCAAAGCCGTAAAACCCAACGTTAAACGAAGAAGCAGTTTATGGCACAACGAGTAGAACTCACCGCAACAGTCTCCGAAAATCAGCTCGGTCAACGCTTAGATCAGGCTTTGGCCGAATTGTTCCCTGATTATTCGCGTTCACGCATAAAAGAATGGATCCTTGACCAGCGCGTGCTGGTAAACGGCAAGATCTGGGACAAACCAAAAGAGAAAGTGTTTGGTGGGGAAGCTGTCGCCATCAATGCTGAAATCGAAGAGGAAGTCCGCTTCGAGCCGCAGGATATCCCGCTGGATATCGTCTACGAAGATGACGACATTCTGGTCATCAACAAGCCGCGCGACTTTGTTGTTCACCCGGGCGCGGGCAATCCTGACGGTACGGTACTTAACGCTCTCCTTCATTATTATCCGCCGATTGCCGATGTACCGCGTGCCGGTATCGTTCACCGTCTGGATAAAGACACCACGGGTCTGATGGTGGTGGCGAAGACGGTTCCCGCCCAGACTCGCCTGGTGGAATCGTTGCAACTGCGCGAAATCACCCGTGAGTATGAAGCGGTGGCGATTGGTCATATGACCTCTGGCGGCACGGTGGAAGAGCCTATCAGCCGTCACCCAACCAAGCGTACGCATATGTCCGTACACCCGATGGGCAAACCGGCGGTAACCCACTACCGCATCATGGAACATTTCCGTATTCATACGCGCCTGCGTCTGCGTCTGGAAACCGGGCGTACTCACCAGATCCGCGTGCACATGGCGCATATTACCCATCCGCTGGTGGGGGACCCTGTTTACGGCGGTCGTCCGCGTCCACCAAAGGGCGCATCGGATGAATTCATCTCCGTGCTGCGTAAATTCGATCGCCAGGCGCTGCATGCGACGATGCTACGTCTTTACCACCCAATCACCGGAATTCAGATGGAATGGCATGCGCCGATCCCACAGGATATGGTGGAACTTATCGACGCGATGCGCGCAGATTTCGAAGAACATAAGGATCACGTGGACTGGTTATGACCAAACTGATTGTCCCGGAATGGCCACTGCCTGAAGGCGTGGCCGCCTGTAGTTCAACCCGTATCGGTGGCGTGAGCCAGGGCGCGTGGGAGTCACTGAACCTCGGTGCGCACTGTGGAGATAACCTGGAGCACGTTGAAGAGAACCGTAAACGCCTCTTTGCTGCGGGAAACCTTCCTTCAAAACCGGTCTGGCTTGAGCAGGTGCATGGTAAAGCGGTGCTGAAGCTGACGGGGGAGCCCTATGCGTCTAAGCGCGCCGATGCTTCGTACAGCAATACGCCGGGAACGGTTTGCGCGGTGATGACTGCTGATTGCCTGCCGGTGTTGTTCTGCAATCAGGCAGGGACTGAAGTGGCTGCTGCCCACGCCGGATGGCGAGGCCTGTGCGAAGGCGTGCTGGAAGAGACCGTTGCCTGCTTCCATGACGATTCTGCAAATCTCATCGCCTGGCTTGGCCCGGCGATTGGCCCGCAGGCGTTTGAGGTCGGGCCCGAAGTGCGGGATGCCTTTATGGAAAAAGATCCGCAAGCGGTCGAAGCGTTTGTGGCTTCCGGAGATAAATATCTGGCCGATATTTATCAGCTTGCCCGCCAGCGCCTGAATAACGTCGGCGTGACCCAAATCTTCGGCGGAGATCGCTGTACCTTCACCGAAAAGGGTGATTTTTTCTCCTATCGCCGCGACAAGACGACAGGTCGTATGGCAAGTTTCATTTGGCTGATATAACCTAAAGAATCAAGACGATCCGGTACGCGCCGTTTTCTTTTCACATAATTCAGGTTATTAACCTTGAATAATTGAGGGATGACCTCATTTAATCTCCAGTAGCAAATTTGACCTGTTATGGGAGGAGTTATGCGTCTGGATCGTCTTACTAATAAATTCCAGCTTGCTCTCGCCGATGCCCAGTCCCTTGCACTGGGGCACGACAACCAATTTATCGAACCTCTTCATTTAATGAGCGCCTTGCTGAATCAGGAAGGGGGATCGGTACGTCCTTTATTAACGTCCGCTGGCATTAATGCCGGCCAGTTACGCACCGCCATCGATCAGGCGCTGAGCCGTTTACCGCAGGTAGAAGGTACCGGCGGCGACGTGCAGCCGTCGCAGGATCTGGTGCGCGTGCTGAACCTTTGCGACAAGCTGGCGCAAAAACGTGGGGACAACTTTATTTCGTCAGAGCTGTTTGTTCTGGCGGCGCTTGAATCACGCGGTACCTTAACCGACCTGCTGAAATCCGCCGGTGCAACCACCGCTAATGTGACCCAGGCGATTGAGAAAATGCGCGGAGGTGAAAGCGTGAACGACCAGGGAGCCGAAGACCAACGTCAGGCTTTGAAGAAATTTACGGTCGACCTGACCGAACGTGCCGAGCAGGGCAAACTTGACCCGGTGATCGGCCGTGACGAAGAAATTCGTCGGACTATCCAGGTACTGCAACGTCGTACCAAAAACAACCCGGTGCTGATTGGTGAGCCTGGCGTCGGTAAAACCGCCATCGTTGAAGGGCTGGCGCAGCGTATCGTTAATGGCGAAGTGCCCGAAGGGCTGAAAGGCCGTCGCGTACTGGCGCTGGATATGGGCGCGCTGGTGGCCGGGGCGAAATACCGCGGTGAATTTGAAGAGCGTCTGAAAGGCGTGCTGAACGATCTGGCGAAACAGGAAGGTAACGTCATCCTGTTTATCGACGAACTGCACACCATGGTGGGGGCGGGTAAAGCTGACGGCGCAATGGATGCCGGGAACATGCTGAAACCTGCGCTGGCGCGTGGTGAACTTCACTGCGTCGGCGCCACTACGCTGGACGAGTATCGTCAGTACATTGAAAAAGATGCCGCGCTGGAGCGTCGCTTCCAGAAGGTGTTTGTCGCTGAACCAAGCGTTGAAGATACCATCGCTATTTTGCGTGGTCTGAAAGAGCGTTATGAGCTGCACCATCACGTGCAGATCACTGACCCGGCCATCGTTGCGGCGGCGACGCTTTCGCATCGTTACATTGCCGACCGTCAGTTGCCGGATAAAGCCATCGACCTTATCGATGAAGCGGCGTCCAGCATCCGTATGCAGATTGACTCGAAACCGGAAGAGCTGGACCGACTCGATCGCCGCATTATCCAGCTCAAGCTGGAACAGCAGGCGCTGAACAAAGAGTCTGACGAAGCGAGTAAGAAACGCCTCGATATGCTTAACGAAGAACTGGACGAGAAAGAGCGTCAGTATTCTGAGCTGGAAGAAGAGTGGAAAGCTGAGAAAGCCTCCCTCTCTGGCACCCAGACAATCAAGGCGGAGCTGGAGCAGGCGAAAATTGCCATTGAGCAGGCCCGTCGCGTAGGAGATCTGGCGCGGATGTCCGAGCTACAGTACGGCAAGATCCCTGAGCTGGAAAAACAGCTTGAGATCGCCACGCAGTCGGAAGGCAAAACCATGCGTCTGTTGCGTAATAAAGTGACGGATGCCGAGATTGCCGAAGTGCTGGCGCGCTGGACGGGTATTCCTGTGGCTCGCATGATGGAAAGCGAACGTGAGAAACTGCTGCGTATGGAGCAGGATCTGCATCAGCGCGTCATTGGACAGAACGAAGCGGTCGAAGCGGTATCTAACGCCATTCGTCGTAGCCGTGCGGGGCTGTCCGATCCGAATCGTCCAATCGGCTCGTTCCTTTTCCTGGGGCCAACCGGTGTCGGTAAAACCGAGCTGTGTAAAGCGCTGGCTAACTTTATGTTCGACAGCGATGACGCGATGGTGCGTATCGATATGTCCGAGTTTATGGAGAAACACGCCGTCTCGCGTCTGGTCGGTGCGCCTCCGGGATATGTCGGTTATGAAGAGGGCGGTTACCTGACGGAAGCGGTTCGTCGTCGTCCTTATTCCGTCATCCTGCTGGATGAAGTGGAAAAGGCTCATCCTGACGTGTTTAACATTCTGTTGCAGGTGCTGGATGATGGGCGTCTGACTGACGGGCAGGGAAGAACGGTCGACTTCCGTAACACGGTGGTGATCATGACCTCGAACCTGGGTTCCGATTTGATTCAGGAACGCTTCGGTGAGCTGGATTACAGCCATATGAAAGATCTGGTGCTGGGTGTGGTCAGCCAAAACTTCCGTCCGGAGTTCATCAACCGTATTGATGAAGTGGTCGTGTTCCATCCGCTGGGTGAGAAACACATCGCGTCGATTGCGCAGATCCAGTTGCAGCGTCTGTACAAACGTCTGGAAGAGCGTGGGTATGAAATCCACATTTCCGACGATGCGCTGAAACTGCTGAGCGAGAATGGTTACGATCCTGTTTATGGTGCGCGTCCGTTAAAACGCGCTATCCAGCAGCAGATCGAAAACCCGCTGGCACAGCAAATCCTCTCTGGGGAGCTGGTTCCGGGCAAAGTTATCCGTCTGGAAGCCAACGACGATCGCATTGTAGCAGTGCAGTAAGTCACAAAACGCAAAAACGAGCCGCTTGCGGCTCATTTTTGTTTAAAAACCAGGCGAGAATTGTGGTCTGGGATGTGATTTGCCTGGAAAATGAGCGGTCGGTAAATAATTTGCACTTTATTCTTGCAGGTTCGGAAT
>NZ_JADABR010000035.1:0-43572 GCF_015672585.1 Enterobacter sp. Res13-Sevr-PEC09-46 | reverse complement strand
CTAATCCCTTTTGCGTTGTGCTTGCATCCTGCGCCGTATACTTGCTTTTCGCCAGATCGTAGGCTTTTTTAACTGCCAGCGAACTCGCAGCAACATCACTTCTGGTACTGGTTACAGAGTCTGAAATATCAATGCCGATCGTGCGGTTGATACGCTCGGATGTATCAATCATCTCTTGAGTAATGGTAGATACGCCAGCAGGGATATTCACCGTACAAACCAGCAGTTCCCCATCACCTAACTGATATGAATCGGTATAGGTTCTGGCAACAAATTCAGCTGCATGAATATGTGACGCGGTATTAACCTGATAGGTATCTTCTCCAAGAAGGTATCTTCCCTTCAGCACAATTGCATATTTCTTGCCTGCGTTAAGTGCAAGAGAGATATCCTTACGATGCTGAATAGTTACCTGGTAGAATTCACCAATATCCACTGACGCCGCGCCAGCGGTTTTATCTCCATCCACTGAGGTGATTAACAGGTTCATCCCACCGCCAGGCTTAGGCAAGAAACCAGCATAAAATCCCGGGTCAACAATTCCCCTGAATTTTCGGTTTAGAGCGGCTGACAGATATGGTTCGTGGTATTGCACATCAGCCACCAGAGCCAACGACTCGGGTGATGGGTAAGTAACCGATGTAACAACTGTAACGTCATTCATCAAGCATATCCTTATGCTGTAGTCGAGTTTATGGCCATAACTGCGGTATATGTTTTGCCCACATACAGCGAGTCTTCCTGGACACAAATAATGGCGATTGGCTTATTCTCGTTATCCAGAACAACCAGAGTGTTGAATGGGTAGTTTTTCCCTTCCTGCAACTGACTTTGATCAAGGTCCATTCGGACAGTAATTATCCCGCCTGAGTAGGTTGGGACGAGGTTGATGGTGCAAAATTGACTGGTCAGTTCTGCCAGATCGAAAGCCTTTGGCAGTTCTCCAATCTCATAAGTGCCATCTCCTTTCTTAGTAACCAGTGAACTGGTACCGAAAACGGCCTTGCTGATTAAAAATCGAGAGCCTTTGTTAATGGACGATTCAGCGCGCCGCTGATAGTAATAGTCCAACAACTGACTCTTATAGAGGTTTGTTGAGACGTCAGACATGATTTTCCCTAATCAATGTTGTGAAGCCTCATTGTAAGATAAGTAACTTGTCACCCCGCCCTGCGGACGGGGTGATTGTCACGCATCGCTATCCAACAGCAAATCATCTGCGCGGGTGCGATCAAACGTAGGCGTTGCTTTCACAATAGTGCCGCCCGGCGTTGCAGTGATCGGGGCGTTAATCGACGTAACTTCAGTAAGCGAAGTTGTATCCGAAGTTTCAAACCAGCAGAATGCTTTTTCGGTATCAGAAATCTCATTCAAAGTGATCATGTCGGCCTGTTCATTTACAACAACCGACAAATAGAGCGTAAGCCCATCAAACACTATATGCAGTGGCAGTAGAGGCTTTACGAACTGATTAAACTTTCTGAGAATTTCTTCTGTAATTGCGGACTGATCTATCGTTCCAGTAATACCCATTGTCCGGGCCAGGTCGTTTATGGGAATACTGATCATTCCTCTGGAAGTCAGAAACATCTCGCCGAATGTGCCGCCGGTGGTTTCCAGTGTGCTTTCTGGAATCAGGACCGTGCCATAGGGATGACGTTCAAAGTCCACCGGAGCATATATGGGATCCCATAAAACCGATATACCGTTAAATTCGCGATAAATTGTCTGGTTTATAGGGCGTTCAGTACCCTTAAAATGGATCTCATCAAACCGCTGTTGTAACAACATCGGAACGGAAGATGAATTCGACGTCCTGATAGTAAAAAACTGGCCAAGTTCATTTGTCCTAGTCTCCAGATCCTCCTTGCTCATGGAGAAAATAGACTTCCGGTTGGTAATTCGCTCCAACCATGGGTCAACAAAGGTGTCCATCATTGACTGAACCAAATCAGCCAATGATTTATAAAGTAATGACTTTTGCTTAGCTGATGTAAGCCGGTTATTAAACCAGGAACGCTGCATCACTCCTCCTCATACGAAATATTAAAGGTGGAGTTTTCTGTATCCAGATAAACGAAATCGTAAAAGCCGTTGGACTCATTCCACTCGACAAATTCCAGATAAAAGTCGCGGAAATAACCCAGCGTTTCGATAAATGCCCAAACGTCTTTTTTCTTGATTAGGATGTACTTGCCGACACGGTTCGGATCAAAGAAAGTTGAGTCACGCCCAAATTTTGTTTCCAGTGCCGACTTCAGCTCATCAGTCACGTTCTCAATGGTCAGGCTTGCCGATATCCGCCCAGTGATGGTGATCTTAAAGGGGAGTTTTCTGACCTCTTTATACGAGAATTTCTTGTTCAACTCATTCGGCACCTTCTTAAAGGCAGCCAGGATCATTTCTTCAAGCTCTGACTGGCTTTTGTTTGGATGCCATCCTGAAATAAATATCTTATTGATATTCCGAACATTATAAGCACCATCTAATTTCTCTTGCTGGCCTTCGCCCCATGCCTTTACCCAGGACAGTCCCGGGATGTTACGCACCAGAAAATACGTATAGTCCCCGCCCCATACGACCTGATCATCATAGGCAAGGTAATATTGTGCACGATTACGTGTGATCTCCGTTGTTTCGGCATCGGTACCTGCGGTTATGGGTGTCGTTGTCTTAACTGAAATCAAATTAGCTAAATTAGCCGCAGAATCGACAGGAGTCAGGTTTTGGCCAGCAACCAGGGTTATATCTCCGTTGGTGCACCATACCTTAAGTGTAATGGTCGAGCCTTCTGGCGGTATTTGCCCAATTAGCCCATCACCGAATCGAACCCCCAACTGCTCGGATGGCTTATAAAACTCAACGTAGACCTGGCTTTTACTACCGGCTAACCGGAACATAGTGCTGGAAGACCACTGCGTGGTCTTACCATCGGTCGTCACGAATACTTCCAGCTTACAGCAGACAGCAGTGAGAGCCTTTGATAACACGACTTCCAGAAATTCTTTGGCTGCCGTAACGGTATATGTCACCTCCTGGATTTCCAACTGTGCCACTTCTACCGTACCGGTGCCGTCAACCAACCTGCATACATCCATAGTCATGTAAGGGTACTGGTCGTCAGATATTAAAGGCATGTTTTTGGGGATTACCGCTGGGGCATCTTCACTTGTGGCGGTGATCTCAATCATCCCCGATGACGGTGTTGGCTTGGTACCAACGTAACTATTCGTTTCTGCCGCTGCCAGGATAGAGGAACGCCGCGTCGCGGTCGATATAAAGCCTTCAGCCAGCGCCGCATCGGCATACTGAAAGCACCTGTAGACAATCTGGGTAATAAACAATGTCAGCATCGAGACAAATTGAGAGCCGACAAACTTCGACCAGAATGAATCTTTCTCGACAAGCTCTTCAAACTCTGCACGAATACTGTCTTTAGTCGGTGTTGTTTTACTCATAGCACCACGTCCTGTGTGATAGTTATATCCCTGATACGAATGGATATTTTCAACTTATCAAAAGCATCTCCCTCGGCTACTGACAAGCCAGAAATCGGTATGTCAGGTAAATCTACCGTCAGTTTTTGCAACAGCATTGCCTCAACCGCAATTTGAACATGCGACAAGTTGGTCGGTTCGTGTTTAAACTGCGGTAAAACATTGCCCCATGACGGATCTCCGTATACCTCACCCTGATAAGTGTTTAGCCACTCATATAAACGAGCGCCCCAGGCCTCCTCCTGGGACTCATACGTTTTTACGCCGGATAACTCCAGCGTCAGTAAAGGATCAATTTCATTATTGTTGGCCATCAATCAACTCTCGCGTAGTCATTCATCAACGGATCATCAATTGACAGTGGCACCGTGCGCATAACGCCCGGTTGAGGCGTGCTGACCTTTACGACAGTTCCCTGGCCTTTCGCCGAGTCTTTAGTGTGCTCTTCAATCCTGGCAAGCAATGAGGTCATCTGCGCAAACAGCCGCTTCGTTTCACCATCAAGTGAAACGGTATTATCAGCCAACTGCATTGTCGGCTTGGCACCGGAGCCGCCAAGGTCACTAATAACCTGTCCGTCTATCTGCATACGACCGGTTGGTTGCTGCAAATCGTTGGCGGCAGTCGTCACCTGGGACGTGGAGGCTGGTTCAGGCGCATTATTTTTCCGCATCCCCGGCGAGTTGCGGAGTTTATCAAATAGCCCATCAATCCCCATTTGTGCGCCGAGTTGGTCAAAGTAACTTGAGTTGCTGGCCACCGGACGCGCCTCTTCAACTGGCATCGGAGTATCAACATACACATTGCCAGCTGCTGTTGCGGTCCCCTTCCCTCGTGCACGTTCTTCGAGCGTTCCCTGAACGACTTCCCGACGCATACCCCGGCCATTCATGAATTTGTTGACCAGATCGTTAACGCCAACAGCATTGCCAATTTTGTCTACCAGACCGCCTTTCTCAAACGGGCTATCACCAGGGGTAAACGCCAGGCCAGTAGACTGATCGATAACAGCGTTATCAGGCAGTGGTCCCCTCACTCCATATTGCGCCCCACCCTGTGCTCCTGCTCCAGGTGTATAGATTTCACCACCTAAATAGCGAGCACGATGAGTATTGACCTTGATCGCGTACTCACGGTTTTCTTTCGATAAGTCACCTGTGCCTTTTTTCCACTTATTGATAGTGCCAAACCCAGCATTATATGCAGTGATGGCCTCGTTTAAGTCTCCATTGGCTTGCTTCAGATATTTGCTCATGAGAAGAGCCGCAGCTTCTGCCGATTTCACAGGATCAAACGATTCACCTTCAGCTAAGCCAGTCTCTTCACGAGCAATCCCCGTGAACTGAAACATCCCCAGAGCACCGGTTTGGGATTTTGCATACGGATTACCACCAGATTCAGTTGCAGCAATCGCGTAAAGAGTGCCTTCTGGAAGACCGTATTTATTCTCTAGTTCGGCAAAATACGGAGCCAACTTATCGAGATTTGCCTTACCTTCAGCGCCAAGACTTCCGACTTTTACATCCAAGTTGCCATTGTTGTAGGTATCCGCAGCTTTCTGAATGTCATTCCTGGTGCCAGTGGTATTAAGCGACGATGATGACGAGCTATTTTGACCAATAGCTTTATCAATTTTCTGCAACGCGCTATTGCCCGTTTCTACGGCATTTGCATTGATAATCTGATTAGCAGTTTCTTTAACTGTTTTATTGCTATCTTTCGCCGTGTCCAGTGCCGCATTTATCACGCGGGTAACAATATTAGTCTGTTTGGCATCGGATTCAGTTTTAGAATCAGATGTCTCCTGGTGGCTATTAACCGGAGCTTTTAACTCTGGAGTGATTTCTTTCGCATTAGCCTCGCCGATCGGATTGGGTATTTTTGATACAATCATTGCCGCAGGGGTATTTTTAACGGCATCAACCGCTGCATCTAATGCTTTACCTGGTAAATTTTTAACCCCATCCCAAATATTACCAGCCGCCTCTTTAATGTGTTTCCCTGGGTTCTTAATGAAATCAATTGCACTATCAATTGCATCACTGAAAACCTGTTTCAGGTTATCGACAGTAAAGAAGTCTTTGATGGCATCCAGCTTTTCAAGCAGCTTATTAGATGTATCGCTAAACCATGCTGAAACAGCATCACCAATCTTTGCTGTGTAATCATCGAACTTGGTAGAAATGGTGTCGCCAAGGTTAGAAATATATGTTTCTAAGTTGGTAATCCCACTATCAATGGCATGGGCAATACTTTCCGTCGAAAATGATTGCAACATATTGCCGATATCCTCAAATCCAAGTGATTTGAGAACCTCACCAATGGCGCTGCTAATACCAGATACCAGTCCCCCCATATCAAGAATATTAGCTAACGTATAAGCGGCTTTTTGCTGGAATGATGGATCTTGTCCTGATTTAAGCCCAAACGCTCGACGTTGCGCTTCTGTATCATTCCAACCGGTTACCGCATCATAAATACCTCCAACCACTGTGCCGACTAGGGGAATTGCGCGTAACGCCCCTTTACCAACTGCCTTTAATCCAAGTTTACCTGCTGCCCGGGCAGCCAAATCTCCGCCTTCATGGGCGAGAGTCTTCTTACCACCACCGCGTAGCATTCCTACAAGTTTCTTTGCCCCCAGAGCGCCAAAAGCGAGTGCTCCAGCTTTTTTCAGCATGCCACGCCCCATTAACAACGACGCGACGCCACCGGCCCCCTTCCCTAACAGGCTAAATAGTTTGGACAGCAAGCCGCCCTTCTTTTTCCCGGTGTTTTTGGCTATCTGATCAAGGGCGCTGAGAATCTTGTCATTGCCCTCTTTAATTTCGCTGGTCTGCTCCTGAAGTTCCTGAACCGTCCGTTTTTGGGTGTTAACCTGAACGACATCGGCACTATTTTGCGATTTACGCCTAAAAAAACCTTTTCTACGGCTGTTATCGTCATTGCCACGAATCACATCGGCAATAGACTTTCTGGCACCATTAAGCGATCCGCCAACTTCTTTTGATATCCCGCCAAGCTCCTTCCCTGCTGCCCACAATGGACCTGCAACGGCATAACCTAACGCATCGACAGCACGAGTCTCTGAAGGGTTACCTATGCCTTCAGCTACTTTTGACAGTTTTTTTAATAAACCTGATTCAGCATTTAGACGCTCATCATCCTCTTTTCGCCTGGCCTTTTCTGCTCGTTCAGCACGGGCATCTTCCGCTGCGGCCTTACTCCCTGACTTTCCAATAAAACGACCACGCGCATCGCGTTGGTTTTGGCTTTTTTGCGCACCGCCTTTTTGACCGAACATTTCGCGAGCGTGTTCGGCTGCTTCGGTCCGTTGTGCCTTTACATCCTCTGGTATAGCCTTCCTGCGTCGTTTTTTACCCTTTGGTGTGGTTGATTTGGCCCGCTGTTCCTGTTGAGCAACATCTTCCTGAACTACACGAGAAACGTCCCCTAAATTAAGCCGTTTCATTGCCTCAACAATAGGGTCCACTGATGGCGCATTGGCCACAAAGTCTGGCCGGGAATTTTCGATTGTGCGATTTAATGCCGACACACTGCGAGAGACAGGATCAACAGTTGCAACGCGTCCCCCTTTCAAATCTTCAACAGCTTCCCGGATACCTGCAAGCTCTTCCAGCTCTTTTGCACTGGCGGTTTCAACTGTCCTTATAACATCGTCAATGTTGGCGTTTTTTCTTTCCATGATCTTATCGCCTACCGTTTCGGTTTAAGTTTTTCTTCCAGTTTCTCCAACAGGAAAAACGCATAGGATTCAGTAAGCCTTTCAGCGTCCTGAATCGGTATACCCCCATACAAAACCAGGTTGGACACTAAGGTCTGATAGCTTTTCAATCCCCACCTGTGGAATGAAGTCGGTAGCCCGAAAGGGCACCCACAGACGGGTATACGCACCCTCTGTGGACTCCTTTTTATCCTGATTTGGGCATTTATGCGGCGGGAGACGAAGACGCATTTCACCTTTATCGATGTAGCACGGTAAACCATGTTCGAGCTTTTCATGAGCCAGTCGGATGTGTGCCGCCAGCTTCATAAATTCAGTATCAATGGCCATCCGTTTAATCGTTTCATAACGACGCTCAGCCTGATCTTCACGAGTATCGCTAACATCGTTATAAAGCTCACACTGATAAGCGAATTCCCAAAAACGCAAATCAACGATCGCTTCTTTGAATTCCGCGTCGTCTTCAGGTGGCAATGCTGCACGGCGCATCTCCAGCATTTCCATTGCCCAACCATCAAGCGGCACGATACGCCATTGATAAGGTACTCCCTCTACAGACACCTCAATATCGTCAATGAAAGGTTCCACTTCCAGGACCTGGATATCTTCAGCCAGAGCATTCATATCGCAATCGTAATAATGCTCTTTACCGCAATGTTTACAGGTGTAAGTGAATGTCTCGACCGGTGTTTCACGGGAGCCGGTAAATATCCACCATAACGCGGTAATCCGGTCCTGCGCCGTCCATGTCAGGGGATCATGTTTCGCGGGTTCAGCCAGCAAGGCTTTTAAATACGCCGTTGTCTGTTGTTCTTGTTCCTCCGGTGTTATCGAGTTGAAACGCATCGCATCAGCAATATTTGGCTGACGGAACTGGATCAATTCAGTTGGCCGCGATGGTAGCGGGAAAAGGGGTAAAAGCATCCTTGCTCCTTAATTCAAAGAGAAAAACTAAAGCCCAGAAGGGAAGCCAAAGAACTTGAGGATTGGTTAAACGTGCTGTGCAATGCGAAGGTCATTGGGAATGACTTAAATTCCGTAACCTGATCCCGCGCATAGGTGACATCGCCGGTAGTGACCGGGAATACAGTCATCTCATTTTCCAGTTTGGTTAAGCCGGAAGACAGCAACCGATAAATACGCACATTGAGCAAATATTTAGACGGTATATTCCCGGTACCGTCTGGATTAATCACCCGACTTTTTGCCGTCTTAAACCAGTCCAAAACGAGGCCATCAACGGTATCCCTGACCATCATTGTTATCTGCCCTGGCGAACGCTCCGTTGGTTGAAGGATATTCCCTCCGCCGATTTTAATCGTTTCATATTCGATGCTGTAATCGTGGTAGGTAATATCTTTGGCAAAGAAGTCTGCTCCCTCCAGTCCATCAACTTCGACAGAGAACTGCCATCCTTGCGCGAACAGCATTTTGTTCATGATGATTGACGTCAGCTTACCAACTTCCCGCTCACCAACGCCGGAGCCAAATAATGTCGTCGTTAATGCCGAAGATACATAAGACTTTACTGAAGCAACATTAAGCCCCATATCAGCCCCCTCACTTCAACATGGATGAGAAAAGAACAATTCCCGGGATAATTGCCCTTGTTGCGCTCATTTTCTCTTCCAGATCCAGCTTCCGCTGATACAGCGTGTTCTCGTCGGATAAATTGCTGGCATCGAGTTTCCCCGCGATAGATATTCTTCGCAGGCGATCAGTGTTAGGTATCGCGATTAGCACTTCCAGATAGTCAGAAAGTAACCCAATGATTTCAGGTGGCACTTCTCCATTATCCAGATCCATATCACGCAAATTAGCCAGATATGACACATTCAGTGGGTATACCGCTCGATGGGTATCTTCAAGCTCGATATTCCCATCGTAAACGTCGGAGTAGACAAGATCGCCGGTGTGATCTGTAACCGATACGAGCGCAAGAAAATCAGCAGGGCAAGCAAGTGATTTACTGGCCTGATCAGTGAAGCGTATCCGCTTGATGTGCCCCGCTCTATCCTGGTAGGTTCCCAATGCTTTTCTTAGCAGGGATTCCAGTAAGGCAGGTTCATCCGCAATCAAAGGTGTGAAGCGGGATTTGACGTCTTCGAGTAATTGTCGTGGTGTCATTGAAACCTCGTAGAATCTGGTGTGTTAACCGATTCTACGAGTAGTCATTTGTTCATTGAGTAGGAATATTGTTGTCTGGGGGGTAATCAGTGTAGGTGGAATGAGGGATATGATATGGTTATCACATAATCAGGTTGTTTTGAGTAAAACAATAAAACGCCCTTTAATGGGCGTTTTTTTAAAACTTAAATTGACTATCCTTTCAAATACTATTTTAATTCTATGTAATTTTTAAATTCTCCCTCATATTTATACATGATGCTATCAAATCCTTCCATTACATCAACGAATTGTTGTGAACATTCCGGCTTCCAAGGCGTACACTTACGAACCATATCCATTTTTTTCTTATCCTTCGTTGTATCGACTAAGGATAGGTACCCTATAAAATTCATCATCTGAACAGGATCTTGATTTGTGAATATATATTTGACGTTTTGCTTAGTAGGCGAAAAAGAATCAAAAGCAGGGAACATATATTCACCAGAAAAAGAGAGTGCAGCATCAATGACGTCTGTTGCAGGAGTGCAGTTGCTCAGAATTGGCACTAAGCTAAAATTAGCACCTGAGCACACTGCATATATATCATCCCCTTTTTTTAGTTTTAACAGAGAGTCTTGCTTTGAATCCAATATTTTCAATTTGATATAATTTAGTGGCGTTGCATTTTCCCCTGGAGTAAATAACTCTACAATTGGTTTATTATTCACCATTCTTATGGATTTTATTTCACCATACACAATTGGAATTGTGTTCCATTTTTCCTGAGCAGCAAATTCATTATCTTTAAAATCATTAACCAACTCAGATGGCAAATGATAACCAAATTGATTGTTCATTGCTTTCGAAGCAAATCCAGACAAATAGAATGCCCTTACTAAATCATAATCTTTCTTTGAGGTAGAAAGCCAATCTGGCAATTTATTATCAGCTATCGCGCTTCCAGCAAAAATAGCACAACAAAATGTTATTACATTAAATAATTTCATTTTCCATTCACTCATTAATCGGTTTAAACTCACTAATTAATTCACCAAGACTATTTGGGTATGCTTTATAAATAACATACTCCGAAGAGCCATCTGAATATTGGTAAGCCCCATAACAGATCAGTTTATTTATTCCTTTCTGAATAGTTTTTTGATTATAAGAATCAACCACTGTTATTCCATATGACGATAATATTTCGTTATATTCTTCAATAAGAGCTTTTCTTGTTTCCACTGAATTACAATCTACCTTCGAAAAGTCAACTTCATCAGCAAAAACATTAAATGTTAAAAAGGAAAGCACTAAAAACAAACGAATCAGCATAAATCCACTCCTACGCATGGATTAATAGTCATTGATCGCAAAGGCGTAAACTTGCCAAAGGTATTTCGTATAATCGGTACAAATCTCCTTTACGCTTGATGCTGCATTAACAGTCCCAGCCATAAATAATAACGATAGTAATAGTTTTCTCATTATAACCTCACCTGCCTTATAACCCATTTAGGGTACATATTTTCGCCTTTAAAAAAAAGAGGTTATCAGATCCAATTGTGTATTTATTAAGCAGATAATGCTCTAATAAATTTGTATTTTTAAGTCACGAATGCTATCTTTTCGCATCATATTGACCTTTTAATCGTTCAGGCTTATAGTTCCGCCGTCGTAGCAAATTCTGCGACCGGGTTTAGCAGCCTGAATGATTGTGCGGACAGCCGCAGATATCCGATATTGCGGTATTTTTGTGTCCGTAAAACCGCGTTACGCCCAAATTATGGTGGGGCGTGATGGGGAGGCTTCGGCCTGCTGGTTTCACAATCGCCAGTCTGCTAACCCCGTCACGTCCTGCCACCTGTTTAGCAGCGGGTAGCAGGTTGTTAAACCTGATTGTGAGGCCGTAACTATGGTTAATGCCAATCCTTGCGCACGCCCAGAATTCATCTGGCGTTTCTATTCCTGTAAAAAACACCACTATCACTTCGTTATCGCAGCAACTGAAGACGAAGCACGCTCTCAATTGCCTGATGGCCCCTGCATTTTTACTGCCCGTTTTTCAACTAACTCGCGCAATTCACTTAGTTACTGGAGCCTCCCCTTCTCTGCCGACGTTCAGGGGGGTTTATGAAAAAACCTCTCGTCACCCGTAATGACATAGCCGAAGCGATCGCCCTGCATACTGCCTGTATACCGACACGGGAGATCCCCGGCGCAATTGCCAACTATTTCATGATAACCAGGCGTTTTTATACCCGAACAGATAAGGCTGTGATCAACAGGCTACTGATAGCCGAGATCAGGGATTATTTGATTGAACAAGGACGTCTACGTTACGCAACGGTGGCAGCAGAAATGAGAAAGGAGGCACATAGAATGACCAGTAATAATTTGAATGTTAAAAAACCAGCACCTGTTGCTTCAGCAACGCCAGCACCAGCCGTGAATGTCATCCCCACCACCGGAGACACAATCGACAGCCTGACACTGTTAAAGATGGTCAATGAAGCGCGTAAGTTATGTGGGGAACCAGAGGTTCGGAACAACAAATTCATCGAAAAAATACTCGACGAATTAGAAGGTGAGGACGGTTACACAAAAAGTGCAACCGTGCCGCCAGGTGGCGGTACGCCTATGGTTGTCATAACCATGACCTACAAACAAGCCCTGCGAGTCGCCGCGCGCGAATCGAAAGCGGTCCGCCGTTCGCTGATCGACAAACTGGAAGAATTGCAGCAGGCAAACTCCCCTACCCCATCGATCCCCCAAACATTACCAGAAGCCCTACGCCTGGCTGCCGAGTTGGCAGAACAGAAATTGCAGCTGGAACAACAGCTGGTGGCCGCAGCCCCTAAAGTCGATTTTGCCGACCGGGTATCAGTGGCTAATGGAATCCTGATCGGGAACTTTGCAAAGGTCGTTGGACTTAAGCAAAACGCCCTTTTCTCATGGTTGCGCCAGAACGGCATTCTCATGGCTTTTGGTGCGCGCAAAAACGTACCGCGCCAGCAGTACATCAACGCCGGATATTTCACGGTGAAAGAAGTGGTGCTGGATGATGAAAATGGCTACCAGATACGGCTGACGCCCCAATTAACGGGTAAAGGCCAGCAGTGGTTAACTCGCAAGCTACTTGATGCTGGTTTGTTAAAACCAGTAGCAATAGGTTAACAAAAGAAAAAACCTGCCAGCAAACTGGCAGGTTTCTGAGCAGATCGACCAACCCGATCTGGATCGAGTCAGAAAAATTTGCTCTAATAAATTTCGTTTTCTAAGTGCAAAGAATCACCATTTCGAGCTGGTGATTGAAGGTTGATGCAAATTTGGAGAAAAAATGCAACAAACATTCAATGCGGATATGAATATATCAAACCTTCATCAAAATGTCGATCCTTCAACCACTCTGCCTGTTATTTGTGGTGTTGAAATTACGACCGACCGCGCTGGCCGTTACAACCTTAATGCTCTACACAGAGCGAGCGGACTCGGTGCCCATAAAGCGCCAGCTCAATGGCTAAGAACGCTGTCAGCCAAACAGCTCATCGAAGAGCTTGAAAAAGAAACTATGCAGAATTGCATAGTTTCTTTCGAAGGCCGTGGCGGCGGCACTTTTGCCCATGAATTGCTCGCTGTGGAGTACGCAGGCTGGATTTCTCCCGCGTTTCGGCTGAAGGTAAACCAGACATTTATCGACTATCGAGCCGGAAGATTACAACCTGCTATTCCGCAGAGTCTCCCTGAAGCTCTCCGTTTGGCTGCCGACCTGGCAGAGCAAAAGCAACGGCTGGAGCAAAAAATGCTTATGGATGCACCTAAAGTCGAATTCGCCGAACGCGTTGCTACCGCCAGCGGAGTTCTAATCGGCAACTATGCCAAAGTGCTCGGCCTGGGCCAAAACTATCTCTTCACCTGGTTGCGTGATAACGGAATTCTGATCGCAACCGGTGAACGCAGGAACGTCCCCAAACAAGAATACATATCCCGTGGGTATTTCACCCTTAAAGAAACCGTGATCGATACAAGCAATGGAAGCAGGATTTCTTTCACGACTCGTATAACCGGCAAAGGTCAGCAGTGGCTGATGAAGCGATTGCTTGATGCTGGTGTGCTGGTACCTGTCGCGGCAACGCGCTAACAGACGTAGTAAGAACCACCAGCATTGTAATGCTGGCTAAAGTCACTTTCCTGAGCTGTATAACGATGAGCGATTTTACTTTTTCTGGCTATGAATTGGCCTGCTTTGTAACACACTCCGGTCTATCCCGTAGCGCCGGGCATATCCTGTCGCAATGTGCAAATCTCGCGGCAACAACCAGTGAATACTTCATTCACAAGCCTCACCGCCTGATCGCGGCAGAAACTGGTTATAGCCAATCAACCGTCGTTCGTGCATTCCGTGAAGCTGTAAACAAAGGAATTCTATCTGTAGAGATTGTTATCGGCGATCACCGTGAACGTCGCGCTAACCTGTACCGGTTTACACCATCCTTTTTGGCCTTCGCACAACAAGCCAAAAATGCGCTGATTGAAAGCAAATTAAAGATCTCTTCAGCGGCAACCAAGGTTAAAGCTGTTCTCGCTAAGACATTGGCTTTATTTAATTTTTTATCCACACCCCCATGTCAAAATGATACCCCCTCCCCCTGTCAGGATGACGTGGCAATAAAGAATAAGAAGTCACAAATTAAAAAAACAAAAAGATCAGTTTCCGGCGGTGCCGAAACGACCAGCCTCAAAAAACTGACTTCATGGATCGCCGAGGCAAAAGCAAAGGCTGACAATCTGCGGTTATCCAAAAAACGCGCTCAAAAACATGAGTTCAAGCAGAAAGTAGAGGCGGCAGCGCGGAAATATGCTTACCTGAAGAACAAGCGTTCTCCTGATATTGGCGGGGTATCAAACTTCGATAATTTGCCGCATTGCATGACGGTAAACGAAGCTCTTAATGCGGTTTTAGCCAAAAATAAAGATAACGAACAATGGGGTATACCGGCAGGATTTAGAGGGTGATAGATTGCTCTAATCTGGAGTCACCTGGCGTTTTCAGTTTGAGGTCGGAGATGCAATCTGATTTTTTACAGTTAGCGATCGCTTTTGCAGGATATGTTTGTATTGGTTTCTGTGTATACATGATCAGCCGAAAAATGCTTGTCGATATCGACCGCAAAGAACAAGCAGAGGAGATCTTAGTATGGATTTTCTTTGGCGCGGTCTGGCCATTAGGGATCATGTTTGCTGCAACATTTCTTCTGATGTGGATATTCACCCTTCCAGGTGATTTCTATAGAAAAAAAGCCAGACATTGATACAATCGTTGCGGGTGCTTGAGGCTATCTGCTTCAGGCATTACCCGAAAAGCAGATAGAAGAAAGCCCCAGATAACATTACGCGTCCTGCAAGACGCTTAACATTAATCTGAGGCAATATCTATGCTTAGCATACGTAGATTAGCCTCTTACCGACCAAAAGGTCAAGGAGAAGCAGGCTATGAAGCAGCAAAAAGCGATATTAATCGCTCTGATCGTCATCTGTTTAACCGTCATTGTGACGGCACTGGTAACGAGGAAAGACCTCTGCGAGGTACGAATCCGAACCGGCCAGACGGAGGTCACTGTCTTCACAGCCTACGAATCTGAAAGGTAAGAGACCTGGCGGGGAGAGATCCTCGCCACTCTTCGTGTGTCAGGTATCCTCAATGCACCCTTTCCTCTCCAAATAAAAAAGCTCCCGAAGGAGCTTTAAAATACAAGGGATGACTCTTAATCCCACTCAATCCAGTTGTAGACGATACGAAGTGACGGGCGCACAGCGGCAGTCACATCTTCGGTACTAAAGTCGATTGCATCACTGTAGATTTTGCAGTCCAACATTTCAATTGTTGTAGCAGCTTTTGTCACAGCGTTAACCCCGGAAGATTTGGATTCAGGGGTAGCAGCCATCGTGATATCAACATAGTCCTTCGCCGCAATGCGATCTTTAATGAACTGAAGAATATCGCCTTCGATAGTCTCCACGCACTGGACCTGGATTTCCCCTGAGTTTCGAATTGGACCGTGCTGGTTGAACTTCACACCATTCGGACCATAGTCCTCCACATCCTCGCGGGTCATTTCAGGAATTTGCGACGTGCGAACCAGTACGCTGATATCTTCATGGCCTGCAAAAGTGAGCTGGAATTCAGAAGATACCAGTCGTTCGCCTTTGGCCGCGTTGGCAGTATAGCGGCCCTTAATAAATTTACGGTTTCCCTTAGTGTTATTGTGCCCCATATAAAATCCTTTTACTGGAACGCCCGAACAATATCGGAGCTGTTATATATCGAAGAACCGGTCAACTGGAGGTTGACGGTGTTTTTCAGGAAATGTCCATTGCTGTCCCTGGGCGCATCGAGATCGAAACTTATGTCCTGGATAGCGACATCAATGATGTTGATCCGGCGACCAATGTTTAGCGTCACACGCTCCGGGATTCGACCACCAATACTGGCATCTTTAAGTTCCGGGCTAATCATCGCTGACAATGCGGCGATAGCTCCTGAAACCTCCGTGAATGGGTCAAACAAAGCGATGAAAGTTACTGGCAGCGTGAAAGTCGGCGGTGTTCCCCCTTCCCAAACCATTAAGCTGTTCCAACGGGCAACCGACGTTGTTTCAGTACCAACCTGCGCAAAACCACTGAAGGCACCAGCAACAGATCCCATGGACATACCGGTAAACGGCGCTTCCCAATTCTGGGCCATGTTCATTGCCGCTCCCTGGCTGATATATCCGGTAACCTGGTACTGAGAGTTCGTTAAAGTAACTTTCAGATATGGCGATACACCGTCAGCCTGGCTGTAAACCCCATAAGGAATAGGTGCCATTCAAGTTAAAGGCCGGAGTTCTCCGGCCTCCTCCTTTAGCCAAGGCGCTTACGGCGCAGTTTCATTGACTTTTTGCGGGCAAGTTTTGCCGCGCCGGTCTGGGCTTTTCGACGCGCTTTTTTCAGCGCCGATTTTTGAGCCGCAGTCAGACGTTTTTTACGCAGGCGTTTACGGATGAGTTTGATCTCACCGTTACGAACAACCTTCTTAAATGCTTCAGTCAGCATTTCATCAGAAGTGCCAGCAACAACAAACGCCGCTTCCAGTTCGTCGCGGTCGTCGCTATCTAAACCAGCGATAGAGGCACCAACATCAGCAGCTGCGTCGTCGTCTTCATCGTCAGCCAGTGCTTCGATCAGGTCATCATCTACACCGCATGCTGCGAGGAAGTCAGCAACATTTGCCCATGCTTCGTTATAGGCATCGTCCTGTTCTTCTGTAACTTCGGAGTCGTCGTCATCAGAGATACCAGCGATAGCCTGAACGAAACCATCAAGGGAGTCGAAAGTCAGATCACCGCTATCAGCCCAGGCGAAAACGGCGTCGGCCGCATCACTCAACGCATTTTGCATAGCACTTCGATTTGCAGCTTCCAGAATCATCTGGTGCGCCTGTTCGACGGTCCATTCTTTACCGTCTTTCCCTTCCAGGATTTGCTCAGGAGCCTGGGCAGATGGAACGTTATCGTTAGTCTGTGCCGCCGGTTCCGGATTATTATTAATAACCGGATCTGTTGGCGGTTCAGCGCTTGCTCGGGCAGACTCCATCAGCTGCACAGGATCAGAGTTCAAAGCGAAACGAGACAGTCCATTCCCCAAAAATGCCCCGGATTGAAAAAAGTTTTTGCTCATTGTATTCCCTTACTTAATAAGCAGCGGTACGCCCTGGATACGACGGGCTACGCCAGTCGGGCAGCAGGCCCAGACTACTTCCCATTTATCGAATTCCGCCTGCGTAACTTTCAGCACATACGGTTCTGTACCGTCAGCATCAGGATCACGAGGAGCCACCAGAGCGCCGGAGGCGACAAAGCGATCCAAAAGTTTGGTCATCCCTTTAGTCAGGCCAGACTCAGTAATGCCGTCCGGGTTATGCTTCATCTGTCGGGCTAACTGGACAAAGAAACGGCTGATTGCGTTCATCAGGGATGGGACGTGCTGGAAATGCAGATAGTTGTCCTGCGTGCAGCAAGTTAAAGCATCATCGATGATCATCTGGCCCGAAGTACCTACAGATACTTTATTGAGTCGGCCCTTGACCATAGCTTCTTCGTCCGGGGTGTCTTCAGGATACAGCGGCTGAAGTGATGCACGAGCTATGACGGCACGTTCTTCACCAGCCGGTGAGTAATGCCAACCGCCGACATCGGAGTTTTTCTTGACGCCACGAGCTTTCGCCGCATACGCCGCGCCAGACAGACCGAAGACCACGCGGGATTGGGTCCATTTGTCTTTGCAGGAGAACGGGAAATGATAGACAGCACAGCTTACATAATCGGTACCAAGTAAACCGGTATCTTCAACAGCAGAGATCGCTTCCGTGTACGTCAATGTCGGTTTGACATCAAAGAAGCCATCAATCAGGCGATCAGAACAGATATTACCTAACGCAGTGATCGCCGCATTGTCATAGCACCCCAGGCCGAGAACAGCGGTGTACATGTACGGCGCATTGTTCAGCACTTTCACCGCACGCAGGTACGCAGCGGTTGAGATTTTCGACTGATCGCCGTTGGTACCGCCAGTGAACGCCAACGATTTTTTGTTTGTTACTTTCGCTGTCGAAATCAGCTCTTCATTAACAACCGCGCGCAGATATTTAGAACGGGCTTCCAGAGCCGTAGGCAGATAACACAAGCGGCCCATGTCATCTTTCGCTTCTTCCGCCAAAGACACAGTGTGTGTCTCCAGGGTCGTTACCACGCCGAGCGAAGTCGTCTGGGTCAGTTTTAAGAGGAAGCGTTCATTACCCGCGCTGTCCGCTGTTGCCGTTTCGATGGTTAACTCACGGGTAGGTGAAATACACGGATCACCATCATCAACGTAGATAGCAAAGGCTTCGCCACTATCAAGTTCAATTTCAGAACCGTATGGCAACGCACTGTAAGCCGGTTCGCCTGATTCATCGAACATAATAATCGGGAACTTCGCATCATCCGGAACAGCGCGAACAACATAACCAGATGTTTGCTGAATAGCTTCGTATACATGGCGAATTGGTTCGAACTGTGAGCCGGAAGACGGCTTCAGCGGTTCGCCGAGAACATCTTCGTAATTGGACTCAGTAACCGCAAGAACAGTAAACGGCTTGCCACGCGCAAATACGCCAATACCAGCCCACAAGCTGCTATTTAATGCAACACCGGTAGATAACGTCGCATCGGCATTGATCGGGCTAACCGCGACGCCGGATGCATTACCTAATGACTGTTGAATTGAATATTGAGACATAACTTTCCCTGTTATGCGCCCCGCACGGGGGCGCTATGTTAAACGGAGAACTTCCCCTGATTACTCAGAGTCACCGGCATCAATCGTGTCGCCGCTAATGAAGTTAAGCCCGCCTTTTTTGGCCATTGTCAGCGTTACACGAGTGAAGTAATCAGCGCCGTTGCGTGGGTGCATATCGTTGATAGCCGAACCCCACAGTGTGGTACGGTTGACCAGCGCCGGAGTGGTCGGATGCTGGAACGGGATAGCCGGGACAGCATCACCAGTCACGAAGCCTGCTTTACCCGGATTTTCATCACGGACGTAGCACAGCACATCCATCGAGCTGAACTGAATGTTCTCTGTCGTTAAGTTCTTACAAATACCAGCAGGTACTTCGTACACTTTCACGTTACCGAACAGGGTACCGATGTAGTGAACATACGGAGTCTGGATATAGTCTTCGGCTGGCTGGAAGAAATCCTTCGGCAACTGTTTGAAGAAAGATGCTGCATCAGCACCAGCAAACATCCCCATCGCACCAGAAGATTTAACGCGCTCAATAATGTCGCGATATACAGTCTGGAATTTGCCACGAATGATGGTTGCCCATACATCAAAGGACTGGTTAACCGGCAGAGCGATGTCAAAGGTGTCGGTCGCAAGAGTACGCCAGATCATGATGCGAAGACGCAGCATATCCTGTTCATGAGACAGGTATTCCTTCAGGGTGCGGAACTGTAGGGAACCCAGGTCCAGACCAAATTCACGCTGTGCTTCATACGCCGCCTGTACCGTGTGCTCAGCCGCGATAACGAACTGGCTTGGGAACAGGGTGTATTTCTTCATTTCGTGGTTGATCAGCGGGATCAGCTCAGGAGCGGCTTCAATATTGATTTCCGTCTCAATTGCGATCTCAGTGCCTTTATCCGGCGCTTTGGAGAACGACAGGGCAATCTGACCAATGTTGTAGTTCAGAGAGCAGGTAACAGTGATTTGCTCACCAGCAGCATTAGTAAACGAGTGAAGTAGGCTGCCGGAACCGTTATCAACAACAGACTTAATACGGTTAACGTAGATATTAGTGCGACCTTTTCGGATTGGTACATTCTGGCCTTCGAAGTCTTCCATCTTGAAGGTTGCGGTTTTGCTGGTGCCATCGGAGCTTGCCACCAGCACATAGCGGCGGCGTAACTGGCTGTACACACCGACGGATTGCATGTCCAGAACATCACCAGCAGCATAAGAACCAAAAGAGGAACCTGCCACGTTAAAGACTTCATAGATGTCGGACTGGTCACGCGTAACCGGAATGAAGGTACACGCATCAGCGGTAGCTGCCCCCAACTGAACAGGCAGGATCATCGCGAGGAATAAAGGCAGACGCATAACACCGTCAGAAACGCTCATCATCTCTGCTGCGACGGATTCCAACATCGCTTTATTAGTGGCATCCATGCTATTGCGGGTGGACTCAATCAGGCAGTTTTCCAGCGTCTGGTGGCAGGAGGCCAGAATTTCCGGACGCGGCATAGATTTATGTGCTGCGGCGTAGTCAGCCAGTGCACTTGCCCACGCTGTAGCGATTTGAGCGGTGGCATTATCAGAGATACCCGCAAAAACCGGGTCTTTACGTGCAGCTTCAAGGATAGATGCGGCACGCGCGGCATCATCTTTAATGAATTGGTTATCAGTACCGAACTGCGCAGTGCTTGCCCAGCCAAGCACAGCTTTAGAGCGTTTTGCGATATCTGCAATACGATTCTGGTATTCGCGTAAGTTACTCAATTTACTCTTCCTTAAACACAAGGCACTTGTGTGAATCCCTTTTCGGAAGAGATTTTATTGAAAGTCACTTGTTGACTTTCTCGCTAAAAGTAATTTTTTAAATTTTTTGTGCGGGGGAGGGGGGCAAGTAAAACAGGCGTGAAACCGTGGGAATTTCAGTCTGAAATTTTTCATAAATATCTATATATATCATATGTTTATACATGAAATAGGCGCGGGACATTTTAGACAGGGGAGGGGGCTAAAGCCGCCTCCCACCAGCGGGATTATTCCCCAGCAGACATTTTCCCAATGATTTTTTTTATTGCTTCGTCAATTTCAGTTTGCACTTCAGACGGGAGTCTGGAGAACTCGTAGGCGACAACCCGTTTTTTCGGATCGGACTTCTTTCGGGCATATTGGCGACGGTCAGAGAAGTCTCGCAGCTTCTCAACCACCACAGATTTAACCGGCGCGGGCTTCAGGCTTTTGCTTTCCGCTTTGAAGATAGCCAGTATCTTCGCTTTATCCTCTTTCGCGCCCTCAGTCTCTGCAATTCGTTCGCGCACTGTATCAACCAGCTCTTCAATAGGCACGCTTTTAGCGTTGGCATCCTCGGAGATCTGGAGCAGTAACTGGTAATCTGGCAGGGCGAGATCGCTGGCAACAGGGAAGACAGCAATCATCTCATCCGGCACCGCTGCCGCCTGGAACGCGCGCGTAACTTTAGCCTTTGAAATGTTCTCAGCGCGGGCGATCTCTTCTTTGGTCATGCTCTTACCATACATAACCTCGAAGCGTTTACCCAGTTCGCGCAGGGTGTGTTCGCGGGCTGTCTGGATATCAATGGCCAGCTGGCGTGCATCCGCCAGGCTGATCTCATCTTTCGTCACCAGAATCTCAAATTTCGTTTCATTGAAGATACACGCAGCGCGGCGACGTGATCCGTCCAATACCTCAATGCGCTCCCCAACCATACGACCGATAGCCGGGAAGAACTGTTGCAATTTAATGGTGCGGGAAATATCGCTTACCGACTCAGGGGTGAGCAGAGACTGATCGCGGCCGTTAACTGCCGGGTCAACGAACGTGCGCGACTCAATCTCACCACTCAGCACAACGGTAAGCAAAAATTTAGCCTGGCGGCCAGATTTTAGGGTAAAGGTTTTGGTGCCTTCACTGCCTTCAAGCATGCGAGCAAACTCGGAGCTATTCTTGCCCAGCACTCGTCCACGGGAAACTATTTTTTTCATGCCGCCTCACCCCTAACAAACTCAATTCGATCAAACACAGCCTTAGTGAAACGCTCGGCCTCGGTTCGTGCCTTCTTCAGCGCCTCTGCACTGCCTGGATACGATTGCGGGTTGGCACTGATTACGGTGTCGAAAGACTCGCCGCATCGCTCAAAGCCATCCAGACGAGGCAGAGAAGAGTCCAGAATGTTGCTGGCGTAAACCTCACGCGCAAGGCTGTGTGATGTCTCGTGATCGCGCTTGCCGGTCATCTTCGACATAAAACCAATGCTGGCGCTCAAACGCGGTTCTACGCCTTCCTCCTCCAGTTGCTCCAGCATTTCTGGCAGACGGGTGAGATATTTCAGTGTTGAGTGGAAGTCAACCTGGGCTGGTGGGGTAGGGGTAAGCAGCAAATCGCTGGCCGCCAGACCGTTGAGCAGGAACGGATCCAGGTGTGGACCGGTATCAATAAAGATAAAGTCATAATCATCCGCAACACGATCAATGATATTGCGTCGAAGGATTTCGTACTGATTTTGTCCGGGAAGATGCTCTTCAACCAGCTCTTTCCATTGGCTGGCAACAAAGCCATCGTCGATAGAGGCTGGAATCACGTCTACGCCAGGAACGATGGTCGGACGAATCACCTCTTTGCGTAGCGTCTCCGCGTCCAGGTCGTTCAGCATCGCCTGCGCGGCGGTTTCCAGGATGGAACCAATACTGTGAGTATGGTCGAGGAACATTGTGCTGGATGCCTGAGGGTCAAGGTCAATTACCAGAATGCGCAGATCGTGACGCAGTAAATCCTGATGCACACGCAGAGCGTGCGCCAACGTGACTGTGGAAACCGTTTTGGATACGCCACCCTTCAGGTTTACGACAAAAATAACGTAAGGCGATTTGTGAATGTCGCGATATTTGGGGATCTTACGGTGGGCATAGATATCAATGACGTTCTGGATGGTCAGCGCGTACTGTTCAACGTTACCGACCTGTTTCTTGTTGAACTGGTACCCATCATCTTCCATCTCTTTGATGGCCTGCTCAACAATGCGGCGGCTCAGCTTCGGCAACTTTGCCACAGCGTTACGAGTGAACGTCTGATAATACTCGGTCTGATTGAACTCTTTGCGCTGATCTTCAATATCCTGACTCATGGCCTTAAGTAATGCGCTTGCACGAAGAGCTATGGTGCCGACACCGCCGTAATCGCGTTTCATCATCATCTCCTTATCATTTCGTATGAGTGAATTGTACGCTTGATTCTGCTACGTGCAACTTTTTTTGATTCGTGCGTCAATTATTGCACGTAAAGAAATGGCGATGAGGCTATTAGATGTGTGCTGGAGGGATGATGCAGGACCAGAATGTGCGATAGAGGGAAGTCGCATTGAATTATGTGCTGTGGAGGGATCGCTGGTATCAAATATGTGTGCTGGAGGGAAAGGCAGAGAATTACATGTGCACTGGAGGGAAAAACGGATGGACAGATGTGTGCTGGAGGGAAAGTCTGGGCAAACTGCGGGGCGTCCCCCTCCAGCGCACATCAAAAACAGGAAATTGGACAAGCCTTCCCGGCAGCACACATTTTTTTAATGCAGCTTCCCTCCAGCACACACTTATTCTGGGAGTTTCAGCTTTGGATTGCGAGAATGGACGATTACAAAACTTTCCCGGCCTTTCTTCTCAATTGAACAGTCGAGATAGCCGATTGTTTTAAGCTGTTCTATCGCTTTCTTAATGATACGGTTTTGCTCGCCAACAGCTGACTGCAAAGCCAGGCGCTCACGGATTCGGGCGAAAGATAGCGGCAACGGATTCTGCGGAAGGCTTTCGATGAAAGTGTAAATGGCTTGTGCAGCTTCTTTCTTCGGAAGGGCACGCAAGGCGTGGTGTTGCAACAGAACGCGATAATCAAGCTGGAACAGCTCCCACAGCTTCGAATCAGCCTCCAGCTCTATCAGATCAAGGTCAGCATCAAAACGCCCGACCTTAAGCAGACCAGTCTGATAGCCGCCTTTAGCATCTTTTCCGCGCTTAAAAGCGATACCCTTGTTACGCAAGCGTCCAAGTGATTCATGAATGGTTAAACGCAGTTTCGCATCCAGACGTTTTGAGGGGAAACCACAGGCTTTAGCGAATTCCTGAAACGATAACTGGATGGTGTTTGAGGACAAGCCGTATTTGCTGAACGCGTAGATGACACCGATCCACGTTTTGAAATCAGTATCCATATCGAGTCGAGGACCGGTGATTTTAATATCATCGTAACCCTCGGCTTTAGCTATCTCCAGCTGGGAAAACGCTTTGGTGGCATCAATCTCTTTACTTTCTCCTTTGCTCTTTGATGGCTTCGGCACGAATACCCCCAAGCGCATCAACGCTACAGGCTGCACAGTGTTGTTTGAATTAACTGTTAGTTCTTTTGCCTTACTTTCAATGTCTGCGTAAAGAATATCGGAGATAAAAGATTGATTCATATTACTTTTTCCGAATTATGTGGATAGCTTTTATAAGTGGTGATAACTACCCAGGCTTTCCCGTCAGCACACATCCTATATCCCGCCAGCACACATTAGCAACCCGTCAGCACACATTTTTATCCCGCCAGCACACATCGTTTTCCCTCCAGCACACATCGCGATACACTTCTAAGCCAGACGTGGCGCGGCCTGCAACGATCAGGGATCTATATGGATCTAATTGGGATCTGTATGGACCTAATTATTGGATCTACCCAGTGGATAATGTGGATAAGTGAAAAACCGGCCACTGAGGACCGATTTCTGTGAAGAGTTGAAGCGAATTAGTTGTCGTTTTCCGTACCTACTTCTTCGATCAACAAACTACTTGTATAGATGCGTAACGTATCACCTTTGTAGAGGAATTGATAACCAACACCTCCTATGGCAGGGAGGTCGGGGAACATTTCAGAAGCAACCCCAGAGCAAATCACGGCGATACAGTCATCCCGCTGTACATCCTTACGCTCTGTACTCAAAGTTTGCTCTTCCCCGATTGCCTTTGTCATCTCCTCATCTTCGTACGCAACAGGGATATATTCAATCGCATCAGGCGTTTTGATACCCAGTTCTTCAGCAATCTCGAACGCCTGTTTAAATTGATCTGACCCAGGATATCCAACGGTAATACTCTCAATTTCGAACAAAGAAGTAGCGTTGTTTATTTCTTGTTTAACCGCAAACATGTTGTTTGTCCTTAGTGGCTTCCTGCCAAAGTAAAGTCATGAGTGTTGATATTACGATTTCTACAGTTGATTAAATCTGCTCGCTGAGCTTTTGCTTCAGCAGATAACCTTCCAGCGGCCAGATTTTCTCAATGGCGTTCTTACGGGCCACCTTACGGCCAATCTCCGCGTCGAAATTTTTAGGGCTGGCACAGGCGCTTTCCCCGGTAACAATGAATCCATTGCACAGCACCAAGACACAGATGGTCAGGCTACGCGTAGAGGGATGAACAGACAGCACCTCACGAACGCCTTCATGCGCAGCGCGAATGCCGTCAAAAGCTGTGAAATAATGCTCTTCGGCAATCACACTCTCGATGTGATCAGGAGTCAGGCGTGGTGCTGTTTTGCCTTTGGCCAGAATCTCTTTTTCAATTTCCATATCGGACATAGTTTTTCCTTTTAGTTACCGCTGATAGCACGGTTGTAATCATTGACGTTGCGATTCTTCCTGTTAATTCCCATCAGCATCGTTTCTGTATCGAGGATATACGCTGGCAGATCATCAAAATATTCACTGCTAAACTCTGGCATCCTGCACATAAACGCACTTTTGGGGGCAGGGTGGTTAACCTTTGTCGGCGTCGGCGTTAAATTCGCTGATCGACTCCCGGAGCAACCGCTGAGTGTCAGCAGGAATGCGCTGGCGAACATTACCCGCCGCAACCAGTTGTTTCTGAACTTCTGCTTTTCGTTCCATTTGCCTGTCAGCATACTTGGCTTGTTCTGATTCATTTTTCACTTCCTGGCTGTGAAAATGTTGATCTGCTTTGTTCATCGTCTCAATGGTCTGGTTAAGATCCATTATTGACTTATCACGTTCCTTAACAGCCTGATCAAGACTGCCAATTTTATCCAAGGCTTGCTTTAGCTGATGACGTTCCCATGCAAACCCGGCACCAACAAGTGCGCAAATCAGAACAAGAACACCAGTAGCAGCAAGTTTCTCCTTCAAAGACAAAGCTGTTTTTAACGTAGAAAAGAATGACATGTCTTCCTCCTGAAGAAAAATTATCAATGAAGTCCTTTGTTACTGTGCCGCTTTGTTTAATTCATCAAGAACAGAATCAGGAACCAAAGCGGCGACTGCGCTGGCTGTGCTGGCCTTATTTGCTGATGCTTCCGCAAGCGCGGTACCGATAGCATGGTTATAAGCAGTTATGGCTACGCTGGCGCTTTCCTTCGCTCGTTCATACTGCTGTTGCAATGCTGCTACCGGTACTGTTGTCTGGTCGAAAAAAGCACCAAATTGTTCAGTTGCTTCCTTCAGTGCTTCAACTTGTTGTTCTGTCAGTGCTGGTGGGGGAGTGACTGCGCCGCCACCTGAATCAGAGCCTGACGAGCTTCCTGAGCCTGTGTTAAGGGTCTGGTTAATGTCCCCCATAGCAGCGACTAAACTCGACGTATTAAGCGCATTTACAGAGTCCTCAAGCGATTTCGTTGTAGTCGCGTCACCAATGGCAATAGAGATCGGCAGTTCTGAAACTTCTCGCTCATTAGCACGACAGTAAACATCCCAACCAATATCGAGTTGAAGGAGCATTGACAGATCAGCATAACCAGCCAACAGGTCCGCGTGCTGAGTTGCCAGCCCTCCAATATTCGTTAAACCAGTTGCGGTTGTTCTGATCGTTGAAACATAGCTGGTAATAGTGTCGGGATAGACAATTGTATCCAGAATTAATCCGGTCAATTCTTCTGCAAGCAGTTTTGCTGTGTTAGCACTGTTTCGTGCCGATGTTATGGCACCAGGTGTTTTCATCCCACCGGCGGCGGACAATTTTTTATATGCGGATAACTGGTAGTCTTTTTCCAGCATGATATCTCCTAACTTACCTGAACCAGGCCGTCTCCGGCTGCAACGGTAGAGCCGCATGAAACAGGATCACCAACGCATACGATCCCTTTCCCGTTGACGGTAAACCATGCCCTGGTTGATATAGCTTGCCCGCCGTGCGTGCTGTTCCCATCGGTATGCTGTGCATATTGCTTACCATCAACTAACACTTCGACTCCGTTGACTTTAAGTAGTGGTTCGCTCTCTACGGGAGGCCTGGATGGGAATCCTCCGTGCCCCGAACAAATGCTGTCTTTTGTTGCAATACTCGCCACATCACCACCAATGATTTGCTCTGATTTTCGTTATTTTAACTTAGGTTATTTGTGGTCTGTATGGCGTTTACTTATTACAAAATTGCTCTAATAAATATTGTTTTTTATGTCGTGTTTTCGGTACCATTCAGCCATCGCCCTTCAATGGGCATTTGTTTGGAGTCGTCAGATGCAGATGGAGCTAATAAGCCGCAAGGAGTTCGATAGCCGTGTAACCAGCGGTGAACTCGACAACTTGCAGGCTATCAAGGTGAAAGAAGGCTTTTGCCTCATTGGGAATCAGAGCGGAACAAATCGCGTTTTTATGCTTCGCCGTACGGATTTGAAGCCATTTGTCTGGAAGAACGAAATTGGTCCCAGCTCATACGCTCAAACGAGGGGGTGCCACAACCTGGCCTTTTTCTACAAAGACGAGCTTTCTGTGGTTGATATTCAAGGGTTACAACATGTTTAAGCACTGGAAAAACATTACTATTTATAAACTTTCTCGTGAGGCGGATCTGACCGACTTAGAAGATAAAAAGAAAATGATCCTTTTCACGCCATGCGGTAGTCAGGATATGGCCAAGTTCGGTTTTGTATCGCCATTTGGTGATAATTCCGAAGTTATCGCTATGCATGGAAATGGTTTTATCCTTGTTGAAGCAAAGCGCGAAACAAAAATTCTTCCCCCGCCGGTTATCCAGCGAGCTATTCAAGAAAAAATTGAAAAACTTGAGCAAGAACAAGCGCGTAAACTGAAGAAAACAGAGAAGGACTCCCTGAAAGACGAAGTTCTGCATTCTCTTCTGCCACGGGCTTTTTCAAAGTTTTCTGTTATCCAGGCGATCTACGACGGTTCAACTAAACGTATCTATATCAATGCCAGCGCGCGGCAGGCAGAGGATATGCTCGCGCTTATGCGTAAGTCTCTTGGTTCTCTTCCTGTTGTTCCCCTGAGTGTTGAAAATCCCATTGAATTAACGCTGACCGACTGGGTACGTGATGGTAGTGCTCCACAGGGATTTCAAATGGGGGATGCGGCAGAACTTAAGGCAGTGCTTGAGGATGGCGGTATTGCCCGAGTGAAAAAGCAGGATTTGGGAAGCGATGAAATTTCCACACACCTGGAAGCTGGCAAGCTCGTCACTAAGTTGGCACTCGACTGGCAGAACCGCATTAAATTTACACTGGACCATAACTTCAGCCTTACCAGCGTCAAATTTGCGGATGAATTGCTTGAGCAGAACTCTGATATTGATAGTGAAGATGTTGCGCAGCGACTGGACGCAGATTTCTTCCTGTTGACCAGTGAAATTTCGTGCCTGGTTGATGCTCTGGTAAATGCCCTTGGTGGAGAGGCTAAGCAGTGAAAGAGCTGTGCTATGGATCTGTTTGCAGTGGAATTGAAGCCGCGAGTATTGCCTGGGAACCGTTGGGTATGCGTCCGGCGTGGTTTGCTGAAATCGAGCCTTTTCCATCTGCCGTTCTTGCGCACCGCTGGCCCCATGTCGCCAACCTTGGCGACATGACAAAACTTGCCCAAAAAGTCCTGGCTGGGGAAATCGAATCCCCTGATGTGCTCGTCGGGGGTACGCCTTGTCAGGCATTCAGTATCGCGGGCTTACGTGGTGGGCTTGATGATGAGCGTGGCGCGCTAACTTTAAAGTATGTGGAGCTTGCAAATGCAATTGACGACAAACGGGCTGAGTCATTTCTCAAACCAGCCGTTATCGTCTGGGAAAATGTCCCAGGAGTCTTGTCATCGGCAGATAACGCCTTCGGATGTTTCCTTGCTGGATTGGCTGGAGAAGATGTGCCATTTGAACCAGGTGATCGACCTGAATCAGGAAAAAGCAACGCGTTCTGGCGGTGGGATGGCAAAACCGGTTGCCATGTTCCAAAGTGGCCGCAGTGTGGTTGTATTTATGGACCGCAGCGAAAGGTGGCCTGGAGAATCCTTGATGCCCAATACTTCGGAGTGGCACAACGACGCCGACGCGTGTTTGTTGTCGCAAGTGCTCGAACAGACCTCGATCCCGCAACGGTACTTTTTGAGTTCGAAGGCGTGCGCCGGAATATTGCGCCGAGCAGAGGCGAGGGGAAGGAAACTACCAGATATACTTCAGACATCGCTATCAGATCTTGCGATGATACAAACATAGTTGCCATGGCACATGGGCAAGGAGGGGCTGAGATAAAAACCGATAATTCGGCACCAACTTTGACATGTAACCATGAAGCACCAATTGTATTGCTCGGCGACGGTAGAATGCGCCGTCTTACCCCTGTCGAATGTGAAAGGCTGCAAGGTTTTCCTGATGGACATACATTGATCCCTACGGAAAAGCGTAAAAAAGTTTCTTCAGATGAACTGGCATACCTTCGCAAAAACTCTCCTGATTTGAACGAAGAAGAGGCTGCAATGCTTGCAGCTGACGGACCGCGTTACAAAGCGATCGGCAATAGTATGGCGATACCAGTAATGCGCTGGATTGGCGAGCGGATAACCAAGGCTGCATGTCGGCAGAATGAAGGGCGTGAAACAAAAGAGCGAAAAGTTAAACCAGCGGCAGAATTCGAACGGTCCATATTCAAATGGGCTGGTGGAAAATTTGGTGTTCTGGAACAAATCTTTCGCTATTTGCCAGAAGGGAAGCGCCTGATTGAACCTTTCGTCGGTGGTGGAGCTGTCTTCATGAATGCCGGATACCAGGAAAATCTGCTAAATGATGTGAATGCTGACCTGATTAACTTTTACAAGACTCTGCAACGCGAGGCGCATTCACTTATCACTCTGGCACATCGGTTCTTCCAGGACTACAACACCCAGGAGGGATTCCTGGCAGTACGGAATGCGTTTAACAAACAAGTCTATGATGATTTACATCGCGCAGCGGCGTTTTTGTTCCTGAACCGACATTGTTTTAACGGATTGACGCGTTACAACCAGGCCGGTGAGTTCAATGTCGGTTATGGGAAGTATAAAACTCCGTATTTCCCATTACAGGAGATGGAAGCCTTCCTCGGTGCGGAAGGGCGGTCTGAGTTTGTATGCGGTGATTTTGCAGCGGTGATTGAAGCTGCCGGAGAAGGAGATGTCATCTTTTGCGATCCGCCGTATGAACCGCTTCCAAATACAGAGGGATTCACGAACTATTCCGGTCATGACTTTAAGTTTGAAGAGCAAAAACGCCTGGTGTCTCTGTTGACGGATGCTCATCGTCGAGGTGCAAAGGTTCTCATTACTAACAGTGGCGCGCCAAACATCAGAGAGCTTTATCATGACAGTGGCTTCAGAGTGGAACATCTTTTTGCCAGACGTTCTGTGTCTTGTAAGGGGGACACTCGAGGTGTAGCTCATGACGTTTTGGGTATATTGCTCTAATAAATTTATTAGTGTAATATCGCCTCAATGAATCGTGATTTATAGAGCGATTTAGCTGTTAGCCGCGACAGGCGCGGCGGTAAGCATGGCTGGGCCTAGTCCTCCCAGACAAACCACCGAGTTGCCAGGTTGACCATGCGCCTAAGTGGCAACGCCGAAGTGCGTTACGAGCTTCCAGTTTGCCCATCTTCGGGTGGGCGTTTTTTTCAGGGTTTTCGTAATGGTTAGCGACTTTGCGGCGGTTTAGAAACTGACCATTAAAGTAAATGCAAACGATGATCTGATGATGGTAGCGGCCTAAGAAACCAGATGCCACGGGGTATGAGTCGTCCCCCGTCAAAAAAATCGACCGCAGAGTGTCCCCGTCTGTGTATTAGGGAACGGGGAGGCACAACAGGTAAGGGCGCTGGTGTGATTAACCAGATGAACGAGAAGGGGCCATCTGTTGGTCAGCGTCCTTTCCTGTTGCGTTTTCTTTTCAGCGTAACAGCGGTGCTTAACAGCACTTTGGGTACAGTTCCACGAATTTACGGGTATATCCCGTCATGCTGAAGGCGCTAATCACGCTGGAAGCCAGGGTTGTGCATCCCCTGTTACCGAATTGCAGCCAGGGCGCGGTGCGCCGAAAAGCATACGGAGGTGGAAGCCCTCGCCGGAGACGTACCCGGCAAGTGATGGTGTAGCTCAGCGGTTAGAGCGGTTGACTGTTAATCAACGGGTCGATGGTTCAAATCCATCCACCATCGCCAATGCCGGTTTAGCTCAGTTGGTAGAGCGCCTGCCTTGTAAGCAGGATGTCAGCGGTTCGAGTCCGTTAATCGGCACCAGCACAACAGGTAAGGGTATTTTGCGACGTCGGAGATCGCCGAGCTTGGCAGAGGGTTCGAATCCCTACGAAGTACCCTTACCGTTGTGATGAAGTGCAGCTCTTTGAAGCAACCAGAAGATAAGCATCTGGCTTCACAACATAAACCGCAGGAACGACCAATAAACGGTAGTCCGTATGGAGAACACCCCGTTGAGGAAGAGGCCTGGCCGGAACCGTAACCGGCACTACAACGTTGAGAACACTGGCGTAACGGGGTCATATCCCAATCTACGAATAAATGTTGCGTTGCAGCGTGACAACCAGTGTTCTCAACATTGTGGTGAATGCACAGGCTGATGTGCCGCAACTACAGTAGTGCGCGCTTTGCGGGGCTTGCTACAACCCTGTGTCGGAGTTCAGCACCGACCATCACAGTTTGATTCTCTGGCATGAGCATAACGCTGAAATAAGTCCAGTCTGGTGCGGCCCGATCACCCGCCGTTAGCTCCACGAAACGGAGCACGTAACAGGTAAGAGCATTCTCCTGTAACGGGTTCATATCCCAATCTACAGGTCCACCAGGAATGCTCTTTCCGTTGCGGTGAATGCGGCTAAGCGCACGCGGGGAAATGGTTATATCTGTCCATTATTTCTCCTTATTTCCCCGTCCACGGTGGATAACCAGCTAAAGGACACCGGGAGGCACCCGGCACCGCAACCTTATTTCCCAACCAGTAATGAGGTTAATAAATGCTCGGCATTCTCAAAAAGAAATTCCGCAAAGCGGCTGGCGGAGTCAAGAAGATGGAAAACCGTGATGCGGTGGAAGCGACTGTCTGGGGCGCATATTCCATTGCATACTCTGACGGCACCTGCGATGCGAAAGAAATTGCAGTATTGGAAAAAACCATTGCAGCACTTCCTGCCTTTGCGCCGTTCTCCGGTGAAATTGCCCAGATGAGCGCCAATATTCGCGCTCAATATGAAGCCTCGCCGCGCCGAGCGAATGCCCAGGCTTTACGTGAACTGGCTGACGTGTCTGGAACTAATGATGCGGTAGATGTTCTGTGCCTATGCATTGATATTGCTGACCAGGATGGCATTGGGGCAGAAGAGCAGGAGCAATTGAAGAAAATTGCCCAGGCTCTTCAATTGCCACTGGAACAGTATATCTGATGGTTATAAAAGCACGTCTAATTCTGGCTTTGGTTTTTCTCGTGCTATCTGTGCTGGTGGATTTCACCAGCACAATCCTGTCGGTTTTATCCGACGGGGCGTTGGTAGCAGTAGCTGTAACATTGGTATGGCCGATATTAAAAACAGCTTCTAAGGATCAGTGATGGGCTTCTGGGATTTTGCTGACAAGCATCCAATTGTTCTCGTTGTCATTGCTGGCATAGTTGTAGGCGGTATTGCTGGCGTCATAGAAGCACTCAGGAAACAGTAATCCGGCCCTTTAGCTCAGTGGTTAGAGCTGGCGACTCATAATCGCACGGTCACCGGTTCAAGTCCGGTAGGGGCCACCATATTTGGTTGTAACACGGCGTCTGGCACATGCGTCGTTAGCGGTCTGGTGACGTTAAAAGGGGGGAACCTTGCCCCTAGCTCAGGCAACGAACCAGGTAGCCGGAATGTGCAAGCCACCGTTTGTTGTTTCTCGGGTAAAGGGATTCACCATCCTGGCGATTCGGTGTGACAGCCGGGAAGAGTCCGGCGCATTAATCCTGATTTTCTGGTGATGACTCATATCGTTAGGAGTGATTTGAGTATGCCGATTATATCTGACATTCAGCACGCCTGGGTGGAGTGCTAATGTCTGCATCCCCTCTTGAATCCATGCCAAATTCCCTTAGTGCAGAACAAGCTGTACTTGGTGGCTTAATGCTTGATAACTGCCGCTGGGATGAAGTTGCAGATCGTATAGTTGCTGATGATTTTTATACCAGTGCTCATCGTGAAATTTTCAGTGAGATGGAGAGGTTATTAAGTCATGGCAAACCGATTGATTTGATAACACTTGCTGAAGCACTTGAACAGAACGGTAAATTAGAACGCGCCGGTGGTTTTGCGTACCTTGCGGAGATGTCAAAGAACACGCCCAGCGCGGCAAATATTTGTGCTTATGCGGATATCGTTCGTGAACGCGCGGTTGTTCGTGAAATGATTTCCGTCGCAAATGAAATAGCCGAAGCTGGATATGCGCAGGATGGCAGGGGCAGCAATGAATTGCTGGATATGGCCGAGCGCCGCGTTTTTGAAATAGCTGAAAAACGACAAAAGAGCGGTAGTGGTCCAAAAGATATCGCCAGCATTCTCGATGCAACGGTATCTCGCATAGAAGAGTTGTTTCAGCGACCACATGATGGTGTAACGGGGCTTGATACGGGATTTACCGATCTCAATAAGAAGACGGCAGGGCTTCAGCCGTCCGATCTCATCATTGTCGCCGCCCGCCCATCTATGGGGAAGACCACGTTTGCGATGAATCTCGTCGAAAATGCCGCAGTTCGTAACGATAAGCCCGTATTGGTTTTTAGCCTTGAGATGCCGAGCCACCAGCTGATGATGCGCTCACTGGCTTCTCTTGCACGCGTTGATCAGACTCGTATTCGGACAGGGCAACTTAACGACGAGGATTGGGCGCGGGTTTCTGGCGCAATGGGTATTCTGTTGGACAAGCAGAATATTTTTATTGATGACTCAAGCGCCCTGACGCCGACAGAGCTACGTTCCCGCGCTCGTCGTGTTTATAAAGAAAATGGTGGTTTGAGCATGATTATGATCGACTACCTGCAACTTATGCGCGTCCCCGAGCTGCAAGATAACCGAACGCTGGAAATTGCCGAGATTTCTCGCTCACTGAAGGCGTTGGCGAAGGAATTACAAGTACCGGGGGTGGCATTGTCACAACTTAATCGATCGCTTGAACAGCGTGCGGACAAACGACCGGTAAATTCAGATTTACGTGAATCAGGAGCAATTGAGCAGGACGCAGACCTGATTATGTTTCTGTATCGCGACGAAGTTTATCACCCGGATAGCGAAATGAAGGGCATTGCCGAGGTAATTATCGGAAAGCAACGAAATGGCCCAATTGGCACGGTGAGATTGGCTTTTAACGGCCAATACTCACGGTTTGATAACTATGCCGGTGCTGACTGGCAAGAGGATTATTAATGCAATGGAATGAGGAAAAGCCGATGAACATCCTGATCATTGGGCGAAAATTTGCAGCCATCAGTGATGTGAAAACATATACGGAAATGTGGTCTTATAACCTGGCCTGCGCCTTTAGTGAGGCAGGGGTAACATTGCAATACCATCGTCCATATTCCCCTGGCGTCGAAAGCCCCGAGGATTATGTTGAAGCTGTGTTGACTGCTGCGACAGCATGTTCTGCGAAGGCCATTTTGGCACCAGGATTGAGGTATTTTACTACGGTACCTAGGGAAATAGGCATGCAACTGTGTCGCCGATTCTCTGGATGGGTAGCCCAGGTATATGACGGTTCTATGCTGGATTCGGCACCAGTCGATATTACTTTTACTGTCCGCGATGATACCTGGCGGTACCTGGATAATCCCGGTCGGTTAGAACGTCATAATCGCTTTAACAAACATGTTGGATGGGCAGCGAATCAGGAGCTGTTCCATCTGGAAACCAAAACGGACGATGTTCTGCGTATTTTTGTAGACCACGCTGCATTTGATGTTAGTGGTTTTGATCACTCCTTAAGTATCCTTATGAACCTTCAGCGTCTGACCGTTCCGTATGAGGCCAGAACGTTGACTGATGACGGATTGGTTACCATTGATCCGGGGAATATTTCGGTAACTCCATACAGGCGGACGCCGGTGCCAGCAACCGAATTTGCAGCTGAATTGCGTAAGAGTGACGTTTTTATCGTTACGCATCCCGAAAGCCTTGGATTAACTGTTCTTGAGGCGGCAATGTGCGGGGCGTTGGTATTAACGCCTCCCGATTGCCTTCCGCCAGATCGCCTGGCTTTGGTGAACCATATGGTTATCAAGTCGCGGATTGATTGGGATGAGGTTATTGCTCGCGTTGATCGCGTGAAAAATGCTGAAAAGGTCCAGTGTCACACCTGGTCGGCAATTGCGGAAAAGATGCTTGAGACGTTTATCACGCAGAAACCGTCGTGCGGTAACGGATAAAAAATTGAACCCGTCATAACAGAAAAGCCCGAACGCCGGGCTTTTATTAAGCCTTGTCAACAGAGACTTGAGCGGCTTTTATGGATAGATTCCCGCTGGCCTCTATCGCCATACTTCCCCCCGCCTTCAGGGCGACATCCGCGCCTGACTTTATATCGAGATTTCCTGCGGAAGAGATGAATGCCGGACCTTGAGAAATGGCATATAACTCCCCGGCCTCGTTGAACCCGATTGTTGTTCCACTTTTCAAGTGCGTAACGGCCCAGGCTCCGCCCGCCGTCCGGACCTCCATTAGTCCGTTCCGCGACGAAATAAAGTCTTTTTTGGCGCTGGTTGATGGTTGTGCTGGTGCACCTTCGACTTCAGGCGGTACATAGCCTTCACCTTGTCCTGACGCTTCAGGCGGCACATTGGGAGCGCCACCGGATGCATCCTGTGCATAACCGATTATCAATGGCCATCGAGAATCCCCATTGTAGGGAAATTCTACCCATACTTTATCGCCGGGCAGAAATGGTGAAAACGTGTTTGCATTGGACAATATAGCTTCTGCCCACGGCAATGAAGCATCTGGTAACCCATCCATCATGCCGACAACACGTATTTGTGTACGCATCAGACCTTTAGGGTCATCGACGCTTATCACTACAGCCCGATACTTCCCTGTCAAACTACCCATTCACCACTCCTAACTGTGCACGGCTGACAAAACGAAAGCGGTCTTCGAAATGAGTCACGGACATCACTATCATTTTGTCAGGGATAGATTCATCGAGTTCTCCGTCACCTGCCGTGTTATGCACGACAATTTTCAGCGTCGTACCCGGAGTTAGCGCGGCATTTCCTTCCACCAGCATATCGAGGCGGGGGAGAATGAATTTGTTGTAGTTCGCCAGCGCGGTAGGATCGGGATTGCTCGTAAATTTAATGGGGTCTTCCTGGTTACCTGAGTAAACCACACCTTTGGTCATGTCATAACTGGCCATTCTGTAATTGTGGCGGCGCTGGTATTCATAATCGGCATTCAGGATGTTGAACTGACTAATTGTAAATCCGGATGTGTTGGGATTGGCGGACTCATAAGTAAGCGATGGAGCGGCGTTTGCCATTTTTTCCATACTTTTAAAATTGATCGTCCCCCTGGATGCCCAGCACATAGAACCGGTATCCCGGGCTATCTCCTGCAATACCTTGGTCGGTTTTTCTCCAACATTTAGGTGGTATGTGGATGTTTTTCTGAATGAGTCAGCATTTACCTTCAGACCAGGGGCAAGAGAGGAAACTACGGCTGATGGTGGCTTATCAACAAAATACTGTGCGCTGGTGGACGGAACTTTTAATAACCGCACCGGGTTACTAAACGCGTAAATCAGTACAGTATCGTCCTTGCGCGGCGCTTTAAGAACAAAGAACTCTTCCGAGAAGAGGATGCCGCCATGACCTTCCGGATCACCAAGTGAAACTGTCAGTATTGTACCAAATTTCACCCCCAGCTTATTGACCACGTAAGCCGTTGAATCCCTGATCATGAGCATAAGCTGGGGACCAGATAGCTCCCCAGGTTCGACATAGGTACATCCTACGATCATTTCGCGAGGGATTTCGTTCTGCCCAATTGAAACAGATTGCAGGAATAGCTGAGTGCGTTTTGAATCAGTTTCCGGGGCTGTGGTGGTCTTTGTGGCCATCTCATTCCTCCAGAATTTTCGCTTTTACCGTTATGGTGCCGGTGGTTTGCTGCATATAAGCCAGGATAGGAAGTTCCGCCACAACGGTGAGGTTCAATCCAACCGCGAACAGCCTGTTGTCGGCGGTGCCGGTGGTCAGATCCTGAAATGCGATTGATTTTTGCCCTTCTATGTAACAGGTAACCGGTATCTCATAACCGCCGACATTGGCAATGTGAGTGAAAGATGCCTGCCCGAGGCTGGCATACATTCGTAGCCAGAATGCTAATGCAGTTGTAACCATCCCAAGAGATTCCTTCTCGTCACTGGCGATCCATAGCGAATATTCCAGTGAGAAAGGGATAGTCGATACCAGGGCTTCAATCTCATCATTTTCATTGGTGACATGCCCTTCATCGTAATTATCCCGGCACAATTCACCTTCATAAATTGAAAACGCGGGAGAACGAGACAGATTCACAAGCGGCATTGCCAGCTTATTTACTGGGCCAGCAGAGGCTGTATCTTTGCGCCCGGCGCGATCGGCTTCAAATGACGACAACCACTCCTTCACATCACTAAAAGTGCCGAGCGTTATGCGATCTCTTGGTGTGCGTTTCAGGAACTCCCTGAATGACTGGTTAGTGCGATCATTAAAGCTGACAACTTGTGAGTCGAATGCTTCGTTTAAAGCCTGTGCGAGCGCCGAATCAATGCCATCAATAGTGGCAAATTCCAGCTTACCGGTTGGAGTAAGACCTTTTTTCTTAAAGATGGCCAGTAGCCATTCCTGATTATTCAGAATCACCGATGAAATTCCCTTCAAAGGCGCGTGAAGGCACGCAATAAAACAAACTGCCTACCCTGGCAGTGCCGTAATTGAATATTTTATGGATGTACCAGAAGCGGCGAATGGTTGTGCCGTCTGACAGCTGTTCCAGCCATTCGAGCATAGAACCCACTGGCACATTAACGGCGGCCAACCGAAGGATTAAAGCACTGTCGCTAATTCCCGTATTATCACTGCCGTCGTATAGCGCGTAGAAGGCGTCCATCTCATCCGGGCAGTCGAGGGCCGTTATCAGTTCTGGATCCTGATAGTCATATATGCGTTGGTTCGGTTCTATTATTTCAGATGCCGTTTCAGGTGCATTTTTGTCTCTGTAAGGTATTGCGCGATACAGAACCGCATCGAATGAGTCAGGGTCTAGCTTGATTGCTTTGAGCCAGTCCATCCGCACAAGGTTATTAAAAACTGCATGACCTTGATAACGGTGGCGCACACCAGAATCACTAAGCAGGCCGTGATCCAGATTGGGAAGGTGATTGTCCTCCACAGGATCAACAATATTACCAACGTTAACACCATCGGTTTCGATTTCAGCATCAATATCTTCCTCTTCAATCAGTTCAGAACCTTCGCCTGGAATATCCGGATCCGATTCGGTGTCCGGGAGGTTATCACCAGTCACTTGTTGTGATGGTTCTGTGTCCTCAAACATGTCATCAAAGAAACCAGCCATCGATTATCCTTTCCGTTTACGGGCTTCGTTAATTTGTGTCTCAAGAATGCTTCGCGCCTGCGCAGTGGCAGCGGCCTTGTCCATTCCCTGACTCATGAAAAACTTTATGAGGTTGTTCGCCTGCGTTTGCAGGGCTTTTTTGAGAGCGTCGGCTTCAGCGCGAGCCTGGGCTTCCCTCACCCGCGATGCTTTTAGTTCGGCATTCTTCCTGTTTGCCGTGGTGCGAGCTTTTTTTAACAACCGGCGAACGTTGTCCGTGGCGCTATCTTTTGCGCGTAGTTTTTTGCCTAATGCATCCTGAGATTTCAGATACAGCTCATACTCACGCGCAGCTTTAGCCTGATCCGTCGTTGTTGTCCGGTTGCGCGCGAGCGATTTAGCCAGTTCGCCTTTGAAATAGGTTGTTGTCTTCCGCTTGTCATCGCCGAAGGCTACCTGTTCAGCTGCTTTTTCCAGGGCAATAATGATGGCCTTGTGCCATGTGGGAGACTGAAAACGCGTCATAGCGTGCAACACATGTTTGCAGGCCACACCAGTCAGATCAGGGTTGCGGATCTTGGGGAATGCATACTCTTTTGGCGGCGCGACAGCATAGTTACCAGCCGTGGCCATATAACGATACCAGTATTGATGGCGTCCACAATCACAGTCGAAAGATACCCGGCCCTTGCAGAGAACGGCAGCGATTCGGGCTTTTTTCGCACCGTCTTCAGCAATTTCCTCAACGGCTTTATCCCATTCCTCAAATCGAATTCTGACACGGTGATGCTGGTGGACCGACTCATCCGAGGCATTAACAGATATCAATGCAAGGTTGTGTTTTAGCCCGAGGAATGTCGCGGCTTTGATCCCTGTGCCATCAGAAACTTTGTTGTTAGCGCGTTTTATATCAATGCTGGTGGACTGCGCCACCAGCTGAGCATAGGTAATGCCGGGTACCGTGCTCTTGAATTTGGTTTTATGAGCCTGCCTTGAGGTGTTGAAACTGCGTATATCTTCGGGCGTAAAGTAGGTGCCATCTTTCTTTTTCCCAAGGCTGAGGAATGCCTCAAGTTCGCGGTTACGCATCCCCATAATCCTTGGGGTGAGTGTACGTCGCGCGTTTCGCCGATTCTGACGCTGCTGTTTACGGATAAGATCGAAGACCTTGTTAAAGTCTTTTGCACTTAATCCATCAGTCTGATAGCGACCAAGGTTGTCGCGAGCATATTCAGTTGGCATTCATTTCCCTTACGCAATGGATAATGTCCCTATTACCTGGCCGTCGTATTGGAAATGGCGAATCATTTCGCGGATCCAGGTGGCAGGTGGGAGTTTTAATTTTTTGCCAACAGTCATACCCTGAGACTCATCCTCAAGCCCGGCGGCGAGCGTCACAACCCAGCGTAGCTCTGCTATGCCCCACATACGGTAAGCCAGCAAATCCGGGCGATATTGCTCATCGGGAAGAACGTAATAAATCGTCAGATTCTTGTCGTTCGATTCACACATAAGCATCACCTCTTTGCGTAGCTCTGCCCTGAGTATTGGATCGGCTATGTTGCGGTCGTCATACCGCGACAGAGGATATTGCCGGGTGCTTTGGGTTGTAGTGATTGATGTAGCCATAGTCAGCCTGCCAGAAATAGATGATGGTGATTCTACCGCTAGTCATTTGTTGAATATTTAACTCAATAAAAGAAAATTATTAGTGCAATTTTGATTGTGAAATGTATCATTCTGCCCTTAAGTAGGTTCTTCACGAGGAAACAAAATTGGCAGAACGTGTTGATGATGCAGAGCTGAGCATGAATCAGTTAGAAGCTCTCAAAGACATGGCCATCGATAACATCAGAAAGCAGGCACAGGTCGTGAGCCAGGTATTTACAGGGAAGTGTCGTTACTGCAATGAATCGATTGAATCAGGCATTTATTGTGACGCTGAATGTGCGCAATGGCACAGGGAAGAGCAGGCCGCAAAACAGCGTAAATATGGCATGCGACCGGCAGGATTTGACTGATTATGTTGCGCTTTACTGAGGAAGAGTTTCAGGCTTTTAGTGAGCGTCGAAATAAGGGGCGGTCCAGACCAAAAACCAAAAAGGATCCATTCTTATCGCTTGCGCCGGTAAAAGAAGTTTCTCCACATGCGAAGGCACTTGCAGCACTTGCAAAGAACCCAGACCTGCGCGACGGAAATTGCGAGCACTTCGAGCAGGTTTTCATTTTTGATTACTTCGAACGCAAGCACCCTGACATCTATGAGCTGTTGCATGCAACGCCTAACGGAGGGAAACGTTCAAAAGCAACCGCCGGGAAAATGAAGGCTGAAGGGCAGAAAAAAGGTTATCCGGACATGAGTCTCGATAAAGCATGCGGTATTTATCACGGCATGCGAATTGAGCTTAAAGAACCAAATGGTAAAGCCCCGACGAAAGAGCAGATCGCCTGGATGCGCAGGCTTAGAGAGGAAGGTTACTACGTCGTTCTTGCGTATGGTGCAGAACAAGCGATAACCGCCATCCTGGAATACATAAGCCTTAAAAAGGGTGAGGCTATTGAGCATGTATTGAACGGCGACAAGTGGTTGTATGCTGCTTAAAATAATAAATTAATTAGTGCATGTACGCTCTTTGTGGTAGTGCACTTTAACATCGGGAGAATAATCGTGTCATCCAAGGTTAATTATGAGTCGCTGGCATCGGTCATGCCGCGTAATGAACAGGAAACAGATGCTGTAGTGGACCCTGTAATCGCTGAAATGAATGCTCGCCTGGAGGCTGAATTTGCAGCTGAGAATGAACATACCACCCAGGGCGACTAGGACTGTTTTTTGTGTCGGTAGCGGTCCGTCACTCACTCGTGAGGACTGTGCTGCTATAGAAAAAACTGGCTGTTCAATCATCGCGGTTAACAATTCCTGGCAGATGTTCGATGACATTTATGCCTTATACGCCGGTGATTTGTCATGGTGGAAGCAATACGGATCCACCATACCGGGAGGGAGATTCCGCAAAGTGACAGCCAACCTGGCGGCGGCGAAATCATTTTCGTTGGAGTACAGGCGATATTGTGGACCGGCGGAAGGGGTAAATAGCGGCGCGCAGGCTATCAGTCTGGCTGCTGAATCAGGGGCTGAAGTAGTGGTATTAGTCGGCTATGACTGTTCTCTGCAAAACGGCCTTCATTGGCATGGCGCGCACCCTCAAGCACTACGGAATCCAACGCAGGTGTCTATTTCAAAATGGCAACAGCAGTTCCTGGATACCCGCAAAAAACACGCAGATTTACATATTTTGAATGCAAGTAGGAGCAGTGCAATTCAATGTTTCCCAAGAATAAATTTAGAGGCAGTGATCGCGTTATTATCGTCGGCAGTGGCCCAAGCGCCGCAAACTTTGTTGCGCCGCGCGGAGTGCCGATTATAGCGGTCAATGGGGCCATCGACTGGCTGAACCGCGCTTCTTATTTTTTCACACTTGATCCATCGCCAGACAATATGCGGCGCGTTGGTCGTGGCCGCCGTCGCCGTGGTGTTTGTTATTGCATGGCACTACCCGATGTTAAAGAACGTGAAGTCAGAGACGGCGTTCTGTGCTTCCGTCGTGTGGCTGAACGTGGCATGGAGCCAAAAAATACGAATTCTCCCGAGTGGTGGGCGTGGCGCTGGTCCGCACATTTCGGACTTTGCGAAGATGAGAATGAAATTGCCAGCGGCAATAGTGCATATGGCGCTCTGAACCTGGCTTTCCATATCGGATTCAAACATGTCGCCCTGGTGGGCGTTGACGCTACACAAGAACCACGCGTTCACTCCGGCGGCACGCCAAAAAATCTAAGTCACCTGCCTTTGTTATTCCAGTCTGCGCGTGAACGGATTGACGTTGTTTCATGCGGGAAAATGGGAGGTATTCCGCAGATGACTCTTAAAGAATGGCTGAAGAATACATGATGGCACCCACAATTTATCACCGTATCGACGGTACCAAATACAGGAATGTCTGGGTTGTTGGTGATCTGCATGGTTGCTACACCAGACTGATGTCCGAACTCCATCGTGTGGATTTTGACCCGGCGCAGGATTTACTGATATCGGTCGGCGACCTTATCGATCGCGGTACTGAAAATGTCGAATGTCTGGAACTATTGCAGATGCCCTGGTTCAGGGCAGTGATGGGGAACCATGAGCGGCTGATGATTGATGCGTTAAGTCCAGATGGCAACGTGAATAACTGGCTAATGAATGGCGGACAATGGTTCTTCATGCTGGACACTGATCAGGAAATATTAGCCTGGGCGCTGGTGGAGCTGGTAAAGCGTCTGCCCTATATCATTGAGTTGAACACCGGGCAAGAAACTATCGTTATAGCCCATGCCGACTATCCGGATAATGAATACCAATTCGGTAAGGAGGTGCCGCTTTTCAACGTTGTCTGGGCGCGCGAGCGTATCAGTGATTCGATGGATGATATTGGTGGCGAAATTTCGGGCGCAGATCGTTTTATCTTTGGTCACACTCCGGTGAAAAGCCCGAAGACATTCTGGAATCAGCAGTATATCGACACTGGTGCCGTATTTTGCGGAAACCTGACATTGATGAAAGTGAAAGGTGATGGTGCAGCATGAAGATTGCTTTAGTTTTTCGCTCTGGTGGTGACTATAACGCTTCCGATGTGCAGTGGCTGGTTAATCAACTGCCAAAAGGCTATGAAATTATTTGCCTGACAGACCTGAAGCGTTTACATGTACCTGGCGTCAAAGTTGTCCCATTGATCAACCAGTGGCAAAAGTGCCGTGGCTGGTGGGCGAAAATCGAGTTGTTCCGACCGGATATAACCGATGATCTGTTCTATCTGGATTTGGACACGGTTATTGCCGGTGATATACGCCCAATCCTAGAGCATCCACCAACCAGCTTCACCATGCTTAGGGATTTTTACCATCCACAATATCGTGGCAGCGGTGCCCTGTGGATACCAAATAGTGTTAAAGCGCATATCTGGAGTTCATTCTGGCAAGATCCGGAAGGTTGGATTTCTCGTTGTGT
>NZ_JADABR010000034.1:0-42174 GCF_015672585.1 Enterobacter sp. Res13-Sevr-PEC09-46 | reverse complement strand
GGGTGTGGACATGGCAGATGCGATCGGCAAGCTGTTTAAAGCCTATAAAGCGGGTAATGTATCGGAATACCTGGTCCAACCAGAAGAACATAAACCGGAAAACGTCGAACCTGAACCAGCGGAGGATACCGGTAGCTCTTCGCCTGAACCAGAAATCTCTGTAGGTGCATATCGATATGCCCTGCAAATGCGTCCGGCGGCCCCTGGTGCAATACCTGAAGGTAACAAAGCAATTCTGCCGCGCCCTGATGAAGGTGACCCGTATTATGAATATGCACGCTACGGCATTGCTACTTACGATACCCCGCTTTCTGATCAGCAAATGAGTGAGTACGACCTGAAGTTATTGCCTCGCGAGGATTCTTTCGACTTCTTGGCGAAGACACTTACTAATGGTCCGTTTGGCAAATATGCACAAAAAGCTCTGGAGCTGGCCACCAGCTCACCAGACGAGTTCCGCGTAATGCTGAAAACTCAGTTTCAAAAAACTTTCCCCAATATTGCGTTTCCGGGGGGCGCTGGCACCGAGAAAATGGTGCAGAGCATGATCAATGCATTGCAGGCCGAAGTCGGTGAGATTACTCAGCCAGAACCTGCCCCGGCACAGCCTGATGAAACGGTTAGCGAAGCAGATGCAGAGGCTAATAAAGCCATTGAATATCTCAATAACGTGATGGATATGCAAAGCACTGACATGGCGGAGATCCGTAACGCCCGGGGTAATGTCCGGGAAGCGATTGCAGCCCTTCAGGCTGCCGGGCGTTTTGAGGAAAACGAAGAGCTGGTTAATGGCGCTGCTCGCCACTTGGCTGATCTGCTGGTAGCAATCCAGAAAGCGGGGGTAGCGGCATGACACTATCAGCTATTGAGTTAATGGATCTCAGCGATAAGTTGGATGCTTTGATGTCCAAAGCGGCTACCGCGAGTGGCATGGAGTTGCTGGATATCAGCGATGAAATTGACCAGATCATGCAACAGATGGGGTACGGTGTGTCCGGCGGCAGTAGTGGCGAGGAAAAACAACCTTCGGTACATGATGGTGTGCCAAAACTGGTTGCTGATTTCCTGGCTGATAAATTCGTCGATCAGAGCACCGATGCATTTATCGGTACCTTGCAGGATTTGAGTCAATATGTTGGCACATACATCGACCTGGACCAGGTTAAACAGCACACGGCGGCATGGATAGCCGCCAACATTAAAGAGGCAGCATAAGGCGTAACAGGGATGAGCTTAAGCGATCAGGTGGTAATGGCCACCAGCATAGAAACGCTGATCGAGCTGCTAAAGAACCTGCCCGGTTATGGGCGGGTTTCGTATGTGGTGACAGCGAAGGGAGACGAGGTAAAAACAGCGTTTGATATCGTCGATGCCTCAGCTCTTTTGGTATCCAATACTCTGGATGGGAAAATTAATCCTGACTATCCCCAGGAACTTCAGCCGCGCGACCGGACCCGCGCATCCAGCCTTCTTCAGGTTAACCAGATATCCAAAGATTTGCGGCCTGCTCAGCTTACTGATTCCGGTTTATCCAGCCATGGTGCGCCGATAATTGGTGAGGACAATGCCGTTGAGTCAGGTAATGGACGGACCATGGGGATCATCAAAGCCTATCAGGACGGCAATGCGGATCGGTATCGTGAGTACCTGATTGATCATGCGACCGAATTCGGCATACGACCTGAAAAGGTTGAATCAATGACGGCTCCGGTACTGGTGCGCCGCCGGTTAACCAAGGTTGACCGCGTTCAGTTTGCCAAGGACTCAAATATTTCTGATCTTCAGGAAATGGCAGCCAGTGAAAAGGCTTTTGTTGATGCCGACAGCATAACACCGGCGATGATGGCGCTTTTTAACCCGTCAGAAAGCGGAGATCTGCTTAGCCGCAGTAATGACGCGTTTATTCGCGGATTTATGACGCAAGTTGGTGCCACACAGGCGGCTGGCCTTGTAACTGAAGATGGGCGACCAACACGGCAACTTGTAGACCGTATACAAAACGCGATCTTTGCCAAGGCATATAAGGATGCGCGCCTGGTAAGGATGGTTGCAGAAGAACCTGATCCGGACATGCGTAATGTTCTGACGGCGCTTAATGCGGCAGCCAATGATTTTGTCCAGATGCAGGCTTTATCAGGAGAAGCGCACAAGCAGGCTGTGACAACTATTGTTGATGGCATTGAGACAGCGGATAGCCTCGATAAAAAGGCGCTGGCGGCATTGAAAGATGCGGTAGACCTGGTAAGGCAATCGAAGGAGTCAGGCCAGCATATTACCGATGTTATTGCTCAGGGGGATATGTTCAGCGAAACGGCCCCGGAAGTGAAAGCACTCGCGTTGTTCATCGTCGCGAATAACCGTAGCGCGAAGCGTATGGCCTCCGCCTTTAAGTTGATGGCTCAACGTATCAATGATGAGTTACAGCACCAGGGCCAGGCGCTGGGGGATATGTTTGGCGGTGGTGATGTGTCGTTACAGGATATCCTTCGCCAGGTGTCTCAGGAACTGGAAAACGAAGGCATGCAAGGGATATCCGGCGGTCTTTTCGAGTCCGTTTCCGGCGGTAGTTACAATGGTGTTGCTCCATATACCAGTTTGCTATTACATCGGGCATCCGGCATCAAAGACATTATTCATCTGATCAGGCTGCTTTCCCGTACAGATCCCCAGGATGAACAGCTTGTACAAGTGCTTGCGCATTTTGTTCGAATGCCTGTTGCCGACGTGAATAAATGGTGCCGATTATTCGGTATCAGCAATTCGTTACTTCGCGGATTGTTAAATCACGCATCCTCCCTTGGGCGCGACGGCTTTGATGAGATAGCGCAGGCGATACAAAACGGAGATATGCCACCAGCTATTGACTGGTTTTCCATTCGCCCAACCAGGGTGAAAGCATTCCTTAGCGCGGCGCATTCGGCATCACCATTGGCAGAAATGGTTCAGAGGTTGTCGCTCATATTCACAGACCATACCGCGTTGGGTGATCTGACTCTGGACGAGATGAAAGAAGCCTCCATTCAGTGGGCCGATCAACAAAATGAGGTTAACTCAGACTTCTTGCCAGCATTCAGGAAGGCCGTTAGTAAAGCGGATGATGCCCGTGGAATTCTGAAGGCATTTAAGGCATTGCAAAGTCGTGTTAATAAACATGTCGGTGATATCGATGGGGTAACGGCGGAAGGCCGGGATATCCTTAAAGAGCACGGCATAACGCCAGAGTATATTGATGAGATCAGGACTGATATGCAGCGTGAGGTCGTATCGTCCCTGCAAATCGTAGCCAGAGCGTTGGCGGATGCTAATCCGAAGAGTGCGGCCATTGTTAACCGGGTTATTGGTGACATTGAAGCATCGGAGGGCATGGGGGCGCTGAAACTCTTCCTTTCGCGAGCGTTTAATCCTAACGGCAATATTCTCCCTGGCATTATTGGTGAGGCTAAAAAGTATGTCAGTGAAGAAGAACTTGAGCAGCTTGACCAACTACTTAAGCGATTCTCATATAACCCGCAGACACGCTGGCAAATGAATCAGCGAAGTATGGGTTCGGTCCACGAGAAAGTGTTATCTGCCATGAACAGTGCGATCGCAAACTCATCCGTATCTGAAGAAAAAGCTCTTGAGTGGGCCGACTCTTTTATCACAGAAGAAGTGGAAGAAGCCCGCGCTGGACAGAATGGTGGGATAGACCTGCGCAAGGAACTTGCTGATATTTATCGCCTGACCGGCGGTAAAATTTCGACCTTAACAAAGGTGGTTCACCACCAGGGAAGGGCATATGCAAATCTTAATGGTGTTGTTGCTGTCAATTTGAACGATGAAAATGCAAGTGCACTGTGGCACGAGCTGGGTCATCATCTTGAGTACAGTAACCCTGGTTTGTTAGAGAAAGCCCGGTCATTCCTGAAGGCCAATGTTGAAGGGGATAAGCCATCTTTCGTTAATATCGGTGGGCGTGGCAAGCCTGAATGGTGCTTCAGATCTCGATTGAGTAATATTTATATGGCGAAGGTATACCCGCCAGCCTCAGTGAGTAATTCCGGGAAAATTCGGCAGAAATCACCGACTATTTCCAAAACGTCAGCAACGGAAGTATTCTCTATGGCTCTTCAGTTGTATCATGACAAAGAGGCCGCTGCCGCATCACTGATGAATGGTGACGGATTGCTGGAACTGTTATTAGGTGTGGCAAAGGAGCTAAATAATGCAGATTAAAATCGCAGCGCCATTAGGCGGAGATGCCATTATCGAATTTGATGATAATGAAGAAGTTTCCGGGCGTTTAAGCATTATCTCCGGTGACATTACCGAGGACATGATCGCTGAAGCCATAGCTGGGGCAAATCCCAATAGCTATATGGGATTCGTTAACACCCTTGATGCTCCCGCAAGTGATGTTCTCCGAACGCTGCATCTTTACGCTGGCTGGTTTGTTGATTGGCCAGCAGTAGATGGTGGCGATGAGGACGACGACGACGATGATTTTGGTGATCATGTAGACCAGATCGTATATTGAAGAAATCCCGCCAATTGGCGGGATTTTTACCTCACGAGAAACTCTTTTCTGATGTCAGCCAACAGTGCTCGTGCATATCTCTTGGTGGTTTTTCGACAAATGCCTCTTCAGCCACATCCTGCCAGGGGATTTGTTTAGCCCATTCAGTTATAGCGTTATGGTTTGCCGAGAATAACGGTATTGTATAGGCCTTCAGCCAGTCTAATGTGCTGGAGTTGTGTTTTTGAGCGTGATGTTTCGCATGGTGTTTGGCGATCACGATCGTAGGCACTACCCATTTACTACCGTCAGTCATTGTGAAGTGCATATTACGGGGAACAGATGACTTTTCCATCAACTCCCGAATCCCGGGGAATTTCCCCAAGATCAATCGGCGATATTCATCGCTATTGCGCCCACCAAACTCTTTGGCTTTGAATTCAAGATATGCTTCAGAAACGAGAGGTGAATCCTCTGTGTTTAGAGTTATCGCCGTGAAAAAACCAGCAGGATTGTTTTTACTATGGGCCAACCGGTGATGCGAATCATAAAAGTACCCTTTCTCGCGTTCCGATGGTTTCGACAGCAACAGCAGGCGCGAGTCATAATTGGTTAAATTGCCAGTTATCACTGCATGAGCGCGATCGCTGATTTCCGCCGAGTTAATAACGATGAAAAGATCGTGCGGTCCAGTAAAACCAGCCAGAGACTCTTCGTTATTCAGACAATAGGTTATATAGACGCATCCCCATGTTTCACTGATATGCACCAACCCTTTGTCAGGGTGTATTCTGAAATAATTGCCAAGAAAAGGGTGTTTTTGGGTAACTCGCTCCCAATAACGGAACATATAGTCAATTATTGTTTTTCGACAATCGTTAATCGCAGGAGAAACAACCACTGTACGGGAACACGAATACAGTATTGTTTGCAGGATGCTAATCACTGCCACAATAGAGGTTTCCCCAATACCATGTGGTGTGGTGGCAGTGATTTTGGCTCCGGTGTTCTTTATCGCGTTAATAATTTTTGCTTGATGAGGTGTTAACTCAATATCAAGCAACTCTTTTGCTGCCAGTTCCCAATTGTCTTTATACCGTTCTATCAGTGCTAACCAGGCAGATTCATTCTGTATACGATTAATCACTTTCCACCTCTTCCGTGGTGTTTTCTTGCAGTTCTGTTAATGCAGCACGACATAGGTTCCGGGCATTGGCTATAGCCACACTTTTGACTTCATCCGTCATCGTGCAGGTAATGTACTGATCGAGTTCTTCAGCGCGGATGATGCTTTTGCCAATCAGAAACTGTATTTGCCATAGCAGATCGGCATCCATAATCAGAATTTCTGCCGGGCCTTCAGGGCCAGCCGGGAAGGAAACATAAGACTGTTTGCCCAGGCCGACAACTCGACAACTTGCTTCAAGAATTGCGCGCTTGAGGTCTGACTTTATAACGGAAACAGGTTGATTTTCACCAGTGATTACGCCGTTGACATGGAAAGGCATGTAGCTTGAAATACGCTCTACTTTCCACACGCCAGCAAGCGATCCTTCATGCAGCACAATGGGGGTAACCGCGAGTTTCATCTCACCATATAACTGCTGGCAGATAGCTGGATTGCTGAATACATCTAAAGGCTCACATTCAAACAGCGGCGCAATCTGCATGAGGTCCATCATGGTCATCCCTGGGGTACGAGCAGTAATGAATTTGCGCATACCAGTATCCATTGCGCTCCAGATTGCTACACCATGCTTTTTGCTCACTTCTTCAGTAAAGCCAAGGTGGCACATGATGGTTTTTTCGATAGCCAGATCAGAGATAGAAACCTTTTCGCCAGGTACTCCATCATTATTGATGGTCACTTCGACACTCTGGCCATTACGTAGGCGGTATTGAATGGTTTTAGTATTTTGTGCTGTCATAGTCTTTTCTCTGCTTAAAAACTGATGTATTGCGTCTTCAGGTGGGTTAGGAATGTTTTCCCACCAGCGAAAGCAATATCTCGTGGTGTTCTGTTCGTTAAAAACGCGTGCCATTGCCAACTTTGGCGTTTTTTAGCGAGTTCGTGCTTTTGTTGGCGTTTGGACCACCGCTTTTCTTTCAGTCGTTTTTTACTCATAAACTCTAAAACGGAATATCGTCTTCAAAGTCCATTGGAGGTTCGTTATTGGCGCTGCTCTGAGGTTTGCCGCCACCGCTGTATTGCTGGTGGTTTTGAGGTTGGTTTGACTGCCCCCAGCCATTTGAGGACTGTGAATCGTCGCGGCGAGTGCCGATCATTTGCATGGTGCCGCCCTGGCTGACGATAATTTCCGTCGTGTAACGTTCTACACCGGCGTCATCAGTCCACTTACGGGTTTTAAGTTTCCCTTCGATGTAGACCTGAGAACCTTTTCGTAAATACTCACTCGCAATTTCAGCAAGTTTTCCGAACAAAACGACTTTATGCCATTCTGTTTGCTCTTTCTGTTGGCCCGTTTGCTTATCGCGCCATGATTCATTCGTTGCGATGCTGAGTCTTCCGACTGCGCCGCCATTTGGTATATACCTGATCTCCGGGTCTTGCCCCAGGGTACCAATCAGGATGACTTTGTTTACACCGCGTTGTGCCACTTTTCTTACCTAATAAAATAAATTAATTAGAGCAATAATGTATATCTTTGAAACGTGGCTAACAAGTGATTTGCATTATCCTGTGCCTTCTAAAGGGATCGAGTCAGTCGGTATTGGCTGTGAATGAGTGTTTGTCCTGGAGCGTAAAAAATTCGCTTATGAGGTCTTTATGAAGGGAAAAACAGCCGCAGGAGGCGGTGCAATTTGCGCTATCGCGGTGATGATTACCATCGTGATGGGTAATGGCAATGTGCGAACCAACCAGGCGGGGCTTGATCTGATTGGTAACGCTGAAGGTTGCCGACGTGATCCATACATGTGCCCGGCGGGGGTATGGACTGACGGGATCGGTAATACACACGGGGTAACGCCGGGTGTGCGAAAAACCGACCAGCAAATCGCCGCTGATTGGGAAAAGAATATCCTGATCGCTGAACGCTGTATTAATCAGCACTTCCGGGGCAAAGACATGCCCGATAATGCCTTCAGTGCAATGACAAGCGCGGCATTCAATATGGGATGCAATAGCTTACGGACCTACTACAGCAAAGCGCGAGGCATGCGAGTAGAAACGTCCATCCACAAGTGGGCGCAGAAAGGGGAATGGGTGAATATGTGTAACCATCTCCCTGATTTCGTGAACAGTAACGGCGTGCCCCTGCGAGGTTTAAAGATTCGCCGTGAAAAAGAACGCCAGCTTTGCCTGACGGGGCTTGTCAATGAATAAACTCCGGCAGCTCCGCCGACTTTCGACAATGAAGTTATCGCTGGCGGCGATAGTTTTTGACTCGATTTTCATGGCGGTATATGTGCTCAATGAGACGTGGCCACTGGAACCGCTATTGTATGCCGGGCTTCGGCTGTGCCTGACATTTTTGAGCATGGCTGCGAGATTGATGCAGCAGAAAGAAACCGCTTCAGATTGTCCACGCCGCGCGGTGCGCAAATATATGGCACGAAGGCGAAGGCGATAATAGTTAACGAGAACCCCGGCAGCTGCCGGGGTTATTTTTGGTGGTTATTTAAACGGATTGATTGAATTATTAAACGTGATGATGCTTGTCTCACGCGGTGCCTGGACGTTAGCCGCTTGCGGAACCTCCTTAATTTTCTTGGTGACAGGCAAGTTGCGTGCGCCAACTTTGATCAGAGATTCGAAAAGTGTGGCAACGATTTTTGCATCACCAGGTTCTTTGAGGCGGAATGCGTCTTTTTGGGCGGCGGAGACGAAGATCGGGAGGTTATCCAGTTCGTCTTGCATTGCTGCCAGCACATCGTCGCGGATACCCGCTGTTTCCTCCAGCAAAGCGATTCGCGCTTCAGCATCTGCGATCTTGGCCATTGCTTCGAGGTGGCGGCCCTGGCTTTCGAGTAGTGCAGTTTCCAGTTCTGCCGTACGCTCTGTCGCCTCCACCATCATTTCCAGTTCAGCCATTTTGCCGTAATGGGATATAACGGCCTGCACTGACTCGTCGGAGTACCCATGCGCCGCCAGGGACTCTGCCAGTAAAGATTTAGAATCCGCGCTTTCAAACATTCCGGCGCTGGCAGGATGATCCAGACTGATATAGTTCGGCGTTGTCACATAATCCACACCATGGAAGCTGGTGGTTACAGCGATTTTCCCGGACTCACGCCCGCCAGTGGCCCAGCTCCAGCCACCAGCTCGGCTTTCGATCATCGCGGCGACAATTTTACCCGGCTCTGTGTTAAGAATTTCCTGTGTATGGGTAACGATGCCGTTGTCGTCAACGGATATAGCTACTGTGCGGCAAGCTGGAACATTGTCGATAACGACCGGGCGACCTTCCACCATGATCACGCTGGTTTCTGGTACTTCCAGTTTGCCGGTCAGCTGTCGGCGACCGTGACCGTAATAGCCGAAAAGCTCACCAAGGCGTAAACCTTCCTGAGTTTCCTTGCTTTCAAGCATGGTCTTTACCGCGCTTAATACATACTGTCGCCCGTTCTGGCGACCTTTTCTAGCATTACTATAGAGACAAAAGCGGTCAGTGACCGTTTTCAAAACATCAGTCATTCTCGTTTCCCTCTTTAAAGACCGATTCAAGGATTTGCGCCAGTTCCTGTGGCGGTGTTTTGATGATGGAATCCATCAGGTGATCGTCGTCCTCGCTTTTCGCTTTCAGTTCGTTCACCAGTGCTTCAGAGATTTTTTCGTCAATCTCCAGCACATCGCTGAACAGGTAACGTTTGAATGCATCGGAATTGGCGAGGACGCTGTTATTGCTGACGGCATCGAGGATTTGCGTAACGATGGTGGCGTAGTTCGCCTGCGAGTCGCGGTTTTCGTTGTGCTCTTGTTGCAGAGCGGTATTAACGGAGTGGAATTCGATTTTGTACGGGCGATCACCTTCCGGGTATACCTTGCCGTACTTGAAAGCAAGATGAATATCGATAGCCCGCTGAATGAACTCTTCTACGCCCTGCTGGATCCATGAGGCGCGCATGGCGGCCTGAATTGCCGTGCGCAGGAATCCACCTTCACCAAGCCCGCCGGACATTTGATCTGCCCACCCCAGGAGGGTGTAATCGAGGCCAAGTGCTGCCGCCAGCTGGCGCATATAGGTGAGAATGTCTTCAATGCCGTTGATGTCAGCCTGGATGGTCTGAGTATCAATAGTCATCTGTCCCTTGCCGTCGCCCATAATAGGCAGCAGGGTATTGGTCACCGTAGGCATGTTATTCGCGCCGCGTGCGCGCTTTTCCATCAGGTCAGCTGCTCGTTTAAGCGTCTGAGTAATGGTGCGCGAATAATCGGCTGCTTTTACCGGATCCAGACTATTCATCGCCAGGCCGATGATTCGGTCAATTTTCGACGCATTAAAACGCGTTGCCTTCAGTGAGCGGATCGCCGAACGCAGATTCATGTACGGCTCGTAGGCGTATTCGAGCAAGCTGGTCCCGTAATTCTGGGTTTCAATCGGTGTGCGCTCTTCCGGATTATCCAGCAGGCTGTAAGCCTTATGGCCAGTGTGCACAGGCATAAGGTTTGACTTAGGCCGCCAGTAGGGGATTTTCATAGGGATAATGGCCCACGGATCGGCGAAAACCATTTTCCCTGACGCGTCCTTCAGATAATCGCCGCTAAATCCCGCCAGGTTGCCGCTGACCTCGAACTCTTTGATGAAGCCCGGAAGGGTGTAATAGGAGCACTCAAAAGACGTGATCCCTATGCCTTCTTTGGCGTATGGCCTGACATAAGCCACCCCAAATACAGACATGATAAATGCCCACCCGGCGACCTCTTTGTTGATGGTTCGCCCGATGTCGTTCATCAGCTCGTCACACAACGCCTGCGCGGCGTCATAGTCACTATCGTTTCCGTTATGTACCGGCACGATAGAGAAAGTTTGCCCGGTCTTCTTATCGAAAGAGAGCGCGTGCGTAATATGGATGTTCAGCGCGGTGGCGATCGTGCTGTAAACCGCCATCTCTTCGAGTAGCGGATAGCGTTGCAAGCGGTCTTCCGGCAGTTGAACTTCATCAAAGATAAAGCGACTTCCGTCCACCAGCCCATCGCCAGCCATGCCACTATCGCCCGGTTTGCCGCCTAAGAAGCCGGACAGTTGTACCGGTGACCCTGCGCGAGAAAACAAATACCCACTTCCGCCGTGCACAGCCAGCGCGGACAGGAGGATGTTGTCCCGTTCTCCGTTGTCTTTAAAAACCCCCGCCAGCGCCTTCCTGACCGAGGATAGCGTGATTTTATTGTCTGCCAAGATTGCACCTTAATTAGAATAATTCGCATCGTGTTTGAACGGAAATTTAACACTAGTCACTTGTTAAGGATTACCAATGAACAAGCTATCTATGGGGGTGTTTCGCTGTTCAAGTGTCAGCGAAATATTGAAATACATTAGGGCAATAACATCTCGCCGAGCGCCGATTAAATACGGCGTGGAAAAGGTGGAAGGCAAAAGCTATGACCGACTGCGCCGTGAGGCGAATCAGAAGGCGATAGATTTGCTTAATTCGCTGGTGGACGGCGCGACACTGACAGATGAACAGCGCCAGATCCTGGCTGGGTACACCGGTGAAGGCGGCATTGGCGGGTCCGTCTCCGAATATTACACACCAAAGCCGATCGCTGAAGGTGTCTGGGAGATCATGAAGCTCTACGGCGCGGACGTAGGTAACACTCTGGAACCATCGGCGGGAACCGGCGTTTTTAATGAGACAAAACCGGTTGGTACGGTGATGACCGCGACTGAGATCAGCAGTGTTTCCGGTCGTATAAACCAGCTGTTGCACCCGGAAGACAGCGTACAGATTTCTCCGTTCGAACAACTGGCTGTAAGCACGCCTAACGATTCATTCGACCATGTTGTGGGTAACGTTCCGTTCGGTGGTCGTGATAACACACGCAACATCGATAAGCCTTACGCAGAAGAAACGGACATGGGTTCTTACTTCATGCTCCGCATGCTGGACAAGATAAAGCCAGGCGGATTCATGTGCGTGATTGTGCCGCCGTCCATTGTTTCAGGTTCAAACATGAAGCGGTTACGCCTGCGCCTATCACGGAAAGCTGAATTTCTTGGTGCCCACCGCTTGCCTACCGGTACTTTTGACGCAAACGGGACCAGTACAGTTGTTGATGTGGTGCTGATGCGCAAACATCCGGCAGAGATGGCTGAGAAAATCCCCCTGGTGGATGAAAGCACTCTCGAATCGGCAAATGTGCTTTGGCCAACGTTTATTTCTGGCAAGTGGTTTGAAAAGGACGGCCGCCGGTTTGTTCATGGCACCCAGGAAAAGGGCTTCCAGGGGCGTATTGAGGTTCGTGCCGACGGTCAGATTGATAACCAGGCTCTTAAAGCGAAGCTGATTCATCGTTTCGAAAGCCGTATCGACTGGTCTTTGCTCGATATGGCTGAACCGTCACCGACCGCAGACGTTGTTGGTGAAGGGGAAATGCGCCTGATTAATGGCGTATGGCAAAAATATGCTGGTGGTCGCTGGATTGAAGCTGATGCCGGGAAGGAACTTAAGATCGATGCTGCCAGTTATGGCGCGGATAGCTGGGAGGCTCTTCAGCGTAACCTGACTACAACAGAAGGCCGTCTCGGCATGACATTTACCCAGATGGCAAATGTCCGCGATAAGTACACCACATCAATCAGCGACGATATGGTGCAGCTGGTGGACTGGATTAACAGCCAGCCTGAAAAATACCGTGAACGCTTGTATCGCGGGGCGATGATTGGCCGGATGTTAATTGAATATCAGGACATGAAGGCCGCCGGGCATAGTGCTGAACAAATCGAACAGCAGCGCCTTTCTCTGGTATCCCGTTTGCAGGCAGAGATTGACCGTTTTGGTAACCCCGGTCGCGGTCCGATAGCGAAATTGTCGGGGAGCGGTGCGCGCGCCTGGTTTGCTTTCCGTGGTGCAATTAAGCTGGATGGCACTATTTCTGACGAGCTGACAGGGAAGCTGGTTACGCATGATTCCAGCGCAAGTTATGACTCCACCAGCTATCAGGACACCCTGCGTTATCTCTATAGCGATCTCACCCGCGATCCAATCCAGCTCGATGATTTCCGCCTTGCGTTTACCGGCGAACTGCCAGCCAGTGATGAAGAGTTGCTTAATTTATTGGCCAGCACCCCTGGTATTGCGGTTTCACCGTATGGCGGGATTGTTCCGTTCGCCCGCGCCACCAGCGGCGACATTAACGAGATAGTGGCTCCAAAACAGGAATTCCTCGCCACACTCCCCGACGGTCCAGTAAAGAACAACGTCCTTAATCAGCTGGCAGCTATCGAAGAGAAGCGCATCAAGACGCCAGCAGAGAATATCCGGTTTAAGCTCAATAGCCGTTGGTTCGACCGTTCCGTCATTCTGGAATTTTTGCAGGAAAACGGCTATCCGGATCTGCGCTATGTGCAGTCAGTGCAGCTGGAAGGCGACGAAATGGTTTCTGACACCTATCACGGTGGTGATGGTCTGTTCGTCGGGCACCGATACGGTGTCGTCCAGCGCAAGGATAAAGAAACAGGTGAGATTCGCTACGAGTGGGACCGTAAATCAGGTGAAAACGCGACCGGGTTCCCGGCACAGCTGGAAAAGTATCTCAATGGTGCGCGTATCGGTGGCAAAGATAGCGCGACGGCGAACGGCTACCGCGAGCAGATGGCACTGCTTGAGGACCAGTTCAATAAGTGGATCAAGACGCACGATCGCTACGATGAGCTGGTTGCCAAATACAACGATGTGTTCAATAGCAATATCCCGTATGAACACTCTGGCGATCCGCTTGGGTTGAAGGGATTAAGCGGTAAGCGCCAGCCATTTGATTACCAGAATAGCGAGGTGCGCCGACTGTCCGAAGATGGGCGCGGCATCCTGGGCTTCGGCACCGGGCTGGGTAAAACCACGACCGCGCTGGCGCTTGAGGCGTTCAACTATGAGAACGGTCGCTCCACCCGTACTGCGTATGTAGTGCCTAAATCAGTGCTGGAAAACTGGTATTACGAAGCAAAAGAATTCCTGAGTGAAGAGGCATTCAGTAACTACCTGTTCGTCGGTCTTGATGTGCTGATGGATGGCGATCAGATTCGCCAGGTGCAGGTGCTCGATGAGAACGGTAAACCTGTTCTTGGTACTGATGGCACTCCAGTTATGCGCGATGCTCTTAAGCTGGCAGATGAAGCCACTATCACGGCGCGGATGAACGCGATCCCGCACTCAAATTACCGTGCAGTCGTGTTTACCAAAGAACAATACGCCCGCATTCCGCTACGTGATGACACCGTAGATGAGCATGCACAGGATATGCTTTATGACTTCGTTGCCGCCGGACGCGTAGCCAGCGCAATGGACTCCGACTCCCACCGCAAAGAGGCCGCGCGTCGCCGGGTATTGTCGGAGTATTCAGATACCGGCACCGAAAAAGCAGAGAAGTATCCGTACTTTGAGGATATGGGCTTCGATAGTGTGATCGCTGACGAAGGTCACAACTACCGCAATAGCTATAAAAATGGTCGCGAAGCGTCACAGCTGGCCTATCTGCCCACCAGCGCGGTGGCGCAATCGGCGCGAGATATGGCAATCAAAAACGCGTACTTGATGAAAAAGAATGGCGGGCGCGGACCGGTTCTCCTGACTGCAACACCAGTCGTTAACACCCCGATCGATGCATACAACATGCTTTCTCATGTTCTGCCGAAGGAATACTGGCAGAAGATGGGGATCTACAGTCCTGATGACTTCGTAAAATTCTTCGGCAAGACCAGGCTGGAAACGGTACAGAAAATCAGCGGCGAAGTTGAAGAAAAAATGGCGCTGGTGGGTTTTGAAAACCTTGATGCGCTGCGCGGCATATTCCATCGCTGGACAACGCTTAAAACGGCGGAAGACGTTAAGGATACCGTGGAGATCCCGGAACTGGACGAACACCAGCAGGATGCACCACTTACTGAAGAACAACTGGCGGCGTATGAAGAATTGCGTCAGCAGGCGGAAGCGGCGGCCAAAGCCAACAATGGTGTAACGACCTCGGTCAATGAAGACGGCGTGATTGAGCACGAGAAAGCCCGTCCGATCTTCTCAATAATCAGGGATATGGACCGCGTATGTACTGACATGGACCTGTACTATCGCCGGATCACCTATCGTTTCCTGCCGGAGTACGCCGATGCGGTGCAGCAGCTGGCAGACAGTTTGCCTAAACAAGCCACCAGCGAAGACGACGACAGTGATGATTCAATCACGCAGCAATCGCAATACTCCCTGATAGATAAGGGCGAGTTTATTCAGTTGCAGGTTCCGGAAGCGTTCGAGCAGGAAGTGAATAAGCGCCTGGCCAGGTTTGGCATTGACGAACAGACCGTAACTCACCCCGTTACACCCAAATACGCGAAGCTGATCGCCACGCTGAAGGAGTTTTTCCCGGAAGGTAAGCAAATCATCTTCACCGATGAAAAAACGCAGCACCAGAAGCTCAAGCGCATTATCTGCAATGCTCTTAACCTTGAACCTTCAAAGGTGGGGATACTGAATGCTCAGACGGTTGCCGAGGCAGGTAAAACCGGTAAGAAACTGAAAGCGGTTAAACCGCCGAAAGAGTTACCGGATGAACCAACAGATGCACAGATAGCGAAATACAACGAGCAAATGGCTCTGTATGACGCCTATATCGCGCAGCAAAATGAAATGTCGTTGGGCGGTCTGGAAAAGATTGCAGCCGACTTCCAGGAGGGCCGGACTCCGATCATCATCTGCAACAAAAAGGCAGAGGTGGGTATCAACCTGCATCGAGGAACGACTGACATCCATCATCTGACGTTGCCATGGACACCAGCCAGTATCGCACAGCGTAACGGTCGCGGTGCCCGAGTTGGTTCCAACCGTGCAAGCGTTCGCGTTCACTACTACTGCGGCAAGGGTTCTTTCGATGAATACCGACTGAAGACGCTGAAGCGTAAAGCAGGCTGGATCTCCGATATCCTCCGTTCAGATAAGTCAGAAATGGAGAACGCCGACGCCAACGATATGATCGAAATGCAGATGTATACCGCTAAGGATGATGGCGAACGTCTGGCAATGATGCAGGTTCAAATGGATAAGGCGAAAGCCGCGCAACGCGCTCGCCAGAAAGAACAGGCTACTATCGACCTTCAGAACTACATCAAGGCGCAGCACGCAGCTGGCGAGGATGTGGAGGTACTTACCGCTGAATTAGAGCGAAGCAAAGCGGAACTTGAAAAGACCACCGCCGAGGTAGCTAAATTCAAACAGGCGGTAATGGCCAAAGCAGCTGATAACGCAGACTGGAAAGCCCGCTGGGGTAGCGTCCATCACACAGACCGTACGTTGTTAGCACAGTATCGCGCGTCGTTGAAAAGCGCCATTCAGCGCAAGGCTAATATCTCTCAAGCCATCTCCCGCTATGAGAAATTATTGAACCGTACTCAGAAGGCCGCGACGGATATCAAACGCCTGCGCCCGCTGGTGGAGGATGCAATAAATAAAGGCATTCTGGATGTTGATCCTGACTTGGTTAACCATGCGAGTGAGTTCCTTGTTATCGGCGATCGCTCATGGCGTGTAGGCCAATACTACGATTGTGCCGGTGATATCGTTCGCATTAAGTCGCTGGACTTCGACAGCCAGCGCGCAGACGTGGAGATTATCTTTACCTTCAAAGGTACCAAATCGGGTAACTGGGATGTGAAGACGCTGGATAAACAGGTTGATGTAACTCCCGATGAAGATGCTGTTATGCAGAAAATCAGTGGTGGCGTCTCCATTGCCGGGATTAACGACATCATTTCCTGTGACGATTTCTACCGTTTCCAGCAGCGCGGCATGATCAAAATCACTGACTCATACGGCGTTCAGACTACAGAGTCAGGCTATAGCATTGATTTTGTTGGTACCTATACGGACCCACTGAAGCATGCGGTTTACCCGGATCGCCGTGACGGCGCGCTGAAGTCGTCAATTGCAAAATGGGTGCTTGGTATGATGTCGGAAGGGAATAACCGCCAGATCCGTTCGGCAGAAACATTCCTGGTTGAACTGTTTGGCTCCAATTATGGCGATGTAATCGCGTCATACGGAGATACGCTATCCCCTGAAGCAATTCAGGAGAAAATAGCGGATGCGATCGCCAGAATGCCGGAAAAAACAAGCCAGGGGGCTACTCGTAACGGGGATTCTGAACTTGAAGTCACCAATGCCATTTTCGGTACCAATGAGTTCCGGGCGTCAGATTATGAGATCACCACAGCACAGTTTGGCACCATTGGCATTTACAGCAATAAAGACGAGATCAAGCAGGCAATGGACGCAGCAAGTGCGCGCATTGCAGCAGAACGGAAAGCCAATCTGAATCATGCAGTCGCCGCGCTGACTCAATCGTGGGTAACAGCAATCAGGGAGGCCGCCACCACAGGAAAAATCACACCGGCAATTGCGGATGTCGTAAACGACGGCTCTAAATTTATGGATGCCTATCAAATGGATGCGGTGCAGTTGCCATCAGCCTATGGCCAACTCAGCTATCGCATGACCTACAACCTGGTATCAATGTTTTCCGACCTTGCCATCCTTGGGCTGGTGGACCTTAACGAGGTTACGCCGGAATTGCTCAGCATGCGCAAGAACCATGTGGAGATATTGCACAGAATTAACACGGTACTTTCCGGGCGCACCGATGAAGAGAAACAGGCAGACGCTGATCGGATAAACCTGGCCCTAGGCAACATCACGGAGGAAGAAATTGCCGCCAGAAACGAGAAACAAGAAGAGTTATCATCAATACAGGGTGATGCCACCAGCATAGCTCAGTCTCTTGGTCTGAATTATCGCGTATCCACCGCCGACCTGAAGATGATGTACGCACCAAAATTCGCCGCTGGCGAGGTATTTGGGCTTCAGGAGGCGTCCGGCATGAAAGGCATTCTTTTCCGTGCGAAAGACGCAATCAAGGCGAAATTCGGCGCTCGCTGGCTGCCAGCGAAGGCGAAGAACAGCGATTTCCCGGGTAACTGGTGGATTATCGAGACAAAACACAACGTGGCGGACGTTCTGGCCGTCATCCAACAATACGCATAACAGGAGCGCCCGGTTCGCCGGGCGTCGCATAATATGGCCACACTATCTGATACAATAAAACCGAATAAAACATATCTTGAGGCGGTACTCCGTACAGCGTTGTTAGGAAAGACAGAAGACGAATACGTTGATTTCTTCCTGTCAGGGCTACGCGGGCGATTACTGAAAAATCCCCGCCTGTACCGCAGCTATGGTCCATACTGGCCGGAAATTAAAAAATTATTACTGGAGCGCGGTTATGGTAATTTCGGTCGTCTCGTTGACCGTGACGTTCGCAAAATTTACCGTTATGACCGCCCGGCGCTAACACTCATAGCCGCGACGCTCTACAGCCAGGAGCGTTTTGATAATGGTCAGATATACTCAGCCTGGCATTTACTGCCAGTGCCTGAAGAAGTTGACGACCAGGACTATGAGTTTGAGTCTTACGATTTGGAAGTTGAAGCCTTGGCACAGGCTGGAGAGAAAACTTGAAAAAGCGATACTACACAGTAAAGCATGGGACGCTACGAGCATTACAAGAGTTTGCTGACAAGCATAACGTTGAGGTGCGCAGGGAAGGGGGAAGTAAAGCTCTGCGCATGTACCGTCCGGACGGGAAATGGCGGACGGTCGTCGATTTCAAAACAAACAGTGTTCCCCAGGGCGTCCGCGACCGGGCATTCGAAGAATGGGAGCAGATCATCATAGATAACGCATTGCTTCTGAATGCTGATTAAGAACTCTCCGGCCTAGGGAGATTAGGCCGGAGATAAATATACTATATAAACTTAGATACAATATCGTGAATCTGTTGTAGCGGGATATCTTCCATCTCATTCTTAATAAGAGAGCGGTTAGATGCTGTCAGTGAAGGCCATTTTGTTTTCCAGGCTAGATATGCTCGCCATGAGTAGCCTGTTTCGTAAGGTTTATTCATATAAGTCATTGAGTGTTCAACCGCATGTATGTATTTTTTCTCAAAATTGGTTCCTTTTACTTCAAATAAACTACCGAAATAAATAAGCCATTTTGCCAGGTGTTCATACTGCTCCCATGCGCCAGGCTTTTTAGTAAGTTCTATTTTTTTATCTATTATATTACAAAAAACATTTAATACATTTTCATTATTCCAGCTATATCCAGATGATGAAATGGAGGAAATGATATGATAAAAAGAATCCTCTAGCTTCAAGAACTCTATTTTATACTCTCTTCCGTTTTTTATTACCGATTTGATTGAGTGCCTCAATTTGTCTTTTATTTTTTTTGCTTCTGGAATTTTATCGTTAAGTTTTCTAAAGAAATCAGATACCTCTGTTTTATCTATAACCCTAACCCCATAGCAGGAAAAATAGTAATCTTTAATAGGTTGCAATAGTTCCCCTCGGGAAACAAGGAAAATATTGGAGGACATTACGTTGTCCCGTGAAAATACCTTATATTCATTTATAATAGCCTTTAGGTTCGCGTCACTTAGAGAATAGCCAAGGATAACAATAGTGTTTTCATGTAGAACTGTGCTTAGTTTATTAGAAAAGTAAGAATTACCATTTATAAATCTGAAATAATCCTCGCTAGTAACAACCATGTCTGATGGGGAGTCTATAGAACCGTGAACATGGTAGACTTTAACCTCACAATTATATTTTGGAATTGGCAGGCCGGGGGTGATTGTACACGTTCGATTCTCTCCAGCCAGCTTTTCTGCTAACTTGTCATAATTTGTCGTAATTACTTTAAATGTGTTTTCTTTGAAAAAGTCTTGAATATATTCAATTGATGGATCAAGTTCGATTGAGGCTATGATTTTCTCAATCTCTTGGTAAATATTTTTCCCCGAAAGTATAAATTTTAGTGCAATAACCTGAGCAGCTTCTTCAAGGCTAAGGTCTTTTGCTTTTCCATCAGGAAATAATTCCTCTTTGAGTGAGTCACCATCCTTCAATAAACCGCACAGTTGCTCCAATAAAGATTGCCAACTTGGGGCTTTATCATCAGAAACAGCCTTTGAAAATCCAGTGCCTGTAAGAAAGCACAGCCTATGTGTAGCCGCTGCATAGGCAATTTCTATATACTCGCTCATTACTTACTCCATTTACTTATAGTTCTACGGAGAAGTATACCCTAATGCATTGACGTTTATAGATAATTTCCTTTTCCTGTTAATACTCCCTTAGGCACCTGTTTTTGTGCCAGCGTTTGGGTGCCGCGAATTATGTTAATCAGAGGGCTTAGTAACGATGGTTCCTGGCGTGCCTCAACTTCTCCAGCCATTGCCCTGATGTAGTCGGCGCTGGCAACGTTGTTGTATTCCGTCGCAAAGCAACATAGTAACGTCAGAACATGCTCTGTCGTTATTTCGCTCCAGTTAATGTTGAAAAATTCATCGCCTTTTTTATCGTGTTCGGAATCGAAGATGCTTTGGTGGAGGATGTATTTGCCGGATTCCTTGCGCGGTAACTTGATTGCTTTCTGGCGTTCCAGCTCCTTATAAATCTGCATTGCCTCAATTAGTACCGGCCTGCCGTTCATGAAGGGATCGCGCAACCTTACACGCTGGCCAACTCGACCAGTAATAAAGCTGTTTTCCTCTTCCACCAGCACGATAAAACCCTTTTCCTCTTTTTCTCGCAATTCGCGCAGCAGCTGGAGTTCCATATCGCGGCGGCGTTCAGGGTAGCTGGTCCGCTCAGCCATTATTAGCTCATTGTTGATCCATGCAGCAGTCATTGACGCCGGTTTGCCGACGCTCATCGAAACAACGCATATTTTCTTATCCATAGCGCCCCCTACAAAAAAGAAAAGCCACCAGCGGCGGCTTAGCAATACAACTGAAGGTAGCGCCCGGTACTCAGACTGTGCCGTCCATGGAATATTTGAAAAGGGATCCATCCGTACCGGGCATGTGATGATTCTGACTGAAGTCACTTGTCAGTTGTCAATTATTTCAGATTAAAAATAATATATTTATTAGTGCATGATGTTTGCCATCTCATAGGCGTCAGCCAGCAACTCCATCTCTGACTTGTTCAGCAAGGTGAATTCTTTCTTGCCTCCAACCACACCATCGGCATGAACAGGGACCAGCCAGGGGTATTTTTCTCTTACTTCAGCCGGTGCTGCATGCTGGTGGTGCCATCTACAAAGTGGCAATTGCTTTTTGTGACAACCAGGCGCGGTACGACCGGAGATATGGTGCAGAGACACCTCTTCAGATATTACTCCATGCATATAGCAGGCAATGCAGGGGAGAGCGCCAAGAGCATTGGCTATGCGCCGCTCCTCCGCCGTCGGTGTTCGTCCCTTCAAGCCACGAGATTTTATTTTTACCGCGCTTTTCCGCGTTTTGCTGGCTGGTGGGCGCTCTTTCTGTTTAGCGATACGGCGGTCGATAGTATTCCGCATTTTCTGATATTGAGATTCTCGCCAGGCCGGATCAGCCAACTTCTCCCGTTGCCGAGCGATCGCTCGTTCTCTGGCTGCCTTCTGCCACTTACGGTGCTGTTCAATTTTTTGTTCGATTGTTTTCATATGGCAAAAAAAAGGCGGCCTGATGGCCGCCAATGATGTCAAGGAGTTAAGTAATGGCAACGTCTTCGTAGTTGACAAAAACTGCGGCTCAATTATAGCAATCAATTAGAGCAATGGTAGAGATTTTGTTTATCGCGAATCACATTTTTTCACTTCAGTACCTGTGTGCTATACTCCTTCTTGATTGATTGGATGCGGAATACAAACCCGCTCTTTTGTGCAGCCTGGCTCCTTGCCAGGCTTTTTTTATTTCATCATGGAAGCTGTTAATGCTTTGGACCTTGCTGAACTGATTGAGAGGGCTTTGTCAACGTGCCCCAAAAATTCGCCAAACTCAGACATCACTTTAGCAAAACCGCGCCGTGCTTCTTCCTCGGTGGCATTCATCACGAAATGTTCAGCACTACGCATACTTCTGACAGGGAACGCAACGGATATTGAGTCAATATCAGGCATTCTATCGCTCAGCTTTACAGTGACAATGACGGCTGGCGACTGAATATTAGTGCTCACTGACAGCACTACATATTTTCCGCCGATGTTGAAATTCTTTCTCATATGTCACCATAAATATCAAAGAATTAGAGCAATCATTTACGCGTTAATGGCTAATCGCCATCTTCCAGCAGGCGCACCATTGCCCCTGTTTCACTATCCAGGTTACGGATATAGTTCATGACAATATTTACGTTGGTCCAGCCACCAGCTTGCATGATCTCCGGTATTGAAACTCCGGCGCGGGCCATATCTCGTGCGGCTCCGACACGGGCACTGTGTCCAGACCAGGCCAGGTACCTCTGACCAGAGTCATCCTTAGCCCCGTAAATCAATCGGTGAGTTGCTTCAAAAATCCCTTCCAGGGCGCGAGTTGATAGCTGGCTGGTGGATGATGGCGAGGCAACACCATTTTTTCTGACCCGGCAAAACAAGTAGTTATTCGGATCATCAGCCACACCAGAGACGGAAATCCATCGCTCGACCAGTTTAGTTACCCCCAGGCTAAGTGCCTTCTCTACACCTGCGGTGCTAACCAGCGTTTTCGTTCTGCCAATATGGATTAACATTCTCCCACCGTCAGTACGTGAGATATCTTTAACCCTGATCCTGGCAATTTCGGCTATACGTAACAGGGTGTTATAAGCAATCCCCAGAAATGCCAGATTCCGTATATCCTGGCAGCGATCGCTATTTCCCATGAGTGAACGAACCTGGTCGAAATCAGTGCGTTCGAACGCCAGCGCCTGTTTTGCACGCTCACCGGCATCAACGTTTTCTTTTCGGATCCGTCGCATGACCAGTGAAACAGCATTGCTGTCACTTGGTCGTGGCAGCCCGGACCGACGATGAAGCATATTTAGCTGGCCCAAATGTTGCTGGATAGTTTTCACTGCCAGACCGCGCGCCTGAAGATATAGAAGATAATCGCGAACATCTTCAGGTTCTGCGGGAAACCATTTCCGGTTATTCAACTTGCACCATGCCGCCCATGACCGGCAAACGGACAGAAGCATTTTCCAGGTATGCTCAGAAAACGCCTGGCGATCCCTGAACATGTCCATCAGGTTCTTGCGAACCTCATCACTCGTTGCATCGACCGGTAATGCAGGCAAATTTTGGTGTACGGTCAGTAAATTGGACATTTAACACTCAGATAATGGTTTTAAGTAAAGTGTACAGGATCGGCTCTGCCTTTACCTGTTTATGGTTCTCGTCATAGAAACGCCAGCGACCGCGCGTGCGTTCTATTTTCTCTTCACCGCGCGATAATGACAGTTGACAACTATCACGATCAAACCCTTTTGCCCGCCAGTAACCACGGTTTTTCTCAAGCTCAATATGAGTGGACACTTTAGCAGCTGAATATCCCATTTTTCACCTCTGATTGATTGGTGGTGCTAAGTGCGCTACGCGAAATCTGGAGCACTAACACTGCCAACATTTCGCAGATTTTACGTAGCGCAACCTTGATCAAATGATCAAGTGATCACTATTTGACCTGATAAGGTATTGAACTGTATGGATTTACAGGTAAATTGATCATGTTCAATAACCCTTAAGATAACTTCGTATAATGTATGCTATACGAAGTTATTAGGTCTGAAGAGGAGTTTACGTCCAGCTGCGCATAAAAATCAATAATTATTAGAGCAATAAATTTTGAGAGAAAAATCCCACTCCACCAGCCAAAAACTGGATTGTTTTTCATAGTTGTTTGACAATTGCTCTAATAAATTATAGTTTTGCCGCCGTTTCGTAATACGACTTTGGATTCACTATTTAATGTGTCTTCAGCGTTGTAGAGCGGCTCAGAAGGAAATGAGCAAACAGGGAAACCTTATACAACGGCATTACAGCTATGCATTGCTCATCTTACACACAGCGCAATGTTGTTAGATTACCCCAGCATGGATCATGGGTGAAACAGTAGGTCAGAGCTTCAGGCTCTGTGTTGTCAATACAGTGAGGCATAATTATGGCTTTCATTCCACCAACCATCGACGACGTTAGACATTGCTCTAACGCTTTATCTGTAGACCCCGCCGAAACCGACGCTGCCCGCGCCATTGCTGAACACTACTCAAAGATATCCAATCAGGAGTACCGCATCACCCAAGACGACCTGGATGATCTCACTGACACAATCGAATATCTCATGGCCACTAACCAGCCAGACTCACAATAAATGCACTAATAAATCTATTATTTTCGTTGGATCCTTCTATAATGGTGGCCAACAACTCCCAGTGTAATCCGCTGTGAGTTGTTGGCCATGTCAATTCTGGAGGAGGATCAATGATAAATTATGTCTACGGCGAACAACTGTACCAGGAGTTCGTCAGCTTCAGGGATCTCTTTCTAAAAAAAGCTGTTGCACGCGCCCAACACGTTGATGCCGCCAGCGACGGTCGTCCTGTTCGCCCGGTTGTCGTTCTGCCGTTCAAAGAAACGGACAGCATTCAGGCTGAAATTGATAAATGGACTTTAATGGCGCGGGAACTGGAACAGTACCCAGACCTCAATATCCCAAAGACTATTTTATATCCAGTGCCTAACATCCTTCGCGGTGTGCGTAAGGTTACAACTTATCAGACAGAAGCTGTGAACAGCGTCAACATGACCGCTGGCCGCATTATTCATCTGATTGATAAGGACATTCGCATCCAGAAAAGCGCGGGGATCAATGAGCACAGTGCGAAATACATAGAGAACCTGGAAGCAACAAAAGAGCTAATGAAGCAGTACCCGGAGGATGAAAAATTCCGTATGCGTGTACACGGCTTTAGCGAAACAATGCTGCGCGTCCATTACATTTCCAGTAGCCCTAACTACAATGATGGTAAATCAGTTAGTTACCATGTGCCGCTGTGTGGTGTGTTTATCTGCGATGAAACTCTCCGTGATGGAATCATCATCAACGGTGAATTCGAGAAAGCAAAATTTAGCCTTTATGACTCTATAGAACCGATCATCTGCGACCGCTGGCCGCAGGCAAAAATATATCGCCTGGCAGATATTGAAAATGTAAAAAAACAAATTGCCATCACTCGCGAAGAGAAAAAGGTCAAATCAGCCGCATCAGTTACGCGCAGCCGTAAAACTAAGAAAGGGCAGCCAGTAAACGACAACCCCGAAAGCGCGCAATAGTTTCCATCCGGCATGGTCAATGAGTTATTCATTAAGCCATGCCAGAGCTTCATCAACCTGCGCTTCGTCTTCGACGCTAAGCACTTCATCCTGGGGAACATAATCCGCCAGCATAGCGAAACAATATGTATCCCAATGGTCTGGTGAGTGCAGGTTGAGTTTTTTCTTCATATCCTCCTTACTCATCACCTTCCATTGACCTGCGGAGTTAATCCCTACAGGGATTTTCGACGCTTCCTCAATAGTTTCATTACCCTTATCCAGTCTCATACGACCAGATTTTACGGCCTCTGCGGCTTGAACGTTGGCATAAGCACGTTTATCAAAGTACAGGCTCTTATCTTCACGGCTATGCATCTTTTTACCCCAGCGTATACGCTGTACGGTAATACCATAATACTCGTACATCAGATCCGCCGTTGCTTTACCCAGCCCATCGCCGTCTATCGCTATGGTGATATTTGGGAATCGCTCAGGATTACATTCTGCGAAAATTTTGGCGGCAAGCTGCGTTTCTGTAACGTCTGTGTATTCCAGCATTCGATAGTTGATTACACGGCGTTTATTTCTCTGGCCGGACACCATCATGATATTGATAACGGACTTATCCCGTCCCGTACCACCAGCAACGTCCACACATGCAAGCCAGCCCCATCCTTTGGCAATCTTGACTTTCCGCCGCGTCGCACGTTCAACCTCATCACGTCCAAGAAGGAAGCCATCCTGTGATTTAGGGAATAGTCCGCGTACCTTAATCATGTACATAGGGTTATCACGCCCGCCGTACTCCGCCAGCTTCATTTTGATAAATGCTGGCGTTACCAGCGGTGATTCCTCACTGTTAAGCGTGATCGCCGTATAAACGCCATCAGGGTTACCAGGACGCTTGGCCAGTTTATGGTGAGTATCGTAGAAATAGCCGCTTGGGCGTGTAGGCTGTGACAGTAATAAGATGCGGTTATCCTGTCCGGTAAGAGCACCGGTGATGATACCGAAAGCTCTATCACTGACACCGGAGGCTTCATCGATAATATACAGAAGATGATCTGCGTGTTCACCGGCGAGAGCTTCTTCACTTCCCAGACGAAAGCCCTTCGGTACTACAGTCCATACACCTTTACCAGTAACCTCATAGAAAGCGGTTTCTGTCAGAACAAAATAATCAGCAAGCCATGGAAAACGGCTGGTGGCAGTAGCCCAGTTTATCTTGATGTACTTGAATATACCGGTCATTACCTGCTGAATTTTGTTCGCAACGATAATGGCGCGGGCACCGGGATACATGATTATGAACAACATGATCATGATAGAAGTCATGTCTGATTTCCCGGTACCGTGACCAGACGAAACAGATGTCTTGCTACCCTGTTCCTGCACAGACTCAATAATCAGATCCTGCTGCCAGGTAGGTGTTTTGCCGAACAAAACATCAGCGGCAGCAATCCAGTCATAACGATATAGCGCCACCAGCTCGCGCCAACGTGGATCCGTTACGCAACTTCTGGCCATTAATCATCATCCCCGTATAGCTTGCGGGTAACTTCTTCGTCTTCCTCCTCGTCTTCGTCCAGGTCTTGTTCCAGCCATGGGTCGTTTGATACACCTTCAGTATCAACATCTCCATAACCGCCTGTATCAACGATATCGGCGATTTCTTCCCTACGCTGCTCAATCCACAATGCGGCATCGGCGCGGCGGTTGGCGGCCCGTTCTCGCGCAACTTTGTCCAGATCTTCAAGAGAAGGGCCACCGACGGCTGTTTGCCTTTCCTCATCATCGGTATTGGTCTTAGGAGCACGCAGATCGGCTTTGATTTGCTCCAGCATCAGGGGCGGTACTTTCCCTCCATGCGCCTCGATGAATTCAGCTGCCTCCAGCACTGACCAGTTGTTTTCACGCTTTCGTTCGTATGCCAGCTTAACAATGCCAGCTTGCCCCATAGACAAAGCGTGCTTTTCCGCCTCCCGGCTTTCTTTTCGATAGTTATTCCGGATGCTGTAAATGGTGTTGATCAGGCTGCTTATCTGCGCGGAACAGCTGTTTAGCATGCTCGCGATACGGTATTCAGGCGGAGTTCCTTCATCATCGTCTTTTTGCTGATCGCGCATTTCCTGAACCAAGCGAATACACGTATCCCTGGCGTTCTCCAGCATAAGGAGATGAGAGAGAGACTTTTCCAGAAGAGTGGTTTCCAGAACATCAGCCCCGGACCGACGCAACATAGCGCGCGCGGCCTTCCGCGCTTCAACGTTATCTATCAGGTAATCGCCAGCTTCGAATTCAAAGCGTTCACCATCATCATCCAGGGTGTCGCGTTCCAGGCGATCACGTAAGGTCCGGTGGGCGCGGGTGATCACGTCATGATCATCAGAACGATCATTTATGCGCTTATTCTGGCGCTTCGCGTTCTCGACTGCGGCACTGACAACAGCATTAACTCTTTGTTTTTCAGCCATTTCAGCCACAATGTGATCACCTGCACGTTGATCATTAGCGTGATCAATGATCATGCTTTTTAGTGGTTTTCTGACAGGCTTATTTGGCTTACGGCTGTCCGCTGTTCCGGTGTCTTCTTTGAATGCACGGAGATAACGACGTGCGGTGTTTGGGTTGAGATTAAACTCGGCGGCATATTGTGCGATGGTGTAACCACCATCTCGCGCCAGGCGAGCAAAATTCTTCTTGTGATCGTCCCAGGTCACTTATGCTTCCTTTCGTATAAAACTCTTTTTGACGCGAGGGTAACGAAAGTCACATGTCAAAAGGCCCGGAACGGGCAAGCAATCAATCAGATACGTGCGGATGTGGCATTACCGTAATGACGGTGCTGACGGACCACCTTATTGAAAAGTTGACGCGCCATCACCCAAGGCTGGTGCTCCCGGCGTTCCTTTTCGTCCTGCGTCATATAGAGTTCGTTCTGGAGTTTTTCATCAAACCGGCGCGGAGCGCGGCTGCGGCGAAAGAATTCAGGATTCAGAGAGTGGATCTGAAATCTACGTGGGCGTGTACTGTCATCAATCAAAACAGACGAATACTTAGACACAGCGATAGCCTTTAAGCGCAGATAAACATCGCGCTTATCGACATCCAGATGCGGGTATTCCTTTTCAAGAATTGCTGCGAGTTCTTTCGCTGATAGAAGAGATTTAGTGCGGATCATGTAATCCGCAATCTCGTACGATGTTATTCGTGAGTGATTTATTTCCATGAAGTGGCGTCCCTGCCAGTTAAGTAACATCCTGTCACCTACTGATTAGCCCATGTCAACTAATCAACGTCGAATATAATACCCTCGATTAAAGAAATAGCAATACATTAGAGCAATTTTATCTAACGCTCGACGAGTGACTTGTGATAGCGCCGACTCCAAGCGCGTAATCAAAGAACAATCGTTGATGCATCGCCAGCCTACCGTGCGTCTTCTCCCAATTATCGCGGTCACGCTCAATATCACGCTGGCATGACTGGCACAGAGGAATAGCATAAATGTCATGCGCGCATAATCGACTATGACGAACGATATAAGGCGTAATGTGAGCGCCAGCTCCCGCAGCTCCACAGCCACAGCATGGACGGGAAGCCACAAAGTCCATGTACTCGGGCAATTTTAGCGATTGAAGTTTTGGTATTTTGAAATGCGCCATACCTGGGTCGGAGTCAACATCCACAGGGCATACTTTTGCACGCATCGGCGCGGCGCGTTCTTCCATCATCTGAACATATGCTGTAGCGCGATCGTCATACGGGCGAATATCCGCCTCTTTCAGAGGTCCGCTATCCTGCGGAGTAGCCTTCATCTTATTTATTGATATGCGGCAGACTTCTTCCGGCATCAGGTGCATCATGTTGCGCATGAAAGCCCACCAGCACAGCTCCTGAATACTTAAATCATGGCTATTTGAAAGGCCCATTTCCTGACGGGCGACATCCAGTATCCAGTTAACGCGATTATTGTGCAGCGTTTCTTTCAGCTCATTAAAACCACGCATCCGGTAATGGTTATCGTGATGCCAGCACAACAACACCGCGCTATTGTCTCGTTCTGCGTGGACAATATGGTTGTCACACCAGCTACGATCTGCGGCCTGGCATTGCCCCTCTTTCCTGCGCAACCACGCCACCAGCGCGTCAATTCCACCAATACGGCGAAACAGTTCATCGCTGTTAAAAAACGGCTGCAACGCCTCATTTGTTGCCATGGTTTGCTCGGTAACAACGAGGCCGTCTTCCATGTGCTCGATTAACTCACGCGGCACCGGCTCCATAATAAATTTACGGCCAGCCTCCACCAGCTTTCTGACTTCCTGATCCACTTTGAATGTGGCGACGCCAAGCTCTTTTTGTACAAAGGGAGTAATTACGGCTTTCACATCACACCTTTCATCACTGATTGGGCTTTATCTGCTGCCCGGCATTCTCTGTTTAAGCACAACCATTTCCTGACGGCATAACACAGCAATAGCAGCCCTGGCTCCAATTTGCTTACCAACCAGGTATTGCTTTACCTCGCGGCGACTCACGCCATCAAGAAGCATCTTTAACGCTTCACGGGACAATTTGTTGTATTTGCGTGCCATTAATCTACTCCGCAGAACCATACAATCTACGTAACGTGTCGGCGACAGAAGATACAGATATCTCGCCAGTCGCAGCGCCTACAGTAAGGTCTGCCAGTTCAGGTGAATCAAATACCTGCACCCCGTTACGGCGTAGAAATAGCAGCGCGCTGTTTAGCGCGGTACGCTTATTGGCATCATTGAATATATGCCCTCTCGCTGTAGCCACCAGGTAGGTGGCGGAGACTTCGAAAAGGTCGGTGATCTCTTCGTAGGCAACTCTGGCCTGAACTCTCCCGATAATGGCCTCTGCCCTGCCCGGATCTGACATGCCAGGCAGGCCGCCGTAGCGGCTTATATTCGCATCATGAAGCGCAATAAGTTCTTCCGGTGATATATGCCTCATTATCGGTTAACCAGTTCCTTGTTGGTGGAGTCCAGGGTGTCAAACAGGGATGCAAATTCAGCATCCAGCGCCGCTTTTTTGTAGGCTTCGAAAGTAGCCTTGCTGACAATTACTGCTGGCTCACGGCCTCTGCGGGTGATTTCAACCTCTTCCCCGGCTTCAACATTGTTGAGCACTTCAGAAAGGTTGCCGCGCGCGGTACGGAAGTTAATGGATTGCATAAACACCTCGTGTACTCGTTATGTGTACACAATTATAAACCTCACAGGCATAAAGCACCAGCCCTTTGCAGCTTAAATAACCGGACAATCATCAAACTCCCCACTTCGGGCATCATTGATGACATGAGTGATCACACCAAAAACAGCATTACTGCCCGTGCATCCATCGTCATCTACTGGTAACGCCTCTTTCTTCCCGGTGCTTAAATCCTCCAGGTGCTGGCGCGGATACTTCCTGTATCTCTTTATGCGATATTCACCCTCCATAGCGCACACAAGCAGCGAACCATCAACTGGAGTAAGCGAAGAATCAACCACCAGCAAAGCACCCTGCAATATTCCCTCACGGTGATGGCTATCAGCTGCCCGCATGAAGTAGGTTGCTGATGGATGTCTAATTATCTGCTGATCAAGAGAAATTCGGCTTTCAACATAATCCGCCGCAGGAGAAGGGAAGCCCATAGCGTTTTACCTCAATGATACTGTTTATTCATACAGTATACATTGAAAAGGCATAGTTTGTGAAAGCGGGGTTTGTAGGCGCGCCACGCTGGGGGCTAATCACATTTCTCCCCCATCTTGCCGTTATTTTTTTGGTGCATCCTCGTTCTGATACACCGGATCGCTCCCTTTTGGCAACTGGAGGCTTAACTGCCGGTAGTGCCGTAGCCGTTCCATGAAATAGGCGCGCAGGTTTTCCGGTTGCTCACGGGCCACCTGCTCTGCAATCACAGGTATATTCAGCCGTTCTTTGTAAGCAACGCCGCTGGCGGCAAGGTCTACGTTCACCTTGTCTCGCTCTTCCTGGCTTTTAGCTGCTATATTTCGATCTGACACAAGAAACCTCCAGGAGTTAGTGGATCAGGCACATGCACAATAACGTTCTCAATGTTAGCCGTTCAATTCAGACAATCAGAGACTGCACCAGTGTGGTGGCATCAATCCCATTGCGAAACAGCATAGACGAACTGCAAATTCGTGTATTGAATCCGAATCAGGCTAATAAGCAATTGCGCTTTATTTTGACGCTGAAAAGTGAAACAGAGGGGATAAAGCACAGCGTAAAAGTGTTTTCTGAGGCCATTCTGCTTAATGGGAAGTTCCGGCATCTGGTAAGGCCAGAACGTCAATATCCTGACGTCCTGGCGCGTGAAAAAGACCTTCTTTCTGAAGTTCAGGATAGGGTGATCGATTTCGTCAAATGCTATCCCCTGCATTGAGGGCAGGTGTTCCCTTCCGCAAAGTAGGGAAAATTGCTATCAAGTTCATCACACCATCTGCGATGGTCGTAGCACCAAAAGCCTCCCACGGTAAACCAAAAGACTTCATCCACTGGGACACTCGATCTAGTATATCTGCTGGTGGCAGTTCTTCTGGCAATAATTTGCCTGATAATTCCCTTTCCGCCCGCGACAGCATTTTTTTGAGGCTCGCGTTCTCTTTTTCAGCTCATCTACGCGCACCTGTAATTCAGCTTTCGTTGGCATGGTCCACCTCATGCTTTTCAGCCACCAGCGGCAATAAAGCCCTGGCCATCTTATGAACCAATAGTGCATCAATAATGCCAAGCGTATGCCCCGGCTTAATGTTTAATGCCGCCTCAAGGTGACACCTTTCCAGGTCACTTTTCTCGGCTTGTTTATGATGATCTGGTGTAATAACGTCGCCCAAAACACGGCTAATTCTTTCTCGTAATTGCTGGGTGCCAGCACACTTGATCGCTGTATCGTGGAGACGGTTAACCAGTTCGCGATAAACATGCGGCTTAATGCGGATACGTTCACCGGTGACGCCCTTTCCTGGCGCTGGCACCGAACTATCCGGAATATCCGGATAGTTGCCAGCCTCGTAAGCTACCCGCAGCCAGTGCATGAATGTTTCAGTGGACACACAACCACAGTCCACATCGATTTTTCCGCGTTGCTGTTCCAGCCAATGCTCAAAATTCAATCTACACGTATTACTTTCATGTTGCTCTTTTTGTCTCAAGGCCAGCATCTGCTGGGCTATTTCCAATACTTCATCTGCCGTATATCCAGCACCGTGACCATACATTTCGATACGGGAAATAATCTCTGATATGCGCTCTTCAGTGATTCTGGTCATTTCTTTTTGCGCCATTTCTTTTCACATTCCTTAGTCCATTCTTCAATGTTCATTTTGGCAATATCAGTCATTCCATCACCTAAGAAATACTTTTTCCGGTATGTCTTGCACTTAAACCACACTACAACAGCCACCAGCCAGAAAATAAAAGGCCATACAGCAATACCAACGACAGCCGCGATAAAGCCCAATAGCCATAAATGAAGCTCTCCAACTTCTGTTTCCGGCAATATTCTTAAAGAATTAAACAGCAGGATGAACGAATGGTCGTATGCATTGGCAGTATAAGACATGCAATCCATATAATTAAAGTCATAGCCTGCGGCTGCCGCCCATAATGGGCGGTCAAGAAAATGTTTTAGTGTCATCATATAAATTTAAGGTTCAGACCAGTTATCTTCAATAGCAATGCTTAATCTTTGTAGCCATTCTGCTAATTTCAGCATTGCTTCTCTTTCGCTTAAACCACGAGGAAAATCATCAAGCGAAATTGTTGGCTTGAATCCCCCGCAATTATCCATTTCAACTGTCAGATTTTGTTCCAGCACGGTATTTCTTACGCGGCTATTGTGCCGGAGCAAATATACTGAGCGTGATTTATTGGTTTTGTGGTCTAGCTTATATTCGGTAAGTATCATCTGGCTTTTGCCATGATTATTACCTCTCCACATACTTACCTCACTTAATAAAACAACTCCATGCGTAGTTGATGATTTTTTCCCACGTAATATAAATCTGCACTCCGGCAGTAAAACCAAAGCCAACAATTGCTGAAAAAATCAAAACATTTACTTTTGACATTATAAATTTTCTCTCGGTGTCGTAGGTGATAGCACCATAATTGATAATTTAGTGAGTTAGCAGTTCCATTTTTTTGATGATTTCCGCATGAGCATCATCGTTATCAACACTTAGCTCGTTTAATGCTTCTCGCACTACATCAACTTCTTCAGGCTGAAAGAAGTCGTCGCGGTAATCACCAAATAGAACCGAAACCAGCCTGCCACCAGCAACATCAAGATTGGCGCTAACAGGTGGCTCTTTGCCATCCTCAAATTCGACTACAAAAGTTAATTTTCCCATCGTTACCCCCAGAAGATAAAAATAGCGGCAATCGCCATAGCTACGCCTACAATCGCAAATGCTTCAGGCCAGCTTATTACCTCACCTCCAGTCTCCATACCGCCTGACCAATCCGGCTGGCATGGGTATCTTTGGATACTGTTCCATCTTTAGCCAGCTCCATAAGAATTTTGCGCAAATCTGCCGAACGCCATTCTTCATCAGGAAATTCCTTCTCCATTGCCAACCGCAGATTCCAGGTTGCCATCCTGAATGGATATTCCCCGCCGAGAGCTTTATCTTGCAGGGCAGCCCGGGAACGCATCACCTGCAAAACCTTCTCTTTTACATCCATCATTTCGCCTCCTGCGGCGGTTCTGGTAGCGGCATCCAGTGTGACGGTTTCCACGACGCACCAGGAATTATCCACCCATCATTAGCGTCAGGATGACCCGGGATGTAAGTCGCCCATTTCATTCGCCAGTCACCTTTCCTGTCAAACTCCACGGCAACAAGAACGGCTGTTTTGGTATCCGGCATTCGCTCACTACAGCTTATCCAACTATCCGGAGTTACCGGATAGTTGCCATTCACAAGGTCAGCTCGAACATATAGCGTGTCATCATGGTGCTGATTGTGGCTGCACCACGTTAATTCGCTTAACTCGCCATCTTCTGGCCATACTCCAGCCGTTTGCAGCCAGATATGGGCTGGCGCATCTTGGCAAGGTGTATTAACTGGCAACTTGTAAGTTTGGCTTACAGGTTGGCTACCCTGAAGCATGGCAGCGTGGCAGGCATCCTCTACGCCTTTAACTGCATCTGCGCAGTAGTTATAGCGATTGCATTCCACTAACTTCTGCTTGAGATTTTCAATTGCTTGCGCGACATCATCCTGTATTTCCGGAACTGGCGGAACGGCTGTCTGCTGCTCTCGAACGTCATTAGTCGCTATCGGTTCTGCTGCCAACTGACTGGCATATTTGTTAATGGTAACGATAAGCTCTTGCTCAGCCTCATCCAGACAATCACCGATACCTCGCCTGTCACCGTCAAAATCATCGAAATCGGCACGAATCCTGGCAACCTTCAGGATTGCGGACAACACCTCACTAGGAATTGCCGGATAGTTGGTTGACGTTTCCGCGATTTCCCGAAAATTATTGGTTGACGAATTCTTGTTTTCCCGAAAGTTTCCGGACTGAAGCATGGCGGCGCGGCAGGCGTTAAGCGCGTTTTGCACGCGTTTAGCGTTCTGTACTTCGTATTTAGGTGCGGCTGCCAATGCCCATAGCCAACCAATTTCATAGCTATCAGCTTTTGATAGAGCACATTCCATTTCCAGTGTTATTTTCTTAGGTACGAGTTGCCAATCATCTGGCACTACCGGTGCTGGCAGCTCGCGATACAGCGAGATTACACGACGCGGGTCCGCATATTTATCTGGCGGACACTGAAATATCTCACCGAAACCATACTTCCTGACATCGCGCAGTTCCTCTTCATCAGTCCATGCCACCGGTTCTGCTTCCAGCGATGCCAGAGCAATCCGTGCCAGCTCTTCCGCTTCTTCTGCTGGCAGTACAACGTTGCTACCAGGTCCGTATGTTTCGCGCCACTGCTTGATTGTCAGCAGTCGCTCTTTGGTAATAGTGATCATGCCGCGTTTCCTTCTTTCTTATTAACAATTACACCGTCATATATTTCATTAAGGTGCCCTCTCAACTCCATGCGCCTTAATGCAGATAACATGTAATCGCATTCAACCTGCTTATTTCCAGTAAATGGCTTATCGTCAGGATTACCCCAACAGCAATTACCCTTGGGCCACCCATGTACTTTCCGTACTCTTCCGTTAACAACGTGAAGTAATCCCCAGCCAGGTGGTAAATCCTCAATTGAAATAATTCCCGGCTCACTAATAAAGAATCGCCAGTCGCCCATGCCAAGTGAGGGATTTTTACGGAAACGCTTTTTTCTATCTGCCAACAAGTCAGCACGAGAACACTTCGCCTCTATCAGGCATGATGCTGAATTTCTGAACCCCATAGCATCTGGCTGTTCTCCGGTACTGGTTACAGCTATAAAGCGGTCATGAAAACAAACCTTGAACCCGTTGCGCTTAAGGAACTTGTACGCAATTTGACAGAGTTCGCGGTGTGTTAACGCCATATCACTCTCCTTTAGTGCGCAAGTGGTTTTTCCAGCGGTTTTGCGCCGCGCTGGGCTTTTTGCAAAAACCACAATCCATCATCCCGTAATATTTCATCAACCCCATCCGTCGGTTGCTGAGTCTCACCCACTGCCAGACGCCAGGAGCGTTTCTACGAACTAACAGAATCTTTGCTTTACGGTTTTTCATCTTACAGCGTACCCTTTCTTCCGCCTGTTCTGTGACGCAGTAGGCTTACGCTTTGCGGCAAAAGCCACCTGACCAAATGGATGGAGTGCCGCTATCTTATGGTTGCTAATAACCAGCTCCACCACACGCACAGGTCGCTGTAAAAAAAGTCGTTTTGCCTTACGGTTTTTCATCGCTTTGCTCTCCTGCGTCTCTTTGCTGCTCGTCGTGCCGCTGCAATACCGGTATGGCGGCGCTTTGGTGCCGGGATGATGTTGTCAGCCATCAGGACATGTGGCTTTGCAATTAGCGCAGAAGCCCAAAAACGAGTCGGGTACGGTAACAAGCCGATACATGCCACACGCACTACTCACCTCCGTTGATGCGAATGCCAGCGGCACGGGAATCATTCCATCGCTTTACTTCTTCACGAATTACGTCAATGCATTCTTTCGAATCCATTAGGTAATCTTCATCAAAAAGCCTTTCCTGTTCGTTTTCTATCGCAACAATGATTGCTTCAACTAACTTTTGTGCCTGAGAACCACTTTCTAACTCTGCAATGCGCTTCTCTGCGGCTTCCAGCTTCTCGCGCATATCGTCAACGTACTCGACCAGAGATCCGCCAGCAGGAATTTCGCACTCCTCGACCAGTTGGAAGTAGATATCAGCTGCGGCCCGTGTGTTGCTATGCCTAGCGTCGCCCATCTCACCTTCACGAAGAGCATCGCGTTCGGCGGTAAGATTGGCTATTTTGCTGTCTTTGCCTTCCAGCTCAACGCGAAGCCTCCCTACCGTTAGCGCAATTTCCTCGTTCTCCTGGTCACGGCGTTTGATGTATTGCTGGTTTCTTTCCCGTTCATCCAGCAGCGCCAAGACGGTAGCCGGATTGGCTGCGGCGATGAATTCAGCATCACGAGATTCGTTTTCACTGAACACCATAGCTATTTGCTCATGCTTTATGCCGTCAGTGGAGTAAATCTCATCGTCGAATTCAACAGCCCACTTACCTTTCGTAGCCTTCTCCGCCGCCTCGCGCAGTTCTTGATAGTTAATTTTGCTCACTGGTTGCCTCCTTTGCGAAGCTGGGCAGCAAAGTCAACTAACCACTCAGTCATTTCAACCTTCCCTACCAGGTCTGAACCAGGGTGCATACAGCAATCACTCTGCGCCGCTTTGAAATCCTTATACTCATATTCTTGGGCCACCAGATTTTTTGCAGCTTCTATAGCAGCATCCACCCCCTGCGCCCGAACTTCAGCCAGGAAAGCGTCGGTGGCTGGAATTTGCGGCATCCCTCCGTCTGTTGCGCAGATATACGCATCAGATATTTCATCCTGCTGGCCATCAAACACGTAGCAACAGCCCCTGATAAACAGCTTCATTGAGGCATTCTCCACTGCCAGCGCCGTGCGATTACCATCCAGCTCTGCAATGCGCTGTTTTGCGGCATCCAGTTCAATCGACAATTTTTCCAACTGCTCTTGATGCTTCTTGTATTCCTGATATGCGTGCCAAGACTGACCTTTGCGCACACTATCAGTGATATCAGTAATCTGTTCTGGTGTTAGCGTGGTCAGTGGCTGTGATGGGAAAATAAGCACTTTCCCGGAATCCCAATCAAAACCAGCGTGAATTGACTGAACCTCAACTGAAGGTGTTGAACCAATACTGCCAGGCGAATGAACAACGATTGTTACATCCATATCGCGACGATGGCTGTGGTTGTTGGACAAAATACGATTCACCAACTCAGAAAATTTGGAAAATTTCATGCTGATTCCCCTTTCTCTGCTCTCTCCTGTCGGAACATCACTATCATCAGGTCGCCTTTTGTCGCTATCCTGGCTGTTGTACCTGGTTCAATGCGGCTAAGCTCAAATGCGTCATAGAACGCTTCTAATGCCTTCTGGCGTAGTTCCTGTTTGCGCCGTTTTTTCCACTGTTTTAGGAAAATGGAACCCAGCCATCGCCATGTACGGGACATGATGTAAAGCCAACCGAGAAGTGCCAGACCGGTATTTAGGAGCGTATCGATCGTTATTGTCGTGTCGATATTCACTGGCTGCTTCCTTTGCGAATCTGTTCCGCCCATTCTTCAAGGGATTTCTCCGCATATTCACCAGACAGGCCATCAATCGGATGCGCTTCATTAGCCAACTCTTCTTTCGCTGACAAAATCATGCGTGTAACGTCGAAAACTTCACGCAAAGACTTATTGATAAATCCGTGATTGAACGCAGCAGCAAGACGGCTGGCGGTATAGTTAATCCCCTCGTTGCGTGCTTCCGCACGAATTTCAGCCAGAAAAGCATCGGTAGCTGGAGTTTCGCTGTGGTGTAGGGCATCGTTGATAATCATTGCAGCAACACCAGCCTGCCCTGCATCCGTGACCGACACATGCTCAAGAGTTACGGCCATTGCGTGTTTCAGCCCGGCGTTCTCTGCCACCAGCGCCGCGAGCTTAGTCTCAAGCGGTGCTATTCGGCACATAGCATCAATATTTGTGTCCTCCAGGCGCTTAATTTCACCAAGTAGCGCCAGTGCAACCTTTGGGTTGAATGCGGCAACATAACGAGCGTTGTTCTCTGCGTTTTTCAGCCCATCAAAGCCGGTCCATTTGATAACATCTTCACATCGTTTATCACCGGGCGTATGCACCGCATACGTACCAGTACCCGGCGAAATAAATGCGACCCATTCGCCCTGTGTTGCCTGTTTTGCTATCTCACGCAGTGCCCGGTAATTAATTTTGCTCACTGGCTGCCTCCTTTGCGGAGTTGCGCTTCGATGCACGAAAAAAAAGACTCCCGAGTATGACTGTTAAGAGCTGGTGCGAACGCCGCGTTAAGAACGGCAGCATCACAGCCGTCATCAATATAGAGCGCAATTTTTTTCTCCAGGCGCGCTTTGGCTTCCTGCAACTGCATACCCCGGCACGCACGCGGGATATAATCAGCAATTTGAGCGATAGCTTTTTCGTTCTGTTTAAACATGCTTCACCTCGATAGGCTTGATGGTGTCTAACAGCAGTCGACGGCGCGTATTTTCTGCAAAGTGGCGGCGTCCGGTATCTTTGTGGTAAAACTCATTTTTGCCGACGACCCACATCCGCTCTGTTTGGTGCAGTTTTTTTACCTGCGGACCGTCTTTGGTGATCACGGTGCCGGTATGGGTTTTTACGATTGTCATGCCACTACCTATTCGAACAGATGAACGAGACAGGCTGATGCTCGTCCACCTGAAAAACTGACGATTTGATGCATACTCACGGTTTATTCCTGAATGCGCTTAAACTCGATTACCCACACCCAGGGATTAGCGTTCCAGCTTTCTTCACCATAGATGGATTCCCACAGGCGCTGGAACGCAACCTTGGCCATTGCGAAATCCCCCTTGGGAGTAAGGAATGTTCCCGGGTGATCAGGAAGCAAACTTCCAGCAGGCGGAACGCCCTCAGCCCTTGCATCGCATTCGCTGATATCGTTCAACCGTTCAACGCGCACGTTGGTAATTTCCAACAGAATGCGTGATGCCCATCGCGGCATGTGAATTGATGGACGCCACCCACCATCAAACTTTTCATTCACAGTGTGAGGTTTCCAGTCGGCATCATCGGGTATCGACCATAAGCCGTAATCACCAGGTTTTTGCTCGCAACTGGCCCGATAAATCCTTGCTGCGTTCTTCTCATCGCCACGACAAAGGTTGTCGTTCCAGTCCACACTGCAACCATCCTCATTGCCTAATATCGCCCATGTTTCACGAACCCAAATTCGATCGCCGACGATACCAAAGGGGCAATTGAAAACACTGCTTACACCATCAGCCCCGTACCACTGAAAACCTGCACCAATTTCCCTAACCATCACTGGTGCTTCTGGACCAACTTCCGCAGGCTGATTTTTCATTATCCGCCGCGTCTGCGTTTTCCTTCCTTCGAGGATGGCTCGGACCATCTCATCGTTGAAAATCATGCCGCGCTCTTTCACTTCGCCTTTCATGCATCCCCCTTACCCATGCGCGACGATGCCGCCAAAAGTGATAGAGAACAGCCAGAAATAGATCGCGGCCATAATGATTTTGAATGCCGTGTTCATATTTTCAGCTCCTGTGATTGATTGGATACATGCCACGCCTTACGGCATGTTTTTATTTTCACTTTCTCTGTTTTAAAAATCAAGATTTATTAGAGCAATTATTGTTGATGTAGAAGCGCGTTTTCATACTCCCTGACCATTAACGTAAGTACGCCGTGACTCCTGAAAACACGCGCCACTTCAATCTTATCTTCCAGCGCGAACGCAATTTTACTTAGACCAATTTTCTTCAGGAGATCAATCTTTGCTGGACCGTCATTTCTGTCATCGGTGGCAGGACGCATAGATAGCAAAGGCTCCGCCCCATTTGTTACGTGCTTACGCAACCAGGCTCGTGTTTTATCCCTGGCTATCTCACAGCGCCCGGTTACAAACCAGAGGGTGTAAATGCCGGACAACTGGCGCACCATATCAATAACTGGAGTGATGGGAGCATCAGTGTCACAGGCAAGGTTAAACTCGTTCCAGTGCTCTGTTAATGCACCTTTGCCAGGTGGTGGAAGTAAATGCAGCCTGTCTTCCGTTGCCTCTGATATCGTCCCATCAATATCTACTATGACGATGTACGGACGTTCCTGGTGTGCGTGTTTATTGAAAATACTCAAATGCCCTCCTCATTGGACGAAAAAAAATGCTGGTGGGAGCACTCCACCAGCATTAAAAGTGACACTGTAACTATCAGCGAACGTAAATAGTGCCGCCGTTCTCTTTTTCCCATGCATCGCTACGTGCATAGCAAACATCGAGAAGTCTTCTTGCCGCAGTTTCCTCTAAACCCAATTCGACAACCAACTGCTCATGACGGCGGGTAACCACATCAAACAGGGTATGCAGCCCTTTAGTTGCCAGATCATCAATGAATTCCGGTTCGAACGGCAGCTCTGCATCTGCCAACATAACCTCTTGCGCCCACTCAACTCGACGGACCAATTCCGGGCGACGGCTTTCCATCTCTTTACAGATCAATTCATGGAAGAACTCTACCCAACCTTCCGGCTGGAACTCGCGGAAAATTGCCAACGGCTGGAAGTTTGGCATCAACCATTCGTTGATTCGGATATCAATGGCATAGCCCATGTCGCAGCAGAACTGATAAGCAAAGTCCAGCTTAGAAACGATATAAGGACGCTCGTTATTGAACTCTTTAGGCGATGAGATCCCATAAGCCAGGAGGCGCGGGAAGAAGGAGATTTGCCCTAACGTCGGATGAAGTTTGCTTGCAGGGAAACGGCGCTCAGTAATACCATACATTTCCTTCTTGAGCGTCGCAAATTTGGCATTCTCATTAACCAGCGCGGTAACCTCTGCTTTTTTATTAGCAAATGCCACGCGCGCCTCGCTTGCATCTTTAATAGTTTTTTTGAGCTGTTGGTTAAGGTCGGCGACCTGCTTACGCAGTTCCTGTCGCTCGCTTTTAGCTTTGTTATAGCGTTTCTCAAGGTTAAAAGGATCAAGTTTCATGATCTCTTTATATTGAGATTTTAGCGTTGAAATCTGTGAGTTCCGCAGTTCAACCATCGCAGTCATTTCATTGAGTTTTGTTTCCAGCTCAATGCTTATACGTTCGGCATTATCAGCACGCTGGTTGGCGTCATGCGTCGCATCGTCGATCGCGTCCTGTTGCTGGCGTTTCAAATGTTCAATTTCCAGCTGAAGCTCTTCAATTTCTTTACCCTTCAGACCGAGATCCAACTGCATATTTTCAGCTGCATCTACCAGGGAGTTATGGCTATCAGCTTCTGCGTTATAAACATCAATAAGCTGTGCGTGAAGCATCTCCGCTGACTGAACCGCATTATCAAAAAAACGTGCTGTGAGGTCATCACAACTAACGCGGCGTTGCGCGGCCCGGATGTTCTGGATAATGGCCGGGATACCGGCATTCAGGACATCAGGGATACATACATTTTCGATTGATTGGTTTTGTGCTGAAGTGCTCATTTCAAAGTTCCGTATTAGCTTGTGCTTCGGTCATTTTTCCTAAGTATGAAGGAGGAAGGACTACGCAATTTGTATCCAGTCCCTCACCTATGGCAGCCTGTAAAATTCTGGCTAAGGTGAGTCTCTTGTTGCGATACCTGGTGATGACATGCCTGATACCGCCGGTCGGCGTAACAAAGGCGATCAGCCAGTAGTGATATTTCCGTCGGAATGGCCACATAGTGCACCTTGTAGATTGCTCTAATAAAAAACGTGATGAGTGTACATCACGTTTTAAAAATATGGAATTATTAGAGCAATATTATTCTGATTCTCGCTCAAAAAATGAGCTGATAAGGGGAAGCCAATCCTCTGACACTTCGCGAGGTCGCGGTTTGCCGTGGAAAAAGATTATTCGGCAGTCTTTTGGTAATGCCCCATTCCCCCTGGAGTAACGCGCGCTCGCATATTTTGAACCAGGTTCCACAACATCGGCCTTGTAACTTACAAACCATCCTGGATACAGATCCTGAAATGCTGGTGTATCATCGCCCATAACCTTTCGTAAGAACCCCTGGTCCCCCCAGCACTCAGTAGTGACACA
>NZ_JADABR010000036.1:0-7975 GCF_015672585.1 Enterobacter sp. Res13-Sevr-PEC09-46 | reverse complement strand
GGAAAGCAAGCGGCAGACGCTACGCTCACTGCTCTAGCGGCACTAGCTACAGCAGCAGATAAACTCCCTTATTTCACAGGTGTTGATCGTGCCGCGTTAACTGCATTGACAAGTGTTGGACGCGCCATTCTTGGTAAGACCAGTATTCAGAGCGTTCTTGATTACCTTGGTTTGGGGGAAGGCTCGGCGCTGCCCGTTGGTGTACCTGTTCCATGGCCCTCCGCCACACCACCAACGGGGTGGCTGAAATGTAACGGAGCAGCATTTTCTTCTGAAAAGTACCCAAATCTGGCAAAGGTTTACCCCACTAATAAATTGCCGGATCTACGGGGCGAATTTATTCGCGGCTGGGATGACGGGCGGGGGATTGACTCTGGCCGTAATTTATTATCTGCACAGAATGATGCAATTCAGAATATTGTTGGTTCTTTCGGGCGTACTCAGCTTTTTAGAGATGTACTTAGTTCAGGGCCATTTAGTCAACATGGTCAAGTATTATCTACAGGCCTAAAGGAAACGGAAATTATTGAGGGTTATGGCTCTTATAACTGGACATTCGACGCCTCTCGCTCAGTTCGTACAGCATCTGAAACCCGCCCCCGTAATATTGCATTTAATTACATCGTAAGGGCGGCATAAAAACGTTGGTTTGGGGGAAGGCTCTGCACTGCCTGTTGGTGTGCCCGTTCCGTGGCCCTTAGAAACACCACCAACGGGCTGGCTAAAATGCAATGGTGCAGCATTTTCTTCTGAAATGTATCCCAAACTGGCAAAGGCCTACCCCACCAATAAATTACCGGATTTACGCGGTGAGTTTATCCGTGGTTGGGATGATGGGCGAGGTGTGGATGCGGGAAGGGTCATCTTAAGCATACAGGGGTGGTTAACAGGAAGTCATTATCATAATATTCGGTCATGGGACGCGTGGGATAACACGGTATTGGTGCCAAATGACAGAGGGGGGGATAGTCTGTTGTCGACAGATAACGCCGTCCGGCAAGGAGCGATTAATGGTAAATTTACCAGTCAATACAGAACGGAGTTATCTGGGGGGAATGAAACCCGCCCACGTAACATTGCCTTCAATTATATTGTGAGAGCAGCATAATGGATAATGCGATATTAAATAGCGAACTTATAGCCATACAGGCAGGAAACATTATCGTTTATAACTATGATGGTGGTAATCGGGAATATATTTCTGCATCAACTGAATATCTTGCTGTTGGCGTTGGTATTCCGGCAAATTCTTGTTTGGATGCTCCAGGCTCACATAAAGCAGGTTATGCGATTCTCCGTTCAGAGGATTTAAGTTCATGGGAGTATGTGCCAGATCATCGTGGCGAAACTGTCTATAGCATTGACACTGGGAATCCCGAAGAAATCACGGTGTTGGGTGACTATCCGGAAAATACAACCACTATCGCCCCGCTAACACCATACGACAAATGGGATGGAGAGAAATGGGTGGTTGATACTGAGGCTCAACATAGTGCAGCTGTAGAGGCAGCAGAAACAAAACGTCAGTCATTGATTGATACTGCGATGGATTCCATTAGTCTGATTCAGTTGAAATTACGGGCTGGACGGAAGTTGACGCAGGCAGAAACCACGCAGCTTAACTCCGTGCTAGATTATATAGACGAGCTGAACGCGATGGATTTAACCACGGCACCAGATCTCAACTGGCCTGAAAAACAACTTTCTACAGCCAGTTGATATAATTAATCCGCCCTCACAATATAATTAAATGCAATATTACGAGGGCGGGTTTCTAAGCCAGCAGTACCTAAATTAGCTACGGACTGTTTATATGTTTTAAAAGTTCCATAATTAGGGGCTGGCAATCCTGCATCGTTTGTGTTCCCCCATCTGATAACTCCCGTATTACCACTAGTAGCCCATGCCTCGTCAAAGTAGAAATTAATTGAGCGGTCAGTTGCTACGGTTGATTTTGACGGTAATCCGTGAGCATGATCCTCCGTTGCATATCCTTGCTCGCTTAAAATAGAGCGACCAGAGTCAATCCCTCGCCCATCATCCCAGCCACGGATAAACTCACCGCGTAAATCAGGTAATTTTAACGTTGGGTAAACCTTTGCCAGATTTGGGTACTTTTCAGAAGAAAATGCTGCACCATTGCATTTCAGCCACCCCGTTGGCGGTGTGGCTGAGGGCCATGGAATAGGTACACCAACGGGCAGCGCCGAGCCTTCCCCTAAACCAACGTTTTTATGCCGCCCTTACGATGTAATTAAATGCAACGTTGCGAGGGCGAGTTTCTGTACCTACATTTCCACTAATTTCACCATAACGTTTAACACTACGAGAGCTAATAGCTCGTAGTGAGGAAGGCACCTTATGACCGGGTTCGTCCGTTTTAACTATTCCCCCGTCACCGTATGTAGCTAGTATTCCTGGATTTACGCCTTCCCGTGCACTTCCTGCGGCGAGTCCGTCCCCTGTCCATAATTCCATATAGTGTGCATGGTCCAAAATTGTGTGTGGCTGCCAATTAAGCAAAGCGCGGCCAGCATCCACCCCGCGCCCATCATCCCAGCCACGGATAAATTCACCGCGTAAATCAGGTAATTTTAACGTTGGGTAAACCTTTGCCAGATTTGGGTACTTTTCAGAAGAAAATGCTGCACCATTGCATTTCAGCCACCCCGTTGGCGGTGTGGCTGAGGGCCATGGAATAGGTACACCAACGGGCAGCGCCGAGCCTTCCCCTAAACCAACGTTTTTATGTGGCCCTTACAATGTAATTAAAAGCAACGTTGCGGGGGCGCATTGATATCCATGCCCCGGTAAAATTATCCTCTGCCGTCCTTTGAGTGCCTGTTATGGAGTTATCTGATGATGCTGGAACATAATCGCTATTATCTCCTGCTTTAGGATTAGCAGGGTTTCCAACAGTTATAACAGAATCAGCAGTAGCATAAGCGATACCTACTTTGACATTAGTAGTCAGATCGACACCGTAATAATCCTGCAAAGCTGTACGAATAAATGTTGCAGTCTGACCACTTAGCAATGAACGCCCTGTATCAATCCCTCTCGAATCATCCCAACCACGGATAAACTCACCGCGTAAATCAGGTAATTTTAACGTTGGGTAAACCTTTGCCAGATTTGGGTACTTTTCAGAAGAAAATGCTGCTCCGTTACATTTCAGCCACCCCGTTGGTGGTGTGGCGGAGGGCCACGGAACAGGCACACCAACGGGCAGCGCCGAGCCTTCCCCTAAACCAACGTTTTCATGCCGCCCTTACGATATAATTAAACGCAATGTTACGAGGACGAATGGTTACATAATTAACCCCATCACCTCGTGAAGGCCCTGCAAATGAAAAACGGGAAAATCCTGGTTGGTTAGAAACAATTTGGTCATAGTTATTGATTGAATGACCAGACCCAATGTCGAAATTACCTCCGTAATGAGAAAAACTTGTACCATCCTGCCCTGAAAGCAGGGTACGTCCCGCATCAATCCCGCGCCCATCATCCCAGCCACGGATAAATTCACCGCGTAAATCCGGTAATTTATTGGTGGGGTAGGCTTTTGCCAGTTTGGGATACATTTCAGAAGAAAATGCTGCACCATTGCATTTTAGCCAGCCCGTTGGTGGTGTTTCTAAGGGCCACGGAACGGGCACACCAACAGGCAGTGCAGAGCCTTCCCCCAAACCAACGTTTTTATGCCGCCCTTACGATGTAATTAAATGCGATATTTCGCGGCCTGACAGCAACAAAATTTATACCATCACCTACAGAGTTACTGGTGAAATTAAATCGTGAAAATCCTGGCTGATTTCCGACGATGCCATCATGAAAATTAATTGCGTGCCCTGCACCATCGCCTATATTTCCGGCACGCTGAGAAAAGTTTGTAGCCTCTTGGCTGCTTAATAATGCTCGCCCATTGTCCACACCTCGTCCATCATCCCAACCTCGAATAAATTCGCCCCGTAGATCCGGCAATTTATTAGTGGGGTAAACCTTTGCCAGATTTGGGTACTTTTCAGAAGAAAATGCTGCTCCGTTACATTTCAGCCACCCCGTTGGTGGTGTGGCGGAGGGCCATGGAACAGGTACACCAACGGGCAGCGCCGAGCCTTCCCCTAAACCAACGTTTTAGTCTTAATCCCTACCTATACCAACGATGTATTTTTAACTAAACAAAGAGGTTGTTTTTCATGCAAATTGGCTACATTCGTGTGTCAACAAATGACCAAAACACAGATTTACAAAGAAATGCACTGAATTGCGCAGGATGTGAACTGATTTTTGAAGATAAAATAAGCGGAACAAAGTCAGCCAGACCAGGCTTGAAAAAGCTGCTCAGAACGTTATCAGAAGGAGATACGCTGGTTGTCTGGAAGCTGGATAGGCTTGGCAGAAGTATGAAACACCTTATCACGCTTATAGAGGAGTTGCGGGAAAAAGGTGTTAATTTCCGTAGTCTGACAGACAGTATTGACACATCAACACCCATGGGGCGTTTCTTTTTTCATGTCATGGGTGCTTTAGCAGAAATGGAACGTGAATTAATTGTTGAGAGAACACTGGCCGGACTGGCAGCTGCACGCGAACAGGGACGCATTGGCGGACGTCGCCCGAAGTTGACAAAAGAACAACATGAGCAAATAGCGAGGTTGATCGAAAATGGCTACAGCAGGAAACAGTTGGCAATTATTTACGATATCGGTGTATCGACGATTTATCGTTATCATCCTGTAGAGAAGCGCCAAACTCAATCTGAGCTGTAATTCTAATGCCGCGTCGGTGTAATTTATCTTGATAGAATAGGTACATTTATCGCGCGGCACATCAATTCGATGTATCTAGCGCCTGCTGACCGCTAATGAAAACTGTTCTCGAAATGTTGTCCCTAGTCCGAGACTAGGGTATCACCTCTGGAAAGCATACGCAGAACCTTTTTTAACCCAGGGTGCCCAGTTTTTTTGCTGCTCGCCTTATTCGCAAAAATTAGCTCACATCCTGCGCTTTCAAGTGCTTTTCACTGCATAGCTGTGTTTTGTTCATTTGTCTATATGCATACATAGCCTATTAACATATTTTCTGCCCACTATCGTTATTTATTGCAAGCTACAGGTTTTAATTAACAAAACCAGTGTGTGTGGAAATCACAAAGTGCATACCGTTCTCAAATGTTGTTCAACTTACTGTTGTATAGGTAAAAAATGACATTTTATGTACATATCGTGATGTTATCCCTTCTTGGTGGGGTGTATTCGTATTTGAGTGGGCTATGTGAAAACCGTTACGAGTCTTCATGCAAGAAATTGCTGGCCGAATGTATTTCCGCCGTACTTGCTGGCTTTATTGGCATGTATCTCGCGGAATATAAGGACATGAATGAAAGCCTTCAGAGCTGCATGGTTCTTATTTTCAGCGCCAATAGCAGGCTTATTATTGAAGGTTCCAAAAGTCGGTTGAATAGGTAAGTCTCTTATGCAACATAACCGGTTGAGAAGTTACTTTGCATACCATTACCTCCTGACAACGTAGGAGGGAACTTGTGCTTGACACACAGGAATTAGCTCCAGTTGCTATTGCGCTCCTGCTTTCAGTAATTGGTGGGATAGGCACGTTCCTGATGGATGTCCGAGACGGTCGCCAGTCTGGCAATTTGTTGGGATTGGTTACGGAGATCTTTGTTGCAGTGACAGCTGGCGCGGTGGCGTACCTATTGGGGCAACACGAGGGCTGGGAGTTATCAATTACGTACTTAATGGTAACGATAGCCAGCAATAACGGTCATGAGGTGATTTCAGGGATGAAACGAGTGAATATCGATAGCATTCTGAATGTTCTTACAAGTTTGGTGAAAAAGGGAGGCGGGAAATGATTGGCTGGGGTGTATGCGTTCTTGCGTTAGCCTTAGCCGATCGCTATTTGCTAAAACGCAAGGACATCACGCATTTAGAACTTGGTGATGTGGAAATTAAACCGGGTTTCATCCGGGTGCCGTTCAAATACCGGTCTAAATTCCCGTTTTTGCGCGGCGCAACGGTCAGATATTGGATCCGCGATGTTCAGAAGCCGACGACAGTGATTGAAGGCGAACAACGTTGTTTGACGTCGGCTGAACAGGGCGAAAACAGTGAATGGTTGTACATACCCACTGAATATATGGGTAAAGGAGAGCGACTGTGGCATTTCAACGTCATGGTTACGCATGGCGACTCGTTCATTAACCCGTTGTATCGGATTTTCCCTGTTACTCAGCAAATCCGCAGAAGTTACGTAATAAATCTCGCACAGGATGTGTCAGATGACGAAAAATAAGTATGCAATGGTCGATTTTGACCAGGTTAATGAAAAGGGGCTGAAATCCCTTATCGCGGCGATCAATAAAACCGGTGTTACGGTAATTGAGGTTGACTCCAGCAACCGCGCAACAACGAAAGATGGCGTTAAAGTTAAAACCGCAAAGCTGGTTCTTAACGACGGACAAATTCTTGCCATACAGGTAAACGATACTGGCGATATATCGTCTGTGAGGCTGAATGGAAAAGCTATTCCTAACGCTCAGTCGCCGGATATCAAGACGCTTGGTACCGTCATGGGGCAAGCGGCCCGCAAAAACTCCGCAAAATTCCAGAAATCACTGATCGCCAAAGCGAAACGTGTTGCCAATCCGGTAGACAAGAAACCGGCAGTAAAATCCAACTTTCAGCGCCTGCAAGAGGCAAAACAGCGGAATGCTCAGGTGGTTGCCGCTTATAAATCAGCGCAGAACTCGGTGTCTTTCAATCAACAGCAGATCACTGATTTGCGGGCGAAGCTGGATAAGGAGACAGGCCGACTCAATAACGAAAAGGCCCGAAATGGCGAACTCAAACGCCGTCTTAAGCAACTGAAAGCAGGAAATTAACATGGAACAGTTCAATATCAATAAAGGGGTGACGATCAAGCCTGGGCTTGACGTGCTTCCCCCGCCAGTGACTGATGATGAATATCGCGCATTAATGGCCGGTGAGGACCGCTATCTGATGACGGAATCCAACACCCTGGAGGAAATCGAGGCTACGTTCTTCTATGACACGCCGATCCACTGGTGTGCTACGGATTTACTGGAGGCGATTAGTTCTACTCGTTTGCAGTTACACCGGACCATGCAGGCATTTGTCCGGGCATTAAACCAGAAGCTGAATGGTACCGGAATCTCTGCGGGGAGTGATAAAACGGGGGATGTGGCCCAGAATGGTGCACGCGCGATCGGCGGGGCTGAAATTGGCCGGGCACGTAACGTTAACGGGCTGCCGGTCCTGCCAGCCATTATTCCGCTCAGTGATGGTCAGACTATCAGCATTCTGTTTCATAGCCCGACAGCGGAAAACCGGATCACCAATAGCGATACGCTGATTGCTTTCCAGTTCTTACTGAATAAAAAAGACGTTACTCATACCGTTGCTCCGATGAGTGGACGTGATATGACGCTGGCGCAGGTCACCATGAAACTTGCCAACCTTGCAGAGAAAAACTCGGCAAAATTCCAGCGTGCGCAGAAGAAGAAAAAAGCCCTGGTTGATGAAATAACCCAACTACAGGCTGACAGTGACCAGAAAGAGGATGCCATGAGCGACCTCGCGGATCAGGTGGCAGCGGTAGAAGGGCAGAAGGTAGATCTGGAGCAGAAAATTAACGCTGTTGCATCGGAAGCGGATTCTCTTTATGAAGAGAATGAGCGTTTGCAGACGGAGATTGATCAGCTCAATCGCACTGGTGGGCGCGAAACCATTGCTCCTGCGGGGATGACTGGTGGACACTCTCGCGCGATGACGGATCGCCTTGCAAGTATCAAAAATCGTATGCATATGAACGGGGAAGTGACGCTCAGTAATGGTGCATCAATGAAGCAATTCATTGAGGACGGTGAAGGGTATATCCAGTTAACCGATTCGGATGGCAGCGTGTACATGATCAAGGCTAAATCCATACAGGG
>NZ_JADABR010000038.1:0-91246 GCF_015672585.1 Enterobacter sp. Res13-Sevr-PEC09-46 | reverse complement strand
ATGACAATTTTGCCTGGCCTCGTTTACCTCAGAATGGATGCCAAGGATAAACTCCCCAAAAAAATTAGCACTTCCCTGATAGTGTCTCTGATGATACTGTTATTTATTTCTACAAAAATAACTGTTTTACCTGTTATATTTACTCATTCCGTCATTAAACTTTCAGGTATAAGTGATTTCAGCACCCACAGCTATATTATAAAATCTAGCGAGTATCCGGAGGAGTTTTTTTCTAATTCAGTTTGGGATAGGAAAAAAATCAAAGCAGGAGAATATTACTCGGTTCGGGCTGTTTCTATATTTACCACCAATCAATTCAGTTTTCTTTGCCCTGAAGAAATAATCAAATCCTATAGGGAAAGCTGGAAATTTAATCCGCTGGATTCTGAGTTCGATACAGATGTCAGGCTTAAACTCCAGAAAGATGCCGCTTACTGCGTACCGGTTTCAGCGACAGCTGTAAAACGCTGGGATGTTCCACTCCAGTAACCGAAGTTTGCAACTTCGTTCCTAATAAGGGTATAAGTACGAAACTTATACCCTTCATTATCATTTCCCGGTAGATTTACTGGGTTTCAATCCGGGTGTATTACCGGGCGTATCCTTATTATCGCGACGACGTTGATCTGGCTTTCCTGTTGACTTGGCAATTGGTTTGGGACCTGGTTTTAAACCCATGATACGGATTCCTGAGTTTCAGAGGGACATCCTCAATATACATATATGGGATCCACTGTACCTTATCAAGTTATAAACGCAAAATGTTCCCGACAGATGACCGGTACGGAAGATTATATCTCTGCCGATCAAGGATGCGTCGAAAAAATGGAGTATACCGCTCCAGAACTGGCGACTGGCGATTAGTGGTTTTATTATCGAGTTCGGTGACTGCCTTAGCGATCACCTTTCATATATTGGAAGTTACACAGAATTTCAGGCTTAAAAAAACAAAAGGAACATCTTGAGAACCTTTAGAGGATAAATCTGATTGTTTTGCCGGATTAAACTTCACTATTTATTAAAATTCGCATTTTGCAGCTTCGCTCCCACTAGGCCGTAAAGGAGGGCGGCAGGGTAGAGCCACAAAACTATTCACTTTTATAAACAACTTGAGCTTTGCGCATTAAACCCTTGCCGCAGGCGGTGAACCGCATATCCGGCACAGACAGTCAGTTTTTCTGGCAGCTTAAATTTGACACAGCTTAATATAGTGATTCATTAAACAGGTTCAGTATTCTGCCAGAACGTTTTAGTCGTTATGGGCGTCCGTTGTAGTGGCACACTAAATTTGGCCACCTGATGAAAGGTGATATTCTCACCACAACACAAAACAGGTGACTTAATGAACAAGAAAACCAAACGAACCTTCCCCCCTGAGTTCAGGCTGGAATGTGCACAGCTGATTGTTGATAAGGGCTACTCATATCGACAGGCCAGTGAAGCGATGAATGTCGGTTCAACCACGCTTGAGAGCTGGGTACGCCAGCTCAGGCGAGAGCGCCAGGGGATTACGCCCTCTGCCACACCCATTACTCCAGACCAGCAACGTATCCGCGAGCTGGAAAAGCAAGTTCGCCGTCTGGAGGAACAAAATACGATATTAAAAAAGGCTACCGCGCTCTTAATGTCCGACTCGCTGAACGGTTCACGATAGCCGCCAGACTAAGTGACAGCCACACGGTTGTCAGCCTGTGTTCTGCTCTGGAAATACACCGCAGCAGTTACCGGTACTGGCGAAAACGACGCGATACGGTTAATCCGGCACGAATCAGGTTGTGCAGCGAAATACGCCGGGCGTGGAACCAAAGTCGGGGCTCTGCGGGCGCGCGCACTCTGGCTGAAATGCTGACTCAAAACGGCGTCCCGATGAGCCGTTACCGTGCCGGGCGTCTGATGAAATATCTGAACCTGAGCAGTTGTCAGCCCGGAAAACATCAGTATAAAAATGCCCGTCAGGAGCATACCAGCCTGCCGAATCTGCTTGAGCGTCAGTTCGCAGTACCGGAGCCAGACCGGGTATGGTGTGGAGATATTACGTATCTCTGGGCAGGAAATCGCTGGTGCTATCTGGCGGTTGTTATGGATCTTTTTGCCCGCAGGGTTATCGGCTGGAGTCTGTCAGCGCATGCCGATACCGCACTGATAAGCAGTGCCCTGCGGATGGCCTATGAGACGCGTGGCCAACCCCGGGATGTCATGTTCCATAGCGACCAGGGAAGCCAGTATACAGGCCTTAAATATCAACAACTTCTCTGGCGTTGCAGAATAAATCAAAGCGTCAGTCGGCGGGGAAACTGCTGGGATAACAGCCCCATGGAACGCTTCTTCCGCAGTCTGAAAACAGAATGGGTGCCAACGAATGGTTACGCAGGCAAGGACGAGGCCCGGCAGCAAATTAATGATTACATATTGAACTACTACAACAGCGTCAGACCTCACCATTATAACGGTGGGCTGACGCCGGAAGAGTCAGAGAACAGATACCATTTTTACTGTAAAACTGTGGCCAGTATTACTTGACCACTACACGTTAGTTTTCTACTAACTGAACGACGACTAGCCTGCCGCCTTCCTCCTTTGACAGAACAAACTGAGCGTTATTCGTCAGTTCAATTTTTTCACCAATGGCAATCTGTCGTTTATCCGGTAATGACATAAGCCCATTTATGCCTTCATTTACTAACCACCACTGATCGTTATGGAAAACAAAATACCCAACTCGTTTCCTTTGTGCATCGGTTGTGCGCTCATTTGGCGCAATGAGGCGATTCACATGCCACGCATAGATTGACTGCCCGCTCCACACCATCAACCGGTGATCGTCAGGACGATAACTGCCTTCCTTTCGGGATGAATATAAATTTAGAACCGGTAATTTACCCTTGTATGGCGTACCGCAGTAGGGACAAACCGGCTTTGTCTTACCTGAGAAAACGTACCATTTCTGTTCACACGCCTTGTTCTGGCAGGGCTGTATCAGATCGACTGTTTTAACCAGGGCACTTTCCCACTCATCGGCGGTCGGGCGTTTAGTGGCATCGTGTAAGCCATCAATAAAGGCGCGTTCAAACAAAGGCGTCAGATAAGGGCCCATGATGGTGTAAGGAATTTTCTCCGGGTCAGCCCAGGGCAGTGAAAAGGAGGATAGCTGACTGACTTTGACTGCATTGCTTTTGTCTGTCGGATGTTCAATGAAGAGTGCCTTCTCACCCATAGATAAGGTCTCATCACGTACTTCATCCGACATGTCATGTATTTTTCCGCCACGTAGCGGATGACGGAAGAACAGATACATGTAGATAAGCACCGACAGCGCATGACGGTCAGTAGAAATGCTTGGCAATACGCGGTTCGGATCCTCTTTGGAAAGATGGCTGGTTTTCACCACTTCCGGAGCGATAAAATCCGGGGTGCCCACGACGTCGGGAGGATACTTTCCAGGGACAACCAGGCCGTCTACGTCAATGATGCAGGCATGTCCCATTTCTGGATCGATAAGCACGTTTTTATAGCTTAGATCGCTGTGACAGAGACCTGCCGCATGCATCCTTCTGACGGCTCTTGTTAGCAGCAGACAGACCTTGAGATAGGTAAGCGTATTGCCTCGTTCACGTGGGTCGAGAAATTTATTCTGGTTGCTGGCGCTGGCAAACCATTTGCCTTCCTTTTCACGGCCTTTTATGCCAAGAAAATCATCGTTTTTAGAGCCGTATTTAAAGAAAAAGTAGCTTTTGTAGGTTGGAACCACGATGCCGATTTTATCCCCATGCTCAACAACGTGGGTCGGCCAGCAAAACAGGTCCTTCCAGTATTCACCTCCGGACTGGCCAAAAATGTTTTGCCTGTAGCGTCCGGTGATCATATCAATCCGATCCCGGGCCTGCTCGTTCTGCGGTTTATGATAAAAAGCGACGACGTATGATTTATCAGGCGAGAAGTAAACATCCTTCATCGAGCCCGAACCAATTACCTCGTCAACATACTGGACTGTTTCGCCGTCCTTTGTTTTGCACGTAACAATATTTGCCATATTGATCACCGAAGAAGCGTATCCCTTACCACAACACCGCAATAGTGCGGTCATCGTGGTTCCCTGTGGAGAAAAAGTTAAGCCAGTCGCCTAACCTCTCAGGCGCAATACTGGCGTCTGTAAGGACAGGGATGAGCTCATCAAGGAGACGGGTCCATTTTTCGTCACTGCGAAGCCCGTTATCTGTCTCAAACAGAGGGTCTGATACGCCATCTGTCATGAGGATCAAGTGAGATACATCATTCCATTTACCCACGCTGATGCGGCCGCTAAACGAGGGGTCTGCGATAATGCTCTGGTCAAGAAAGCGGGTTTGTCCTGCGTATTCTCCGCTATCGGGATTTCCCAGTATCCTGACTTTACCGGAAGGGCTGTATGCACCTATCGCACCATCACCAAGCCAGAATGCAGCCGCAAACAGCTCATTATCAGTTCGTAGCGCTACAGTTGCCAGTAGGGTTGTTGAATAGGATTTCACAGGTTGTTCTGCACAAATGGCTTCGTTCTGGATACTGTTGACCGCGAGCGTAGCTGCCTGTTTAAAATGATGAAGCATGGCGTTTATGGTTGCCTGCTGATCGCTCCCTTCCCACGCCGTGATGTGCTGCTTTAGATGGACGCCTTTCAAACCACTGAGCTGATTGAAAAGGTAATCGCCAGCCGTTTGGACTGCAATCCGGGAGCCTTCCCGGGAATTTACCGCACTACCGGCCCCGTCTGCGACCAGCATGACAGACCATCCTGTTTCCTGGCAGTGGTTGATATAGAAGTCGTCATCTCTGAAGCTCCCGGCATGCTCATGAGATCGTCCCCGGCGACTGGCGGCAGCAATACGTATGTCACCCCTGACCAGGCCAGCAGCGTCCAGATGGGACTTAGGGTAGGAAGCGCCTGCTGGTGGCTCTACCACCTTCCACAGGCTTCTCGGATCGGGATTGACTATAAAAAGCTGTTTTGTTTCGCATTCGTCGTGCGAAGCGCATGACCAGAGTACTGAAAGCTCTATATCGCCGCTTTCGGTGGGTGTACCTGTCAGCAACTTATGCTCTTTGTCAAAGGTCAGGCCAATGTTCCTGGGAAAGACAACGTCCCTGACAGTAGCCTGCTGGCCCTCATCCAGAACTATAGCAACCGGCGAAGAGAAACGTTCGCCTGCGCGGGCGTTGGGAATAACTATTTTAGCTCTCGGGGGAACGGCAGGTGGCACAGCTAATCCGGCCCGCTGCTGGCCTGTCGGTATCTGCCCGGGTTTTAATACCAGGGAAGACAGGTTTTCGTCTTCCCTCTGTGCTGGTTTATCAAATTCGTAATAAGGCATCAGCTTCCAGAACGGAGGATGAGGTTCATTTTCTGGCAGGGGTTGCAGTAATGGTGTATCGGTAGCGTCAATGCCCGGGTTATCTGCATCACTTACGACCGTTTGTTGCTGATCGGAAAGGCTGGATGCTGACGAGGGGGCGATCTCTGCGTCGTTATAACCTTCGCTAACCCGCGCAGATAAACCCTGTGCAAGGCTCTCAATCCGCTCTTTAAGCCGCATAATCTCTTCAGTAAGGGAAGGGTCGTGCGATAGAAGAAAAAGCCGCTCACCTTCTACAGGGTGGCCCAGCTCAGACAGCACTAAGCGGATAATCTTCTCTTCAAGTAAAGCATTTTGCGACATCAACCTCTCCCTCTGTTTACGTCGAAGTTAGTGTTTCCGCCATCATTGCTGAATGACAGACCTGTTTCACACCACGGGCAGATCACGTCATCCGGGCCGTCAATGCACAGCAATTTTCCGCATGAGCACAGGGCAAACGCACTGGCATTACCGCAGTGAGGGCAACCCGGTACGCCATGCAGTTCGCTGGTGTTTACCTGCAAACCGGTAGCGGTGGCATCTGACCATGCAAAATAGTCCTCATCGATGGGATAGCATCCGGCAATATTAAAGCTGTTCAGGTTCAGGCTGAAATCGAGCCCGGAAATCCTTGCTGGTGGCCGTTCATACTTCATCAGATACGGACGACGGGTCTTGCTGCAACGGCCGGTAAGCGTAACGCAGTTTTCGTCGTACGCTTTTACTGGCTCGTCCTTGGCCAGCCGGACTATGTATTCAGTCTGGCTGAGCTCAGGTTGTTTGTCGTCTCCGACGCTGCGGCTGTGCGCCGTAACCGAGGCTGTGATCCATTTGATGAAGCGGGTAAAGTCCCCTTCCTGAGACTCGGTGAACAGCATGACATTCTCTGTCAGTTGCCGCAGGGTATTCAGGTCCGCTGACGGCCCCAGGCCAACGGCAATGAGATTCACTTTACTCGCGTAGTGATCCTTCCAGCGCTTCACTTCTGCGGTTGTGTCGTCAGTCGGACGTCCGTCGGTAAGGAGATACACGACGGGTTTCCAGTCGCCTTTAGCCTCATGAGTGGTTTTTCTGACCTGGGTATCAATTTGTACGGTCAGCTCACGCAATGCGGCCCCAAGGCTCGTACCGCCGCCAACGGGAAGGCGGGGAGGGTAGAACGAGGCAATTTCGTGAAGAGGTACAATCGTACGGGCTACACCGGCAAATGCGATTACCGAAACCCAGGCTGTTTCAAGTGCGTGTGGATCCTTTCTTAAATCTCCGACGATCATTTGCAGACCATCAGTCATTTTTTTCAGGTTTTCACCAATCATGGACTCTGAACAGTCCAGGACAAAAAACACGGGAAGGCGTCTCATAATTTTCCTCGTACGGCTGGTACGGCCAGCAGAAAACGTTGCTGTACAGAAAGGTGCTGCCCGGAAAGCAGCACCTTTCTGTCTGTCAGAGCACCAGCTGGATTTCTGGTGGAGGAGGGGGAAGGGTATCAGTTCCGTTATTGATCCCCGCGCTTGTGCTGCCGGAAGACACGCTGGCCGATACCCATTTAAAGAAACCTGCAAACGCGGTTGAATCTAGCGTCTCCAGAGACACAACCTTATCGGTGAGCTGTTTTAAGTGCTCATGGCCTGCTTTAGGACCAACGGCGCAGGCAATGATGGATCCGAATCCCCGGCCGCGAATCGCTTTTACCGCTTCACCGTACGCCAGGGCATCAGAAGGGGTTCCATCAGTCATCAGGAATACCAGAGGACGCCAGTCTCCTTTTGTATCACCATCTGAGCGACGTACATCCCGTTCAACACACTGCATCAGACATTCAAGGGCAGCACCGGTGAACGTCCCGCCTGCGCTTGGCACAACGATATCAGAAAACTGGAAGTCTTCCAGCGGCGTGAGAGGAATGAACTCACGCGCCCCATTGTCATAGGTGATAATGGAGATATGAACGCTTTCGAGGGCGTAGGGATCCTGGCGAAGAGCGCTAAGCATCGCCTGAATTCCAACGTTAACGGAATGGATGGACTCACCGCGCATCGAGCCGGATGTGTCGATAACAAGGTAAACAGGCAGGCGGCGCATCACATGTAATTCCTCAGGTGCGAGACAAACGAATCTGATTCTGAAGGCTCACCAATTGCCCTGAGTTTCCAGCCTGTAGCCTCGCGTATCAGCTCGGCAAAAACCATGGAGCGCTGGCTGGCGAAGGCGGGTCCGCCAGAAAGATCGAATCGTGCCATTTCAATATTACGGGCATCTACTGCCCGGATGAAGGCATTCTGAACTTTACCAAAGTGCTGCTGGAGCTTTTCACCATTGTAGATCTGAACGATGAACACAATTTTCTCGTACTGAGCGTCAAGGGAATTCAGGCGCACAATAATTTGCTCATCGTCACCGTCACCGGCTCCGGTTCGGTTATCGCCCGTCAGCCAGATATTTCCTGACTTATGGCGAAGGCTGTTGAAAAAGATGATATCGCCATTCACAAGCGTTGGTTTACCATTTTCCACATTGCCGAGATCGGTCACCTTTCCGGCTGAATTACACAGGAAAGCGATCACATCAAGGTCGTATTCTTCTTCTTTTTTACCAAAGATCCCGCCGAGGAAACCTTTCTTTTCCTCATTAATATCCCAACCCAGGCCGATAGTAACGGACGAGAGATCGTATTCATTTTTTTTCAGGCTTACGCCCTGGCCTTTGCTCAGACTGACAGACATGACATCCCCTTAATTAATAAAATTATAAGACCACGTTTACTTCTGGCGGCGGCGGTGGCAGGTCTTCAAGACCGATCACTTCTTTTTTGCTGGACTCCACTTTCTGACTGCCTACCGAAATGCTCGCACTGACCCATTTAAAGAAAGCTTTAATCGTCGAACTGTCAGCTGTATCGAGCTGAACCACGATTTCAGTGATTTCTTTGAGGACGCTGGTATCGGCATCATGCCCGGCTGCACATGCCACAACAACGCCGGTTCTGGCCGCTTTAAAGTCATTCAGGCCTTTACGCCAGTCATCATTCGGACTTCCATCCGTCATCAGGAATACAAGGGGACGCCAGTCACCTTTAGTGTCAGCCGTCGTTTTCTGTACTTCTTTGGCAATGGAGCTGGCCGTCAGGGTAAGCGCTTCGCCAAGAGAGGTGGTGCCGCTGGCTGTTAGTGCTGGCATCTGGAAACTCAGGAGGTCTGTCAGGGGGACTGCCTGTCGGGCTGAAGAATCAAAGGTGATCACTGACACGTAAGCCGTTTCGAGTGCATACGGATCCTGTTTCAGCGTGGTAAGCAGCGTCTGAACGCCATTCTTAACCGCTTCGATAGGCTCTCCGTGCATAGAGCCGGACGTGTCGAGTAGCAGATATACGGGTAAGCGTCTCAAATGTAATTCCTTCTTAAGAGATCGGAAGAGGAGAGTAGTTTCAGGAAGAGGCCAGAGTTTGTAGATTTGATAAAACGGCACGACATCTGTCGGGTGGAGATTAAATACTCAGAAGCGGCATTAAAGAAATAAGTTAACCACCATTGAATTACCGACATGTGAATGGCCTCTTATCAGAGAAAAAAATTCAGACCGTACTGGAATATAAGATTTCTGAAAAAAACTCCGGCAAAAATAAACTTTCTTATGTATGAAAATCATCATACATCACAGATCTGCATGAATGGAGTGTAAATCGCCCAAAGATTGATGTGTAGCACAAGAGGATGTCAAGACACCAGGTTTTGTAGGCAGAAAGGCGCTGCTGACATTGCGGGAGGAGAATAGATCAAAACTCCGTCACGCAGATACAGAGGTGAAATATGACAAAACCGGGGTTTTCACCCCGGTCTGAGATTTAGCGTCAGGACTTTTTAGCGCTGTATTCTTTTATCAGTTCATCAACGGAGTGCAGAGCCAGCTTCTCTACCGCTTCACTTCGGGTCGAGCCACTCAGCGCAGCCAGACGGTCAATTTTTCTTAAAATCCGCATGCGTAGCGATAATGACACGGCTGTTTTTTTATCCTTATCGAGTACGACCTTCCCTGTGGACTCACCGGTTTTCAGTTCAGCATTCTGTGCGAGCGCTTCATTCATCCGGCGAAGGGTCTTTTTATCCAGCTGGCCCGGATTAACGAGATGGTATGAATGACCTGCCTTGCTGTATTTGATCTCCGCAGAATATGACTCGCGTAGCTCTTTGAGTGCCCGGGTTAATGTCGGCTCTGAGCATTCCAGACTGGTTATAATGTCGGCAGCGGAAACGGGCTTGCCGGTGCCCAGTAAGTTGGCAAGCTTAAAAATCCGGGCCTGTCTGGTATTTAATTGCATCGTAAGATTTAGCCTGCTTAAAGGGTTAGTGGTTCAATAGGCTGAAAAATGAAGGTACTGCTCATCTTTCGAATAACCGGTTGATCGCCTAACGCTTCAACCGGATCAATGTGTTCTAAGCCTGCAAAATTTACTGACGACATCTGGCTGCGACTGCATTTGCAGGACAGGATATACTCATCCTCCAGATAGCCGGTCCGCTTACTGACCCGTTGCGTAAAGCCTGACACAATCACGTTGTCGAACGGTAGCGTATGTAAAACGATACCGACCAGGCGGAACAAGCAGCCATGGACGTGGCGGGCATAGTTTTCGCGTACGGCTTTTTGCGTCATGGCTTTTTCCGTCAGCTCCGTGCCCCGGGCATTAACGCCGTAAATCTTATCAGGGAAATCTTCAATCTCAGCTAAATCAACATCCAGCAGGACTGCTGATAGCTCCGGCTTTACTTCAAATGCAACAAGCGTTTCACGCGGCCATTCAGTTTCTGCCAGCACACCCGCCAGGTATGATTCGAAAAACGCGGCGTCTGTCCGGAACTGCTGCCGGGCATCTGCCTGAGCCGTGGCGAGCCGTTTTTCATGTTCTTCAGCCTCAAACTTCCAGTTTGCATACTGTTCGGCCCAGGCCGTCCGTTGTTGCTGGTACCGGTGCTGTCGAAGGGTATTCTCACGCTCCACATCAATCAGCTCCTGCTGCCACCGGCGAAGATTTTCGGCGTGGCGCTCAGCTTTAGCTGATTCCGATTCAAACCATTTACCCAGAAAACTAATGCCTTCGCTCTCGGCAGGCTTTTCCGGCAATGCAAGATAGTCTGGCTTTTCTGGACGCACCGGTGCCGGAACCTGAAAAGGCGACGTTCTGTTATGCAGGTATACTGCTTCCAGCTCTGCCCAGCTGATGCCTGTTTTGGGATCCGGCGTCAGCTCGTGAATATTACGGATTGCGGTCACCGCTGACATGAGATCAGCGGCTTCCTGCTCAAGCGCCTGTCTGAGCCCCGGGTCGGTAGCCGTCCGGTTCCCACCTCCGGAACGCGCGGCCCGGTCAAGCCGGGTACGGTAACTCAGCCCGGTACCGGGCAAGCCCAGATTGGCATAGGTCCCCCGGCTTCCAAAAGAAACGGAAGCACCTCTCGGCCCGACACTCAGGCTCGGTGCACCGTTACTCAGGTTGAGGCGAACACCAGGAATAATGTTGATCGACTTTCTGAACCTGAACCCCATTATGATTTCCTTAATGATGCTGGGTCACGGTAAGTAATCTGATTCCATCAGCGCTTTGCTCGTTCTGTAACCCATAAAAACGAGCTCTGTCCAGAATGCCAGCCGCCCAGCGGCGATGTGTGGCGGGTTCACACATTGCTCCCTGCGACTTAAACACGGCCTGGGTCGAGTTCAGGATCCGCAGAGCGTCAGAATGCTCACCCTGAGTGACCATCAGCGCGTTTTGAATGACCTCTATCTGACCCGGGTGAATGGCCGTTTTCCCAACAAGCCCATGTGCCATATCAAGAGCCAGCTCTCTGGCCATTACGGCATGATCGTCAATATGCTCACATACGGGCGCGGTCAGGGCAAAATCACGCGGGCCGAAGACCGAAACGAGCATTTTGATGACGTAGCCCATCGGGCTGTCATACAGCGTCAGGTCCCGGGGACGGCGAAGCGACACAACGTTCATAAGATCGTTGCCGCCGATTCGAAGCGCAATAATGCGGTCGTGGCAGGGATGTTCCACCAGACGGGTGGCCAGCTCCCGCATCTGAACCACGTCAAAGACGTCTTCTGTTTCCAGCGTTGGCATCATGCACAGGTGAGTCCCGCCCATGATATCCCACCATTCAGCTAACGAACTGAGGGTAAATTTCGGCAACACAAACCCGTCGACAGCGGAAAGATCATAATGCGCTTTTAACCATCTGCCCATGTCGGCATGCCGGGGGCGAATGAACACCAGAGGCCAGTCATTTTTACCCAGGCTACGCATGCTGTTACTGAGCTCGTGCAGCAGGTGCTCCAGATTTTTGAGGGCGATGGGGATGTCTGCTTCACTGACAGCATCCTCAAGGCAAATTACCAGAGAGCGCAAACCCGGGATTTTCCCATGCAGGACGGCATCAGCAATATCTTCCCGTGTTGCAGGCATGTATAGCGTGGCTCCCAGATTCCAGGGAGAAAGACGATTTTTCATCAGAGTACCTTCTTGATAATGGTTACAGCCCGATACTGGCCGAGGGTTCCCCCCATTTCTGTAACAACTATTCCCTTTTCACGAGCAAGCCCTACAAGCAAGGCAACGTCCGGGTCGTCAATAGAACGCACAAATATATGGTCCGGTACCCGACGCAATACAGCCCGGGTTGCTTCAGCAATACCGGGTTTAATACGATTGACGCTGTCCACTTTAAATTCATCGGCCAGGAACGCGATAACGTCGCGACTTGTCTGCCATAAGATCCGGGCTGACTCCGTATTCCAGCTCAGGGGAGCGAGGGATGTCGGTGTTAACTTCTTACGGAAATGAGCGACGGTATCGACAAGCATCCGGCTGCATTCGAATTCACTGAGATGCTCGCAAACCATGCACCCATGTAATCCTTCAGAGGACCATACTGACCGGGAGATCAGACCTGATACCGGCGCACCCATGATGCCAAAAGGAATGAGCCAGTCATCATCACTTGCTGCAAGCCAGGAACAGCCACAGGGATCGGCCAGGACAACCAGTCGCGGCTGCTCAGGATAGCCCGGGCGATCTTTCAGTGCGCGTACAAGCTCTCCGGTAATTGCGCCTTTACCTGTCCATCCGTCAACAAAGACAATACCGCTGGTACCATGCCGCTCTTCAATGACGTCGAGTGCTGCACCGTCAATTCCACGATCCCGGATGATGCTGATGCCGTAATGCCATGAGGTTTTCCCCATGTCACGCAGGGCCTGGTGCAGCATAACGCCGAGCGGTACGCCAGCTCTGACAAGACTGGCCAGTACAATGGGCTCATCACCGAAGCGTTCGGCCAGAGAAATAGCGAGCTGTGTGACTTCTTTTGCAAGCCTCTCTGCGCCCCGATCCAGCGCCCGGTGAAACAAATCAAGATGCCATTGTGTTGGTGCTGGCTCCTGGCTGAGCATGTCTGAATAATGTTTCTTCCCGGACTGAATCAGCTCTTCTTTTTGATCAACCGGCGTCATCTCAATGACAACCGGCTTTAGCAGAAATTCCACGTCACCGGGCTGGTATGAGCCGGTAAATGTTTCATGTGGCTGCATTTTAATTTTCTCCAAAAATTCGCTGTGAAATGGCATTTGCAAACTGACTCTGACGCGGGATGCCAAACCAGCTGCACAGTTTCATAAAACGATGATCGCTCAGGCTGTCGCCCAGACCAATTACGGGGAAAACGCCGCGTTCAGCCCGAAGTTTTTCAAGCAGCCAGCTGACGGCCAGCCCTTTCTCAACCGGGGTGGGTAGCCAGGCCACGTTATTACTGTTGCGGTGGATGTAGAAGCCCTCGGTCGGAAACACCGTTTCTATCTCATCTGCAATGGCATTGAGCTCGTCAAGGCGGGTGCTGTCGCGGTGTTTCATCACCATATAAACCGCCGTTTCACCGTATTCGAAGTTCAGTCTTGCCCAGGCATTAATCCCTTTTGCGTCCATCATTTCAGTGATCAGTCGCTGCATCGATGTCAGCTTTTCCTGATAGGGAGCCAGCTGGCCGAGCATATGGGCCTTCCACTCCTCGTCGGGGTTGCCTTCAGGCGTGAGAATGACGGCCCCGTGCGTGGTGATTGCCCAGGAGTGGAAAGGGATCCGTACGCGGCTGATTTCTTCAGTTCCCCGTGCGGTAACGGGAATGAGTTCAGCCTGCTCCAGAAGCCAGTCCACTAACATGGACTGTTCTTCCGTCATAAAGCTTCGTGGATTCAGGGTACGATCAACGGCACCGGTACGGAATGGCTCCAGGGCCAGCTCGTCCACCATTTTACGACGGGTCTGAAAGAGCGTGTCGTCAAGGTCGCTCAGAACAACGGGTTTATTCATAGGTAACAATCTCCACGACGGGCGCAACCTCAGCCAGCGCCTTAAGAAGCTGCGCGTCAATACTTTCTGCGGGTGTCTCAGTACACACAAGAATGCGGTCAAACTGCTGGTGGGCGACGTTATAGACAAAATTGGGGATGCCCAGCCCGTAGTTATCCGTAAAGGAAATGGCGGACTCAATGGCATAACCAACGGCGATAGGGGAGCGGGTAGTCGAACCGTAAAATGCCTTTGCCCCGGCAGCTTCGAGCCGTTCTGCAAGCAGGAACGGCTCCCAGACGAATTCCCCTGTCCCGAGAACCAGAACACGCTCCCCTTTGCGGACGGAAACCTCATGGCCGAGATCGGCCGCAGGTGCGAGCATCCCCAGTCGACCCCATGACTGTTTCCCCTGGATGTCCCATTCTCCGCGTGAAGTTACGTTGACTTTTGGCATGTCCGGGACCGGTGCATCTGGTAATGTGGTCCATCCCCACTGACCGCTTACAAGAGAAACAGAAGTGACGGGTAAGGTGCTGCGCTCGGACAAGGCTTTGCCACTCCAGTCGGTAAGCGTAACGGCGATAACCTGTTCAATATGTTGAAGCTTGCCGGTATTACGCAGGGCAGAAAGCAGGTTAATAAAGGTATTACCAGTGGTTGCCTCGTCATCAATCAAAACCAGCGTTCGCGCGTTGGTAACACGACGTCTTTTCTCTTCATCATCTGGCAGATAGATCAGATGATCAGTGGCGTGGCTGTGTTCTTCCTTGAACTCGCAAAGCAACGTGCCATCAACCGGGTGACGGGTAGAGGTCAGATATACAGATTCACGATGCTGGTGGCGCACTTCATCAAACACACCGGCCCCAAGCCCAACGGCGGTTTCAGCCATACCGATAAACAGTACGGGCCCTGTTAGCGTTGAGGGGAACTGGCTGGCAAGCTGTCTGTAGGCCTGCCGCATGACTGAGGGTGGCACGGGAATGTGCCTGCCGAGTACTTTGCTGACAAACAGAAAGGCGCGTTTCGGGTTACGTCTTTCAGCGATATCAAACAGGTCATCGAGCGAAACTTCACCCTGATCGCGGATTACCTGAATCGTACCGCATGAGAGGGTACGGCGATAAATCATATCTTCGAGGTTATCAGACATAAACACGCCTTAATTCAAAAGGTTAGAGAGTGATTCCGGGTATGCAATTACATCCGTAATGGATCTCACCGCAACCGGAGAAAAGGTGTTTTTAGCGCTCTGGCGCACCATATCTTCAGACATCAGACCGAGCTTAAAGGCAGCAAATAACCCAGGAAGGTTCACCCCGCTGTGAAGGGTATAACCCACCCCCCCTGACGGACGCATGTTGGTTTCAAGCAGCACCGGGTTGCCATTCACATCGTTTCGCGTCTGAACATTCACCAGCCCGTCGGCCTTCATAACCCGGGCGCAGTCACACGCCAGTTCCCAGGCGCTACCTTCGTTTACCAGATACTGGATAGCCCCTTCCTTACGGCGTCCCACGGCTGCGAGTATTTCGCCCTTATCCGCGAGGATATCGACGGAAAATTCCGGGCCTGGCAGGTACGGCATCAAAACAAGGGGTTTAAACGACTCAGCAGCTGATGCTGCTGCAATATACTGTTGCGGACTGACCAGACGATGTTCGGGATGATTAAAGACGGCCATAGGCGAAGCACTGTCATCAAAGCGCCAGAATCCCATGCCATAGATACCCGTCACCGGCTTCACGCATACCGGGCTGTCAGTGAACGGCGGGGACGCGAGGTGTGTCTTTAATTCTGCCAGCGTATTCACCCGCCAGGATGGTACAACCGGGAGTCCCTTTTGCTCCATAAACTGAGCAAAAGTAACTTTTTCGTCAGCCAGAGTTAACCAGTCGACGCTCGTTGCACCGGTAGTAAGGGTGGCACCGGTCGATTCAATGTCTGAACGGTGTTCTTCAAACCACTGGCTGTTACGGCCAGTATGAATATGGTGGATGCCGTAGGTCTGAATGGTTTCCTGAATAAACTGGAGACGTTTTTGAGGATCTTCAGGTTCAGTCAAAGAATAATCGGCAACGGAAAGGATTTCATTTCTTTCGTTACGGTGGGAGGCAAAAACGGTAATGGCAAAATTATTTTTTTGTGCAAATGATTTTACCCCCTGAATAATATCTCGCTGGGAGGATAAACCTTCCATAAACCAAATTTTCTTGTTCATTTTTTTTAATTATCCGGAACGCCATGCAAATTTATGATTGAGAAGTGAGTCTATGAGTGTCTAAGCTACATGTCAATCATAATATGATTAATAACCTCTGTGGTTATGGAGTGAGTCAGTATTTTTTGGATTCCCGATAAAGTATTGATATTTAAATTAAACATAGAAAATTAACACCCTGAAAAGATTTTCTTTTTGTGTTTTTACAGAAAACTACCAAAATTTCCCTTGTCAGAGAACTTCATCATGATATGATTTTCTTCGTCAGTTAATAAACAACCCTTTGATTGTCTCGGTCATTACCATTTTAAGGAATAAAACATGGTTTCATTAGTTAAGAACCAGACGGTATCACTCAGCAAAGAATCATCTGCATTAAGCCAGCTTCATTTCGGTCTCGGTTGGGATCCGGTTAAGAAAAAAGGTCTTCTTGGAGGATTGTTTGGAGGCAACGACTCAATCGATCTCGATGCTGGCTGCGTATTAATGGACAGCACCGGTAAAACAATTGACACCATCTGGTTCCGCAAACTGGAATCCACCTGCGGCGCTGTTGTGCACAGTGGCGATAACCTGACCGGTGAGGGTGACGGTGACGATGAAGTGATTAAGGTCAACCTCTCCCGACTGCCTGCAAACGTTGAATACCTGGCGTTTACGGTAAACAGCTTCCGTGGTCAGTCGTTCAATGACGTCGAAAACGCGTTCTGCCGCGTTGTCGATCAAACCGGCAAAGAGCTGGCTCGCTACAAGCTGACTGAGCAGGGCTCACATACCGGGATCGTTATTTCTTCGCTGCGCCGTAATAACGGCAACTGGGACTTTACCGCCCTTGGCCATGCCTGTCGCGGCCGCACAATTGACGATATGCACTCCGATATCGTTTCAGCGGTTATCCGCTAATGAACCTGACGCCGGGGGGCAATGCCCCCGTTCCAGCCCAGGAGTTGCGGGTCCGGATCACCTCGGGCGGCCAGGTGGATGCTTCGGCGTTTCGCCTGTATGCCGACGGGAAGGTGCAGGGTGATGCGGACATGGTGTTCTATGGTCAGCCACGTAACGATGATGGTACCGTCAGCCTGGTCAGTGAAGGCCAGTACTCAACCTTTACTGTCGCGCTCAACCGGCTGAAACCTGATGTCCAAAAAATTGCGTTCACCGTGACCTGTGACGGTGGGCAGACGGTGTCCGGTCTTCGTAATCTTTCCATCGACGTGGAGCAAGGGGCTACCGGCCTGGTTAGCGGCAGTGTCGAATTGAGCGGCCGTCAGGAAGCAGCCTTAATTCTGGGTGAATTTTACCGTCGTAATAATGACTGGAAATTCCGCTTTGTTGCGCAGGGGTTCAACGGTGGACTTAAACCGCTGGCAGAGCATTTCGGCGTAAATATTGCCGACGAACCTGCTCCCGCAGCCCCGACTCCTCCGGTTGTAACCCCTCCGCCAGTTGAGACAAAAATCAGCCTGAGCAAGGTATCGCTGACAAAAGAGAAGCCTGCAATCAGCCTGACCAAACGGGATAACTTCGGTGAAATCCGGATCAACCTGAACTGGCACCGAGGCAGCGGCAAATCCGGCTTTGCAGGCATGTTCGGCTCCAAAGGAATCGACCTGGATCTGGGGGCCTTTGTTGAGCTTCAGGACGGGTATAAATCGGTCATTCAGGCGCTCGGTAATGCATTCGGTGATTATCGCGATGAACCGTATGTTCAGCTCAAGGGAGATGACCGGACGGGTGATGTATCAGACGGCGAGTGGCTGCATATCAATGGACGTGAATGGAAGCATATCCGCGAAGTGCTGATTTACGCTTTTATTTATGAAGGTGTTCCCAGCTGGGACAAGACTGATGGTGTGGTCACTATTCATGTGCCGGATCAACCGCCCATTGAGACCCGCCTGACCGAAGGTGAAAACCGTCGCACATTGTGCGCCATTGCCAGACTCGTAAACGAAAACGGTGCAATTAAAGTCGAGCGAATTAACCAGTACTTCAAAGGCCAGGACGAAATGGACCGGGCATTTGGCTGGGGATTTCGCTGGAGCGCCGGTTCTAAATAACACAGCAACAAAGGAAACAGGTATGAGCTTTTTCGACAAGGTAAAAGGTGCCATTAACTCTGGCCGGGACGAACTGACCCGCCAGGTTGGCCGTTTCAAAAACAAAAAATTTATGCACGGCACCGTTGCTGTATGTGCCCGTATTGCCGTATCGAGTGACGGCGTGAGTTCGGAAGAAAAGCAGAAAATGATGGGCTTTCTTCGCTCTTCAGAAGAGCTGAAGGTATTCGATACCAATGAGGTGATCGAGTTCTTCAATAAACTGGTTTCAAGCTTCGATTTCGATGTTGAAATCGGCAAGGGCGAAACCATGAAATACATCCTGGCGTTGAAAGATCAGCCTGAGGCCGCTCAGCTGGCCTTACGTGTTGGTATTGCCGTTGCAAAAAGTGACGGTAACTTCGATCAGGACGAGAAACTGGCCTCCCGCGAGATCGCTATCGCGTTGGGCTTCGACCCGGCTGAATTTGGCCTCTGATCCACATCCCTAAGGGTAAAATATGGTTTCCACACACATCGGCTTCCCGACTGAAACGGTCATTGTTTTTATTGCGCTTTCAGTCGGTGCCATCTTTATTGACCTGTTTATGCACCGTGATGACAAGCCAATCTCGCTTAAGAGTGCGGCGCTCTGGTCCGTATTCTGGGTTGTGGTTGCGATGGCATTTGCCGGTTTCCTCTATATCCACCACGGTGCTGAGGTTGCTAGTCTGTTTGTCACGGGTTATGCGCTGGAGAAAGTGCTGTCGGTCGACAACCTGTTCGTCATGATGGCCATCTTCTCCTGGTTCGCCGTTCCGGATCGTTATCGCCACCGTGTTCTCTACTGGGGGATCATTGGTGCCATTGTCTTCAGGGGCATCTTTGTCGCCATCGGTACGAGCCTGCTGAGTCTGGGGCCGTACGTTGAAGTTGTCTTCGCTATTATCGTTGCCTGGACGGCGGTCATGATGCTTAAAAGCGGTGATGACGATGATGAAATTGAGGATTACTCCCAGCATCTGGCTTACCGCATGGTTAAACGCTTCTTCCCTATCTGGCCGAAGCTCAGAGGGCATGCCTTCCTGCTTAACCAGAAGGAAGTGGATGCCGAACTGGCGAAACCAGAAAACAGCGATGTCACCATTGGCCGTGGTAAAAAAGCGGCGCTATATGCGACCCCGCTGTTCCTGTGTGTGGCTGTGGTTGAACTCTCGGACGTAATGTTCGCGTTTGACTCGGTACCGGCAATCATTGCCGTCAGTCGTGAACCGCTTATCGTCTATAGTGCCATGATGTTTGCTATCCTGGGCCTGCGTACTCTGTATTTTGTCCTTGAGGCACTGAAACAGTACCTGGTTCATCTGGAGAAGGCCGTTATCGTGCTGCTGTTCTTCATCGCGGCAAAACTCGGCCTGAATGCGACCGATCACATCTGGCATCATGGTTACAGCATTGCGGCAACAACCAGCCTGTATGTTGTACTGGGTGTACTGGCGCTGGGCATTCTCGCAAGCGTCATGTTCCCGGGCAAACCTGAATCTGAGGAAAAGGGGAGTTAATCCCCTTAAGTGTTAACCTGAACAATTACTAATCGAAGAGGTTATTTTATGAGTGTTTCTCTTTCCAAAGGCGGGAACGTCTCCCTGAGTAAAGCAGCTCCGTCAATGAAAAACGTCCTGGTGGGCCTTGGCTGGGATGCGCGTTCAACAGACGGTCAGGACTTTGACCTGGATGCTTCAGCATTCCTGCTGGCCTCAAACGGCAAAGTGCGCGGCGATTCAGATTTCATCTTCTATAACAACCTGACATCATCCGACGGTTCCGTAACACACACCGGCGATAACCGCACCGGTGAGGGCGATGGTGATGATGAATCGCTGAAAATTAAACTGGACGCCGTCCCGTCTGAAGTTGACAAGATCATCTTCGTTGTGACCATCCACGATGCTCAGGCTCGTCGCCAGAGCTTTGGTCAGGTATCCGGTGCGTTTATTCGTCTGGTTAATGACGATAACCAGACTGAAGTCGCTCGCTACGATCTGACCGAAGATGCGTCCACTGAAACCGCCATGCTGTTTGGCGAGCTGTATCGCCACAATGGTGAGTGGAAATTCCGCGCAGTAGGCCAGGGTTATGCTGGTGGTCTGGCATCTGTATGTGCTCAGTACGGCATTAACGCGTCCTGATCGAAAAGTAACTTTTCATATCCGGGGCTGTTAATTCAGCCTCATTCAACTGTTTGCAGGAGCTAAAAATGGCAGTTTCTCTCGTAAAAGGCGGCAACGTATCTCTGACCAAAGAAGCACCAACCATGAATGTCGCTATGGTTGGTCTGGGCTGGGATGCCCGTGTAACCGATGGTCAGGGTTTTGACCTTGACGCTTCCGTATTCGCAGTAGGTGAAGACGGTAAAGTGCTGTCAGATGCCCATTTCATTTTCTTCAATAATAAAACCAGCCCTGATGGCGCAGTAGAGCACCAGGGCGACAACCGTACTGGTGAAGGCGACGGCGACGATGAGCAGGTCAAAATTGATCTGACCAAAGTCTCAGCAGACATCAAAAAACTGGTGTTTGCCGTTACCATCTATGATGCAGAAGCGCGTAAACAAAACTTCGGCATGGTGAGCAACAGCTTCATGCGCGTTTACAACAACGACAACGGCACGGAAATTGCCCGTTTCGATCTGTCTGAAGACGCCTCAACTGAAACCGCAATGGTCTTCGGTGAACTGTATCGCCATGGCGCTGAGTGGAAGTTTAAAGCTGTCGGCCAGGGTTTTGCCGGTGGCCTGTCAGCGCTTGCTTCCCAGCACGGCGTCAATGTCTAAAAGACGCTGAGTCTGACCCCGGCAATGCCGGGGTTTTTTTTGGGTAACGATCCGCTATCAGCTGTTGAATCTGAGAAAGGGGGCCGGGCGTTTTCAGAAAGCAGAGTAATGTTAATTCTGGCGTGAACCTTTTTGCAGGACCCGGGTTTATCTATGGTTGCTGGTTAAGCCAGTATTCCGTGCCTTATATCAACAGCATGCCCCTCGGATATATGTTACTTTTGCGATTTATGAAGGAACGGGATCTGGAACATAAGATACCCGGGCAATGAAAATTCAAATTCAACAGGTATAGAAACTTCAGCGTGATGAAATATGGTGTCACACCATATTTACGCCTCACCGAATATCCAGCGTCCTGAACTAAGCCTGGGGAACATATATAAACGCTGCGCTTTAAAAATAATCAAAAATCAGGAGAGTTAATATGAATCTACAATCCGGACAAAACATACCCCTTCAGCAATCTGCTATCAGGCTGAATCTTCAGTACCCTGCCAAATCCGGCTTTAAAGGCGAACCCGATACCTGCCTGTTCTTGCTTAATGCTCAGGGAAAGGTCAGTGGCGATTCTGACTTTATCTTTTATAATAATTTGGCTTCTCCTGAGGGGGCAGTCAAGCTCGTTACCGGTTCGCAGCAGTCCAGCATTGATATAGCACTGGATCGTGTTCCAGCGAACGTCAGTAAAATTGCGATCACCGTTGTCATTGATGGTGAAGATACCATCAGTGGGCTCAGTTTATTGAGCATTCAGGCTCCTGGTATCGCTGACTTTCAGGCTGAGACTCAGGGCCGCAGTGAGAAAGCAATCATCCTGGGTGAAGTATATCGGCACAATGGCGCCTGGAAGCTTCGTGCGCTCGGGCAGGGTTTCAACGGTGGACTTGAGCCTCTGGCCATTAGCTATGGCGTTGATGTCGCACAGCCAGCTCCGCAGCCAGCAAAGCCAGCTCGTATCAGTCTGGAAAAGAAACTGGAAACCAGATCTCCGCGCCTTGTAAGCCTCGCTAAAAAAGCCTCGGTCAGTCTCACTAAAAATAAACTGGACACCCTTGAGGCAGCGGTTGCATTTGTACTTGACGCATCCGGCTCGATGAGTGGCCAGTTCAGTAAGGGTAACGTTCAGTCTGTGCTGGACCGCATCGCCGTTCTTGCCGCCCAGTTCGACGACGACGGTGAAATGGATGTCTGGGGATTTGGAGAGAAGCATAAGAAGTATCCAAACGTCACACTGGACAACCTGGACACATATATTCAGTCCATTCGCGGGTCTGGAAAGCGTTCAGCCTGGGAGAACCTGCCGGGCCTTGGAGGGACAAACAACGAGCCTCCTGTGATGGAAGAAATAGTCGACTATTTTAAGGACTCGAAAATCCCAGTATATGTAGTATTTATTACCGATGGCGGGATCAGCAAGACCCGGGCGATTAAAGATGCAATCCGGCGTTCTGCCAACTACCCCATCTTCTGGAAGTTTGTCGGCCTGGGTGGTTCAAGCTACGGTATCCTCAAAAATCTGGATGACTTTACTGACCGCCGGGTTGATAACACCCACTTCTTTGCCATGGATGATTTCGGTTCGATTAGCGATGAAAAGTTATATGATAATCTACTGGAAGAATTCAGACCGTGGATCGATGAAACAAAAAGGTTAGGCATCCTTTAATACGCACCGTTTGAGCATGGTTGAATGAGCTCTACAGCAGCTTAATACTGTAGAGCCTTTCATTGGAAATCGTACAGGGAGGAGCATATGGACCGCATCAAGTACCTGAAATGGATAGCTGAAGAATCACCAACTACGGCTCAGCAGCTGGTGGCTTGGTTAAACAGAGCAAGGCACTATACGCCCGACATGAAAGAGCATCAGGCAGGTGTACAGATTCAAGAAAAGGGGATTGTTGTAGGGCTTAGACAAAGTACTAATCGTTACCAGGGAGATTGTCTGGCCATACATGTGGTACAGCTTCCGGAAGAAATACAAAACAAGGGATGGTTTAAGTCTTTTCTGAAGCTTTGCTGTGAAGCGAATCCCTGGGGCGATGTTGTAATTGAAGACGTAAAAAATCCATATTTATTAGGCTTTTGCAAGAAACTAAACTTTACTAAATTGGATGAGTTTTATTCGGATACGTTCATTGTAAACACAGATGCCATTATGAGTTTATCCATCCCACCCTTAGGGAGATACGAAACCTATCTTGATTAAACCTGCGAACCTTTACCGGTTGCGTGGGGATCGGATGGATCTCGGCTAAAGAAAAATCACATCGTGTATTTTGACCAGAAAAAACTAATCCGCCTGATGTAATGCATTTTTGCATTACTGGTTGCGTGTAATGCAAAAACGCTTTACATTAATATCTTCTCCCAACAGGAACTGAGATGATGGCAACGATAAACGTTCGGATTGACGATGCAATCAAAATGACTGCTGATGAGGTTTTAAAAAACCTCGATGTCAGTCAGACACAGGCGATCACTGCGTTCTATCAGTACATCGCTGAAAACAAAAAGCTTCCCTTTACTGCACTCATGAGTTTCAAAACTCAGGATGATCTTTTAAAGACGTTCAACGATATTTTATCCGAAGCCCTTGCCATTGTCTTAAACTTACAGGTATGGATTAATAAATCAGATATTATTGATGGCAAAATAATTCAGAAATATTATCGCAGACTTGACAGCTATTATAGCAGTGCTAAAGAGCAGCTGAATTTCCTTGAAAGCAGAACAAAAGCAGCTCAGGTTTTAAATGCGCTTAATAAAATTTTGACGGTAATTGTCGATTTCAGTAATTTTGGATACGGATATGAGCAAGTAAAAATTTCTCATCCAGAAAAAAAAGAATTCGAATCTTCTGTTTTCGATTTCGAAAACAGGCTTAAGGAAAGCTTTTAAAAAAAAGATGAGGTAGCAGGATGAAAAAAGTAAGAAACGCTGTATGCCCTCAATGTTCAGGTACGGGGAATGTTTCAGGATTCAGATCTGGAATCATAAAAATATACGCTCCCGTTCAGTACATACGGCTTGAAATGGATAATGCCATTAAAGGAATTCCAGTCTTTCGTCGATAACAGTTTCTGACCATCGCCATAACCATGTCATGGAGGAGACTAACCGTGTTTCAGAGGTGAGCTGGTGCCTGGCAAAACATACAAACTCAAATATCAGGAAGAGAGTTTAGTTGTTTATAACATGCAGTCGTGTAACTGATTAGGTACTGGCAAAAGGAGGAAATAATGTTTGAAAACTACGTCTGTAAAATCTATGTAAGTAATGATCCTCATTTTAGTAGCCATATCGAAGCAACTGCGTTTGGTTTCGATAATGGTCAGCAGCAAAAGATTCTCACCGCAGCCCATGTTGTTACCAATGCTCTTGGAAAAAACTATCCCCTTAGCAATACCCAAAAACTTTACATCAAATTTCTTAACCATCAAGGACTGCTGAACGAAGAGCCTGTTCTAGTCGATTTCATTCTCAATGAGGCTAATGATAGGGCAGACTTTAAAGACGGCATTCCGTTTGTTGACAGTGCAGAAATCGTATTACCAGCTGGAATACAACAGCCTGTAAGTAGTTACTTTAAGGTCCTAGCTCCCGCAGCTGGCATGGATACATTGGGTGTCGGATATCCAATGAATGAGAAAACAATTTCGACATTCCCTGGTGAATTTTTAGGCATTTGGCCTTTAAATTGCTCAAATCATTCTCCCCATCATCACACAACTCGCTTTGTAATCGCACATTACAACACCGAAGGATGCTCAGGTGGACCCTATGTCGTCTCCGAGGGTGACCAGCATTTTGTCATTGGAAGCCTGATTGGAATTATGTCTGGAACCAGTCCAGATATAAATCCGCACATGTCTGTTCAGTCCGCAACAGATTTTTAGGAAAGCCAGTTCCAAAGGGGCAACGGCACGGCAGTTATTTCAGGTCTGCCCGATATGGCGTCTGCCCTTACTAACAGCAACAGCATTAAAACTGACAACCGTGAACTGGAAAGTGCCCCAATAGTAAGTCATGATTTCTTCATCACTTTTATGGTGCACTTTTTCACCCATAACACAGCAAGTTAAGAATAAGAGGCCTGTAATGGACGCTACCGAAACTGAAGAGCTGGAAAAAATTCGCAAGAAGGCAATGGATGAAGTTACAAGTGCTCTTCAGGCGCTTGAAAATAAGTTCCCGGGTATTACTGAGGGCGCAGCAGCATTGGCGGGGTCAGGCGTCGGCGCTGCGGCTTCCTTCGGTGCTCTCTATACGCTTGGTACAACGGGAGTGTCAGCAGCAGGCATAACCTCCGGGCTCGCAACAGCAGGATCTATCGTAGGCGGTGGCATGGTGGCAGGAATTGGAATCCTGGCTGCGCCTGTAGCAGTGTTAGGGATTGGCGGATACGCGATAGTGAAACACAGGAAAAATGGGAAGCTGAAAGTCGCCCTTACTCTGGCCATTAAAAAGCTCTACGATGTTCAGGAAAAGTTAATGTCGAACGCTGAGTACTTTAAGGCAGAAATTGCTGTCATAAAGTCGCACATCGATATGCTTAATAAAAAAGCCCCCAAAGGGGGACTGGGCGCAGCGAGGTAAACACATGAGTCAGTCTCCTTATGATGATGAGCTCAGAGCCATCCGTTATATTCAGCTCCGTGGTCAGGATATCGCGAACGCTCACGAGACAATTAACAGTGATATAGAGAGCCTTAAGGCACAGTTGACCGGGCTAATCAGCGGCACTGAACTTGATGAAGCGGAGCATCTGGCGCTTAAAGAACATCATCTGCGAGAAATGACCCCCTCAGATGCTGCCATGCTTCAAACAGGCCTTAAAACCATCTATAGAGAGGCTAACCAGCGTGTATGCGGTGATATTGGACTGGCCACAATACTCTCCACGGATGACCTGGCTGTTGTAGATGCCCGGATCCAGAATCATATTAAAGAATTTAATGATCGCTACGCACTCGACGCCTGGGATTATGCTATTGCCTGCGGATGCGGGCTCATAGCATCCATGCTGGATTTACTTTGCGTCAGAGCCCCACCAAAACCTACGGTGAGCTTTACGGCAGAAGTGGATGGTATTTTCAATAAACAGGTCCAGAAAGCCTTCAATGCCATTTTGCCGGAGGACCTGAGTACAAAACTCTCAGATTTGTTTCCTATAGGGGCACCAGACAGTTCGATCAGCAGCGATTTAGTGGGTGCAGCCGTTGGCGTTTTGTCTCCCACAAATCACCGCTTAAGAGCTTTGTCACACGACCCCATACTGGGCATTATTTTCGGCATAAAGGATATGCTGAACGGGACCTGTACGGTGGTTCAGAATGGACAGATCGTGGTTTATCCTTCCAGTAAAGGCGTTACAGACGAAACCAATATTTTCAGGCTCATCGCCAGAATGTTTGGACACCTGGCATCGGATGTTAATGCCCCCTCAGCAAAAGGAAACCGTGGCATGGGTTTACCGGCTCCTTTTATGGGGCTACTTCGTATGCTTGAGGGGATCCCTGTGGGGAGTTCTAACTTCGGCAAACAAATAGAGTACATGTATGTCAACGGGTATGACTTTCGTCAGTTTATCGTGACAAGTATTCCGATGACCATAATGGAAGTTTTGATGCGGGTTTTCTTTGTGGCGAAACAGGTATCGCTGGGAAAAGGAGCTTTTGGGGAGACCTTACTGGATACCATGCCGTTGCGGCTAAATCCACGCTTCCGGATGATGCTTGCCCTGGGTTATGGAACTTCCAGTGCTGTTAACGCAGGTAAAATGTATATCACCGGCACTATTCTCAATGCGAATTATGCCTCCTGGATGGGGTTGGCCTGGAATGGTTTTCACTCACTCAAGTGGTCCCTTTATCAGCGACACTTAAAGCTTTGGGCCGGTATTGAAAAGGCGGAACTGGAAGAGCTTCAGAACAATATAGACAGCATCGAGGCATTGACCATCAGAGCAGGAAGCTTGCCAGTCAAGTAACATTCACCGGAGCACCTCTGGAACCCCATAGCCCACCAGCTGCTAAAAATGTCTGCCTTTGCTTTTAATACTCTGTTTGCCTCCTCCTGGAGGCAAATGGAAGGTCATAGCTCTTATACAGCTCACAACAGGGGCCATAAGATACTCCGGTTCTCGTTAACTGATGATCCTGACCTGTCAGCTCTCTTCCCGGATGCTGTACGAGCGTAACGGCTTATAATCGAAAGTTCTCTCATATCAAACGTCATAAAGATCTATGCTGTTACTTAGTAACAGCCTAAAGGTTGTATTTCATATTTAACAGCTTTTAGGCTGTTAATTTGATATTACAGCTTTTAGGGTGTATGTTTAGAAAACAGCCTGCAAGGTGTATCAGAGGAACTGCCGAGGCCAGCTTATGATCAATAATGATTACCCGTTAAACACGCTCAACCAGTTGCGTCCCTTGCTCATTGGTTTTCGCAAGGCGAATGGCCTGACGCAAAAAGACCTGTCCGAAAGGTTAGGGGTCACTCAACAGACATACTCACGTCTGGAAGCCAACCCTGCCAGTGCGAGCATTGAACGGCTATTCAAGGTGTTTTCCATCCTGGGCGTAAAAATCAGCTTCTCCTCGACAACCACCTCTTCAGAGAGGAAGCAGACGGAAGAAATGCTTAAATCAAACTCACCTGCACGACAGGAGAAATGGTAACGATATGAGCCGGAAACAGCAGCGCCTGGCAATCTGGATGAACGGAATCAAAGTCGGATACTGGGAAAAAAGTAAAGGGGTAGACAGCTTACAATACCTTCCTGACTGGAGTGCAGACGAACAGGGAAGGCCGCTGTCATTGTCCCTTCCTTTTACTCCCGGGAACCAGGTCTGGCGTGGAAATGTGGTACGTGACTATTTTGATAATTTACTCCCGGACAGCGAAGGCATACGCAGACGTCTGGCAATGCGTTACAAGGCCGATAGCCTGGAGCCTTTTGATCTGCTGACGGAGCTGGGAAAAGACTGCGTGGGCGCGATACAGCTGCTTCATGACGGAGACGAACCCACAGATTTATATTCCGTGAAGTGTCACCCTCTTACTGAATCAGAAATTGCGGCAACTTTGCGTAATACCACGGAGACATTGCTACCGGGCAGGCCAGAAGATAACGACGACTTACGTTTATCTATTGCCGGTGCTCAGGAGAAAACAGCCCTACTGTGGCATGAAGATCGGTGGTGCATGCCGGAGGGTAATACACCAACGACGCATATATTCAAGCTACCGCTCGGACTTGTGGGGAACATGAAAGCCGACATGAGCTCGTCGGTTGAAAATGAATGGCTCTGCTCGGTACTTCTCGAACAGTACGGGCTCCCCGTGGCAAGAACGCAGATTGCTCACTTTGAAGATCAGAAAGCGCTGGTGGTAGAACGTTTTGACCGAAAATGGTCAGGAGACGGACAATGGATCATTCGTTTACCCCAGGAGGATATGTGTCAGGCCCTGGGCGTTTCGCCATTACGAAAATATCAGGCGGACGGCGGGCCAGGTATATCGGAAATTATGGAAGTACTGAGTAATTCAGACCGCGCAGAGCATGACAAAGCGCAGTTTTTTATGACGCAGATAATTTTCTGGATGATGGCCGCAACAGATGGCCACGCTAAAAATTTCAGTATTTCTGTTGGGCCACAGGGACGTTATCACCTTACACCACTCTATGATGTGTTGTCGGCATGGCCGGTGATCGGTCAAGGGAACAATCAGATATCCTTGCAGAAGTGCAAACTGGCGATGGCCGTACGTGGCAGTAGCAACTATTACCAGATATATCGAATACAACGACGCCACTGGATCAGGCATGGTGAGATAACCGGCCTGAGTAAACAGCAGACGGAGGCGATGATAGAGGAAATCATCGCCAGAACCCCGGGAGTCATTGAACGTGTTAGCGGGCTTCTTCCGTACCAGTTCCACCAGCAGCTTGTCGAAAGTATTTTTGATGGAATGAGGCAGCAATGCAGGCGCCTGGCTGAGAAATAACAGCCGCAATTGAGAACTTGCTGGAGAACGTATGCACAGATTGTAGCTGATGCCACCAGCGGAGAAGATGGGCCTGATACTTACAAATGGAGTGTTGGGATCGCGCCTTAGCATCTGTCGGTCTGGGGATGAAAACGTACTTAACATCCAGCGAATTCCCAGACTTCACATTGCGACGGCCGCAATCACGTGAGAGAAAAAAATGGCAATTTTAGCAATGATTGCAGTTATCGCCCTGGGTGGATACGTCTACGGATTTATTAAAGTTCGTGAACTGGGTGCATTACGTAAAGAAATGAAACTGTACGTGGATCGCATGGAAGCGGCGGAGCTGGACTTACACGCAATCAGAAGCGTAGCGGAGCACCGGTTACACGGTGCAGGTAAACAGTTTGCCGATCTTTACAGCCGTATTGACGGTACAACTGTGACGCTGACACCCGAAGATCAGCTGTTACTGTCAACGATGCCATTTAATATCCAGGATGTAGAAGACATCGTAAACGAGCGCGGTCCAAAGACAATTAGCGGCCGTCCGTTCTGGGAAGTTGAGCCAGGCCAACATGACTATGAATATGGCCCGCAATATCCGTATTTCCCAGACCAGCGCTAGAAAGAGATCAAGATGAGAGAGCCAAGACCCCGCCATACCTTGCAAGTCATTCGAGTGCCTTCTCTGGAGGTTCAGAATCTGGGACTGACCAGCTTTGACAGCTGGCTTGACGAGAACGGTTATGACAAAACGAATGCCGGAAATAACCGTACCATCTGGGCGAGAGAAAGCGGATGGCATCTGAAACGTTGCAGAAATCTGAAAACTGGCACGGACGATTTCTGGTTTATCGCTTTCGATGGTAAAGGCGGAAACCTTTACCCGCTAAAAACCCAACGAGACTACCGGGCTGCATATCGTAAGCTCGAAGCCGAAGGATATGCGCCTGCGGTTATCGAGCAAATGACCACAGGCGCAGCATATAACCTGGCCTATCCACGTTCCAGCCTTAAACAAGCTGAGATGGCCATCAGCGAGCCGATGCGTAAACCTGACGTAGATATCATGGGTGAGCACTGCGAGCGTGTAGTGACGCAACGTAGTGGCGTGGCACAGGGTAAATTCAAAGTTCTGCTCATCGAGAATTTCTCGGGCCGTTGTGCGATAACCGGTTGTTTCCGGTGTGGATGGGTTGCGCTTTCAGGATGTGCAGGTGACTGCCGTAGAGAACACGCAAGACTGTAACGACAGTTATGAACGTTGATGGCATAGAATCTATGGGCATAATTCGCTGAATGAGCAGAACAAGGCTGGGCCCGAAACGGCTGGATTTGTTCTTAATTAATCTTAGTGCGCATAACAAAGATTATGTTAAATTCAATGGTAAAGTCATTATAAATCAATATCTTAAATATCGAACAAGCCCCTTTCTTCCTCAAACCTCACTGTGGTAACTTTAAAAACAATGTCCGTTCCTGAGTTTGTGATGCCTTAAAGCCATGGTGAAGATAAAAGTTTTTGGCTTCTTCAGTCAGTGCATGAACCATAATCGCACGGACTCCAATATTCTCAGCTACACGGTAACAGCGCAGAACTGCATCATGCAGTAAATCGGCCCCGAGCCCTTGGCCACGGTATGAAACATCAACTGCCAGGCGAGCAAGTATGATTACGGGAATTGGATCTGGCATATTGCGCCTGAGGCTTCCCATTGCTTCCACGTGGTTAACGCTGCCGGTGGCCAGAGAGTAAAAACCGACAACCTGTTTAGTGTCTCTTTTACAAACGACGAACGTTCGTGCTGCACCAAGAGCTTGGTTTTTTAATCCCCTCTGTTTAAGCCAGTCATCAAGTACTGCCTCACCACTGACGAACTCTGCTAGTTGATGGGAGCTGGATAATGGTTCTGGTGCTGTTACACGTCCCACTGAGGTTTCCTTGCCAGAAGTTTATCAATAGCCGCCTCATCCGAAACCGGTGCATCGAGCATATCGATAAACTCTGCATACTGCTCATCGTTAAAATTAAATACGCGACGATCGAGGATCACATTCTCCGCAGCCTGACATGCCATTTCCAGGATGAAGTCCGTGCGTGATTTATGGAGAATCTCTGCTGCAGCATCAATAAGTGCTCTTTGAGATTCTTTAGCTCTAAGGTTGAGCTGAACATCTGATTTCATGAGTGCGCTCCTTGTATAGCGATTGCTTTACAAGCATACCATATGGATTCTGTATAGCAAAAGCTATACGGTTTTTTAAGTGCAGTGAACATACGAAAGAGTCAACTTGCAACTATTAGGTAAAGCTCTTCCTCTAAATTATTTTCCTTGCTCTGGCCTACCAAATCAAACCCAACGCCCTGAATTTACTGCGTGCGATGCTTGCTAGCAGTCTCATCCGGACAATTAGCATGAAAACTATGGATTGTTATCTGGTCTAACATCTGGAAAAGTTACTGATGAGAAGGTAGTATTCGGATCGTCAGCGATCGTCTTGTGGTGGGACAGATTGTTGATTCAGATTACTTTTGTGTCCTAACTCAAACTGACGGTTTGACTGCTTTGTGGTGAGGCAGGCGGGTGGCAAAAGATGGTTTTACGGAAGAAATGCGGACTTCCGGAAACAGACAGGGACAGGACGTGTCCAGTAAAACGTTCAGGAGCAGGTAACGGGATTTCCCGGAGCCTGAATGCACAACCCCCCCGACATCTGTCATCATCTTGGCGGAAGACACAGATATCAGGGGGTCCAAAAGCAGGCGCGTGGCCTGTGAAGGATTATAACGCATGCACCACATAACACAACACCCGGCCGCCATAAGAACAGGCCGCCGTGAATGACAATCAGATTTCTGTTCACTGGTCAGATCTACCGAAAGATGAGCTAACCCGTTTCTGCCAGGATGTCGATGCCGGCACTCAGGGTAATTTCCTCATTGCACCGGTCAAAAAACTGACCCGCCGCAAACGCGGTGAGCATTCCACAAAAGCCAAATGTGAGAACCCGGCCTGGTATCGCCCGGAGCATTATAAAAAGCTCTCCGGACAGCTCGGTCATGCCTACAATCGCCTGGTGAAAAAAGACAAAGAAACCGGGCAGGTCAGCCTGCGCATGCATGTTTCTCGTCACCCTCTCTATGTCGCCGGCCGCCGTAAGGCGGGACGTAAATATGGCTTCCGTCCGGAACGTCAGCGCCTGCTCGATGCGCTCTGGCCAGTGCTCATCAGCTTCTGTGATGCCGGCAAGCATACCGTCGGCATGTGTATCTCCCGTCTTGCAAAAGAACTCAGTGCAAAGGACGCAAAAGGCAATGTCATTCCTGAAACGGAGGTGACGGTGTCACGCCTTTCACGGCTTATTGAGGAACAGGTACGGTTTGGCGTTCTGGGCCTCGCAGAAGAACGCGCCTGGGATCGTGAATCCCGCACCTGGTTGCCAACGTATGTCTATATAACCCCCGTGGGATTCCAGATGCTGGGCGTCGATATGGACAAGCTGTTTAAAGAGCAGGAGAAGAAGCTCCGTCAGAGCGCCGAGCGTGAGCAGCTGATCCGGGAAGGAGTGATGAGCGAACATGATGATGTTCAGGCCCACTCTGCGCGGAAATGCTGGTCTGGCCGTAAGCGTCGGGAGGCACTCGTTTACCGCCGCAATAAAGGCGCGGAGCGTAAACGTGCCAACAATCTGATTAAGCTGCCGGCAGATGAACGACTCCATGCAATGTCTGAATGGATTTACCGCACCCTCCCGCCTGACGAAGCGTACTGGTGCACATCTGAGCGCCTGAAGGCTCTGGCCATCCAGCATCTTTACCAGCTGGATCTGGCGCTTTCTCCCCCGGACTAGTCACAGACGACACAACAGTCTTCTTGTTTACGGGCCCCTCACCGGGGCTTTTCGTGCTGGTTTTTTTCGGCCACTCTGCTCATTTTTCAACCTTCACTCCGTTCTCCTTCCGGTCACCATGACGTTCTGCTTGTCGTTATGGCCCCCAGTGGCCACTGTCTCTTTTTTTTACACAGAAATCCGCAAACGAATAAGTGAAGTAACCCGGAAACGAATAAAAGACATTCCGCAAAACAGTCTTACTTCACCGTTTTTATCTCTCTGTTCATTTCATTCCAGAGTAGATCTTTGTCTGCAGTCACTCTGTGGATAACGAAAAATGCCTTCGCATGCAGCGGCCTCACGGCCTCGCGCTCAGAACAAAATCAAAAGTACCTCCCGTCGCAAGCGCCGGGCCCCTTTCTGGCCAGAACCCGGCACCGCATACATACCTAACCCCTGCTAAACCGACGCCGCCCCGGCCCAAAGGGCCGGAACACCCTCGCTTTAAGAGGGATGTTGTAACTAGTATCAAGAGTAGCTGTAGTTAAGTCGCGGTAATCACTTCATACACGCTCGTAAGCGCCTGACGGCGCTAACGCGGAGATACAGCCCGTCAGCGGCCATCGGCCTTGACGGACTCACTCCGACCGCGCACATTAGCAATCGGAAAGCTTTAAGCGGGTATAGCTTTGCAGGGAAAGGGATGGGATTGGCAGAACCTATCAATCCGTAACGGCTGATGCCGGTTACGACGCCCCTCACCAGAATCACCCGGTTCAGCTCCGGCTGGCGTCTCCATGCCGCTTCGCGGCATACATGTTCCATGAACCCTGGACTACACAGGCTGGCCATCATGGGCGAAGGTTTACTGACAGCATCAGACTATTATTTTACCCTTTAAAGCAGGGTTGCCTAAATCCGGGAGCGCGATAAGCTTTAACGGGTGATTTTCAATCAGGATGAGTAAAATGGATATAATTCTTCCGGGAAACAAAAGCCAGGCACGACTCTGGGCAGAAACCATGATTAATCTGGAGGCCCGCAAACTCGTCAATACCGCTAATATTGTTGGCGCCCGACATCTGGGGGATGGATTGACGCGTCTCAAATTCATCGATGAAATTAAATCTGTCATTAATGGCGAATTTGAGCGTGCCCGGCGGGCAAAGTCTGACGAAGAGTGCATGACCTGCCTGCGTAACCTGCAGGCAGAAAACAGCAGTCTGCTTGAGCAGAGCCGGCAGCTCCAGACCGGTTATGCGAAACTATATGCCCAGATCAAATACGTCAGGGATGAAGACCGGATGGTCGGTTATGTCATCTCAGGAATTAAAGTGGTGCTGGCAGGTATGCAGGGCGTATTTGGCTTCGTGCTGACTTCCTCAATGACCCCCGTAGGCGTTCTTGCCGGGGCTATTCTGATTGTCGACTCGGCCAACACGATAACCCGTGAAGTTGGTCGTCAGTTCCTGAATGAACCTGACACGCAGGGTATGTTTGGTGATGGTGCCATGAACATCGCTAAATTCATGGGATTTGAACGATCAACAGGGTTAGGGATATACAACGGGATCGCGCTTGCAGGCAATATCTACAGTGTCTATGGATTAATGGCCAGACCTGGGACATGGCGTCTGTTTAACTATATCAGCACCGATTTTTACCGGAAAATCGACACCATGTCCCGGGGTAAACTGACAATGAAAATTGTGGGATGGGGGGTAAAGGCTAAGGTTGTTTTCGATCTGATCACTTCTGATGACTCCGGGAAATGAGATTTTTCCGGCGGTAATGCCATGATTTATAGGCCAGCTTCAAAGGCATGGTAATCGTAAACAGAGTGCCAAGAACAAGAATAGCCACGCCGAAGGAAATGGTATGCATCCTCGAGCCAGCCAAAAGTGTGGCCACAAAAATCAGTAACATGACTGACAACACCCATATCAGGGCCTTAAAACGGTTTGCCAGATCGTTCAGCAGGGTATCCATCTCCGTACCCGTCTTAGCTGAACTGGCCCGCAGCCGGACAATGTCCTCTTCACTGAAGCCGTGGTTCATCAGATCACTTTCATGGTTCATGCTTCTCTCCTTTTCCCTGCGGGAAGTTTAACATGCCCTGCGCCAATAACCAGTTAAGCCCGACCGATAATCTGTCAGGTGGTTACGGGCTATCACTTTGCTGAAACCTGCCCCGGGCATTCTTCTGCAGGCGGAATGCTTTCCAGCCAAGAGCCGGTGGAAAGGTCAACCAGGCAATGGTCAGGACAACGAGGGAACTCATGCCGCCAGACAGGATATGTGTCCGGCTGCCGGCGATGAGAATGACCAGCATAATCAGAGCGAGCGCGACCGTGATCCATACCGATACCCGGAAGCGTCGTGAAAGTGCTGCAATGAAGCCCTGCATAGTGCCACCGGTTGCTGAAAGCCGCTCCAGTAAAGTATCCACATCACGGTTACTGAAACCTGCCTCAAGAAGCTCTTTCTCACTGATAGCCATCACGTCATCCTAAGTCAGCCAAAAGTAGTCTGTACCAGACCAATGATCCCCAGGTGGCCGGCGTAAGCATAATAAAAGAAATTACGCGGCATGAAACGCCTACGGCCCTCCGGACATATTTGCCTGCAGAATGAAACCACTGCCAGGGGGAATGCCAGAGTAGGCAGCGTGGCCAGTAATAATGTTTCTGCGGGCATATCCAGGAGATGCGATAACCCGTTTAAACAAATCAGTGACAGCACGGCAGTGATGGCTGCCAGCCGCTGCACTCCGGGTGTATCGCTGCCAGAAACCGTTGCCATACTGATGGCCAGCGTTATTCCTGCCAGTCCGTAACTTGCCGGCTGCAGGGGCCAAATCATAAGGGCCAGGAGCAGATACCCGGCAAGCATTCCTTTCCGGCCGTGCCGGTACTGCAGGGCAAGCAGCTGCGTGACGCCTGCAAACACGAACAGAATGTTCAGGGCCCACCAGGGCTGTTGATTCTGGAAGGCCAGGCTGAACACCGGCTGCGTTATGACTGCCCAGATCCACAGACGATTGGCTCTCTTCTGCAGTCGCTCCGGGGTGCGCTGTACGTTCATCGCCCATATAAGCGTGAACAGGGGGAAGGCCATCCGGCCAAGCGCATACATCACCGGCAAGGCTGACGACAGAAACACCGTATTGGTGTGGTCGATAATCATGGCCAGAAGTGCGAGAAGTTTGACCATATCGAGTGCAGCGGGACTGAGCTGGCTGGCGTTCCGGATAGTGGGAAGAACGTCGGGTAATGAATGATTCATGCTGTATATTCCCCTGGCGACACGCGGTTAACAGCCAGCCCTGAACATAATGCCAGAATGCCCTGCCGGTTTGCGTTGTGATCCTGACTCTGAGTTTCTCCAGAATCTTGCGCACCGCAAATTCTGATTTATCACGCAGCACGCGCATTGCGCCTGCCACATCCTTATTCTGAATACAGATACTTAAAATATGAAAATCGTTCATGACACTCCCTTACTTACTATATATATCGGCAAAAATATTGATATATTTAGATTAAGGAGTGTAATTGTTTATTATTTTACCATAGTTTGCAGGAGCAGTTTTTTATAATTATAAAACATGCTGCTGCAAAATAACTTCATATACATCTCAACCTAAACCTATTATTCCTGGCTGATATCCGAAGAGGGAGCAGGATGAAGCTTTGCATAATCTTCTCGAAGCGATTTTGCCGCGGGTTTCCAGGCTTTCGCCCACTCATCATCCATTCTACCTACACCAACAATCTTCAGTGCGACAGCATAGGGAGTGCGCCCTTGCTGTTTTGAAAGCCACAGGATGTGATCATCAATTCTGTCATCAGGTATATCGTCGATAATGGAATGGATAACATCGAGGTCCTCTGATAGCCACGGCTTTCCAGTACGGGGAAACACCAGGTCCGGTTCGCGCGGTTTCTTTACCTTCTCGTTTTTGGCGATCTGTCTGGCTTCTTTCTCCGCAGAAATGAGTCGTAGTCGCTCCTTAAGCCCACCCAATGTGGCAACCGTTTTAATTAAATTTTCTCGCTGTTCGCGAGTAATACTTTGCTCATCACAGATCAGGTCGTTCAGGGTATCGATGAGTGTATCCACCCGATTTTCTGTTAATTTCATTTCCAGTTCTCGCTTAAGGCTACAACTCAGCATTCTATTAGATATCTATCTGATTTCGCATCCCTGTTGATCTCATAAATGCAGCCCATAGTCTCGATCACTGACCATGGAAGCCTGATGCTAAAATGATATACTTATGTAAGAACAAATCTTACATAATGAAACGGAGGGGTTATGGCCCGTACAATGACGGTGGACGTGGGTGATGAGCTGCGTGAATTTATCGATTCCCTGGTTAAGGCCGGTGATTACCGAACCCAGAGCGAAGTCATGCGTGACGCGCTGCGGCTGCTGCGCGAGAAGCAAGCTGAATCACGCCTTCAGGAACTGCGTGATCTGCTGGCCGAAGGCATCAGCAGCGGCGAGGCGAAACCATGGAACAAGGATGCATTCCTGAATAATGTCAGGGCCAGGATGGCAAATGAAAGAGATTGAGCTGACACCAAAAGCAGAAGAAGATCTGGAGGCTATCTGGGACTACAGCTTCAGACAGTTCGGGGTTGTTCAGGCGGATGCGTATATCGGGCGTATAGCCGCAGTGTTTGATGTGCTGGCCATGCATGACATCGGCACGCATCGCGCAGAGCTGGGAGAAGATATCTGCTCGCTGCCGGTGGAACAGCACATGATCTATTTTGTGTCATCACATTCGGTGGTTACGATCATACGTATTCTCAGTCAGTCTCAGGATACGGCGCGGCATGAACCATGGATATAACTGAATGTGTAAAATAACAATCAAATTAAATACTTAGTTCGCGCAATCTATCTTATGTTAAATTTAGTCCGTCGTTCATTTAGTTCATAACAGGCCGCAGACTACGATTAATCATACACAGACATAATCTTTCATTTGGTTTAAAAAAAACGCTCCCGATCGGGAGCGTAAGCCAGTGACTTCGGCGTCAAATGAGGGTCTGACAAGTGGAGCTGCGGGTTAATTCTGGGTGATCTGGCTGCGATGCTTTTCAGCCTGCTGCTGATGAATAACGGAAGATTGACCATTATTCGCCTTCTCATGCACAACAGCGGCTTTCTCATGCTCGTTCATTTCGGAAAATGATTTTGCTGTTTCGTTAGAAGCTGCTGGCTTGGATTTCATCATTTTTTTATGCATTTCAGCCATGTCCTGATGGGCAGCAGAATTGCCGTTTTGCATCATGTCATGGGACATTGCGGCCTGATCGTGACTGCTCATATCCATCATTGTCATGCTGTCTCCCTGAACTGCGCTTTTTTCAGCAGATGACTGCATCTGATGGGCAGGAGCCTGTGCATTATTTACCTGGTCATGCATGTTCATTGTCTCTGCAGCCATGGCGGATGAAGCGACAGCCATAATGGCAACAAATGATACGAGAATCTTTTTCATGGTTGGGTCTCCGGTGTTTACATACCCAAACAATCAATGGCTTATAACAGAGAAAGCAGTTGATCTCAGGGCGGGTTAATCATCACTCCAGGAACCAGGTGATTGTGTTATCACGCTGCTCCTGATTTATGAATAATTATAAAAAACCGCCTCTGTTTATCGCGTGACTGAATGATGACAATTTTGTCACCTTCCAGGTTTCTCCTGAACAACGGGATTAATCCATTAACAGGCGCACTTTGAACACAATTTCACGCCCCTGCTGTTCTGCTGACAGCTCGCCGCCGTGAGCATGAATGATCGACCTTGTAATTGATAATCCCAGCCCCGCGCCTTCCGTGTTGTAGAACCTTGATGAGTCTGCGCGATAGAACCGGTCAAACAAACGTTCCAGATTAGCGGGAACCTGGCCGGACATCGTATTCGTAATCATCACGTTCACACAGTCACTGTCACGCTCAAGGTGTATCGCTGTACAGGTGTTATCGGGAGAATACTTGATTGCATTGGAAAGCAGGTTACTGAAAGCACGTCGGAGCATATCGCTGTCTCCGGCAACAACGCCCTCTCCTTCAACCGTGATTGTCTTTCCTGTTTCGTCTGCCAGGGGCTCGAACAACTCACGTAATTCATTCAGTTCGGCTGCCAGATCCACATCATGTTTATCCAGCCGCAGCAGACCATGTTCTGAACGTGCCAGAAAAAGCATGTCACTGGTCATTCGTGACAACCTTTTCAGTTCTTCCAGGTTAGCGAATAAAATTTCGCGGTAATGCGAAACATCCCTTTCCTTAGCCAGTGCAAACTGCGTCTGCATCATCAGATTACTGACTGGTGTGCGCAGCTCATGCGCGATGTCAGACGAGAAATCTGACAGTTTCCGGAATGCCCCCTCCAGGCGATCAAACATATTATTGAACTCCTGCATGGTCTCAGAGATTTCCGGCGGAGCCAGATCGGGATTTAGACGCTGATCCAGGCTGTGTACGGTCATGGAGGAAGCCAGACTGGTCATTTCCCGTAGCGGTTTCAGACCAATACGTGTGGTCAGCCAGCCCAGAAAAACAGAAATAAAGACCAGACCGATATTGAACCAGAACAGCCAGGTACTGAGTTTGTCCATAAACAGGGTGTGATACCCAGTATCCGTGGCAACCGTAATGATGACATGTTTGCTTTTACCCTGTTCCGGCGTCACGGCAACCCGCCGCGAGATACTGCGGTACACGGTGTTATTTTCTTCCGTCTGGATCATATAGTCGAGAATATCACCCGACTTATTAAGCAGGACCGCTGGAACAACAGAATTTTTGGCATAGAGTTCAACAATTTTTTCATTTTCCATGTTTTTTATAGAAATGAATAAGCCATTGTGCCCCACCATCGCATCGTTTATTTTTTCTGATAATGACTTAATATCCGTTTTGTTCCTGAACGTCTCTGTTTTAAGAAACTCTTCGGTGAGCTGAAGTTTACCTGTCAGAAAATCGCGGTCCTGATTATCGAAATAGCCATTAAGGGTGCTAATCAGGATAAAACTTGATAACCACCATACCGTAAGCATCACCGCAGAAAAAATCAGGCTCAGGCGTGTGGTCAGGGAAATTTTGAACCTCACTCTTCTCTGATCTCCAGGACATATCCGGCACCGCGAACGGTATGGATCAGTTTTGGCTCAAAGTCATCATCAATTTTACTTCTCAGACGTCTCACGGCGACATCAATCACATTCGTATCACTGTCAAAATTCATGTTCCAGACCAGGGACGAGATAAGACTCCTGGGTAACACTTCTCCGGTGCGTTGCAGCAGCAACTCAAGCAGAACGTATTCTTTACCGGTGAGATGGATCTTCTTCCCCGAACGGATCACGGTCCGGCGCACCATATCAACGGTCATATCGGCGATGGTGCAGACTGTTGCGGCCTGCGAGCGTGCCCGGCGCAGTAGGGTTCTTACACGTGCAACCAGCTCCGTAAAATCAAAGGGCTTAATCAGGTAGTCATCTGCGCCAAGCTCCAGTCCTTTCACTTTGTCCCGCACGTTGTCCTTTGCGGTTAAAAACAGGACCGGTTCTTCGTGCCCGGACTCCCTCAGTGCGCTGATGATTTGCCACCCGTCGAGGAAAGGCAGCATCACGTCCAGTATTATCAAATCATACTGTCCCTTCGACGCGGCCCCGAGACCATCGCGGCCATTATTAAAGAGATCGGCCTGATAGCCTTCCTCAACCAGTCCCTGCTGCAGGTAACGACCTGTTTTTTGTTCGTCTTCAACGATTAAAATACGCTGCATGGTCAACTCGCTGATATGAAAGTAAAAATCTCACGCATGAGCTTTGGCTGTCCCCTAGCTGACCTGAGACGGAGCAAGCATTCCGAGCCACGCTACGGCGCCCAGAATGATAATCGCAACAACGAATTCTGTCAGGATGCTGTTTCGCATCAGGGCAACGCTGCGATCATAATTCCCTTCCCTGACCATAACTTCAAGCCGGGGACCCAGGTGAAACCGGTTTGCTGCAGCCAGAAGAAGCATCAGAACAAACAGAGCCGTCTTGGCAAGCAATATCCTCCCCCAGGAACTGTTGAATAAGGGAGTTAAGTTACCCTCAGCAATATACAGATAGTTGACCAGCGCACTCAGGATCAGGGCTACAACAATCACCGTTCCTGCCGTGGCAAATTTTGCCAGGGAGTCAGATATCACAATGACGCTCTGTGCATTATGCTCGTTTCTGCGCATCAGCAGGATAGCAAATGCAACCAGAGCACCTGTCCAGGCACCTGCAGCGCCGAGATGGGTCAGATCGCTCAGTAAATGGAGATAGTAATGCAGACCGTCATGCATAACGGCGTGTCCTCCCCAGGCAAGTGTAGCCAGCGCCACGCCCCCACTCATCGTCATCAGCAGGCAGGACAATACTCTCTTATTAGTGTAAAAGAACAAAGCACCGAGTGTGGTAAACAGGGCACAGAGCCTGACAATCCAGCTAATACCCACATCAGTTTCTTCTATCACCATCTCGATAACATGGATGGATAATTCTCTGAGGTCAGTTACTCCACTCATGGCATTAGATACCAGGAGCATATTAATGCCAGTAAGAATGATGCCTGTAACAACAGCAAAGGTTATAAACGACCTGAAATTAGTCAGGTTATAGGTTTCATGTCTGACACCGCTTATTCCATATATCTGAAAAAATGGCAATCCAAATATTACCATCAAATCCAGATAAAGAAGAAAACGAATAACAATCATAATCAGGTCGTTCATAATATTACTTCACTGTAAAGGTGTAATTACCGGTAATAGGGTGCGTATCTGAAGAAACCGCGCGCCAGTCAACACGATAAGTGCCAGCGGGTAAAGGCTCTCGCGGAATAATGACCATCGATTTAGGGTCAGCGCCTGGCGCCACTTTTGCCGCGACCGGCATCGGAGAATGTGATGACATGCCTTTCATACCCGTCATCGTTAATTTTGCACCTGAGAATTTCACGGTCAGATTTTCCGAGAAATTAAGCTGAATCTTTTCCGGGGCCGCTACGGCTGAATCAGCCTGTGGCACAGAGCTTTTTAATTCCGGATGGGCCATAGCAGAGAAAGCAACGCCCATAACGAGGCCACCTGTAAGAATGGCTTTATTTAAAATCGACATTTTATTTACCTGTTTAGTTGAGTGTTTTATATCAGTGCGTTAAAACCAGATTCTGGCTCCCGCCAGGAATACTACCTGATGGTCTTTCTCACCTTCTCTTTTCGCCATATCGGATGTTTTCCCGTAAAGTTGATTCCAGGAAACGCCTATATAGGGTGCAAACTCACGGCGTATTTCATAGCGCAGCCGGAGCCCCAGCTCTGTGTCAGTCAGTCCCCTGCCGCGACCCCGCGATTCATCATCCTGACTGTAGAAATTCACCTCATAGGATGGCTGGAGTATGAGCCGGTTAGTCAGTAAAACGTCGTATTCTCCTCCCAGACGAAGGGCTGCTTTTCCGCCATTACTGACAAAACCCGTAATTTCAGACTCAAAATTATAGAGTGCCAGCCCCTGAAAACCGACAGCAGCCCAGGTCCGGGCAGAAGCAGGTCTGAAATCCTGCCTGACACCCGCAACCAAATCCCACCATGGGCCAACCGCATGTCCCCAGAGTAACTGCGCTTCAGCCGCCTCCGTTTCCCCATTGCTTCGTTCACCTTCACTCTTTAGCCAAATCCGATCTGTGTCGCCTCCAATCCAGCTGTTAACACTCCAGCTGAAATTGTTGGTGTTATCCGACCGTTGCCATTCCAGTTGATCCAGCAGAACCAGATAATTAATCGCACTGTCGTGAATCGCATGCCCCTGTAAATTGCCGAATGCAGCCTTCCGGTCGGCATCGGTAACAGGCGGAATTGGCGTTCTGCTCTCAGTTACAATGGGCTCCATTGACGTCATCTCAGTGAAATTCTCATCTGCTGGCATCTGCATGGCAGACATGTCGTGCCCGGCGTGGGGATCTGCAGAGACGGAGCCCGCCGCAATAGAAAGCTGTGAGGTAAACAAACCGGCGACCAGAACAGGTATGGCCTTCAAATTTCTCTTCATTCGCATCATTCCTCCACCCGGACTTCACGAAACATTCCCATTTCCATGTGATAGAGCAAATGGCAGTGATACGCCCAGCGGCCAAGCGCATCTGCTGTCACTCTGTAACTGCGTTTTGTACCAGGGGGAACATCTATTGTGTGTTTACGAACCATGAAATTACCGTTTTCATCTTCCAGATCGCTCCACATACCATGCAGGTGAATGGGGTGAGTCATCATGGTATCGTTGATCAGCGTGATCCTGAGCCGCTCACCGTATTTCAGCAGCACCGGTGCGGCATCTGAAAACTTGATTCCGTTAAATGACCAGGCAAACTTTTCCATGTGGCCGGTTAAATGCAGTTCTATGGTACGGCCAGGTTCACGTCCGTCAGGATCCTCAAAGCGGCTTTTCAAATCCGCGTACGTGAGAACCTTTCTTCCGTTATTTCGAAGACCAATACCCGGATCGTTTAATTTCGGAGAGACGCTCATCGCCTGCATATCAACCAGTGGGTTATCCGTTTCTGACGCAGGATGACTTTGCATACCCGGCATTCCGGCCATCCGGGAATGATCCATACCGGCCATGCTGCTGTGATCCATGGGCGCGGAGGATGTCCCGCTATCCGGAAGGTCAGCACCGTCCATAGACATCATCTCTCCGCTGTTATCCATGCCTCCCATCTGGCTGTGGTCCATTCCTGCCATATCATGTCCCATTCCCCCCATACCCATATCTTCCATGGTCAACAGAGGACGGGGATCGAGGGGGGGAACGGCAGCACTTAACCCCTCTCTCGTGGCCAGTGTCCCTCGAGCGTAACCGGTCCTGTCCATGGATTGTGCGAAGATGGTATAGGCCTCACCCTGAGGCTCCACAATGACATCATAGGTTTCGGCAACGGCAATCCTGAATTCGTCAACGGTAACCGGGTTTACATACTGGCCATCTGCAGCCACGACCGTCATTTTCAGCCCGGGGATACGGATATCGAAATAGGTCATTGCCGAGCCGTTGATAAACCGTAAGCGTATCTTTTCACCGGGACGGAACAGTCCGGTCCAGTTTTTCAGCGGGGCCTGCCCGTTCATGAGATAGGTGTAGGTGTAGCCACTGACATCCGCGAGGTCAGTCGGATTCATTTTCATTTCAGCCCACATTTTCCGATCGGCAATGGTGGCTGACAGCCCCCTGGTATTCACGTCGCGGAAAAAAGAGCCAACGGTTGGTTTATTGAAATTGTAGTAATCCGACTGTTTTTTTAATTTTTTCAGCAGGCTGTGAGGATTTTCATCGGTCCAGTCAGACAACATGACCACATGCTCACGATCGTAAGCAAACGGTTCTGGCTCCCTGGCATCGATGATAATGGCACCGTATACCCCCTCCTGTTCCTGCAGACCGGAATGGCTGTGGTACCAGTAAGTCCCGTTCTGCTTAACCTTAAAGGTGTAAACGTAGGTATCATCAGGCTCTATGCCCATAAAACTCAGCCCCGGAACACCATCCATATTGGCCGGAAGAATAATACCGTGCCAGTGAATGGACGTCTGTTCATTAAGACGGTTTTTGACCTTCAGGGTAATGGTGTCACCTTCTTTCCAGCGAAGAACGGGCCCCGGCAGGCCTCCATTGATTGTTTTGGCCTGACGCTCACTGCCCGTGATATTGACGGCCGTTTCACCAATGGTCAGGTCAAACTGAGTACCCTGCAGGGATGCGGCAACTGGCAGGCTCAGACTGGAACGCGCATTGAAACTCCATACGCCAAGACTTCCGGCTACGCCAGAGAGGGTTAACCCCTTCAGGAAAGTTCGTCGAGACGTTTTCAACAGCATGCGCATTCCCTTATTTAAAGTATGGTTACTGACAGAATTCGAGAACCGATTTAAATTAAATTACTGGTTCATCCACTTACAATGAAATGAATCTAGCACACCTTAAGAAACAAATTCATTACAATCGTGTAATGTACATAGCTGTATTACATTTACGTCATCTTCCCCACAGGTTGATTATTTTTATATATGATCATAAGGACATCTTTTATGTACCTCAGAAGGTAATTACACATGAATATATTAATCACGACCACTGCGTTTACAGCTTTATTTTGTGGGGCAGCTTTTGCTCAGTCCAGTGATATTGCCCATGAAGCACATCGATTTGTTAATAATGCCTCAGCCGTCAGTCATGTGAACTCCTCGACGCATGAAAACTTACCGGACAGGGTTAATAAAAACAACACGCCCTCATTCTCTGAAATGAATGAACATGAAAGGGCCATTGTTGCTCATTCATTTATGAACAACAGCGCGTCCTATGCGCATCAGAAAATGATTGAGGAACATAAAAAAATGCTGTCCGGCAGTGATGCAAATTCAAAGACCTCGTCTTCTTCTTTTAACGAACTGAATGCCGGAGAAAAAGCCGCTCTCGTGCATGAGCAGGTCAATAATGCCGGTGCGGAAGCACATCAGACGCAGGCAAGAAAGCTTCGCGGGCTGTATTCGACCAGGTAACTGCAGGCGGGTTAGTGCTTAGCGTCAGGTGCGCAGCAGGGCTTTACTGACGGGTTACGTAGCAGGACATGAGCCCCATATTGCTCTGCCGTAACCTGTTTCAGTCCCGTTAATCATCACCGTCGGGCTGGTCATACAATTCCCAGATCTTCAGGAGCAAACGGGAAACAAGATATGTTACAAAAATGACGACCATCAACGGTGCTCCCGATTAACTGACAGATGACACGCCTCCTGAAAAGCCCTAGCATACGCCGCAGTGTTCATGCTAACGGCGAATTCCAGTAAATGTATTCTACCGATGTCGTAAAAGAAAATGCCTACCTTTCAGCCACCCGCTCGGGGCTGAAATCGAACGAGATCGCTACCCTTCAGCGCTCCTTGCCTTCCCGGTTTAATCTGCGGCATTTGAAAAAAAATGAATCATTAAAACTCGTACTGCAAAAGAAAGCGGGAAAATCACGTGTCGTGGCCTATAAATTTACGTCCGGTTCATTTAATTACACGGCGTATCGTATATCAGATAAAAAGTTCTATAACCTTTCCGATACTTCCGGGAAAGGCAGTCTCGATTATCCGTTACCGGCCACAGCAAGACTCAGTTCGCCTTTCAATCCTGCAAGACTTAACCCGGTATCGGGAAAAGTGAGTCCCCATAATGGCATTGATTATTCCGGGTATACGGATTTAATGGTTGATGGGGCACCTTCACCCCATCAATCTGATACCACCCTCAGATGGTTGATAGATCGACTCCGTAGTTGAGTTCCTCTGCGAAGTCCGGCAGTCCGTAACCGATGGTTTTCTTGTAGAAAGGAGAGACCTTCGCAGTCGGTGCCTTCTTCTTGTGCTTCGTGGTGTAGAGCATTCGTGCCCGCATCACCTCGAAGGAGTAACCGCGCCCTTCACGGTTCTTGTCCTTGGCCAGTCGGTTGATGGACTCCGTGTAAGCGTTGGTGACGGGCATGTCCGTCTCGAAGTAGGTCATGGTCTCTTCGCGCCAGTTTCCCACTGCCCTGACCAGATCGCTCCAGACTTCCTTTTGGCCCTTCGGGATGGTGGCTATCCACTCGTCCAGGGCGGCTTCTGCCTGGAGCCGTGTGGTGGCGTCCCAGATGCCGTAGAAGCGCTCCTTGTGCTCGTAGGCGGCCAGCAGTTGCGGGAACGCGCCTGTCCAGGTCTCCATGATGAGGCGCTCCCGGTCTGAGACTTCGTGAGCGCGTTTCAGCAGGATTTTCCGGTCTCCCTTGAGAGTCCGGCTCTGGGACGGTTTCAGCTCCTTTCTGAGGCCCTTGCGCACTCTCTCTAGGGCATCGTTGGCCATGCGCACCACATGGAACTTATCGACCACGATACGGGCCTGGGGCAGCACAGCCTTGACCGCTGCCCGGTAGGGGTTCCACATGTCCATGCTGACGATCTCGACCTTCTGCCGGTCTTTCAGCTTCATCAGGTAGTTGGTCACCACGTCCTGGCGGCGGGTGGCCAGCAGGTCGAGCAGGGTTCGCTCCTCAATGTTGGTCAGAATGCAGCGGTAGCGCTTGTTCAGGTATAGCTCGTCAATGCCCAGGATGCGGGGCGTCTCGAAGCGGTGCCAGCGCCCCAGGAACTCGGCGCGGGCGTTGAAGATGTCGCGCACCGTCTTCTCGTCCAGGCCGGTCTGTGCCGCCACAAAGGTGTAGGGGTGGTTGAAGGATTCCTTCTCCACGTACTCATGCAGCCGCAGTGTCATACGGAATCCGTCCACCATCTCCGGTAGCTGGGGCCTGAATGTTGTCTTGCAGGCCCGGCAGGTGTATCGGCGGCGGACCACCCAGAGAGTGACCCGCTTGCCGTGGATGGGCAGATCACGATAGGGAACGTCACGCTTGCCGAACCGTACGAACTCACCCTGCACGCCGCATTCCTCGCAGGCGATGGGATCGGGCACGTCCACCTGGAAGTGCATTTCGTCGTCGGTTGATTTGCAGCCCAGTACTTGGTATTGCGGCAGGTGAAGGATGTTGTCGGGAAGTTCGGTCATGGTGTTGTATAGGCGTAGGTGTCAGTCAGATCCATCCGGCTCGGCATTGGTGTTTGCTTTTTTACCCAACAAGCTGCTGGAAACGAAAAGTAAGGCACCGAGGACAATTGCAATATCAGCCAGGTTGAAGGCCGGCCAATGCCAGTCTCGCCAATAGAAATCAAAGGAATCCACAACATAGCCGCGAAAGACCCGGTCAATCAGGTTGCCCATGGCGCCACCGAGGATAAGACTGTAAGCGATGGCTTCTCCTTTATGACGATTTTCAAGGATCAGCTTGATCAGAAAAATCGAGACCACTACCGCGATTCCGATAAAAAAGTAGCGCTGCCAGCCTCCACCATTCGCAAAAAGACTGAATGCGGCACCGGTGTTCCATAGGTGCACCCAGTTAAAGAACGGGGTCACCGAAACATACTCGCCATAGGCCATTGATTGCTGCACCAGCCACTTTACAGCCTGATCAGACGCTGCCAGCAGGCCCGATATGGACAATAGGGCATACGGCGAGAGCTTTTTGCCAATAATGAGCATTATTTAACCCTTCAACGCCAAAATGCGTCTGGCACCGTTAAGTACAATGCCCCCCGCGATGGTGCCGATAATCAGATCCGGATAATTGGAACCGGTCCACGCGACCAGGGCGCCGGCGGTGATGACCCCCAGGTTGATCACCACGTCGTTGGCCGAGAATATCCAGCTTGCCTTCATGTGCGCCCCGCCTTCCCGATGTTTGGATATGAGCAGCAGACAACTGGTATTGGCAATCAATGCGACGAATGCGATAGCCATCATCACCAGCGATTCAGGCTCACTACCGAATACAAAGCGTCTCACCACCTCTACGAGCACGCCCACAGCCAAGATCAGTTGCAGTACACCAGCAAGATGCGCGGCACGTACCTGCATTTTCACGCTATGTCCAACCGCATAAAGGGCAAGCCCGTACACCGCCGCATCGGCAAAATTGTCCAGGGATTCTCCAATCAGGCCGGTGGACTGGGCGATCAGACCGGCAGTCATTTCCACCACGAACAGAAGTGCATTGATGCCGAGCAACCAGCGCAGGGTCCCGGATTCTTGCTTAGCAGAAGCTGCCGAAAACTCGGCGGCCTTGATGGTCTCCGGATTTGCAGCGACGGTTTCCTGAAGCGAGGCGCCTAGCCCCAAGGTCTTCAGTTTCGAGGTGACGGGCTCGACCTCGCCGTCATGCACGACCTTCAGCCGGCGGTTCGACAAGTCGAAGGACAGCGCCCGAATCTCCTCAAAGCCGTTCAGGGCTAGGCGAATCATTCGTTCTTCTGATGGACAGTCCATCTTCGGCACGGCATAAACACTGACCCATCTCCCTGGCGCCTCGGAGGAGGCCTGTATATCGGTATCCGCTGCGGACGTTGCATCACCGCCACAGGCGCCACCACAGGATTTGCTCATGATACGACTCCACTTGAACAATGTTGTGGTACCATTTAAAACTATAAAGCTACTATAAGGTCAATAGAGTAAAGAATCCGTTGGGGAGGAGGCTGATGCGCATTGGTCAGTTGGCGCAGTTGGTAGGGGTCGAAACACAGACGATCCGCTTCTATGAACAGCAGGGCTTGTTGCCGCCGCCTGATCGGCAGGACAACGGTTACCGTGTCTATACCGAGAAGCATGGTGAGGGGCTGGCCTTCATCCGTCGCTGCAGAATCCTGGGCCTGTCACTGGCTGAGATTCACGAACTACAGAGCTATCAGGACGACCCTCATCAGCCTTGTACCGCCGTCAACGCCTTGCTCGATGATCACATCTCTCATGTGCGGTCGCAGATAACCGCTCTGCAAGCGCTTGAGAAACAACTCGTTTCACTGAGAGCGAGTTGCAACGATGACCGGGAAGTTGAGGCGTGTGGGGTTCTTGCTGGAATTAGCGAAGGAAACATGCACCAGCAGTAGGTGAAGCATCAACCAGATAATCCGATGAGATGCCGGTCTGTCTCACTCTCATGCAAAGGTAAGATCAACCATTTAATCCGCTTACCCATTATTCCATGCCCATGAACACGAAAATAGTCAGCGTCATCGACGGAAAAATCACCCGGGCCGAATACAACAGTACCATGGGATTTTTTGTTGAAGTAACAGGAAAAGCCGGTGTTAAAACTCGCTATCTCCACCTCAATAAAATACTCGTTACTAAAGGGGCCAGGGTTACCCGGGGAGGCGCTATTGCGTTATCCGGTAACAGCGGACGTTCATCCGGTCCTCATCTGCATTACGAGCTGGTCATCAATAACAACCCTGTTAACTCTCTGGCGTTCCGGGCAGCGGCACCCGCTGATAACAAACTCGAACAGCATGCCTTTGCGCATGCCAGAGACTACGAACGATACCTGGACTGATAACGGGACCGCGACGCGGCCCCGTCTGCCGGATTAATTTTTTTTATCGTTTTCACTTCCGTGATGTTGATGATCTCCATGCCCTCCGTGGCCGTGGAAAAGATGCATTAGCGGGCAGACCAGCAATAACAGATATGGCCAGTAACCTGCCACATGTGACCAGTGTTCGCGCAGGAGGGCAAATGCCGCGATCGCGGCGACAGCAATAAGCGCATAGGTGGTACTTTTCATACTGGACTCCTTCTGTTCGTAACAGCCCCTTCACTCAGTGTTATTTCCCGAGCCTGACACTTTTCAGACGCAACGCATTCACAATGACGCTGACGGAGGAAAGAGCCATGGCCGCCGCCGCAATAACTGGCGACAGCAGTATTCCATACACAGGATAAAGCAGGCCTGCAGCCACAGGCACGCCAAGTGCGTTGTAGATAAATGCAAAAAACAGATTCTGTCGGATATTTTTCATGGTGATCTCTGACAGATGACGGGCCCTGTTCAGTATCATCAGGTCGCCTTTGAGAAGGGTGACTCCGGCACTTTCAATTGCCACATCTGTACCCGTTCCCATGGCTATACCCACGTCAGCCGCTGCCAGCGCCGGGGCATCATTCACACCGTCTCCGGCCATCGCAACCACATGGCCAGACGCTTTCAGTCGGGTTATCACTGCTTTTTTGCCATCCGGCAGAATCCCGGCTTCAACCTCATCTATTCCCAGTTTCCGTGCGACTGCTTCAGCGGTAAGCTGGTTATCCCCGGTGAGCATAACGATGCGGATCCCCGCCTGACGCAAAGCTTTAAGCGCATCCGGCGTGGTTGCTTTCACGGGATCCGAGATAGCTATCAGGCCTGCAAGGTGCCCGTCTGTGGCCACATAGATAACGGTAGCACCTTCCATCCGCAACGTATCCGCAACGGCCTTTTGATTATCAATAACGATACTGTTTTCCTGCATAGCCAGTTCATTACCAATGACAACCCGTTGACCTTCGACATCGCCTGAGACACCTTTACCCGACGGCGCATTGAAATGAGTGACTGCGGGTATTGCGATCCCCTTTTCCTGTGCTGCTTTAACTACTGCCATACCCAGCGGATGCTGCGAGCCTTTTTCCACTGCGGCCGTTACACGCAAAAGAGATGTTTCCCCACCCGGATTGAGACTGATAATCCCTGTCACCGTCGGCGAACCTTCCGTGAGCGTGCCTGTTTTGTCGACAACCAGCGTGTCCACTTTTTCAAGACGCTCAAGGGCTTCGGCATTCTTAATTAACACCCCGGCCTGGGCTCCTTTGCCCACCCCCACCATTATCGACATCGGCGTGGCCAGCCCCAGCGCGCAGGGACAGGCAATAATCAGGACCGACACAGCCGCAATGAGACCGTGCGCCATCCTGGGCTCGGGCCCCCAGACAGACCAGATCATGAAAGCAACAACCGCGATAAGTATCACCAGAGGAACAAACCAGCCTGAAACGCTGTCAGCCATTCTCTGGATGGGGGCCCGCGAACGCTGTGCATCAGCGACCATCTGAACAATTCGTGAGAGCATCGTTTCATCACCGACTTTCTCTGCACGGATGATAAGACTACCTGTCTGATTAATGGTCCCCCCGATGACAGGGTCACCCTCCGTTTTGGTAACAGGCATAGATTCCCCGGTCACCATCGATTCATCAACGGTTGTTTTGCCTTCGACCACGATACCGTCGACCGGAATACTCTCTCCAGGTCTGATGCGGAGCTTATCGCCAGGCAGGACATCTTCCGCATTAATATCCGTTTCATGACCGTCTTGATCCAGCCGCCTGGCGGTTTTGGGGGCAAGGTTAAGAAGCGCAGTAATGGCACCTGAGGTTTGTTCCCGTGCCCGCAATTCAAGGACCTGTCCCAGCAGAACAAGCACCGTAATAACAGCTGCGGCTTCAAAATAAATGGCCACCAGGCCATCCATGTTTCTGAACGATGCAGGAAACCAGGAGGGGAAGACGGTTGCAATGACGCTGTAAACCCAGGCTACGCCGGTCCCCATTGCAACAAGGGTAAACATATTCAGGGAGCGGTTACGTAACGACATTCCGGCCCGGGCGAAGAATGGCCAGCCACACCACAAAACGACAGGAGAGGCCAGAAGTAACTGCAGCCATGTGTTGTACTGTGGCGGTACTGTATTCCTCAAAGCGGGAAACAGATGAGAACTCATTTCGAGTATCAGAACCGGAAACGCCAGCAACAACCCCAGCCAGAAGCGTCTTGTCATGTCGCGAAGTTCATCACTCGTCCCCGTGGATGCCGTAGCTACGAGCGGCTCCAGTGCCATTCCACAGACAGGACAGCTTCCGGGACCACTACGGCGTATCTCCGGATGCATCGGACATGTCCACACACCTTCAGAAATCTCTTTCTCCGCCTGGCGGTGAGACTGTTTTATCTTATCAGGGCTGACTTCATGGTGGTCGTGGTGATGGTGATGTTCACTGGCATCTTCGGTAAAATAATGATCGGGATGGGCTTTAAATTTGCTCTCACAGCTGGCGGAGCAGAAATAAAGCTGATGGTCCTGGTATCGAATGCTGCTGTGCGCCTTGTCAGGCAGGATGACCATCCCGCACACGGGATCTCTCACCTTATGCAATGCGTGACTCTCGTCCGGGGATGATGTCTGCTCAGAAGCAGTCTGGTTGTTATGTTCCACTGCATTGTCATTTTTCACAGTAACTCTCCTTATGCATATCTGAAGCATTTTCTGTCTTCAGGATATGTCATGGATGCGATTACCACGAATGCCGCCGGCATAAGAGTGCCTGCTGCCGGCGTCCCGTTATCAGCCGTTCCGCTGACTATTCGATTCGCTGGAAGACTTTTTTACTGCCCTCCGGTGAGAATGCGATAACATCGTAAGCCTCTTTTCGGGCCCCCATCTCCATTCCCGGACTTCCTGCTGGCATACCGGGGGTGGCGAGACCGTATATACCCGAACCAGACTGCATGGCCTTATGTATCGTTGCCGCAGGCACATGGCCTTCAATGATCAAATTACCTACAACCGCGGTATGACAACTTCGTAGTCCAGCAGGAACAGCATGCTTTTCTTTCAGGGCTGACAGCGCCTGATCATTCATGACGTGAGTTCGCACTTCGAACCCGTCTTTTTCCATCGCTTTGCCCCACAGGGAACAACAGCCACAGTTTTCAGATTTGTACATATCAATGACTTTTTCACTCGCCATTGCAGGCAGTGACAGGCCGAGAGCCAGGGCCATTAGAACCACTTTTTTCATACTCACCTCTGTATATTATCGATATAAACCCTGACGTCAGGGTGAATCAGTGCAGAAGGACGCCCACTGGGGGCGCCCTTTCAGGGTTATGACACGCTTTTTTTATGTCTGCGCAGCCAGATTAATTTGTAGGCGGCAGGAATAATGAACAGGGACAGCAGCGGAGCCGTGATCATCCCACCAATCATTGGCGCAGCAATACGGCTCATGACTTCTGAACCTGCGCCGGTTCCCCAGAGTATTGGCAGCAGACCCGCAATGATCACCGCCACGGTCATGGCTTTCGGCCGGACACGCAGTACGGCACCATGATAGAGGGCTTCATCAAGACCTTCCGGTGTGAACGTCTCTTTACGGGACAATTCCGGGTGCGCTTCAATGGCATGACGCAGATACATCAGCATGACCACGCCAAACTCTGCTGCCACCCCGGCCAGGGCGATAAACCCGGTTCCGGTCGCCACTGACATATGGAAGCCCTGCCAGTACAGGAACCATATTCCGCCAACCAGGGCGAACGGCAGGCTCATCAGGATCAGCAGGGCTTCGTCAACCCGGCGGAATGCCAGATACAACAGGATGAAAATGATCATCACCGTCATCGGCACCATCAGCTTCAGTTTCTTGTTGGCATGCTCAAGCAGTTCAAACTGTCCGGAGAATGCCACACTGGTTCCCGGTCTCAGTTTCACTTTCTCGCTGATGGCCGTCTTAATGTCGTTAACCACCGACACCATGTCCCTGCCGCGGGCATCAACATAAATCCAGCTGGCTGGCCGGGCATTTTCGGTTTTCAGCATGGTTGGTCCAGAAACGACGTTAATATCCGCGACATCGCCCAGCGTGATCTGCTGCTTCATCGGGGTCAGGATCGGCATCTGTTTCAGCGCCTGCGGACTGTTCCGGTAATCCTGCGGGTAGCGAATGTTAATAGGGTACCGGGCCACCCCTTCAACCGTCTCACCCACCATAGCACCTCCGATTGCTGAAGAGACGAACAGCTGGACATCACCTACCGTCATCCCGTAGCGGGAGGCTTTCTCCCGGTTGATATCGATATCGATGTAGCGCCCGCCCTCAAGTCGCTCAGCCAGGACAGACACCACGCCAGGCACGGTTTTGGCTACCGCCTCGATACTCTGCGCCGTCGCGTCGATATCGGACAGAACAGTCCCGGACACTTTGATACCTATCGGGCTTTTGATCCCGGTTGAGAGCATATCAATACGGTTACGGATAGGCGGCACCCAGAGGTTTGCCAGACCCGGTAAACGGACTGTCCTGTCGAGTTCATCAATAATCTTGTCAATTGTCATGCCGGGACGCCACTGATCCTCAGGTTTGAGCTGGATCGTGGTTTCCACCATTTCGAGCGGCGCGGAATCCGTTGCGGTCTCTGCTTTACCGGTCTTGCCAAATACAGAAGCCACTTCAGGAACGCTTTTGATTAACTTGTCTGTTGTCTGCAGGAGCGCTGCAGCTTCTGCCGGAGAGACGCCAGGCAAGGTCGACGGCATATACAGCAGATCGCCCTCGTTAATCTTCGGCAGAAATTCACCGCCCACCTGACTCAGTGGCCAGATAACCGTGAAAATGGACAAGGCCGCAACCAGCAGGGTTGTTTTTGGCCAGTGGAGGACCCGCAGCAGCAAAGGATGATACGCTTTGATCAGCACCCGGTTCAGGGGGTTACTTGTCTCGGCAGGAATTTTCCCCCGGATCCAGAATCCCATCAGAATAGGAATGACGATGATGGCCAGTGCGGCCGCTCCCGCCATGGAGTACGTTTTCGTGAATGCCAGCGGGCCAAACAGACGACCTTCCTGCCCTTCCAGGGTAAAGATAGGAATAAAGGACAGGGTGATGATCAGCAGGCTAATGAACAACGCGGGTCCCACTTCCACGGAGGCGTCGGTAATCACCTTCCAGCGGGTGGCGTTGTCAATCTGCTCACCCGGATGCTGATGATCCCACTCCTCAAGCCGTTTGTGCGCATTTTCAATCATCACAATGGCGGCATCCACCATCGCACCGACGGCAATCGCTATCCCTCCCAGCGACATGATATTGGCGTTCAGTCCCTGGAAGTGCATGACGATAAAGGCGATACACAGGCCAAGCGGCAGAGAGATAATCGCCACCAGGGCAGAACGTACGTGCCACAGGAACAGAGCACAGACGATGGCCACCACGATAAACTCTTCCAGAAGTTTGGAACTGAGGTTATCAATCGCCCGGTCGATTAACTGGCTGCGATCGTAGGTGGTCACGATTTCAACGCCTTCCGGCAGGCTGGCCTTCAGCGTCTCCAGTTTATCCCTCACTGCCGTGATAACGTCGCGCGCATTTTTACCCGACCGCAGGATCACCACGCCGCCAGCGACTTCTCCCTGGCCGTTCAGCTCGGCAATACCACGCCTCATTTCGGGCCCGGTCTGCACGCGGGCAACATCCCGCAGATAAACCGGCACGCCGTTCTCACCTGTTTTCAGGACGATGTTATTAAAATCATCAATGCTCTGAAGATAACCGCTGGCACGGACCATATACTCCGCTTCGGCCATTTCAACGGATGAGCCACCGGCCTCCTGGTTAGACGATTCAAGTGCCTGTTTCACTTCGGGCAGGCTGATACCGTACTGGGACAGTTTTACCGGATTGACCTGAATCTGGTACTGTTTCACCACGCCGCCAACCGAAGCGACCTCAGCCACGTTCGGGATGGTTTTCAGCTCAAATTTCAGGAACCAGTCCTGCAGAGAGCGCAGTTCTGAAAGGTCGTGTTTTCCGTTGCGATCGACAAGGGCATATTCAAAAATCCAGCCCACACCCGTGGCATCAGGACCGATTTCAGAACTCACACCGGCAGGCAGTTTTCCCTGAACCTGATTCAGATATTCCAGCACGCGGGAACGGGCCCAGTACAGATCGGTGCCGTCTTCAAAAATGACATACACATACGAATCCCCGAACTGTGAAAAACCACGCACGGTTTTTGCGCCAGGTACGGACAGCATGGTGGTGGTAAGTGGATAGGTGACCTGGTTTTCTACAATCTGCGGGGCCTGGCCGGGATAGCTGGTTTTGATAATGACCTGCACATCTGACAGGTCAGGCAAGGCATCGACCGGCGTGTTAATAATCGTCCATGTACCCCAGATGCTGAGAAACAGGGCCCCCATCATGACCAGGAAACGGTTGGCGACAGAGCGCCGGATAATCCATTCAATCATCGTCGTCTCCTCAGTGCCCTGAATGCATATTTACAGGCTGGTCAGACATTGCTGGCATACTGCTTTCTGTTTTTTCAGGGTGGCGCATACGTTCCAGCGCGCCCGTAATATTGGCTTCGGAGTCAATGAGGAACAGGCCACTGACCACCACGGTATCGCCTTCATTCAGGCCGGAACCGATGCCGGACTGTTGCTGTGATTCATGCAGAACGTGGATCTGTTTCGGCACAAACTTGCCTTCATCATCAACAGTAATCACGCGCTGTTCTTTGCCGGTATCGATAACGGCCTGGCTTGGTATCAGCAGCATCTCCTGGCTCTTGGTATTCAGTTTCAGATAGGCATTCATGCCCGGCTTGAGAAACTCATCCTTATTAGAAACCTGGAGACGGACCTGAAGCGTACGGGTTGTCTGATCCACGCTGGGAAGAATGTTCCATTTTTCGACATGGAATGTTTTATCCGGATAAGCCGGTACCGAAATTTCAAACTGCGACGTATCTTTCAGCAGATATGCGATAGATTCTGGCACTGCAGCGCTGATCCAGACCGGGTCCATTCCCTGAATCTGAGCCACCACCTTATCTTTCGAAATATTCATGCCGGTGCGCAGGTCAAATGCAGTAATGACACCATCAATAGGTGCTTTAATGGTAAAACGGGTCTGAATGCTCCGGGTAGAACGCAGTCTCTGAATATCCTCTTCCGGCATACCTGCCAGGCGAAGCCGTTCCAGAACGCCTTTAATTTGCGTGGAAGTACCACCGGTGCTGGATAACAGAAGGAATTCGCTCTGTGCTTCCACCCAGTCCGGAATGGTAATATCGATAAGTGGCGTCCCCTTCTTCACATGATCGCCAATCGTCATGGGGTAGACTTTTTCGACAAACCCGTCAGAACGCGCCTGCACAATAACAAACTGATACTCGTTATAGCTGACATTAGCCGGGATTGTCTGAGAATAATTCAGCATTCCTCGCGTGACTTTTTGCGTTTTTAATCCCAGATTCTGAACCTGGGTTGGGTCGATACGGATCCCGCCACTGCTTTTATCGCCACTGTCATCAGCATATTTTGGCACCAGGTCCATATCCATAAAGGGCGATTTTCCGGGTTTATCAAATTTGGTATCCGGTTTCATAGGGTCATACCAGAAAAGTACCTTTTTCTCCGGTGCCTTTTGTTCTGCTGGTACTGTTTTTTGTGATGAGTTTAAATACTGCCAGGCAGTAACCGATATCAGCCCCCCTGCTATGAGGCTGCTGATAATTATTGCAGCATATTTTATCTTTAAAGAAGCCATACAATTTCTCGCTGAAAAATCAAAACACCTGGCATATGCGCACGATCATTCATTCACAGTAATCCCATAATGAATGTTCAGGCGCACTGGATGTATTCGCTCCGGACTGTTAATCAGGATTGCGTAACGTTAATGCTTTTGAGTAAGGAGATATTGCCCTGCTGAATAAACGAGAAATCGACATGGTTGCCGGTTTTCAGGGCATTGATAGCGTCGTCTGCATTAACAAAAGTGAAGCGCATGGTCATTGCAGGCCAGCCCACCGCCGGGATTGCTTCGTGCGAAATGGTGATTTTTTTACTATTCATATCAATGTCTTTAACGATACCGGTGCCCTTGATAACCTGCTGTACCGAAGCATCACTGGCAGCATTCATATCGCCATGCTGATGTGTTTCAGCATGAAGACCGGCAGAAAACATGACAGAGAAGGCACCAAATAAAACGGCTTTAAGTGAATTACGCATTTTAATTTCCTGATTAATTGAATAAATTTACTCTACCCAACCGCCACCCAGCGCGGTAAACAGATTAATTTCGTTAACCTGTCGGGAATAGGTAAGATCGAGAATGGTTTGCTGCGTCGCGAAGAGGGAACGTTCTGCATCCAGCACTTCGATGTAACTGACAGCACCACTTGCATACAATCCTCTGGCACGCTGTAGAGTTATCTGAAGTGAATCAAGATAACGCTGCTGTGACTCAAGTTGCTGGCTAAGGCTGTCGCGCAGCGCAAGCGTGTCGGAAACATCCTTAAAGGCTGACTGAATTTTTTGTTCGTAATTAACCACGGACTGTTGCTGGCGAATTTCAGCCAGCTTCAGATTGGCTTTGTTCCTGCCAGCATTAAATATAGGAATTTCAATTTTAGGAATAAAATTCCACATTCCACTTCCTGACGTAAAGAGGCTGGACAGCTCCGTACTGCTTGAGGAGAGACCACTGGTCAGGGTAATGGACGGGAAAAAAGCCGCTCGCGCTGCGCCAATATTGGCATCAGCCGCTTTCAACTGGTATTCCGCTTCCATAATATCCGGACGCTGCAGCAATATTTGTGACGACAGATTTGGTGGCAATTTTACTGGTGCGATCTCCCCACCTTTAATCCCTTTTTCTGACGGAACTGCGCGGTACGTTCCCAGCACCAGTTGCAGGGCATTGTTTGCCTGAGCCAGATCGCCTTCTCGTTTGGCTATTTCGGCGCGGGTACTTTCGATTTGCCCCCTGGCTTGTTCAAGCGCCAGAACGTTCGTACTCCCGGTCACCAGTTGTTGCTCAACGAATGCATAAGACTGTTCATAATTTTTCAGCGTTTCCCGCGCAATACGGAGTTGTTCGTACGCCAGTTGCTGGCTGAAATAGCTCTGTGAAACGTTGGAGACCAGCAGGATGTGTACGGCACGACGGGCTTCTTCGCTGGCAAAGTAGTTCTGGCGATCAGCCTCACTCATGTTCTTAAGTTTGCCAAAAAAATCGAGCTCATAGCTGAGCTCCAGACCCGCGTCGTACTCCTGTGTGGTCGGCTTGTCACCTTTCAGACCACCGTTGTATGTGATCCCGGATGAGGCATTCAGTTGGGGATAACGATCTGCATCCGTGACGTTGAACTGGGCCCGGGCCTCTTCAACCTTCAGGGCAGCCATTCTCAAATCACGGTTATTATTCAGGGCTTCACCGATCAGCCTGCTGACCTGGGGATCGACAAAAAAGTTTCGCCAGCCCGTATCCTGATAGCTGTTTACCGCAGGCGTCAGACTGTTTTTAGACAATGAAAACTGCTGGGGAACCGGAGCTGGCGGACGCTGATATTCAGGTGCCAGAGAAACACAACCAGCCAGGATGAATATGGTACTGATGCTGAGTAATTTTAATTTGAACATAACGCTTCTCGTACAGGTAGACCTGGTAAATGGTTCAAACGAAGTCCAGAGTATTGATAGGGGTACTTTACCTAACGCTCTCTGTTTGCCGGGTGACAGGATAATGACAATGTTGTCATTTTTGCTGTAATCCGTTGATAACGATCGTGGGCGCAATAGAATGACATTAGCAGCCAGCCGGGGAGCAAGATGAAAATATTGATCGTCGAAGACGAAATTAAAACAGGTGAATATCTCAGCAAAGGGCTTACAGAGGCAGGGTTCGTAGTGGATCACGCTGATAATGGTCTTACCGGATATCATCTCGCCATGACAGCCGAGTATGATTTAGTCATTCTGGATATCATGCTACCTGATGTGAACGGCTGGGATATCATCCGCATGCTGCGCACTGCCGGAAAGGGTATGCCGGTCTTACTGCTGACAGCCCTCGGCACGATCGAACATAGGGTCAAAGGACTGGAACTGGGTGCGGACGATTATCTGGTTAAACCCTTTGCGTTTGCCGAACTGCTCGCCCGGGTGAGAACCCTTCTGAGGCGGGGAAACACGATGATCACGGAAAGCCAGTTTAAGGTGGCTGACCTCTCGATTGATCTCGTATCCAGAAAAGTCAGTCGCGCCGGAAACCGCATTGTGCTCACCAGTAAAGAGTTCAGCCTGCTGGAATTCTTCATTCGCCATCAGGGAGAGGTTCTTCCCCGCTCCCTGATTGCCTCTCAGGTCTGGGACATGAATTTTGACAGCGACACTAATGCGATCGATGTCGCAGTAAAGCGACTCCGCGCTAAAATAGACAACGATTACGAGACAAAGCTGATCCAGACAGTCCGGGGCGTGGGCTACATGCTGGAGGTCCCGGATGCATAGCAAACCTTCCAGACGCCCTTTCTCACTCGCTCTGCGGCTGACCTTTTTTATCAGCCTGTCCACGATACTGGCTTTTATCGCCTTCACCTGGTTTATGCTGCATTCTGTTGAAAATCATTTTGCCGAGCAGGATGTCAGCGATCTTCAACAAATCAGCACCACACTGAACCGTATACTGCAGTCCCCGGTGGATCCGGATGATAAAAAAATAAGCAAAATAAAGGAATCAATTGCCAGCTACCGCAACGTTGCCCTTTTGCTCCTCAATCCCAGGGGTGAAGTGCTCTTTAGCTCAGCTCAGGGGGCGGCACTACGCCCGGCAGTGAATTCAGCAGATTTTAGCGAGCACAGCCGCGCACGGGATGTCTTTCTCTGGACGGTGGAGGATCCTGCGGGACCGATGGATACCGGGTCCGAAATGAAGATGGAAACATACAGGATTATCGCCTCCTCTGGTCAGGCGATATTTCAGGGCAAACAGCAGAACTATGTCATGCTGACTGGCCTATCCATTAATTTCCATCTCCATTACCTCGATGCGCTGAAAAAGAACCTGATTGCGATTGCCGTCGTGATAAGCCTGTTGATTGTTCTGATCATTCGAATCGCTGTCCGTCAGGGGCACCTGCCCCTTCGTAATGTCAGCAATGCCATTAAAAACATCACCTCCGAGAATCTTGATGCGCGACTGGAACCGACACGCGTTCCCATTGAGCTGGAGCAACTGGTTATCTCGTTCAATCATATGATTGGAAAGATTGAGGATGTCTTTACCCGCCAGGCCAATTTCTCTGCCGATATCGCGCATGAGATCAGAACGCCCATCACCAATCTGGTGACGCAGACTGAAATCGCACTGAGTCAGGATCGAACACAGAGGGAACTTGAGGATGTCCTCTATTCCAGTCTTGAAGAGTATAACCGGATGACCAAAATGGTCAGCGATATGCTGTTCCTGGCACAGGCAGATAATAATCAGCTGATACCTGACAGGGTCATGTTTGACCTCAGAGCGGAAGTCATGAAAGTCTTCGAGTTTTTCGAAGCCTGGGCCGAAGAACGCAATATCACGCTCAAATTTAACGGGATGCCCTGCCTGGTTGAGGGAGATCCACAAATGTTCAGAAGGGCGATCAATAATCTGTTATCCAATGCCCTGCGTTATACCCCGGAGGGACAGGCAATCACCGTCTCAATAAGAGAGCAGGAGAGCTTTTTTGACCTTGTGATTGAAAATCCGGGGAAACCAATCCCTGAAGAGCATTTATCAAGGCTGTTTGACCGTTTTTATCGGGTAGATCCGTCCAGACAACGAAAAGGAGAAGGCAGCGGCATCGGCCTTGCGATTGTGAAGTCCATCGTGGAAGCACATCACGGAAGAGTGCAGGTGGAATCGGACGTACGTTCAACTCGTTTTATCCTATCCGTGCCCAGACTGGAGAAAATGATTCCGGAAACCCAGTACTGAGAATAAAGATTTAAATGACAAAGATGTCATTAGCCTGTCATGCAGCAAACAGAAGCCATTCGATATAATTAGTGCAACTTATCAGGAAGGCATTATTACTTCATCCATACACGGCATCAGCACAAGCCAGGAGTTGTATTAAAGCCTCATCCTGGCGGAATAAGGTCTGTAGAGTTGTCAGTTGTACTACTGAGGACACAGATCGAAATTCACGGACATCACTAATTCAGAAATGGAGAGTTACCATGAAAAATATCGTCTTAGCATCAGTGTTAGGTTTGAGCTTAATTTCTACGGCCTGGGCCACTGAAACTGTAAATATCCATGAGCGTGTCAATAATGCTCAGGCTCCGGCCCATCAGATGCAGTCTTCTTCAACTCCAGCCGCCATCCAGGGGGCAGCTCCACGGATGGCCGGTATGGATCAGCATGAACAGGCTATTATTGTTCATGAAACCATGAACAATGGTTCAGCAGATGCACATAAAAAAATGGCGGAAAGTCATCAGAAGATGATGGGAACTGGCACCGTTAACGCTTCCCGTCCGGCGACTTCGTTTGCGGCGATGAATGAACATGAAAGAGCAGCTGTTGCCCATGAATTTACGAATAACGGTCAGTCCGGCCCCCATCAGGCTATGGCTGATGCACACCGCCGCATGATCAATGCGGGCTGATGACAACTGAAGTTTCCGTGCGGTTACCCTTTCCTTGATAGATTGTCCCTTATACGGATATGTTGTTATTTTTTGCCCCCTTCAGGGGGCTTTTTTGTCTGACTCAGCTAAACTTATCCGGTAACCATCTGAAAGGGTTTATTATATGAAAATCACAAATTCGCTTTTTGTTATACTGATGTTATCCCTGCCAGCGATTTCCGCAGAACATTCAGAAATGAAAATGTCAGATATATCCTCATCGGCATCGGCATCGGCATCGTCATCGTCATCGTCATCGTCACAGGAATATATGTCCGGCATGAAAGGTATGCATGACAAAATGATGGCCGCTGTAAAAGAGTCCGATCCCGACAAGGCTTTTGCGAAAGGCATGGTAGCACACCATGAAGGGGCAATAGCAATGGCTGAGACCGAGCTAAAATACGGAAAAGATCCGGAAATGAGAAAGCTCGCGCAGGACATCATTAAAGCTCAAAAAGGTGAAATTGAGCAGATGAATACATGGCTTGGTAATCAAAAATAATGATTGCGGAAATAATATATTGCGCGTACAGTCAGAGTGTTCCCGGGCACGGGAACCTGTTAATCGTTAATTAATCAAAACCCGATTCATTTCGGGTTTTTCCTTTTACCCCCCCCAACGCATGCACTGCACCGAGTGAAATTCACCTGAGCCAATTCTGCTTGCTTATTATTTCGATGGGAATTGCTGATTTTAATTAAGTCTATGTTTTAAAGGTGTTTCTCATGCCTGGGTTTGGCAGGGGTTCGTCCTGTTCTCTGGTCATGCGCAATGGCAATTCGCAGTCAGGGCTCAAGACTACTTTTACCTCTTTTTTAACAGAAAGTTTCTGGACCCGATACTTGCCGGAAACATCATCTGCTGTTCATCCCGACCAATAAAACGAAGGTATCACTCTCGTTTGAATCTCACTTACTTTCCATTTTGTAATAAAGAATCAAGTTTTCCAGTGATATATCAATACCAACTTTTTTTAATAACCTTTTTCGCGCAGTGTATATTTCTTTCAGCATATCTTCATAACCCTGACCAAGGTGAATTTGTTTATGGCAATTGCAACACAGAGATATGATATTTTCTTCAACATCAAGAGATGTGTCAAAAGCATCTTGCCTGGACATAGGTACAATGTGATGAGGTTCTGTGTAATTTAAGGATGAATTTCGCCTTCTGAATGTTGGGTGGTCACTATCGACTTCACATCTGTAACCTGCTTTATTCAGCGCATTTTGGGATACGCCTTTACTCCTGGGATACGAGAGGCCATTTTTTACTTCTATTGCATTTTTCTTTGGTTTGGCTTCCCCTGTATATTCAAACGTCTGAACGTTGTCAAAGATATTACTTTTCTCTATGGCATTGATCAACTCATCGTCAGAGTAATACTCACTGCTGGCCATTTCTGTTGTACCAAAAAAATCCAGTTCGTTAATTGCCTGAACAAGTTCCTCACGAATTGTCCATAAGTTTCTTTTGGGTTTTCCGCCGATTTCTTTACTCTTCATTACGGTAATGAATTTTGTACCGGATGCGATATTTCCGACACCTTTAACCTCGAATCTACCAAGTTCTTTTTGAACTCTGCCACCCAGTCCGTTTATGACTCCATTAGCACTCATGCTGTGCAGGTCGTACTTCTTACCAATATCGAAGCATGTGCAGGAATGATTTGGCTCAATAAACCATTTTTTTAACGCTGCAATACTTTTTGTGTCAAAAACTTTATCATTTGTTAATAAAGTTTTCCATTCTTCCACACTGATATCAATGTCACAGACATACTCTCCATCAATCACTTCGCATATTTTTTTAATCACATTCATTCCCCTGTTATACAGATAGTCATAATGAAAATATAAAGCTCGCTAACCGGTATGGTTGCGTAAGGACCGTAGTCTCTCAGAGACCGTGCTTTCTTTTTTTTCAGGCCTGGACACTAAAGGGTCTGTTGCACCCCGAAAAAATTTGTTGCGGGGATTGCTCATTGAGATGAGCCTCTGCTCGATCATACCAGGGGTCGTCTCAGAATTCGGAAAATAAAGCACGCTAAGGCGTAGTCACCCCGTGACTCCCCCGCGCCGATGCAGCGAGCTTCGTTCCGTCTTGCAGTGACGCAATCAGCGGGCAGGAAACGTTCCCTTTCCGCGCATGGCAGGCGCACACCAGTTCAGACAGCACGGCCTCCATGCGTGCCAAGTCGGCCATCTTCTCGCGCACATCCTTGAGCTTGTGCTCGGCCAGGCCGCTGGCTTCCTCGCAATGGGTGCCATCCTCCAGCCGCAGTAGCTCGGCGATTTCGTCCAGGCTAAAGCCCAGCCGCTGGGCCGATTTCACGAACCGCACTCGTGTTACATCCGCCTCGCCATAGCGGCGAATGCTGCCATAGGGCTTGTCTGGCTCCGGCAGCAGGCCCTTGCGCTGGTAGAACCGGATGGTCTCCACATTGACCCCGGCCGCCTTGGCAAAAACGCCAATGGTCAGATTCTCAAAATTAATTTGCATATCGCTTGACTCCGTACATAACTACGGAAGTAAGCTTAAGCTATCCAAACCAAATTTGAAAGGACAAGCGTATGTCTGAACCACAAAACGGGCGCGGCGCGCTCTTCGCCGGTGGGCTGGCCGCCATTCTTGCGTCGGCCTGCTGCCTGGGGCCGCTGGTTTTGATCGCCTTGGGGTTCAGCGGGGCATGGATCGGCAACCTGACGGTGCTGGAACCCTATCGCCCGATCTTCATCGGCGCAGCGCTGGTCGCGCTGTTTTTCGCCTGGCGGCGCATCTACCGCCCGGCGCAAGCCTGCAAACCGGGTGAGGTCTGCGCGATTCCCCAAGTGCGAGCTACTTACAAGCTCATTTTCTGGATCGTGGCCGCGCTGGTCCTGGTCGCGCTCGGATTTCCCTACGTCATGCCATTTTTCTATTAATCACAGGAGTTCATCATGAAAAAACTGTTTGCCGCCCTCGCCCTCGCTGCCGTTGTTGCCCCCGTGTGGGCCGCCACCCAGACCGTCACGCTGTCCGTACCGGGCATGACCTGCTCCACCTGCCCGATCACCGTCAAGAAGGCGATTTCCAAGGTCGAAGGCGTCAGCAAAATTGACGTGACCTTCGAGACACGCGAAGCGGTTGTCACGTTCGATGATGCCAAGACCAGCGTGCAGAAGCTGACCAAGGCAACCGGAGACGCGGGCTATCCGTCCAGCGTCAAGCAGTGAGCCACTGAACCCGAACCTGGGGCGATCATGGGACTGATTACACGCATTGCCGACAAGGCTGGCGCGCTTGGCAGCGTTGTTTCCGCGATGGGATGCGCTGCCTGTTTCCCGGCTATCGCCAGCCTGGGCGCGGCCATCGGCCTTGGCTTTCTACAGGAATACGAAGGGTTGTTTATCTCCAAGCTGCTGCCGCTGTTCGCAGTCGTGGCTTTGCTGGCGAATGCACTGGGCTGGCTGAGTCATCGGCAATGGTACCGCAGCCTGCTCGGGATGGTCGGCCCAGCCATCGTGCTGGCGGCCATGCTCTTGTTTTTTGGCAATTGGTGGACGGCGAACCTCCTCTATGTCGGTCTGGCCTTGATGATCGGGGTGTCGATCTGGGATCTGCTCTCACCGGCCAACCGCCGCTGCGAACTACCACCCAAACACGGCTAACTGCATTGGCAGTTGCCGAAACGAAAAGGAACGATGCAATGTATTTGAATATCACCGGAATGACCTGCGACTCGTGCGCGACACATGTCAAGGACGCCCTGGAGAAAGTGCCGGGCGTGCTGTCGGCGCTCGTGTCCTACCCGAAAGGCTCCGCGCAACTCGCCACCGATCCCGGCACCTCGCCAGAGGCGCTGACCGCCGCTGTGGCCGACCTCGGCTACAAGGCCACACCCGCCGATGCCCCATCCACTTCAGCGCGGGGCAGACTGCTTGGCAAGGCGCTGGGATGGCTGGGCGGTGGCGACAAGGCTGGTGGTGATGGGGACGGACTGCACGTCGCCGTTATTGGCAGCGGCGGAGCCGCGATGGCGGCGGCGCTGAAGGCCGTCGAGCAAGGTGCGAACGTCACGCTGATCGAGCGCGGCACCATCGGCGGTACTTGCGTCAATGTCGGCTGCGTGCCGTCCAAGATCATGATCCGCGCTGCCCATATCGCCCATTTGCGCCGTGAAAGCCCATTCGACAGTGGCATCGCGGCGACTGTGCCTGCGATTGATCGCAGCAAACTACTGGCCCAGCAGCAGGCGCGCGTCGATGAGCTGCGCCACGCCAAGTACGAAGGCATCCTGGACAGCAACCCGGCCATCACCGTGCTGCATGGTGAAGCGCGTTTCAAGGACGACCAGAGCCTTGCCGTCCGTTTAAACGATGGCGGCGAGCGTGTGGTGGCGTTCGACCGCTGCCTGGTCGCCACGGGTGCCAGCCCGGCCGTGCCGCCGATTCCGGGCCTGAAAGAGTCACCCTACTGGACTTCCACCGAGGCCCTGGTCAGCGACACCATTCCCGAGCGCCTGGCCGTGATCGGCTCGTCTGTGGTGGCGCTGGAACTGGCGCAAGCCTTTGCCCGGCTGGGCAGCAAAGTGACGATCCTGGCACGCAGCACGCTGTTCTTCCGCGAAGACCCGGCCATCGGCGAGGCCGTTACAGCCGCGTTCCGTGCCGAAGGGATCAAGGTATTGGAATACACGCAAGCCAGCCAGGTCGCGCATGTGGACGGCGAATTCGTGCTGACCACCGGGTACGGTGAAATACGCGCCGACCAGCTGCTGGTCGCCACTGGCAGGGCACCGAACACGCGCAGCCTGGCATTGGAAGCGGCGGGAGTCGCTGCCAATGCGCAGGGGGCCATCGTCATCGACAAGGGCATGCGCACCAGTACGCCACACATTTATGCGGCTGGCGACTGCACCGACCAGCCTCAGTTCGTCTATGTGGCGGCAGCGGCCGGCACCCGTGCTGCGATCAACATGACTGGCGGCGATGCGGCCCTGGACCTGACCGCAATGCCGGCCGTGGTGTTCACCGACCCGCAGGTCGCCACCGTGGGCTACAGCGAGGCGGAAGCACATCACGACGGGATCGAGACCGACAGTCGCACCTTGACCTTGGACAACGTGCCGCGTGCGCTTGCCAACTTCGACACACGCGGCTTCATCAAGCTGGTCATCGAGGAAGGTAGCGGACGGCTCATCGGCGTGCAAGCGGTGGCCCCGGAAGCGGGTGAACTGATCCAGACGGCGGTGCTCGCCATTCGCAACCGTATGACCGTGCAGGAACTGGCCGACCAATTGTTCCCCTACCTGACCATGGTCGAAGGGCTGAAGCTCGCGGCGCAGACCTTCAGCAAGGACGTGAAGCAGCTTTCGTGCTGCGCCGGATGAGGAAAAGGAGGTGTTCAATGAGCGCCTACACAGTGTCCCGGCTGGCCCTTGATGCCGGGGTGAGCGTGCATATCGTGCGCGACTACCTGCTGCGCGGATTGCTACGGCCGGTCGCGTGCACCACGGGCGGCTACGGCTTGTTCGATGACACCGCGTTGCAACGGCTGCGCTTTGTACGGGCTGCCTTCGAAGCGGGTATCGGCCTGGACGCACTGGCGCGGCTGTGCCGGGCGCTGGATGCTGCGGACGGTGACGGTGCGTCTGCGCAGCTTGCCGTGTTGCGGCAACTCGTCGAGCGTCGGCGCGAGGCCCTGGCCAGCCTCGAAATGCAACTGGCCGCCATGCCAACCGAACCGGCACAGCACGCGGAGAGTCTGCCATGAACAGCCCAGAGCACTTGCCGTCTGAGACGCACAAACCGATCACCGGCTACTTGTGGGGCGCGCTGGCCGTGCTCACCTGTCCCTGCCATTTGCCGATTCTCGCCATTGTGCTAGCCGGCACGACGGCCGGCGCGTTCATCGGGGAGCACTGGGGTATTGCAGCCCTCACGCTGACCGGCTTGTTTGTCCTGTCTGTGACGCGGCTGCTGCGGGCCTTCAAGGGAAGATCATGACCGCTTCCCAGCCAGCCGAGAGTGGGCAGCTTTGAGCTTCGCTACCAATCTGGAGGAGTACCACCATGAACGCAAACGCCCCGAACACTGCCAGTTGCACCACCTGCTGCGTATGCTGCAAAGAAATTCCGCTCGATGCCGCCTTCACCCCGGAAGGCGCGGAATACGTCGAACATTTCTGCGGGCTGGATTGCTATGAACGCTTCCAGGCACGCGCCAAGGCCGCGACAGAATCTGACATTGCGCCTGTCCCTGGCGGTTCGCAGCCGTCAGATTGAGGCATACCCTTCACATACTGGAGATAACGTCCTCTATGAACAGCCTCTTCCAATTTCCAGTGTCGCGGTCGCTAAAAATCTCTTTCGGCTCATCGATGCCAAAACCGGAGAAGCCTTTGACATCGAAGAAGAACTGTGGGCCTATGAGCGTCTGACGGCCGCAGTAGTGAACGACATTATTCACGAACATAATTTTTCTCGACTTCGTCTGGCTAAGCCCGGCGATTTCCCGTTCGAGACACTGACCAGCTTTGCAGTAATGCAGCTGCTTTTAAATTTACATAATCCCCAGAATAAGAATCCCTACAAGCAGGATCTTCTTGACCACTTTCATCATGACATTGAAATGCATTTTGAAGAATATATAAAAAGCATTCAGTCACTGCCTGGCACCCAGCCCGCACTAATGAACGACAGTTTTTATCAAAAATTGCTTCGCGTAGCCAACGCGTCCTCATCCAGAGAGGATAAATGTCGGGCGATTTTTACTTTGTTCAGCCTGCTGGCTATTCTCAATAAACCCACGCCTTATGACATGATCAATGTCTTCCGGAATAAAATATTCAGTCGGACGAGCGTGATTGAAATAATACACACCGGCCACGCTTTTGACAGTACTAACCCCAGGCCAGTCTTTGCGATAGCCCCGAATATATTTTGTTTATACACAAAACAGAATAGAATATATCTGCCGTTGTCTCATAATTTCACTTTGTGTTTTATTATTGGCTCACCATTAACATTCCGTCCCCGGATAGACGTTTTTTCACCACGACCCGAACTGCTAAAGTGTTGTGACGATCGCCACTTAAATTTCTACAAAGTTTCTTTTGATTACATTGATAATGTCATGAGCACCATCGATATGTACAATGTAGGAAATTCAAGCACTTTCTATTCTGCTTATCAGCTCAGCGACGTTGAAAAATACCTCGATTTGCAGGAAAAAGATCACCAATATTACTATACGCCTGCAGACCCCGTGCGATGGCTCCCTCAGCAGCCGGATTCATTATGAACCCAGAAAACCAGCAACGTATACGGGAGATGATTGAATCCGGAGAATTTAACGGGTATACGCTGGTCAGCGGAGAAGACTGGCAGCTCCCCACGGCACGCGAAACTACCTTCGTTCGGGGGCTGATCCCCCTGACTGACATCCAGCTGGCCAACCGGCTGAATGTGGACGAACGTACCGTCCGCAAGTGGAAATCCGGCCAGACCCGGATGGTGTTCACCACATGGTGTTGCCTGTGCTGGCTGGCCGGGCTGGGGATGCTGCTGGATAACCTTCTCAGCGATTAAAGAGACGCTTCCAGATACGTCTGAGAATGAAGCGTCTCTGGTATCGCCAGCGGGAACGGTAGATATGGGGCAGGTCGTCATAGTTTTTCCAGAATAGGGTCCAGCCCTGATACCCTTTGTCCACTAAAAGGATGTAGCCGCCGGTACTGACGATGCCATATGCGATGGCGGTGAGGATGAGAAATACAGTCATACGATGTTCCTTATGTAAAACTGTATTTAGGAAATCTGATGCGGCCTTTAAGGCCGGTCTGCAAAAAAAACTGAAAAAAGTTTCTCTTTCCTTATAGTTGCCATTTAAGCCTCAGTCAGCCGTAAAATTTGCACTCCATGCAATAATCCCCAAATCACAACAATCCGCCTCTTTTCTTGATTCTGCTGCAATAATCCTTCTTTCTTTCTCCGCAGATCCGATTTCTGTTAGTTCCGGATCACGGCGATTTTCTGCGCTGATTTGTGAAACGAAAATTAAAAATGTGCTACACTTTAAGTAGTTAGATAACTTTCACCCTCTCCGCATCAGACCGACCTGACGAGTAAATCCTGTTAATCTGTTCATCATCGCTTCCGAAAACTTTGCTATTATGAATTTTTCGGAAGTCAAAAAGAGTGAGATCCGGTAATTGCGGGCGGTGACTGTTATTCTGCTAATCACTGCGGGCGGGCAACGGAATGTTCTGCTGGCGATGATAAATAAATAGAACTAATAGATATTAAATAATAAGGAAGTTGATTATGAATATGAAAATTACACTGAGTGTTTTATTTGAGGCTCTCATAATCCTTGGGCATGACAGAGTCTGGATGGAAGAATCGGAGTTTGAGCACATATACGGATACGGCTGCTACCGTGAGATACACACTTGGGACGATCGCACAGTTGCCTGGTGGGATGATGCTGATGACACATGGTATCTGTCCACAGAAGTCGATGTGATAACTCCTTTCCTTGGCCCTCTCCCAAAGAAAGAAGGAGAGCTCTCCGAGGAAAAATGCTTCCAGTTAATGACTCTTGGTCGCTACTGATAGCCGACAGCAGCATTTAATGAGTGGTCGGCTGGACACCCTCTGGCGGCCACATGTCACTCGATAGTGTAGTCCGGCGGGATTTCTCCCTGAAGATGATCCAGACATTAACGTAAAGGATACAGGAACGATGTGTAAACTGACCGGTTTTATAATGGGGCTGACGATCCTGCTGGGTGTGACTGCACGGGATGCAGGGGCGGCAACGCTCAGTGAAATGCGGATGGTTAATGCCAGTCAGAAACCCGGGATGGTGATTATCTGCAGCCGGACCTCGGAGATTCCGCAGAAAGGTGAATCCCCCGTTCGTATAGAAAGTCTCCTCAGGGGCGTGGTACTGCAGAACGACGGTGATCGCATGATGTTTGACGTGACCTATACACAGCGAAACGCTGAAGAGAGTATTCCTTTTCGTACGGAAAAATACCGGCTGACCACTGAGCTGGAAGCCACCCGCCAGAAAATGGCCATCGATCCTGAGACGATAGAACTATCGCTTCCGCGTGCCCGCGGTCTTGAAGAAACTTTTCTCGCGGGGATGAAAGCAAGCCCGGTTTCGTTTGAAGATTACACCAATTACCGTGTCAAATCTGCTACCGAGTATCTGATCCTGCCGGGTCCGGCATCCCCGGATGCACCGGTGATGCACTGCACACTCTAATGACAATGGTGACATAACATGATGCCAGCACTGCCAGGCCATAGCGGGGCTTTTTCCTCTGCTCAGCTGCCGGTGGCCATCGATTACCCGGCCGCGCTGGCACTGCGCCAGATGGCGCTCGTTCAGGACGAACTGCCGAAATACCTGCTGGCGCCGGAAGTGAGCGCCCTGCTCCACTACGTGCCCGATCTTCACCGTAAGATGCTGCTGACCACCCTGTGGAACACCGGCGCCCGTATTAACGAAGCACTGGCCCTGACCCGGAGTGATTTTTCCCTGGCCCCGCCCTACCCGTTCGTGCAACTGGCAACCCTCAAACAGCGGGTGGAGAAAGCGGCCCGAACGGCCGGCCGTGCTCCGGCCGGCAGCCAGCCTCATCGTAACGTTCCGCTTTCCGATCCGCAGTATGCCCGCCAGCTGGAAATGATGGTGGCCACCCTGAAAATACCGCTGGAACGCCGGAATAAGCGCACCGGCAGAACGGAAAAGGTGCGCATCTGGGAGATCACCGACCGTACCGTTCGCACCTGGCTGGGCGAAGCTGTTGAAGCGGCAGCCGCCGACGGGGTGACGTTCTCCGTGCCGGTGACGCCACACACGTTCCGCCACTCCTACGCCATGCACATGCTGTATGCCGGAATTCCGCTGAAGGTGCTGCAGAGCCTGATGGGGCACAAGTCGATCAGCTCGACGGAAGTCTATACAAAGGTATTTGCGCTCGATGTTGCTGCAAGGCATCGTGTGCAATTTTCAATGGCAGAGGCTGATGCTGTTGCCATGCTGAAAAAAAGATAACTAAATTTGTCAAAATTTACAGACAGTTGTAATGACATCCACTTATTCGATAATAAATTAATCTTGCGTTACGTGAAAACTGACAGGGGTCCAGGCTGTACCAGGCCGGAATTCACGTAACGCACTTTACGTCTTCTTCATTACTTACCTTTTCGTTCCGATCCTGTTCATCCCTGCATTGCCCCCTTTTCTTCATAACGCATTTCACTGTTGCCGAAAGCCCATGGGGTCGACTTTGCGACCGCGGCCGCACTCAGAAGGATGGCCACTTTAACCGGCGCCACCCTGGCGTACCTACTCGTCCCCGAAGTGAGAGCCCTACTCTTCTATATGCCGGATCTTCACCATTAAATGCTGTTCTCTACTTTCTGGAACACGGGAGTGCGGATCAGTGAATCCCGGACGCTGCCCCCGGAATCCTTTGATCTCGGTGGGTTAAGACCCTTTGTGAAAGTACTGGGCTAAGGGCATCCGCCCTGACGAACAATATTGACTAAGTGATGAAAGTAAACATATCGCAGTGAAGATGTTGAGCAGACTGCCCGCTCTTCCACACACCGCAGTCAATATCAATACTCCGGTAGGCCTATCCGCATATCGCAGTCAAGGCAAGCAAAACCTAAACGGAATGATGAATCAGTATAAATTGACTGTGGTATGCGCTCTGCATACCACAGTCAACAAACTCTAAAACGGCATTCCTCAGTCATTTCCCGGTTTCACGCTGGCGAGCGCTTTTGCTAGTTTCTGAGGATCAATACCTGCAGCCTTCAGGGCTTTAATAACTTCGTCATAGTTCTGCTCAGGTACTTCCTCTTCCGGCTCACGGGGAACAACGACCTTGCTACTGATGAGTTTCGGATTACGGTAATGCACGCTGAAGTAGGTGGCCCGGCCGCGTTTGAATTCGGTGTAATCCAGATAGCCGATATCCTTCAGCTGCGCCATGGCTTTGCGCACCGTGTGGTTCTGCGTGTAGAGGTTAGACGTCAGGTTGAGTCTGTCTCGCATACGCTTCATGGAGATGGGGGCCGGATTCTGTGGCAGACTTTCAATGTAGGTATAGAGTGCCTGTGCGGACTCCTTGCGCTGCAGGGCATCAATGGCTTTCAGACGCAACAGGACCCGCCTGTCCATCTGATAAAGCTCAAAGAGCTTGGGCTCTGCCCTGATCTCCACGACATCGGCAGTGATGTCGTAATAGGCAGACTGAACCAGGTGCGTAGTCCACCCTTTCGTTTCACTCTGAAACTTGAGGGTTACGGATGCCAGCTTGAACAGGGAGTTGCTTATCCTGTCACGCATTTTCTTGTTAGAGCGCCGGGAGTCAAAGCCACACATTTTAACAAACTCAACAAAAGACAGCTTGAGCGTGTCATCCTTAACGCCAAAATCATACATTGAACGGATGATTCCAAGCCAGACTTTGAAGTCCGTATCCATATCGAGGCGCGATCCGGTGATCCTGACATCGGTATACCCTTCACTCCGGGCAATGGACAGCTGTACGAGCTCCTCAGTCGCATCCGTGACGTTTTTGCGGTTCGTCTTACTCCTAGAGGTCGATTTGAGGGTAGGAACGAACAGACCAAGCCTCATGAGCGCAACAGGCTGAACAGTACTGGCGCTGTTGACATCCAGCTTAACAACTTCACCCGTTGTCTTATTGACCTCCTGAAGATTCAGGGGTAACTCATTATTTTCCATAGCCATTTTATTAACCCGCGGTTATCCACAAACGAAAGTATATACGCATATCACAGTCAACGGAAATACATACCCCAGTTAATACAATTGCATACCGCAATAGTTGATCTCGCACACAACAGTCAACATACCACACACCACAGTTAATGAAGATAGTCTCCAGGCTCAGGCGTAGCGGGGCGCTAAACGATCCGGGGATCTCTTTTTGATCTCAACATGATCTCCTTAAGGATCAATTACTGGATCGAAATATGGAATAACAGCCAGCATCCAATACATATGGACCACTGACATGACACAATGTGAATCTTGGTACAACAACCCAGTAATACAACACCAGGAAAGGCAATAGTCTTGACTGTGATATGCAGAAAAATGCATGTCATTACTCTTCCCTATTCCTATTCAGCTTCATACCGCAGTCAATAATCTGCATACTATAGTCAATTCCTTACCATTCAGTTCCTTCCAGTGGAGCTTCGTTAGCTTCAGAGCGTCAGCCACACCTTGTTAGTACGGAGTAATTCCGCTTCCTCGACGCATGCGCCTACGCGCGCATACTTTCTGCGGCGAGCGGATGATATTGACTGAAGCATGCGGCAGCCTTTCAGGCGGATGCTGAACTGAACAAGACTATATTTTGATCGGCTTTGCAATATTTAAGACGGTTTGCAACTTTAATGTTGCTTTGCGCCTTTTACCAAGATTTAATAGATTAATGCAAAGATAATAATAAGGAACAAAGAATGGGACTGATGGAAACGCTTGACCAGTGCATTACGGCCGGTCATGAAATGACGAAAGCTATCGCGATTGCACAGTTTAACGATGATAGCCCGGAAGCCAGGAAAATTACCCGTCGCTGGCGTGTGGGTGAGGCCGCCGATCTGATTGGCGTTTCTTCTCAGGCAATCCGTGATGCAGAAAAAGCAGGACGCCTTCCCCATCCTGATATGGAAATGCGTGGACGTGTAGAGCAGCGGGTGGGCTACACCATTGAACAAATCAACCATATGCGGGATGTATTTGGCACCCGTCTGCGCCGTCCTGATGACAGCGTTCCGCCCGTCATCGCGGTGGCAGCACATAAAGGGGGTGTCTATAAGACATCTGTATCTGTACATTTGGCACAGGACCTGGCGCTGAAAGGGCTGCGAGTACTGCTTGTCGAAGGGAACGATCCTCAAGGCACAGCCTCCATGTACCACGGCTGGGTCCCTGATTTGCATATCCATGCCGAAGACACACTGCTGCCTTTTTATCTTGGTGAGCGCGATGATGCAGCCTATGCCGTCAAAGCCACCTGCTGGCCGGGTCTCGACATCATACCTTCATGCCTGGCTCTGCACCGCATTGAGACAGAACTAATGGGAAGGTTTGACAACGGGAAACTGCCGACAGAACCTCATATGATGCTTCGCCTGGCCATCGAAACAGTGGCCCATGATTATGATGTCATTGTTATCGACAGTGCACCGAACCTCGGTATTGGTACCATCAATGTCGTCTGTGCTGCAGATGTACTCATCGTGCCAACGCCAGCAGAGTTATTTGATTACACCTCTGCCCTTCAGTTTTTTGACATGCTGCGCGACCTGTTAAAAAACGTGGACCTGCAGGGTTTTGAACCTGACGTTAGAATTCTTCTGACCAAGTACAGCAATAACAATGGCTCACAGTCACCTTGGATGGAAGAACAGATCCGCGATGCCTGGGGAAGCATGGTACTGAAAAACGTTGTTCGCGAGACCGACGAAGTCGGTAAAGGTCAGATCCGTATGAGAACGGTGTTTGAGCAGGCTATCGATCAGCGCTCATCTACAGGAGCCTGGCGAAATGCGCTGTCTATCTGGGAGCCTGTCTGTAATGAAATTTTTGATCGCCTGATTAAACCTCGCTGGGAGATCAGATAATGAAACGTGCACCAGTCATTCCAAAACATACCGTAAAAGATATCCGCCCCGAAACTGAACCTTCAGCGGCACCCGCTGCACCGATGGTTGATTCATTAATTGCACGGGTTGGAGCCATGGCCCGCGGGAATACCATTCTGCTTCCGGTTTGTGGCCGGGAAGTGAAATTTATTCTGGAAGCGATCCCGGGCGAGAGTGTTGAGACGGCATCAAGAGTCTGGTCAGGTAATGAACGTGACCAGGAACTACTGACCGAAGACGCGCTTGATGATCTGATTCCCTCTTTTATGCTGAGTGGTCAACAGACGCCTGCGTTCGGACGAAGGGTAGAAGGTGTCATTGAAATTGCTGATGGTAGTCGCCGTCGTAAAGCCGCCATACTGACATCATCAGATTATCGTGTTCTCGTCGGGGATCTCGATGACGAACAGATGATGGCTTTATCACGGCTGGGTAATGATTATCGTCCTGTCAGCGCTTATGAACGGGGCAACCGTTATGCACAGCGGTTGGAAAATGATTTTAACGGCAATATCTCTGCTCTGGCTGAAGCTGAGAATATTTCCCGTAAAATCATCACGCGTTGCATCAACACGGCCCATTTGCCAAAATCAGTGGTTGCCCTGTTTACTCATCCTGGTGAACTTTCCGCCCGCTCTGGGGAGACGCTGTACAAAGCATTTTCGGGAAAAGAAGCTTTATTGTTGCAACGGACACAACAGCTTCATGAGCAAAAGAAAGCGGGAGTTATCTTTGAATCCGAGGAAGTTATTGGTTTACTGACGGATGTTCTGAAAGAGCCATCAGGTAAAAAAGTAAACCTTAATACCCGTCATCAATTTGTACCTGGTGCGACAGCCCTATACAAAGGCGATAAGGTGATTTTTAATCTCGATAAATCTCGTTTGCCTGCCGAGTGTATCGAGAAGATAGAAAGCATACTGCGCGACTTACAAAAAGTTTAGCCTGTTTAATGATACACGCGAGAGTCTTCATTAATTTCCAATATCCTTAATGCGTTACATGCTGCTTCGGAATATATACATCCGAAGCAGTTATTTTCTGCACTATAGCCCAGTGTTGTTAAAAAGATCTGTTTACTTCTCCCAACCTGATTGTTACCACAATCTAAAGATCCAGTTTTTTCTAGTTTTCCTTAACTAGTTCCGCAGTTCACCCCTCAACCTGCATATCAGAACTCAGACGGTAACCCATCCCGGAATACTGATTTCATACACCAGATTAACTGGGACCACGGTCCCACTTCCTACTTGCGTGTCAGAACTCACCCGTCAAGCCCGCTTGGAATATCGATTCCACACGCCGGATTTAACTGGGACCACGGTCCCACCTCCTACTTGCGTGTCAGAACTCATCCTTCAACCCCGCCTGGAATATCGATTCCACACGCCGGATTTAACTGGGACCATGGTCCCACTCTATTCAGCTGTTTCTATCACAATACAGATTTTGAGATTGTTACTGTGGTTCCTGTATTAGGTGCGTAAGAAGATTATGTTCGTTTTGTTCCCTGGTGCTTCCTCGCTCACTCGCGGGCTTCGCCCTGTCGTTCGGCTGCGGCGAGCACTACTGGCTCTCTCAGAAAAGCAGAATTTATCTGATCCTCGCAACGGGAATATCTTTCCAGCGGGTGGTGTACGCAGGGGAGAGCATATCGCGTTTCATTTGCCATGATGGCGCTATCCCTCGCCCGGCAAACCAGATCTGTCCCAGACCGGAATGATTAATGCCATCGAGAACCTTCATCAGCTCAGAGCTGTGAGGACGTGGCGGACGTTCGTCGAACAGCTGCAGCTGCGAAACGCCGGAGCCGGTGAAGTCATTCAGCATCACACCGGCTTTGGCATACAGGTGCCCATCCTTCCAGATACGCTCCAGAGCCGTTGTGGCGGCCGCAATAATGTCCCGGGTGTCCTGAGTGGGTGTAAGCAGTTTCTCCGTGGCCACGTTGCCGTAGTAAGGCTCTTTAACGGCGAACGGAGACGTTTTGATGAAAACGGAAATATGCCGGCAGTACTGGCGCTCTTTCCGCAGCTTTTCAGAGGCCCGCTCTGCGTACTGACAGACAGCCTGGCGGAGCGAATCGTACTCCGTGATTTTCTCTCCAAAGCTGCGGCTGTAGACGATCTGCTGTTTCGTCGGTGGTGCTTCCTCAAGCGACATGCAGCTTTCCCCGTTCAGTTCGTGTACTGTTCGCTCGAGAACGACGGAGAAATTTTTGCGTATAAAGGCCGGGTTCGTCAGGGCCAGATCGAGCGCGGTCCTGATACCCAGTACATTAAGTTTGCGTGCAATACGGTTTCCCACGCCCCAGATCTCTTCGACCGGCTGCAGTGAAAGCAGTTTCCGCGTTCGCTGAGGATTCCCCCTGGTCAGGGCGAGCACACCACGAAACTGTTTCCACTCCTTTGAGGCCCACTGGGCTGATTTTGCCAGGGTTTTCGTCGGCCCGGCACCCACGCCGATGGTCAGACGGGTACAGTCATACACGTGCTGGCGCAGCTGCCGGCCGAAGTCCTCCAGGTCCATGCAGTGCTCAACGCCGGTCAGGTCGAGGAACATCTCGTCAATCGAATACTGTTCCACCCTTGGGGCCAGCTCCTCCAGGCAGCTCATCACGCGCGCTGACATCGAGGCATAAAGTTCATAGTTGCTTGAGAACGCGTATATTTTTTCCGGATACGTTTCGTTTTTCATCTGAAACCACGGCATGCCCATTTTGATCCAGGGCTTTGCCTCGGCACTTCTTGCGATAACGCAGCCATCGTTATTACTGAGCACCACAACCGGCTTTCCTTTCAAATCCGGGCGGAAAACACGTTCGCAGCTGGCATAAAAGCTGTTCACATCGGCCAGGGCAAACATCAGTACATCTCCCTCGGGCGGTGGATGATGTGCGTGACGACGCCAAAGATATCCAGATCGTCCGGGTCGGGATAAATCGGCGGCCAGGCGGCGTTCATTGGCTGCAGCGTCAGTCGTGGCGTCAGCAGAAGCCGTTTAACCGTAAACTCCCCCTGCACACTGGCCACAACAATATCGCCGTGCCGGGGCTTCTCTGCACTGTCCACAACCAGCAGATCGCCATTGTAAAGGCTGCCGTCGGACATGCTGTCACCGCTGGCACGGAGATAGTAAGTCGCGCTTGGGTGCCGTATGCAGTAATCATGGAGATCCAGGTCGGACTCGACATAGTCAGCGGCAGGGCTCGGAAAACCGCAGCTGGCCAGGTCTGCAAACAACGGATGGGCCTGTGGCGGGAGTGCTTTCCCGGTGCTGAAAAGCTGCAGTTTCATCTTTCCTCCTGACGTCTAAATATACTGGATATGCATACAGTATATTTAACAGCGTGAGGATAATCCAGATCACCTGCTTCATGAACAGGGTGAGTAACCTAAGTTACTCAAAATGCTATTTAATATCATTATGGAACATTTAAATTACTCATAATGAGAAGTATGGCTTTTATTTTGCCATTTTGCTCTTATAATATGTATCAAATTGAGTTTAATTGACGGAGCATAATGATGAATATTTACTGCGATGATGGTTCAACTAATGTTAAGCTGGCATGGTTTGAAGGAAACGAGCTGCAGACCCGGGTTTCTGCTAACTCCTTCCGGCATGGCTGGAAAGTGGCGGAATTCAGTGCCGCAACGTTCAACTATCAGGTGGGCACGCTGAAATACACCTGGGACAGCGTCAGCCGGGATGCCATCCCGACAACAAACGTGGAATACCAGTACGGTGATCTCAACCTGCTGGCCGTGCATCATGCCCTGCTGAACAGCGGACTTGAGCCGCAGCCGGTGAGCCTGACCGTGACGCTGCCCCTGAGCGAGTATTATGACGGGGACTGCCAGCGGAACGAGGAGAACATCCGACGCAAACGAGAAAACCTGATGCGTGAGCTGGTTCTGAATAAGGGCAGGGCATTTACCGTAACGGACGTGAAGGTGATGCCTGAATCACTGCCGGCGGCGTTCTCCCGTCTCGCGGAGCTGAAGCCCGGACCCGCTGAGACCACCCTGATTATCGATCTCGGCGGAACCACGCTCGATGCCGGCGTGATTGTCGGACAGTTTGATGATATCAGTGCGGTACACGGCAATCCGTCTGTCGGCGTGTCACAGGTCACCCGCGCAGCTGCAGGCGCGCTGCGGGCTGCAGACAGCGAAACCAGCGCGCTTATTGCTGACACGGTCATCCGCAACCGCAATGATCGTCAGTATCTGCAGCGAGTGATCAACGATGCCGGAAAAATTGACGATGTTCTGAACAAAATTACAGAGGCAATCACTTCCCTGGGCGCGCGTGTCACCAGTGAGCTGACGGTCTTCAGGAGCGTTAACCGGGTATTCCTGGTCGGGGGAGGGGCATCCCTCATTGAAGAGGCTATCCGTCAGGCCTGGCCTCTGGCTCCTGACCGTATCGAGGTTATCGGCGATCCGCAGCTGGCGCTGGCCAGAGAGATTGCCCTTTACAATAAAGAGGACTAAACGTGCCGGACGGCCAGTATTCTTTCTATCTGCACAGCGACGATCGCACCGACATCACGGCGATGGCGACCATCAGCACCATCTCACAGCCCCTGCGCGGTGACTTCATTCGGACCGCCGCCACCGCCGGGGCGGTGATGTACCAGACGGATGCCCGTTTACCGGCGCTGATCCCGGTGTTCTTTGACGGACATCTGAGTGCCATCCGGCTTTGTGCCGTGATGGCGCTGGTATCCGGCACCTGGTCTTCACTCTCAGGACTTCCTGATGAGCCTGATGGTGGCGTTGCTGCTCTGGCCATGTCACCGGAGACCGAATACCAGCGCCGGCGTTACACCCTGACGCTTCAGGATGACCGGAGCAGTGAACGGGTTGAGCGTGTGCTGACGGGCGTGTCATCCCGCCTGCGCGGAGAGCTGCTGAGAAACCTGATAATCACCGGTCTGGCCCTGCATACGACCGCACCGGAGCTGCCGCGTCTGCTGGCCAGCATGCCGGTACCGCCCGGCACGGTCAGCGAGTTGCAGGTTCTGGTTCAGCAGATGGCCGATACGGCTGACGTGAGTATGGCTGCAGTGCCGGCGAAACCTGCGGAGCCTGCCGCACCGGTATCCGCTGAAGCGACCAGCATAAAGAAAAATATGCGCCGGGCATTCGGAGACTAGAGCATGTCAGTGATTAAACAAAAAGCAGTGCAGTGCATTCATAACTTTCTGCGGGCCCGGAACGTGCCTGAATCTCAGTGGCCGGAACGGGTCAAAAAGACCGGCAGGGGAATGATACTGGCTGGCGTGGCCGTCGTGGTTCCTGGCGTTCTGGTTGATAACATCTCACTGCCGGTGACAATCGCGATGCAGGTCTGCTATGCCTCACTGATCGGCCTCGGGGTTCTCCTGGCGTTTGACGAGAAAAAACCAGAGGGGCGGGGATGAATATGAACATTAACCTGAAGGAAACAGTATGCAGCTTGAAGAACTGACAGGAGACGAACGTACGCTGGTCGTTGTGGCACTGCAGGCGTTGTTCCGCGAGAGATTATCCGCATCAAATGCCGTCTTTACGGTATGTAGCCTGTCCGGAAAAGAGCAGCCGCCGGAAGATATTTTTGGGCTGCGTGAAGTAGAGGATGCGCTGAGACGTATTGGTGCAGCTCCTGCGCGTTAAATCCGGTCCCGTACACTTCAGAAAAAAACGGCAGAGTGACATCTCATCCCTGCCGTCAAAACTAAACGCTTAATTTTTCGGCGATTATAATGTATTGTTTTGTGATGTAAATCACATTTTAATTTAATGTGAAATTTTTCCTCCGCTTTATATCTCCCGTAAAAAATTACCCGCCGTGCCTTCACGCTAACCCGGCCGCTGCGGTCGCAAGGGTTCACGTTGTCTCCGTCCTCACCCGTTCGCGCCCTGCACGGTGCATTCAGCCCGTGAAGGGCTTGCGCTGCGGCTTCGGCGTCTCCCTGGCGTCCTCCGCTTTACGCCGTGTTTTTGTGGCGGCACGGCGCAAGAGGGTGCCGGATGCTGAGGACACAACCATGTTCAGACTGACCTGTATTGAACCCGATAACGGCGAGTTTGCCGTCTATATCAATCACCATTACCTGGGGAGTGAAGATGCCAGCGGAGAGCGACTTTCTCTGGGGGAGGTTCTGGAGCAGCTCTCCCTGCTGCCGGGCGTGGAATTACAGACCCTGCTGGAACCCGTACCGGAGTGCGATGACTGGTGCTGGAACGACATCGCCGATCGCGTCCTGCCGCCGCGTCCTGCATGTCGTGATGATGTGACGGTAAGGTGCTGGGAGCCTGCATTCAGAAAAGTAAGGTTTACTGTGTGTTTGACGGCAAGCTTGCCCGCATCATTCAGGAGCAGGGGCGTCGCGACCAGTTAGGTGTGAAGTTTGGCAGCGGTGACAGCCCGGACTGCCGGGGGATCACGGTTCCGGAACTGCAGAGTATCGACTTCGACAAAATCAACTTCTCTGACTTCTACGAGGATTTGATGAAGAACCAGAAAATCCCCGATACCAGCGCGCAGGTCAAGCAGATTAAGGATCGCATCGCCGCGCAGGTGAACCAGCAGGGAGGTGGCAAATGAAGCGTGTCCTCTGTGGCCTGCTTATGGCGCTGGCGAGCCATACGGCACTGGCCGATGAGATTGTGACGCCGGCTGAGCCGTTCACCGGCTGGTCCTGGTACAACGAACCGAAAAAGCCCCCTGAGCAGCCCCGGAAACCGCAGCAGCCAGCACCGCAGGCCATTCCGGATCTCAGCAAAATGTCCCCGATGGAGCAGGCCAGGGTGCTGAAAGGGTATACACAGGAGGCGCTTAACCGCGCCATCCTGTACCCCTCAAGGGAAAACACGGCGACGTTCCTGCGCTGGCAGAAGTTCTGGACGGACCGGGCATCGATGTTCAGCCAGTCCTTTGCGGCGGCGCAGCTGAGCCATCCGGACCTCGACTACAACCTGGAGTATCCGCACTACAACAGCATGGCGCCGTTTATGCAGACCCGTGACCAGCAGACGCGGCAGAGCGCCGTGGAGCAGCTTGCGCAGCAGTACGGTCTGTTCTACTTCTACCGGGGCAGTGACCCGATTGATGTGCAGATGGCGGGCGTGGTGGCTGACTTTGCGAAAACCAACGGGATCTCACTCATTCCGGTCTCGGTTGACGGACAGGTGGCGGCCACCCTGCCGCAAAGCCGTCCGGACACCGGACAGTCCCGGTCGATGAATATCACGCACTTTCCGGCGCTCTTCCTGGTTGACCCGCGCAACCAGAACTACCGTGCCCTGTCCTATGGCTTCATGACCCAGGATGACCTGTCAAAACGATTCCTGAACGTGGCCACCGGCTTTAAACCCAATTCCTGAGAGCCTTTTATGACAAAAACACTGTTTACCCTCATCCGCGATGCAGGGCGGGCTGCCCTGTATTCCTTCGTCCTCGGCCCGGCACTGGTGCTGTATGTGTTTGTGATGCTGGCGGCATCAGACGGCTCACTTTCCCGGCAATTCCTGACGACCTTTCATCACCTGACTGAGGGTGCGCCTGCCGGCAAGGTGATGGGATGTGTTAATGAACATGAGATGGCAGGGCGTTTCTCGCCACCTGAACCCGGAGAGTCGTTAAAGCCCGTGCCTTCCGTTTTAGATAAAGCACCGCCTGAAGTGTTATGTCAGCTCGGGCCCGTTGACAGCGATTCGTGGGCGCGTACGACAGATGCAACGTTGCTCAACACCTGGATTAATGTCTTCCGGTTTCAGTCTGATCACCTCTTCCTGTGGAACTTCCGCTAGCAACGACTCCGGCTGCCTGCTCCGACTGGCTTCTTCATTGCGAACCAGGTCTGCCAGCATTTGCTCACGCAGCTGCTGTACGCTCTGTTCGTCCGTCAGCGTGGAGACAATAGACGCGATCAGACCAACAACGGCTAATTGTTTTAATTTCATGAATTCATCCTGTGCATAGAAAAACGTCCCCGTTAGCGTGATATAGCTAACAGAGACGTTATCAGCTGATTTGAAAGGAAATTTAGGTTAAAAATGATTTGGCTTTGATAACTACAATAATTAAGGGGGCCATTGCCCCCTTACTTTCAGTATCCCCGGTTAGGGTCATACGTATTTGAAGGTTCGTTGAAGTTTGTTCCCCAACTGTTTCCGTGTATATCCAGGCCAGAGATGCCACCAACCATTGGCATTCCTGACGCAGGGTTCACAGTTATTCCGTTGCTAAACGAATCGTTGAAGGATGTAGTCATAGGAATATTGGTTATGCCACCATCCTGGATACTCATTTGACTGCCTGAAAAACTGATAATTTTGTTGTCAGTAGTGCTTATGAGCTGAGCTTCATTATCTGTCAAAACATGAGCTCTCCCATTCCGGATAACATATACCCGGCCATCATCTTCATCCTTAAGAAGGGTATTATCCTTGTAAGTAATAGGCCGTAAGACTACTCCCGCAAAGATGAAAGCTATCAGCGAGTGAACAGCTATGCCTGCTATTAAAGCACTTTCGGTATCATTTCCTACAAACTCCACCAAGAAAGTTAGTAAGCCTGCAAGCAGCGTGTTAAACAGGAGAGTCGCTTTTAGGTTCATCCCTTTTTTGCTGCTTCGTAACTTCCAAAAGCAGAAAATATAGATGGCGCTGGGGATTACTGATAAGAGCATGCTCTTAGCCATAAATGGCACGTCAAAAAGTAATTGCAGGCTTAAAGAATAAGCTGCATAAATGCCGATTGGAATGAAACAACAATAAGCACTTACCTTTTTGGTCATTTTATCCTCCAGTTTTCTTCCTTAATTCTGCCACTCTCTGTTGCAGCTCATCTGGTTGGAGATCATTAAACGGATTGAGTTTACTTGATTGATCCAGTTCAGCTTCAGCACGACCAAGCTTGAATCGCCCTTGACCGATTAAGTTTTCTCCTTTCAGGATATCACTGGATGCCTGAACAGTGGATTGTTTTTTATCAATTTCCCCAGCAGATTCGTTGATTTTATGCTCATTTTCAGATCTTTGTTCCGCTACACGTCGCTGGATATCATTTTGCGGTCCAAAACCCTGACCTGACTGTTCATGCAGTTTTGCCTGGTTTTCTTTGAAAGACGCCTGCATAGCATTACCCTGAACCCGCGGCTCCTCAACATTCATGGTTGCATGGCTATGGCTCATGTCGTTCCCGTGGCCTGCTGCTCCTCCTTGTTCCCGTAAGGTACCGGATTGGCGTAATTCCTGCTGCATCCCAGCGCTGGAGTCAGAGCGTTGCCTTTCAGTCGAATGTCTTCCGGTATCATGACCACTGGATTTAATGGAGAGGCTATCCTGTTCGCTTCTGTGAGTGCCTGACTGGATTTGGGAGCTTTGCTCCTGTCTGCCATAGTCAGTATGTACTTCGTTATGGCTGATTTCCCTTTGACCGGCTAAGTTCTCACTGTCTGTTTGATTTTGCGCTAACAATGATGACTCATGGCTAACGGAGATCGCACTGAGCGTTGTGATGGCGCACTTCACGTATACCCTTTCGACTACGGCGGTAAAAATTAAGGCATAAAACAGTTTCAGGGTTAACAAATCCGTCCATTTTCGGGTTTCCGTATCCTCACTACTGTCTTTCAGTATCCCGATAGCCTGGTTTCGGATAAACGTCTTCAGTCTGATGTGCCTCATGCAATCTCCTCCCGGGGTTTCCTGACCAGGGTCTGCCGGCAGACGTACAGCCCGGTGACGGTGAAAAAGAATCCGATACTCAGCGAGATAAGCAGGAGCACCGGAAAGTCCTGCAGACAGGTTGTCAGTTCTGGACGGTTCAGGACGCTGACCACCCGGTGGGCCAGTACCCCATAGAAAGCTGCGGACACAAGCAGCGTCACGCTGAATAACAGCCACACGCGCTCGGTACGCGATAACGCATACGTATTTGTCGTCATTTTGTAGTCCGTTTGTATTACTGAGGGGTGACCTGCGCACTTGCCGGCATGGGCGGCAGCGTTTTCGGATCGACGTTGTCCATGTCAGCCTGAATCAGGCTGGCCATACGGCTCTCAAGAGCGGGGATGTCCATCACACCCTGGGTCAGCGGGTAGGCTTTCAGGGTGTTAACGTTGACCATAAAGGCCGTTGGTGTCGCAATCGGCAGCCCGTTTCCGAAGAAGGTGACAATCTCGTCTGCAATGGGAGAATTCGGGTCCGTCTTGCGCGGGATCATCGGCGTCGGGTAAGACACATCACCGCCGCCGTCCAGGGTGTATGGATAAACCCTGACAGAATGCTCATCAGCCCAGCCCTTCAGCAGCGGGTCAAACTTCGCGCTGTACTGGCAGTGTGCCTGCATAAAAAGCACCACGGCATAATCTTTCATGTTAGCCCGACGTCCGTCCGGCAGCGCCATCAGGCTGGCCGGCGCAGGTACCGGAATGGTGGAGGCGGTGATGGCTGCAGCGTCAGCAGAGGTTGTTTTTGTCGCTTCAAGCGCCATTAACTCCTCGCGCGCCCCGGCGTTCGCCAGCAGGGGCAGGCACATCAGCAGAGCCGTGAGTCCGGTTTTAATGTTCATGATCGCCTTCCTTATGCGTTTGCCCTCTTTCGTCACGGTACCAGCGATAACCTGCATAAATCACCATGCCAGCCGCCCCGGCCCACATCCCATTGCACAGCCACAGCAGGCCCTGCTGTGTATGCTCCACGGACCAGGTCATCAGCTCGCTCAGTACGCGCGCCATCATGCCCCAGAAAATCAGTCCTGCGAGAAGAGTTGGTTTCATTCCTGTGTCTCCTTGTTCTGCCGTACCAGTACAGAATGTGTGTCTGGTGAAATGCGACGCTGAGCGGCCCGGGACAGGCCATATAAAACAAACCACACACCAAAGCCAAACATCACCGAGATAACCCGCGTAAACCGGAACCACTCAACCCAGATGCAGATGTAATCGCCAGGGTGAGAGGTGAGGAAAACACCGATGGACGGGAAATAAAAGCCGCTGCAGGCGTCAGAAGTGAGCTGGAAGGTGCTGACAAGGCATCCGGTGAACAGTCGCGGGCATCGCGTGTGATTGCAGATCTGGCAAACGCGGAACGCGACATGCTCAGGGCGGCAGAAAATACTGAACGCGGCCGCACGCCGGAGCGTGAAGAACAGACTCTCACCCGAACCATTCAGAAAGAACGTTAATCCCCTTTTGACCATGAGAATCAATCTATGAAAGCAAACAAATTAACTGCATTAATAGTTACAACATACATTGGCTTTGTTTCAATGGCACACGCTTCGGCCCCTCAGGCGGTATTCAGTCCGGAGCAGGAGGCTCGTATCGGAGAAATCGCTGCCGACTATCTGATCTCCCACCCGGAGATTCTCGTGACGGTCAGTCAAAAGCTGCAGGAACAGCAGGAGGTACGTAAGCAGAAAATGTTTGCACTCAGCGTGATGGAGAATCAGGCGAACCTTCTGCATGATCCGGACACACCGGCTTACGGGCCTGAAAATGCAAAAGTCGCGGTGATTGAATTCTTTGATTACCAGTGCGTGTTCTGCAGCCGCTTTGCGCCGGAGCTGGAGAAGGTTATGAAAGCGCAGCCGGACGTCCGCTACCACTTTAAGGAGTGGCCAATTTTTGGTGGTCGCTGGGAAGCTTCATTTCAGGCAGCACAGCAGGGGCTGACGGTCTGGCAAAAGAAAGGGCCGCAGGCCTATGTCACCTATCACAATGCCATCTACGCCACCGGTCATAATGAAGGCAAACTGACGGCGGAGGATATTCACGGAGCAGCGTCAAAGGCGGGACTGACCACCCCAGCTCCTGGCGACCATACCGCATCCCTGGAGAAAAACAGTAACCTGGCTGAGGCGCTGGGACTCACCGGAACGCCGGGGATCATCGTCATGCCCGTTAGCGGAGCGACTCCTGATACCATCACGGTTTTCCCGGAAGCCGTAACCGCTGAAAGACTCCAGGCAGCAATCCTGAAAGCCACGGCCAGATAGAGGATTTCAATTTCCTGTTTGCTGTGCCAGCCACATATGCAACCAACTTTTTTTAGCATATAGTTAAGTTCAGTAGTAAAATGCAGCGCCTCGTCGAGAGATGATGATTATGGAGTCCGTCGTCGTGAAATTTAAAATCCAGCACTTGCAGGCCGCAGTGGCACTGGTTCTTGCCAGTTTCCAGCCGCAACCCAAAGCGGTTGCGTGTCAGCCTACGATTGTTGAACGGGTTTACGAAATGGGCTCCAGAGTCAACAAAACCGATATCAGCGAGCTCACTGTTGCTCTCAATGACGTAGCTGAAGAATTACGCTCAAGTCGCATTGAGCTGGCCCGGTATGCAGACAGCGATTTCTCCGGCGCTATCAAAGTCGCCAGCGACATCAGAAATCATACTATCCATGTCGCAGGTATCGCAGAGTCCTTTGTTCTGATGTTGCCGGAAAAAAACATCATTCAGTCGTATGACAGGAATTCTGTTGAGTTTGCGTTCTTTAAGGCCATTAAGATGGTCAGTCTTGCGACCAAAAACTACCTTAGTCTGATTGATCAAATCACGCGAACGACAGAAGTGCGTGACTCTGGAATCAACCTCTCGGCCATGAATCACCTGCTGGATTCAGGCGACAGGGCTGCGGCCAAATGGCGTTAACGGCTGAGTACAGTCATGTCACGTGGGATTCGTTTTTCCAGCCCACGTTTGCCGTTTACCCTGAGCTGGAGAGTCAGCTACAGGCAGAGTTCATCACGTATAAATCAACTGGCGCACCGTCGAATCTCCTTGGAAGGGACGCCCCCTTTGATTTCCCGCCATTCGCTGTCGATGCTAACGTCCAGCATATTCACGTTAATCTGCATTTCCAGCTCACCTGGAGTGCCAGACAAGAGAATTACAACCGTACCTCAGATCATTATCTCATTTACACAGAACACATGTGGGATAGCGGCCGCTTTCTGCTGATGGGGCTGATAACACCGGCTCATGAACGTATGCCAGCGAGAGATACCCGGTTACTCAGCTACTTTTCTGAAGTTGCAGAAGATTTTCACGCTTCATAACCCTCAAAATCACATATGGTACCCGGCGAAAGAACGAAAAGGACCGGCCATCCCGCATATCCAAACCACCCCGGTTCAGAAGGGGAAGCAGGATAACCGGCAGACCTACTTTAACGGAAGTTCCACTGTTGAACCATTCGAGAAAATCGCGCAGCCTGCGAGCATCTTTGCACACTATCTTGTTAACTTATCATCTTGGTATGTTATTAAGTTCATATCAGATCCAGACGGTCACGAGCCGTGCGCAGGCGCGCTTCGCCGCGGCGATCGTACTGCTGGGTGGTGGTGACGCTGGCATGCCCCATGGCATCCTTTACAGTGATTAAGTCCTCGCCGTTATCCAGCATGGAGGTCGCAAAGGTTCGCCTTAAATCGTGCGGTGCGCATTTTGCAATCCCAGCCAGGCGCTGGCGCACCTGCAGGACATGGTACACCGTCTGGTCGGTAAGCCGGTCGTTCGTCAGGGTGTCAAAGCGGCGGATACGGGTGAATAGCGGCCCGTCTTTTTCTCCCCGCACGTCATCGATCCACTTTCTGAGCCGCTGCCAGGTGCCCGCCGGCATATAGGCCAGCCTTTCCTTGTTCCCCTTACCCAGTACCCTGAGCGCCCGCTCATCTGTGACAATGTCACACAAATCGAGCCCCACGGCCTCCGAGCGTCGCAGGCCGCAGCCGAGAATGACACCCAGCATCGCCGCATCGCGCACCCCAATGCTGGAGTCATCGGCCTCGCAAGCACCGAACAGCGCCCGGATCTCCTCCGGCGGCAGGGCCCGGCCGCGCGGAAGACGGCTGCCGCGCAGGTTACGGACCGCCCGGATGTGCTGGAAGCTCTCCAGGTCCATCAGCCTGAGCATCCAGGCTTCCTTCGCCACGCCCTTGAGTGCCGAAAGATAGGTGTTGACGGTGGCGGTGGCCCGGCCGGTGTCGCGCAGCAGTTCGGTCACGGCCATCACGTGATGGCGCCGCAGGCTACCCCAGCTGCAGGACTCCAGGGAGGCAGCTCCGAGCATAACGGCGACGATGTTCAGGAACGAGGCCATGGTCTGCCGGCTGCGGTGGGAATTGAGTGAAAGCAGGTAGGCCCGGGCCGGGCTGACCGGGGCATTCTCACCTGACAGCGCCGGCAGGAATTCCTCACTGGCTGCGGGCAGACTCAGCTCCGGTTCGTCATCGGGAATCAGGATCATGTCGGGCTCCGTCCGGCGCGCTGCGTAAAAAATCGGGGGCAAACTTACTGTCAGAGCGTACCGCAGAAAGTCTACTTTTTCAAAGGTACATTTTAATAAGCAGAAAAAACTGAAACCATTCTTCGGTCATTGCAGCTCGAACAGCTGTTGACGGTCAGATTCGGGTAGGTGCCTGTACGCTGTAACGCTGCTAATTTAGCTTAACCACCATAATAAAGAGGGAATGTTAACAATGAATCAAAAATGGAAGACGCTGTTAATTTCGGTATTAACTCCGTCTGGCATCATATCAGGGATCGCGCTGACTGTGCTCTGGGGATATTTCAGTCGTCTTGACAGACTCGATGTTTTCTTTGAGGTGATGAGCATCAAGAGTCTATTCGCTATGGTCTGCTGCGCAGCCGTATTCTCATTAGCGATTCTGTTATTTATCTTTTTTATAATCTCTATATTCATGCCGATTATCATTCCTCTGGACATCAATAATCTTCCTACATACAATAAAATTCAGAATAACTTTTTATCGATACTGATGCTGTCAGGACTGTTCCCGATGGCGTTTATCTATGTATTTTACTATGCTTTCGATTTCAGCCAGGCCGTAAAAAATAATTCAGGCTGGCTGTCTTTGCTAAGTATCGGTGTACTGACCATAATTATTTCCTGCCTGATAAACCGAAAATATCTAGAACACGACTTATCAATTAAAAATACGAAGGTGAGATGGATGCGGCGATGCCAGATTTATGTGGCCATCCCGCTCTGTATAGCACTGCTGGCGCATCTTCAGGTGTTTCCACTGGAAATAGTATTCAGGAATATTTCTGCTTCAACTGAAAAGGTAAGTTTCAGGATCGTGGCCGGAATGGCGTTCATGTCTTATATGGTTTTTTTT
>NZ_JADABR010000037.1:0-4389 GCF_015672585.1 Enterobacter sp. Res13-Sevr-PEC09-46 | reverse complement strand
GAGCTCATGTGACTTCCTGTTTCTTAATGTAAAAAAACATTTTTAGGAATTATCCGTAAAAAGTAAAGGCTAAAGGTGGTGGTTGATTTTCCACTAAGATGAAGAACTTCTTGAGATTTCTTTGAGCAATGCGTAGTCTTTTGCTCTGTAAACAAAAAAACCGCCTGGGGAGGCGGTTTTTTCGAAGGTTAAGTCAGTTGGGGAACTGCTTAACCAGGTAACTGGCTTAAGTGGAGCGCAGATACCAAATACTGTCCTTACAGTGTAGCCGTAGTCAGGCCACCACTTCAAGACTCTCGATATCTAAATCCACTAATTCCCAGTTACCAATGGCTGCTGCCAGTGGCGCTTTGTCGTGCCTTTCCGGGTTGGAATCAAGTTGAAAGTTACCGGAGGAGGTGCAGCAGTCGGACTGAACGGGGGGTTCGTGCATACAGTCCAGCTTGGAGCGAACTGCCTTCCCGGAACCGAGTGTCAGGCGTGGAATGAGATAAACGCGGCCATAACAGCGGAATGACACCGGTAAACCGAAAGGCAGGAACAGGAGAGCGCACGAGGGAGCTACCAGGGGGAAACGCCTGGGATCTTTATAGTCCTGTCGGGTTTCGCCACCACTGATTTGAGCGTCAGATTCTGTGATGCTTGTCAGGGGGGCGGAGCCTATGGAAAAACGGCTCCGCCGTGGCCTTCTCGCTTCCCTGTTAAGTTTCTTCCTGGCATCTTCCAGGAAATTTCCGCCCCGTTCGTAAGCCATTTCCGCTCGCCGCAGCCGAACGACCGAGCGTAGCGAGTCAGTGAGCGAGGAAGCGGAATATATCCTGTATCACATATTCTGCTGACGCGCTGGTGCCACCTTTTTCTCCTGCTACATGAAGCACTTTCATAAAGTGTTACTCCGCCGTAACATATTAAGCCAGTATACACTCCGCTAGCGCTACGTGACTGGTTCAGGGCTGCGCCCCGAAACCCGCCAAAAGCCTGACGCGCCTGCGGCTTGTCCAACCCCGCGCCGACCGGGAAAGGCTTTCCCGCCCGTCCCGGCGTTATCAGGAGGCCGGTTTGTCAGAGAAACGGAACAAGATGCTCACCATGTGGGTGACGGAGGACGAGCACCGGCGGCTGCTTGAGCGCTGTGACGGCAGGCAGCTGGCGGCGTGGATGCGGCAGACCTGCCTGGACGAAAAGCCGGCACGTTCCGGAAAGCTCCCCTCAATCTCGCCGGCGCTGCTGCGCCAGCTTGCCGGCATGGGCAATAACCTGAACCAGATAGCCCGCCGTGTTAACGCCGGCGGCGGCACCGGCCATGACAGGGTACAGATTGTGGCGGCGCTGATGTCCATCGATGCCGGGCTTGAGCGGCTGCGGCACGCCGTTCTTGAGAAAGGAACGGACGATGATCGTTAAATTTCATCCACGCGGTCGCGGCGGTGGCGCCGGGCCGGTGGACTATCTGCTGGGTAAAGACCGGCAGCGTGAAGGCGCCAGCGTCCTGCAGGGGAAGCCGGAAGAAGTCCGGGAGCTGATTGACGCGTCGCCTTACGTAAAGAAATACACCTCCGGCGTCCTGTCGTTTGCGGAGGCCGATCTGCCTCCCGGCCAGCGGGAAAAACTGATGGCCAGCTTCGAGCGGGTTCTGATGCCCGGACTTGATAAAGATCAGTACAGCATTCTGTGGGTGGAGCACGAGGACAAGGGGCGTCTGGAGCTGAACTTTCTGATCCCCAATACCGAGCTGCTGACCGGCAGGCGGCTCCAGCCGTACTACGACCGCGCCGACCGGCTGCGTATCGATGCATGGCAGACCATCGTGAACGGCAGACTGGAGCTGCACGACCCGAACGCACCGGAAAACCGCCGGGCGCTGGTCACGCCGTCCGGACTGCCGAAAACGAAGCAGGAGGCCGCAGAAGCCATCACGCGCGGACTGCTGACCCTTGCTTCGTCCGGGAAGCTGAAAAGCCGTCAGGACGTCACTGAGGCGCTGGAACGGTCAGGTTTTGAGGTGGTGCGCACCACGAAAAACAGTATCAGCATTGCCGACCCGGACGGGGGGCGAAACATCCGACTGAAGGGAGCCATCTATGAGCAGTCTTTTAACGCTGGCGAAGGACTTAGAGCAGCAATCGAAAGCGCAGCAGCAGAGTACCGGCGAGATGCTGAAAGCCGCATTCAGCGAGCACGAGCAGTCTGTCAGAGCGGAACTGAGCGCAAGCGCGAGGAGAATCAGCGACGCCATCCTCGCCCACGAGCAGAGTATGAGCGAGGCGATGGAGAAAAACCGGCGGAGCGTACTGCGGACTGCCGGGCGGACATGGCTCACCATCCTGATGGTGTCAGCGCTGCTGATCGGCACGAGCGGGAGCATTCTGTGGTGGCAGGGGCAGCAGATAACCGACAATTACACGCATCTTCGTCAGCAGGAAGATACCCTGGCGAAAATGACCGCCCGGACGTGGGGAGTGCGCTATCAGGAGAGCAGCGACGGCCGGAGGTTTCTTATCCTGCCGCCGGGGATGCAAACCGAAGCCATCCCTTACGACGGGACGACATGGATCCGCCTGAAACAGGAGTAGCGGAAGATGACAGAGCTGGAAAAGCAGTTGCTGAGCGCATTAGAGCAGCTACAGCAGGACTACTCGCAAAGGCTGGACGAATGGGAGAGCGCCTTCGCGGAATGGCGGAGCATGTGTGGGCTTATGCAACGGGAGAACGCGGTGCTGAACGAGCGCGTGTCGGACTTGAGCACGCAGGTGCTGAGTTTAAGCGAGCAGCTGCGCCGCTTGTCCGGGAACTGAATGCCACCGAGTTCCGGCAGAGGGAGAGTGAGTATCAGAAAACACTGGAGCTGGAGCGCCAGCCGCAGAAAACCTACCGCGGGCCGACACTTTAAACCATCCAGGCAGCTGACAACCCGCACGAAGAGGGGCTTTTACTTCTCCCGCTAAATAGGTTCGTGATCAAAAAGATCACGGCCTATACCTGTGGGGGAATTATGAAATTGCTTAACGTCATTGAAGCTGTACTTAACTGCCTGTATCTGGCGGCCGGGCTGTGGGACTGGCTGGAGAAGCATTTACCTGTTTTTAAGGCGTTCGCGCTGATTTTAGTGTGACTTTACACGCCATGCATCTGGCTGCATGGCTATGCAGTCGGGTAAAATTTATCTGTCGCGATCGGGGTGGTTTACCGGGTGGGTTGTTGTTGTTTTTGGCTGACTGCCGCCCCGTTCGCGGCGAAGCTGTCCGGGGCGGTACGGCCAACGGATGTTATGGTAAATTACATCCGTTGTTAATTAAACTTGAAATCAACTTTAATTATAAAAATGAAGCTAGTTAAACCATCCTCCAGCTTCTTTTTCTCTGGCTTTCCCTTCGCTTTTCATTAAATCTTTCCCGCCTTCTGAAATATTTCTGTTTGAGTCGGCGTGAGATTGAATTACATCTGTTTGGGCTGCCTTGTTTTTTAACTCTTGGTCTATGAATTCATTTTCGCGTTTAACTCTTGCCTCTTCCCTGGCTAATGCTAACTTTTGTTTTTCGATTTCAAGCTTTCTTAGTTCATCTTCATATTTCTGATCTCTATTTTTATCGGCTTTGAGCTCAGCTTCGATTCTTTCACGGTGAGCTTTTCTCTCTGCAGAAGCTATGGCTGCTCTCCTGTTCGCTTCTGCTCTTGCTCTTTCTCTCCTTTTTTGCTCAAGCCGTTTGTTTTCCTCAATTTTTTCTCTCTGGATATCCATGAGTCTTTGCTCTTCAGCCTTCCCCTGCTGTTCAGCTTGAGCTACTGCGGATAATTGTTCTTGAAGTGAGTTTGCAAAGCTGCTTCCACTAAAAGAAAGGATGAGGGGTATAATGATTCTTTTCATCGTTTGAATCTTATTTTTTTACCGGGCATGTTGTGTTTGGTTGGATTCTTGTTTCATTATTTTTTGTGGAAATAACAACAGCTAAACCAGTAGTAAACTGACATGGTTTTCCTACTTGAGTTGATGTAAATACCTTTGTCCCTTCTTTATAAGTTAAAGAAACACCTTCAACGATAGATTTATCTTTGACTAATGTTCCTGCTGCGGCACCGACGGCACCACCGCCAACGGCTCCGGCTGTTGTGCCAAGTCCGCTACCACTTCCGACATTATGACCAGCCACACCGCCAACCACAGCGCCAAGGATTGCCCCAAAGGTTTGTGCAGCTTGTTTGTTTGCAGTGTTATCAACAGCAACCTTCGCAGGCAAAACAGAAATTATGTTTACAGTTTTCGTCTCCTGTTTTGCATTCAGTTGCCCTGCGTCATAAACGTCAGCAGCATATTGATCGGCATTGGATTGACAGCCTGATAAAGCGGTAATCGAGGCGGTTAGTAGGGCTATGCTTAACAGTGTTTTTTTT